>CAWFJC010000015.1:0-59588 GCA_963815975.1 uncultured Actinomycetota bacterium
GAAGAAGGTGCTGACAGTCGGCGAAATTCTCGTCGAGATCGTGGCTACCACCAAGGGCGATGGGTTCCGTGAACCCCAGCCTCTAGTTGGACCGTTTCCCTCAGGCGCACCGGCGATCTTCATCGACCAGATCGGCCGTCTCGGCACGCCAGCGGCCATCATCTCCCGGGTTGGCGACGACGATTTCGGTCGGCTCAACCTGGATCGTCTGATAGCGGACGGGGTCGACGTCTCCGGAATCGAGGTGGCGAAGGGCGAGGCCACCGGCTCGGCCTTCGTCCGCTACCGACCTGACGGCTCGCGCGCGTTCGTCTACAACATCGCCCACAGCGCGACCGGCAAGCTCACTCTTACGCCGGACGCCGAGGCTCTCATGGAAAGCTGCGACCACGTGCACGTCATGGGCACCGCACTCTCCGCACCTGGCCTCTCGCAGGTAGCGCGCGAGGCCGTCGCGCGCATCACGGCGCGGGGTGGAACGTTGAGCTTCGATCCCAACCTGCGGCCCGAGATCCTCGATACACCGGGTCTGCGTGAGGCCCTTGACGAGGTTCTTGCCCAGACCAACCTTTTCTTGCCGTCGGGCGAGGAGATCTATCTCTTCACTGAGGCTGACGACGAGGCCGCGGCGGTCAAGGAACTTCTGGACCGCGGCGTCGGCGACATCGTGATCAAGCGCGGTAGCCAGGGAGCAAGCCACTTCAATCGGGCCGGCCGCACCGACGTGGCCCCCCTCTCGACGGATGAAGTCGATCCGACCGGCGCAGGTGACTGTTTCGGTGGTGCCTTCGTCAGTTTCTGGCTGGCGGGCGCTTCGCCCGAAACCGCACTTCGCTTCGCCAATGCCGCCGGCGCCAACGCGGTCACCAAGGTCGGGCCAATGGAGGGCGCCGCCACCCGAGACGAACTCGATGCCCTGCTTGGGCAGTCGGAAGGATGATCAGATGACCCAGAACCCGCTGCACGACATCGCGACGTGGCTCGACCGCGCCGGCCCGTCGGGCATCCCCTCGGTCTGCTCCGCGCATCCCATGGTCCTTGAGGCATCGATGCGCGCCACACTGCCCACCCAACTGCCGCTGCTGATCGAGGCCACCTGCAACCAGGTCAACCAAGATGGCGGCTACACGGGTATGACCCCGAAGGACTTCCGCAACTTCGTCGAGCAGATCGCCGCCGAGAACAACTTTCCCACCGAGCGCGTCATCCTCGCCGGCGATCACCTTGGCCCAAACCCTTGGAAGAGCCTTCCTGCCGAGGAGGCGATGGAGAAAGCCGAAGTGATGATCAGCTCCTTCGCAGCTGCGGGATTCAGCAAGCTGCACCTCGACTGCTCCATGGGCTGCCAGGGAGAGCCGGTGGCGCTGAAGGACGAGGAGACCGCTTCCCGCGCCGCGCGACTAGCCGCTGCAGCAGAATCCACTCTGCCTGGCGGAGACGCTCCCAAGCCGGTCTATGTCATCGGTACCGAGGTTCCGATCCCCGGCGGGGCCATGCATGCACTCGACGAGCTGGAGCTGACCACCCCGGAGGACGCCCTCCGTACCGTCCAAGTTCACGAAACAGCCTTTGAGCAGGCGGGACAGTCGGACGCCTTCACGCGAGTGATTGCCGCCGTCGTTCAGCCGGGCGTGGAATTCGGCAGCCATAATGTGGTCGACTACAACAGCAGCAAAGCCGAGGCCCTGAGCGCCACGCTGAAGGACCTGCCTGGCCTCGTCTTCGAAGCGCACTCCACCGACTACCAGACCCGAGCCAACTTGACCGATCTGGTGAAGGACGGCTTTGCCATCCTCAAGGTGGGGCCAGGCCTGACCTTCGTCCTGCGGGAGGCCCTCTACGGCCTCGACGCGATCGCAGAGGAGCTTTTTCCCGCCCGGCGGGACGAGACTCTGCGCGCGACTATGGAGCGGATCATGCTGGCCTCACCGGAGAACTGGGCCAAGTACTACCACGGCAGTGCTGCCGAGCTGGCCTTGCAGCGGCATTTCTCTTACAGCGACCGCATTCGCTACTACTGGCCACAGCCGGAGGCTGACGCGGCCGTGGCGCGGCTATTCGAGATTCTGGAAGACAAAGAACTGCCAGAGACCCTGATCGGCCAATACCTCGGGGCGCGTTACGAATCCGTCCGTGACGGGCGCCTTGCCCCTACCGCGCGCAGCCTCGCCATGGCGGCGGTGGAGAGCCTCATGGAGGACTACACCTCGGCCTGCGAGGGATAGTGCCCGTTGCGCAGCAGCGTGGGTGGTCTTAGCCCGGCGATTTCACGAAGCGCGGTGAGTCTCTGGTCTGCTGAACATTTGAAACCTCACAGCTGAAGTCGTTACCCGGCTAGAGCCAGCCGCGACGTTTGAAGACGACGTACAGCACGACTCCGCAGGCAGTCATAGCGAGAAGTGCGAGCGGGTAACCCAGTCTCCAGCCAAGTTCGGGCATGTGCTTGAAGTTCATGCCGTAGATGGTGCCCACCAGGGTGGGCGCGAAGAGGATAGCGGCCCAGGCGGAGATGCGTTTGACCTGCTCGTTCTGGTCGAGGCTGGTCTGGGTCAGCTGTTGGATCTCATCGTTTTGGCGCTGACCGACCAAAGTGGCGTCGACAGTGAGCGCATTCTGGAGCAACGAGCGGAAGGCGTCGATGCGTTCGACGATCCGCAGGACGTGGTCGCCGACGTCGCGGAGGTGTCGCTGCAGCTCGATGTCGACGTGGTACTTGTCGAACCCGCCGCTGAGCGCGTCGATGATACCGAGCAGCGGCTTGGTCGCCCGCTGAACTTCGATCACTTCACGAGTGAGGGCGTAGATACGGCGTGAGACGGCGGGGTCGCTGTTGAAGAGCTGGTCCTCGATTTCGTCGATATCGTTCTCGAGACCTGCAACGACGGGGGCGTACTCGTCGACAACCTGATCCATGATGCTGTAAAGGACGGCTTCTGGTCCGAGACGAAGGAGATTCGGCTGAGATTCCAGGCGTCGCCGGACGCGCGCGAGATCGGGACTCTCGGCGTGCTGGATGGTGACGACGAACGCGTCGCCGGTGACCACGTGCAGCTCACCGAACTCGACTTGCTCGCGCTGCTCGATATAGCGGGCGGGACGAATCACGGTGAACAAGATGGTTCCGTACCGCTCCAGCTTGGGCCGTTGGTGGGCGGCGATGGCGTCGTCCACGACCAGATGGTGCAGCCCGAATTCGACCGCTACTGATCTGATCTCATCAGGGGTGGGACGATACAACCCGATCCACGCCATGCCCTGTCGTTCGCGCAAGATCTCGTAGGTCTCATCCAGCGTCGCCGGATTTGTGGTTCGGATTCCATCGACATAGATCGCGTTGTCGACCACACTGCCATTCACACTGTTACTCCTTATCACCCGACCTTCAGCTTCATCCACGGGCCCGTACGCTACCCGCGACATATGTCTTCCAGCCGAGTCGAGCAACTGCACCATAGTGTCAGCGCCGCTCGAGAATGCGGCGTTGCCAGCATTCCGCAGCGTCGCGGCTCGGTTGGACGGCGCTACGGTTTCCGCGTGACCACGTTCGCGGTGATCGGCAGCGGCTGGCGAGCACGGATGTTCCTCAAGGTGGCGCGTGAGCTGGGCTCAGTCC
This sequence comes from uncultured Actinomycetota bacterium, assembly GCA_963815975.1. GTDB lineage: Bacteria > Actinomycetota > Actinomycetes > Propionibacteriales > Propionibacteriaceae > Microlunatus. The sequence goes on from CAWFJC010000015.1 coordinate 3,614, forward strand.
GCTGCGGCGGGCTGGTGGTGCGGACCCCGCGTCGTCTGGATGTGCCGACCTTCACGTCCCTGGACGCTTGTCTACGCGAGGCTCGCCCAGATTTCGTGCTCACCGCGACGCCGCGCGCTGTGACGCCGCGTGTCATCGCCGAAGCCGTTGACCGAGGGCTGCCGGTGCTGGCCGAGACTCCACCCGCCGCGGATCTCGAAGGCCTTCGCACGCTGTGGTCGGCGGTGGGCGACTCCGGCCTGGTGCAAGTCGCCGAACAGTACCTGATGATGCCCTCGCACGCCGCCCGAGCGGCCGTCGTCGCCGCTGGCACAATCGGCACCCCGACCCAGGTGCAGGTCTCTTCCACTCAGCAGTACCACGCCGTGGCTTTGATCCGCGGCCTGCTCGCCGCTGGCCGCGGGCCGGTGACGGTCCGGGCCACCCGGTTCACTGCGCCGCTGATGCAGCCGTTGAGCCGCACCGGCTGGACCGACGACGAGGAGGCGCACCCTACGACCACGACGATCGCGACCCTGGACTTCGGGGACGGACGCTCGGGGCTGTACGACTTCACCGAGCAGCAGACCCGCAACCAGCTGCGGTTCCGCCGGCTCACGGTGCGAGGATCGGCGGGCGAGCTGCACAACGACGAGGTGGTGCGGATGACCGACCCGCGGACCCTCGTCCGCACTCCCCTGGTGCGCCGGCAGACCGGGTACGACCTCGACCTGATCGGCTACGACACCGAGCACATCTCACTTGGCTCCGAGGTCTTGTACCGCAACCCCTATCCGGGTCGACGCTGGATGGACGACGAGATCGCCATGGCCACTCTGCTGGAGCGCACGGCGAACTGGGTGCGCGGCGAGGGCCCGGAGCCCTACCCGCTGGCCGAGGGCGCTCAGGACCAGCAGATCGCGCTGGCCATCGAGGAGTCGGCCGACAGCGATGCCACGGTGACCACCTCTCGCGAGGCCTGGAGCTGAGCCTCGCGATCCTCGAGGGACTCAGAGATCTCGTAAGAGCCATCCCACAGCGTGTCGCAGCAGCTCCACGTGACCAGGGCTTTCGTAGGACCGGGTGTCGTGGCCCAGGCCGTCGTAGACCACCCGCGCGAGCCCGGACTCGCGCGCCCACACAATCGGGTGAAGATGGCCGTCGGTCTCGTGCTCGCAGACAACCGTAATGTCGGGGTTGGTGTGGAGATAGCTGTAACGCTCATCGAAAACGGTGAAGTCGACCAGTCCACGGACGATCGGATGTGCGCCGACGCGCACGAGAATATTGGCAAGGTCCTGCTCCGGGTGCATGGTGCGACCTCGTACCCAATGTCCACCGAGCATCTGCGACCATCCGGACATGGTGGTCATGGATGTGGCGCTGACATGAACGCCGAGCAGCGCCCCACCCCGCCCCAGATGGCCTTCGAGTCCCCGCTCCGCGGCATCGAGGCGGGACTGGGGTCGCGCCTCGCGAGGGTTTCCGATGTTGATCACAATGAGGTCCGGCTCGCCCGGTTCGGCCAGAGCGTGCTCCACGGCTTCGCTAACCGTCACGTCGTGACCGAGTCCGGCGATGATGTCGGCCAGGCATCGTGAGGTATCGGCAAAGGTATGCCACGGGTCGCTATAGCAACCGGCGCCGCTGATGATCAAGACTTCGGCCATGCTCGCGATCTCTTAGGCGGGAATGTCCAGTGCGAGGCCGCCATCGTAACGTCATCCAGGAAGCGCTTACGGCGCAGAGTTGCCGCTTCGTGAGGACACGGCAACCGCGAGACGGCATAGGACACGCCAATCTGGATGTGGTCGCAGTTGTTCGCGCTGTGGCTCCCTCCTCGCGGAGGGAGACGTTCCCGCGCGGCGGCCGGTAGTTGATCAAGAACTCCCGTACGCGGATCTGCGGACGCCATGGCTCTACCCTTTCAGAGAGGCCCGCGGTTGCGCCCAGGCTGCGGCGCTGTGCGTGACAGACTGAGCCATCGAATCAGGTTCCCTTAGAGGAAGATCATGAACAAGGCTGTCCTCAACTCGATGACCGACGCTGAACGGCGACTGATCGCCGAAACAGAGCGTGAGGCATTGACCGAGCTGGACGAGGACGCGCTGCTCGAGCTGCACAGCAGGGTTCGCCGTGCCCGGACAAAGTACGTCAAGCTCTATCGCCGTCAGGCCAGCGCGCGGGTTGCCCAGCACGGCGGGCGTGGCACGGCGTACGCCAAGAACCAGCGAGACCGAGACAAGGCCGAGATCTTCGAGCTGGCACTGGCCCGCGTCAGCCGTCGGGTCGACGTCGTCGCCAAGCAAGCGGCCGCCGAGCTCCGTGCCGAGCGGCTCGAGGCGGCCAGGTCAAACCGAGGACAGCCACCCAGCTCCCCGGCTCCAGCCTCGTCTGAGACCAAGGTCACTCCCCGACGGAAAGCCACCAAGACCACGGGAGGGCTGAAGAAGGACGCGTCCTCGAGAGCAGCTGGAGCCAGGCGCCAGGCGAAACGGGACAGCCGTTAGCGACGCTGTCACTGGATTTCACAAGGCCTATTCAGCACCAAGTGTCGACACAGGGGCTGCCGCGATGTGGAGTCGCACCGGTCACGTACAACCGTGCTGAGTTGATGAGAAGCGTGGCCTGTGACCGGTTTCCTGCGCGAACCGCCTCATCCCCGAACGCGGTCAGCAAGAGGTTCCCGTCCGGTCCCGGTCCCGGTCAAGGGCGGGGCGCGGCGGCTCGGCGATCTCGGGAACCTCACTGAGCCGGTTGACCTGCTCATTGAGCGCATCGAGTACGGCCCGGAACTGCACCTGAGCAACCTTGGCGAACATCCGGATGTATTCGATGTCTTGAAAGGACGGATCGTCGCTGCCGGCGCGCTGGATGGTTTCGGTCGCTCGGGCAACGGCGCCCTTGGCGGCCGTACTGGCTTGCTCGATGACGTCGCGCTGCTGAGAACGCGCGGTCAACAGCAGGTCGCGAGCAGACTGCATGGCTTCGTCGATCAAGGCGTCGGCGAGTTGCTGGGCTTGGTTGAGCAGGGTCACCGCGTGGTCGGTGACTTCCTCTTGCGGTCGAGCCTCAGACTCCTCGAGCTCCCCGCGCAGCCGCTCGTTCTCCTGCGTCAGCGTCACGATCTGGCCGTCAAGACGCTCCAGGTCGTCGGCGAGAGTGCGGAGGAAGGCGCGGACCTCGTTGTGGTCCAGGCCACGAAAGCGGACGTTAAAAGTCTTGCGTCGTACGTCCTGCGAACCGGCCCGGGAACGCGATGAGCCATCCATGCTCATAATGTGCACCCCTCCACTGCTACCTGGCGCTCCAGGCATCTTGTAACTCCTGTGTTGGCGACGCCGCGCCCTGGAAATCAAACTGTTCGCGCCGGATCGAGTGGGCAGGAACACCCACTGCCTGGAGCTCTTTCACCGCATGCCGGACCATCCCCGGTGAGCCGCACACCATGGCCGTCCGATGTGACCAGTCGCCGGCCTTTGCTGCCACGGTAGCGACAAGACCCTGAGCCCCGTAGTAAGTGTGATCCTCCGAGACCACCGGCGTGTAGTCGAACCACGGCTTGCGAGCAAGCGCACTGAGGTGCTCGTGGTCGTAGAGATTCCAGGGCATCCGAGAGCCATGGAACAAATGCACCCGTGGCGCCGAGCCGGTAGCTTCCCAGCCTCCGTCGATCTGCTCCAGGACAGCGCGCAACGGAGCAAGTCCGGTGCCACCAGCGACCATCAGCAGGTCGGGAAGGTGGCCATCCTCGGGTAAGGTCAGCTGCTCGCCGACGGGTGCGGCGAGCTTGATGGTGTCGCCTTGGCCAAGCCGCCGGACCACAGCGGTGGAAACAAGGCCACCGGCGATCGGCTGCACGTGGAACTGCAGCTGCCCCGAGGGGTTCGGAGCATTCGCGGGACTGTAGTAACGCCAATATCGGGGACGCTGCGGAATTTCCACGGCCACCGACTGGCCCGCGCGGTACGGAAATGGTTCCCGCGGCGCAACTTCGATCACGGCAACTTCGACCGAGCGTCGCTCGACTCGCACCACGTCGGCTTCCCACCAAGCGGGCGCGACATCCTCGTGCTGCTCAGCAGCGGCAACCATGACCTTGGCGACGACCCCGTAGGCCTGCGCCCATGTATCGGCCAGCTCCGGAGTCCACGATGTACCGAGGAAGCGCTTCAGCGTGGCCAGCAGGCTTGCCCCGACCGCTCCATAATGCTCCGACACGACGGCGAAACGACGGTGATCACGACCCAACTGCTCGAGGAGGGGCACCACGTCATCGAGGCTTTCGACGTTGGACACCACGGCTCCGAGCGCGGTGACCAATTTCTCCCGCTGCGCCGTCATTTGGATCGGAAACATCGAGCGCACCTCAGGGTGGCTCAGGAACAAATGAGAGTAGAAGTACAGCGGGACATCGTCGCCGGCGGCCGCGACCTTCACCCAGCTGGCCTTTAAGGCGGCGGTGTCCATCAGGTCAGGACGACCCCGCTTCCACGATGTCGGGCTCGGTGGCGACGACCGCTGCCCCGGCCCTGCCGATGATGTCGTCGGGCACTCCGGCGTCCTTCATGGCAGCGGCGAGATGACCAACCACGGCATTGAAGTCATCACTGTCGATTCCAAGCCCAGCGTGAGCTTCATTGAGCGAGCGACCGTCGTAATTCGCCGGTCCGCCGAGCACCTGCGTCACCAACAGAGCCTGGTGACGCTTGAGCCGCGCCATGTCGACGCCCTCGAAGTACGGCGCAAGTTGCGGGTCGCCGAGAACCCGCTCGTAAAAGTCGTTTACCACAGCACTTACAGCAGGCCCACCGCCAACGGCGTCGTAGTCGCTGACGGCCCCGCCAGTCGTCTGTTCAGTCATGGGCTGCTCGTCCTTTCCGCAAAAAGTGAACGTAGCAGACTGCTTACCATGTCTGGCACACCAGCGAAAGTCTGAGCGGATGGTGATCCACCCCTCGAACGCACGACTCTCTCGATTCCGGCACGCATTCCTGCCGGATCTGTGGCTTTTCGCCTTGGCAGCCATAGTTTTGCTGTGCGGTTGTCGCATCGCGACGCCCGCGGCAACCTCGACTGTGCCGCCATCGGTTGGCGCCTCGCCGGGATCTTCTACACCCGATGTTTCGACCTCGCCTTCCCAGTCATCCTCGCTGTCCTTGCCCGCGCGAATCGTCTCTACACGGCATGTCGCCGACCGGACAGAGGACCTCACAATTTCCTCGCCGGCAGTCGGTGATGAGGTCAAAGTACGACTGCTGCTTCCGGCCAGGTACAGGACCGATAAGGCAAGGCGGTGGCCGGTGCTCTACCTGCTGCACGGCTGCTGCGATAGCTATGTCAGCTGGACCCGCTCCGCCGATATCGCTCAGCTCACCCAAGACTCCGATGTCCTTGTGGCGATGCCTGATGGCGGGCCGGTCGGGTTCTACTCGGACTGGCGAGCCGGGCCGCGCTGGGAGACTTTCCACACCGCCGAATTGCCCCGCCTGCTCGCCGAGCACTACCGAGCCCGTACGGTCGCGGCCGTCGTGGGAATTTCCATGGGAGGCCTGGGCGCTCTTGACTACGCCGCCCGCCACCCCGGAATGTTCACCGTCGCAGCCTCATTCAGCGGAATCGTGCACACCCGGCTCTCCAGCGACGAGTCGCAGGGTTATCTCGACCTGGTCCGGTCTCAGGGTGAGGATCCGCTCGCCCTCTGGGGTGACCCAGATGTAGACCTCGAGACGTGGAAGCAGCACAACCCGTACGACCTCGCGCCACAACTCAACGGCGTTCGCTTGTTCATCTCTGCCGGTAACGGCGATCCGGGACCGCTAGACACCGCGGGCACTGGCCCAGACTCGATCGAATCAGCGCTAGCCGCGGAGAACCAGGCCTTCGCCGATCGCGTCAGGGAACTCGGCCTCGATGCAGACATCGACCTCTACGGGCCAGGCACTCACAACTGGACCTACTGGCAACGCGAGCTGCACCGTGCCTGGCCACTGATCAGCGACGGACTCGGCCTGCACTGACTCTTGGAATTCAGGTAGCCAACGCCGCGTTGAGCAGCGCCTGGGCCGAAGAGCGCATCAGAGCCGATGCGTCGCGGCGAGACAGCTGGGCGACATCGGTCAGCCAGACCAGTGCCTCGATGCCACACGCGGCACGGATGGCGATGGCGAGTCGCCTCCGGTCGATGTGCGGGTGCGTTGTGGCCAGAGGTTCGAGGGCATCGGCGATCCAGCCGATGGCCCGGCCCTGACGCAGCACCGATCGCTCGGTCGGGAGAGCTGCAGCGTCCGGCTCGAGCGATAGCCGCAGCGCCGCCCGCAGCTGGGGTTCCCAGTCGACGCGGCCGCTGTCCTGGACGAGTGAGCGAGCAGGCACGCTTTTCGTCTGCGAGCGAGGGAGGAAGGCAGCGGCTACCCGGCGTCAGCCTCAGCGAGCGGAGCGAGCAATCGAACAGGAAGGCTGACGCGGCCGCTGTCCTGGCGAGTGAGCGAGCAGGCACGCTTTTCGTCTGCGAGCGAGGGAGGAAGGCAGCGGCTACCCGGCGTCAGCCTCAGCGAGCGGAGCGAGCAATCAAACAGGAAGGCTGACGCGGCCGCTGTCCTGGACGAGTGAGCGAGCAGGCACGCTTTTCGTCTGCGAGCGAGGGAGGAAGGCAGCGGCTACCCGGCGTCAGCCTCAGCGAGCGGAGCGAGCAATCAAACAGGAAGGCTGACGCGGCCGCTGTCCTGGACGAGTGAGCGAGCAGGCACGCTTTTCGTCTGCGAGCGAGGGAGGAAGGCAGCGGCTACCCGGCGTCAGCCTCAGCGAGCGGAGCGAGCAATCAAACACAGGCCTAGCGCCCTGGAATGGCACTAGTCCGGAGCGTCCGGGATGACGGTCCGTACGTTGCCGCGCCTCAACCAGCTCAGCCAACACAGGCCGGTGACGATCGCGACAGTCGTCGCCATCAGTATGCCGGCGATGGCGTAGACGCCGATCTCGGAGACGACCGGAGTGTTGGGTGTGACCAGCGCCGGCGGCGCGAACGTCCAAGCGAGCCCCAGCATCCATGCGACCGCATTGAATCTGACCCAACGCCCCGCGGTCGGGAGCGCGGTTCGAAGCAGTATGAACTGAGCTGTGGGGATGGAAGCCAGCAGCACGAGGACCAGTGCCGCAGCCAAGAGCCACGCTGACCAGGAGGACCACCCCATCCTGTGCATCGAGCCCGGGATCAGACCGATCGACCATGCCACCACAGCTGCGACGCTGGTAGCGACCGGCCATAGCCGAAGAATGGCGGTCGGCAGCTGCAACCGGGACATGGCCATCGCCTGGCCCCGACCGAGCAGCGCTCCTTCGAGAGCACCCACACCCAGCAAGATCGCGAACTCGGGCATGTGGGAGAGGTCCTGAGTCGCTGCCAGTGCCGCCGCGACAGTAAAGCCGGCGGCTTCACCGGCGATCGTGCAGGCAACCCAGCGGCGGAAGAATGCGTCGGTGCCAGGCGGGTACGCAGAGCCGGCCTGATACTCCAGGCGCTCATCAGTCGGTAGTGAGACAGCGTGTGCTGCCCTCATCGATGCACCACCAGACGAAACTATCAAAGCTGTCGGCGGCGAGCGGAGGGAATAATTCGGACACCGCATCGCCTGCCGTGCTGAGCTAGGCTGGCGCGCCGCTCTCCTGGACGAGTGAGCGAGCAGACACGCTCTTCGTCTGCGAGCGACGACGTGGGCAGCTCCCAAGGGCGATCCGCAGGGAGCGGAGCGAGCAATCAGACACCGGATCGCCGCGGATTGGCTCCCGAGGAGTCGTCCGTAAATGATCTTGGGTTTTGCTGTGTTGCTGACCCGCTGATCTCATGCGGACCACTCGGGAAACTCTCCGCTGGTTCCACAGGCAAGAAACGTGCTGGATGTCGCGTCAAGTCACTGGAGGTGATCAACAAGACGGTGTGATTGTCGGCACCCTCCTTGTCGTTGCCGGCGCCCTCGTCGCATCGGCCGGCAAAGCCCTAGCAGCACCCGCTTTTTGCGCCCTCCAATGGGCTGGACCCGCGACAATTCATGATCAACTAAATCGGTGCTGGGGATAACGTCAGGGTATCGGCAATGGCCGATCGAGACCCTCGCACTTGACACCGCGCATGATCGCCGTCCATGATCAAAGTGGTTTTGCAGGACGAATTGATCGAATCAATGCACGGTTGACAATTGTTATACCCGAGGTTTGATTTGGCCAAGCAATGGTTAACAAGTGTTGTGCACAAACATTTGATCGAGGCAAAGCATGGCTGACGACGCTACAGACTCCGCATTCGGCCTTGTCATGTTCTTCCTTATCCTCGGCCTGATCGCATACGCGGCCGGGAGTAGCAGCGCGACCTCCGGGTCCACGACCACGACAACGACGCCGACGTATACGACGACCCCCGCGCCACCGAGTCAGCCGGCCCAGACCGACTACAGCAACATCCCAGGCGGCCCACTCTCCTCCTGCTCCGGCAAGGTAGTCGCAAGCAAAACCAACAGCACGAGTTACGGCAGCGTCAATGTCAAGATCTACTTCAGCGCAGTGCACAACGATCGGAACTGCGTCGTTGTCACCCGACGCGGCTGGCCTCCCAAAATGCAGGGTCGGATGACAGCCAGGATCTGGTTTAGCGATTACGGCGGCAGAGCATGGCCTGAGTCCGCACAGCGCACCATCGCCCCGCATGTGACCCGGGTGACCGGCGTCTACCTGGACGACACCTATAACCGATGCGTATCCGCCGCTGGCTCCTATGCGCCGTACAACGGCATGAGCAGGGTCACCGTCCGAGTGGAGAACGTCGGCTGCAACTGACCCACACAGGGTGAGCCAGCACGTTGGGTGGAATGCTCAGCGGCCCGTCCCGGCGTACACCACAGCCTCTTCACCGGTATCCAGGCCCAGCGCGGTATGTGCGGCAACGACCGCGCGATCAACATCATCCTGATCAACAACCACGGAGATTCTGATCTCCGATGTAGAGATCATTTCGATGTTGACGCCAACATCAGCCAGCGCCGAGAAGAACTTCGCAGTGACTCCGGGATGCGATCGCATACCCACGCCGATCACTGAGACCTTTCCGATCCGGTCGTCGTAGAGCACATCTTCGAAGCCGACCTCGCTCTTCAGCGCATCAAGCGTCGCCATGGCCGTCGGGCCGTCGGTCTTGGTCAAGGTGAAAGAGATATCGGTACGCGAGGTTTCGACTGCGGACACGTTCTGCACGATCATGTCGATGTTGATCTCGGTTGCGGCGACCGCGGTAAAGATTCGTGCGGCTTCACCGACCCGATCCGGCACACCCACGATGGTGATCTTGGCCTCACTGCGATCATGGACGACTCCGGAGATGATCGCCTGCTCCATGGGGCTTCCCTCCTTCGGCTCTTGCACCCAGGTACCGCCCTTGTCCGAGAACGAGGACCGGACGTGCACACGAACGTTCTCCCGCCGCGCGTACTCAACGCAGCGCAGATGCAAGATCTTGGCGCCACAGGCCGCCATCTCCATCATTTCCTCGTAGCTGATCTCGGGGATGAGACGAGCACAGGACACGATCCGCGGATCAGCGGTATAGACCCCGTCGACATCGGTATAGATCTCGCAGTGGTCGGCGCCCAGTGCGGCCGCGAGCGCCACGGCCGTTGTGTCCGATGCTCCGCGGCCTAGGGTCGTGACGTCCTTGGTGTCTTGGGCAACGCCCTGGAAACCAGCCACGATCACAATGTCGTTGCGGTCCAGGGCAGAAGTGATGCGGCCCGGCGTGATGTCGATGATCCGGGCGTTTCCGTGCGTTCCGGTGGTGATGATGCCAGCTTGCGAGCCGGTCAAGGAGCGGGCGTGCATGCCCTGGTCATGGATCGCCATAGCGAGCAGCGCAGCACTCATCCGCTCGCCGGCAGTCAGCAGCATGTCCAGTTCGCGAGGTGGCGGCAGGGGTGAGACTTGGAGGGCCAGCCCCATGAGTTCGTCGGTGGTGTCGCCCATTGCCGAGATCACCACGACGACGTCGAGGCCCTGGCGCTTGGTGGCGACAATCCGCTTGGCGACCCGCTTGATGCTGTCAGCATCGGCAACAGATGAGCCGCCGTACTTTTGCACTACGCGACCCACAGCGGCTCCACTTCCACGCCGAGAGTCTAGTGCCGCGGAACCCAAGTCTCTTTACGGTCGGCCGAGGATACTGGGGGTTGTGAATGAGCCGTCCACGCCCGAGCCGGAGCCCGCGGAGGCGCCTCAGCACCAGCCTGCCGAGCAGGAAAAGCGACCCGTGGAACCTCGCATCGGCGATACCGATCGTGACCAGGCGGTCGCTTTCTTGCAGGAGCACATGGCGCAGGGACGCATCGATACAGCCGAGTTCGACGACCGGATGAGCCGAGCCCTGAAGGCCCGGACTGCTTCAGAGCTCGCTGCCTTGTTCGAGGATCTGCCGGAGCCCCGGCCGCCATCGACCAATAGTCGCGAAACATTTCAACAGCCACCCTGGCAGCAGCGCCAGCAGCAGCATTCCTTCGAAATTCCCCCGTGGCAGCGCACCCCCGCCGCCAGCCCTGAGATCGCCCACCGTGCACCGCCGGCACCGCCCGAGCGCAGCAAGACCGACACCGTGCTCTCGGTCGTGGCCGCCGCATCCTGGCCCGCAGTGATCCTGTTCTGCTTCGCCACCAGCTGGAGCCACTGGTGGTTGATCTTCATCCCGATCATCATCTCCTCGGTCGTCGGCAGCATGCGGCAGCAGCGGCAAGGTCGCCGCGGATGATCGATTCGCAGCTGATTCAGTGGGGCATCATCGGACCGGGTCGCATCGCGTCCCAAGTGATCAAGGACTTTCCGTACGTCCCTGGTGCCCAAGCCATGGCAGTCGCTAGCCGGTCCCTCGCGCGGGCCCAGGCCTTCGCCAGCGAGCACGGCCTGGCACGTGCGTACGGCTCATATCAGGAGATCATGAACGACCCGGAGGTCGATGCCGTCTACATCTCCACGCCGCATCCGCAACACCACGCAATCGCACTCGCCGCTATCGCTGCGGGTAAGGCCGTGCTCGTGGAGAAGACCTTCACGGCAACCGTAGCGGGTGCTGAACAGATCATCGCTGCTGCTCATCGCCATGAGGTGTTTGCCATGGAGGCAATGTGGACCCGGTTCCAGCCGGCCATTGTCGCTGCTCGGGCGCTGGTCGACGACGGCGCGATTGGCGAGGTCCGGCAAGTACAAGCTGATCTTGGCGTGGACCGGCCCTACGATCCGGCGGATCGGCTGTTCGACCCCGCGCAGGGTGGCGGTGGGATGCTCGATCTCGGTGTTTACGTCGTATCGTTCGCGCAGTATTTTCTGGGCGCACCGGATCGATTAGCCGTCAGCGGGTCATTGACACCCACCGGTGTCGATGCCGAGGCTGGATTGCTGCTGGGCTATGACGACGGCCGGGTCGCAACGCTGCTGATCTCGCTGAATCACCAGACACCAGGGGCTGCGCGGATCCATGGAACGAAAGGCTGGATTGATGTGCCGCCGAGGTTCCACCACCCACATCGCATCGTCCTGCAACGCCGTGGCCACGAGCCGGAGACGATCGTTCGGCCACCGCTGGGTACCGGCTACTCCCACGAGCTCATTGAGGTGACCGAGGCGTTACGCGCCGGCCGCACCGAGAGCGCGATCATGCCACTCTCGGACACCCTCGCCGTACAGCGGATCTTGAACGAGGCCTGTGAGGAACTCGGCGTCTTTCACACCGAGGACAGCTACGTCGCGATCTGATTTCGGGGCAGTTTCTTTGGAAACCGGTCACGTACAACCGTGCTGGATCGATTTACGAGCGTGATCTGCGACCGGTTTCCTACGTGAAGTGGGTGTGGATGGGGTCTTAGGCGTCGACGTAGCGGCGACCCTCGAACGCCCGTCCGAGCGTGACCTCGTCGGCGTACTCAAGATCACCACCAACCGGCAAACCGCTCGCGAGCCTGCTGACCTTGACGCCCATCGGCAGCAGGAGACGGCTGAGATAGGTGGCCGTCGCCTCCCCTTCAAGATTTGGATCCGTGGCCAAGATCACTTCGGTCACTGTGCCATCGGCGAGCCGCAGGCACAGCTCGCGAATCTTCAGGTCGGCCGGGCCGATCCCGTCAATCGGGCTGATCGCACCACCCAGGACGTGGTAGCGGCCGCGAAACTCCCGGGTACGTTCCACAGCCACCACATCCTTCGCCTCCTCGACCACACAGATGGTGGTCTCGTCCCGGCGCGAGTCGCGACAGATTCGGCATTGGGTGTCCTCGGAGACGTTGAAGCAGATTTCGCAGAACTTGACGGTGTCCTTGACCTTCTTGAGTATGGCGGCGAGCCGCATCACGTCATCCGGATCGGCAGCGAGGATATGGAAGGCCAGCCGCTGGGCACTCTTCGGCCCGATCCCGGGCAGTCGCCCGAGCTCGTCGATCAGATCCTGGACCGGGCCCTCGTACATGATGAACCTGTCAGAACGGCAATCCGCCGCCCAAGCCCAGCCCACCAGCCAAGGGGCCAAGCTTGCTGGCAGCGACGGCTTGGGCCTTGTTGGTGGCGTCGCGTATTGCAGCCACGATGAGGTCGGCCAAGGTCTCGGTGTCGCTCGGGTCGACCGCTTCGGGCTTGATCACCAATCCCAGCAGCTCGTTGGCGCCGGAGACTGTCGCGGTGACCAGGCCGCCGCCGGCAGAGCCCTCGATCTGCATGTCGGCTAGCTCCTGCTGGGCGTTGATCAACTGCTCCTGCATCGCCTGAGCCTGGGCCAGCAGTCCGGACATGTCGCCTTCGGGAATCATCGCGGGCCTTTCGGGTGGAGGTGCTCGCGCGCCCCAGCCTATGCGCCGTGATCCTCCTCAGCGATGATCTCCGCGCCGAGATGACGGGCGAGCAGTTCGGTCTGCGACTCCGCATCATCTTCGAGGTCACTGTCGTCGCGGCTCGCGGCCGTATCCGGATCCTCCGCCGCGGCAATTCCTACGCCGTTGGCGGCGCGGGCTCTCGAAGCGTGAGGTGCTGGTGTTGCAGCGTCAGGCGCCTCGCCGGGCGGGGGCGTACGCGGTGCCCCGGTTGCGGGTGCGGCACTCGGATCCACCATCGTCTCAACGGCGAAATCCGCGCCCATCACCACGACTATGGCCTCGCGCAGCACATCTTCACTGCCACCACGCGCGAAGCTGTCACGCGCACCCGCGTTGGACATTGCCAATAGCAAGGTGCCGTTGCGGATTTCGGCAACCTGAGCATTCTGGCTGAGCAGGATCCAGGTGAAGCGACGCTTGCCCTTGACCTCCTCGAGCACCTCTGGCCAGAGTCGGCGTACGTCGCTGACCGTGAGTTGCGTGAGCTCCGCAGGGCTGGTTGACGAGGGTGCTGAGCTTGCCGCAGGTCGCTCGACTGGCCCTTCGACAGGCGCCGTCCTGTGCTTGTCGATGGGCTCAGGGCGCAGATCAGCGGGCTCGGGGCTCGCGGGCGAAGCTGGCTTAGGTGGTGGCTCTTCAGCAGGCTCAGCGGGCACGGATATGGGGGGTGAGCCCTTCGACGAGCTCAGGACGGCGCTTGTCGGAGCCCGCGCGGGTGCCCCTTCGGTGACGCCGATGCGCCGCTCCAAGCGATCGAGTCGCGCGTGCAGGCCGCGATCATCGACGTCAGCACCAGGCAGCAGCACCCGCGCGCACATCAGTTCCAGATGCAGCCGGGGAGCGGTAGTGCCGCGCATCTCTGTGAGTCCGGTGGCAATGACCTCGGCCGCCCGAGTCAACTCGCCGGCGCCAAGGGATGCGGCTTGTGAGCTGAGGCGTTCTGCCTGGTCAGGAGCCACATCAACGAGGCCTGACGTCAGCGCATCCGGGACTGCGGCAACGATCAGCAGGTCACGAAGCCGGCGCAGCAGATCCTCCGCGAATCGGCGCGGATCCTGGCCGACCTCAATCACCTTGTCGACACAGGCGAAGACGCCGCCGGCATCACCGGCCGCGAAGGCGTCCACGAACTCATCGAGCAGTGAGTCGGGCGTATAGCCCAGCAGCGCCGCGGCCTGCCGATAAGACACGCCAGCTTCGTTGGCGCCGCCGAGCAGCTGATCAAGCACGGAAAGCGAGTCGCGTACCGAGCCTCCTCCAGCACGTACCACCAGTGGCAGCACTGCTGCCTCAACAGCGATGCCTTCTGCGTCACAGAGCTTGGCCAGGTACTCGGTCAGCAAACGTGGCGGTACCAGCCGGAACGGATAGTGATGGGTGCGCGACCGGATCGTCGAGATGACCTTGTCCGGCTCGGTGGTGGCGAAAACGAACTTGACGTGCGGCGGCGGCTCCTCGACGACCTTCAGCAGCGCGTTGAAGCCTGCCGTCGTCACCATGTGCGCCTCGTCAACGATGTAGATCTTGAAACGGCTGCTGACTGGAGCGAAGAACGCCCGCTCTCGCAGGTCTCGGGCATCATCAACTCCGCCGTGGCTGGCCGCGTCGATCTCGATAACGTCGATGCTGCCGGGTCCGTTACGCGCCAAGTCACGGCAGGACTGGCATTCCCCGCAGGGCACGGCGCGTGGACCCTTATCGCAGTTCAGGGCGCGGGCGAGGATCCGGGCCGAAGTGGTCTTCCCGCAGCCTCGAGGTCCTGAAAACAGGTAAGCGTGGTTGACCCGGTTGTTGGTCAGGGCGCGTTGCAGCGGCTCGGTGACGTGATCTTGGCCGATAACCTCGGCGAACGTGTCGGGACGGTAGCGCCGATAGAGCGCGAGCGGCGCAGCCCCGGACGTGCTCGTGCCGGGACCGTCGAACAGCGCCTCATCTTGGGTGTGCTCGATCTGGTCTGGTTGATCCGACCCGGCGTCAGCGAGCCGCAGGTCGTCCGGCCCGGCGTCTTCCACGCATGCACCTTATGCCCGGATGGTGACAGCCGGGATGCTGTAGTGGATTGCACTCTGACGGGCGCCCAGCCGGATTCGCCTCCTTCGTCGCTCGCAACGTGGGGCCAGCCTTTCCGCGAAATCCAGCAGCGAGCTTCTGCAGTCGGCGAAGCTGGCCACCCGTCATAGTGCCGGTCTACCGAATGCTCCCTCACGCGCACGTCTTTCCGCACAACCTCGCGAATGAGGCACTAACAACATGAATCGCGTCGCAGACGTGGCCCTCTGCGGAGAAACGCCGGGAAGGGAGGTCACGGTTCGAGCTAGGCTGCGCTGCCGTGGACCTCGATTGGGTGCTCTTTGATGCCGATGGCGTAATCCAGGCTTCTCGCGACGGCTGGTTCGAGGAGCTGACCACGTGGGGCGGCTCGAGAGCCGAGGAGTTCATGCTTGCCGTCGCTGAAGCCGACATGTCCTGCCTCACGGGCAACGACTTCGGAGCGGCGATGCGTGCCGTGCTCAAACGGTTCCAGATCGATGCGCCACTCGAAGACGTCATTGATCAACATTTCTGGATCGAGGTCCGGGAGCCCATGCTGGCGGCGGTACGCGCAGTTCGTGATCAAGGACTGCATTGTGCACTCGCGACCAACCAACAGAACCTGCGTGGCGCGTACATGCGCAGCTCACTTGGCTTCGAGACGATCTTCGACGAGCAGTTCTATTCTTACGAGCTTGGGTTTGCCAAACCTGAGGCCGGATACTTCCAGGCGATCATGGACCGCATCAACGTGCCACCGCATCGTGTTCTTTTCATCGATGATCATGAGGGCAACGTTGCCGGCGCGAGCGAGCTCGGTATCCATAGCGAGCTCTTCGCACGAGATGGCGGAGTCCCGGTCCTCACCTCGATCTTGGCCCGCTACGGCGTACAGCTGTGACGGTTCGGATCGGCATTTCAGGTTGGACATATCCGCCCTGGCGGGGAGAGTTCTATCCGCCCGGGCTGCCGCAGCGCCAGGAGTTGGCTTACGTGGCCGAGCGAATGAACTCGGTCGAGATCAACGGCAGTTTCTATGCTCTGCAGCGCCGTACCAGCTTTGCGGCATGGGCGGCCTCGGTGCCAGATGATTTCGTCTTTGCCGTCAAGGGTGGGCGGTTCATCACGCACATGAAGAAACTGAGTGGTGTCGAGACTCCGCTGGCCAACTTCTTCGCCTCCGGCGTACTCGCCCTTGATCAAAAACTGGGCCCCATACTGTGGCAGCTGCCGCCGAACCTTGGCTTTGACGCGGAGCGGATCGATGCATTCTGTGCACAACTGCCACGGACTGCGGGTTCGGCCGCAACGATCGCAGCAAACCATGATCAACGGGTGTCTGATGATCATGCGCTGATCAAGGCCGCGCACCCTCGACAGCGAACTACGCCACGCCATCGAGGTGCGCCATGAGAGCTTCCGTACGCCGGAGTTCTACGAGCTGCTGCGCCGGCACAGATCGCGTTCGTGGTTGCCGACAACCCCGGACAGTGGCCGATTATCACCGAGATCACCACCGACCTGATGTATGTCCGGTTACACGGTCATGATCAGCTCTACGCCAGCGGGTACAGCGACCAGGAGCTGGACGCATGGGCAGCCAAGATCACATCGTGGACCGAGCAGGGCTGTGACGTCTATGTCTATTGCGACAACGATGCGAAGGTACGCGCGCCGTACGACGCCATGGGTCTGATGGCCCGGTTGGGTCTCGCTCCTTCACGATCAGAACGTCTCTCCGCACCAGGCCACGAATAGAGGGACTCAAGTAGCTGAGTCGCAATTTTCGTGGCCTTGTGCGGAGACACGCAGCGGTCCCCGCGTACCCAGAATGCAGCGGTCCCCCGCGTACCCGAAAGAGCTCACTTACCCTTGCTGCCGTCAAGCCCTGGGGGAGTTGGGTGAGTTATCGCCACACGAGGGACCAGAGGACGAGTCTACGGGATTGATGGAAAGCCGATGAGTCGTGAGGAATTCTCGGGTCAATACTCGAAGTAGCCACCGACAGGAGCCTTCACTCATGCCCACGAGCAAGACGCGTGCACTTGACCTCAGCCGGAGCACGGATCGGACCTTCGTGCACCTGTTGGTCAACACGCTGCTCGTGTCAGTCATCAACTTCACGGTGTGGTTCGCCATCACGTTTTGGGTCTTCCTGGAAACCAAGTCGGTGCTGGCAACGGGAATGGTCGCGGGCATCTTCTTGGTGACCACGGCCCTCAGCGGGATCTGGTTCGGCAGCCTGGTGGACCGTTACCGGAAGAAGACCGTCATGCAGGTCTCGGCGGTGGTCTCCGCGATGTTCTACGCCGTGGCGTTCACGTTGTATCAGCTGACGGCTGAGCAGATCTTCAGCAATCCAGCCAGCGTGATGTTGTGGGTCTTCATCGTGTTGGCCATGTGCGGAGTGATCACTGGAAACGTCCGATCCATCGCGCTGCAGACCCTGGTTACCGTATTGATTCCTGAGGACCGCAGGGACAAGGCCAACGGTCTCGTGGGCACCACGTTGGGGGTGTCGTTTCTCGTGACGTCGGTGATCAGCGGTCTACTTGTGGCCGCCGGCGGCATGTTCTACGTCTTGCTGCTGGGCATGACAGTGCTGGGACTGAGCGTTGCGCATCTGGCCTTCGTTCGAGTCGCGGATCGACCCGAAGGTGCGGCAGCAGATGACTCCGTGACCGCCGATCAGCAGGCAACGGGAAACAAGGTCGATTTGCGCGGCACGCTGCGGGTCGTACGTGGCGTGCCTGGCCTGCTGGCTCTGATCGGTTTCTCATGCTTCAACAACTTCCTCGGCGGCGTGTTCATGGCCCTGATGGACGCCTACGGGCTGTCGCTGATGTCGGTACAGGCCTGGGGGCTGCTTTGGGGCGCCCTAAGCACGGGCTTCATCCTGGGTGGGCTCGCGGTGGCCAAAACCGGTCTTAGCAAGAACCCGGTACGCCTCCTGCTGCTGGTCAACATCGTGTTGTGGAGCGTGACCTGCCTGTTCCCGCTGCATTCGTCGGTGATCTTGCTGACGGCTGGCATGGCCGTCTACATGCTCGTGATGCCGTACGCCGAGGCCGCTGAGCAGACCATCTTGCAACGGGTGGTGCCGTTCGAGCGGCAGGGCCGGGTCTTCGGCTTCGCGCAGAGCGTGGAACTAGCGGCCTCTCCGCTCACGGCGTTCCTCATTGGCCCAATCACTCAGCTCATCTTTATCCCGTTCATGACGACGGGGGCTGGTGTTGAGTTGATCGGCGGCTGGTTTGGAACAGGTCCGGACCGCGGAATCGCGCTGGTCTTCGTGCTGACCGGAATAGTCGGGCTCTGTGTCACTGCCCTGGCGCTACGCAGCCGGCCCTATCGAGAGCTAAGCGGCCAGTACGCCAGCAGGATGGAACTGGCGACCGCTACTTAGATGATCTTGGACCTGCGCTGACAGATCTAGGGGCTGACAGATCTAGGCGTTGATCAGCGAGCCCTCTGGTGTGATGGCATCGGCATCCTCGTCGTCGAACCAGACGCCGCCCGCACCGAGGTAGCGGAACTTGATCGCCTGACCGGCCGGCACCGCCACGCTGACACTCCGTGTGCCGTTGCTGCGGCGCACCAACTTGTGCGCTCCTGGCACCCAGTCGTTGAACGTACCGACTGCCGAAATGGGCCCGTCGAGGATGTCGTCCGGCAGGACGAATTGGATGCGGGTGCTGGTGCCGTTGGACTTGATAAGCAAAGACATGGGAAATCTCCGTGGTGCATCGAGCGGTTGGTCTCCGGAGAGACTAGGTGAGCATTCAAGGGAGACGACACCGCGACACACAGAGTGGACACAAGTATCAGGCAGTTGTCACATACCCGTCACCTCGGCGAGAGCGCAGTAGTCGCCCATGTCGGGCACAGCGGGTGGGCGATTAGTGCGCTGTCGCTGGACGGCTTACGACAACTCAAACAAGATCGCTGGCCTCGGGTTCGCCCATGCTTGGCATTGCCGGTAACCTTCCGCGCGGAGGATTCGCCTAGAGGCCTATGGCGCACGCTTGGAAAGCGTGTTGGGTTCACGCCCTCGCGGGTTCGAATCCCGCATCCTCCGCCCCTGGTCAGCACAAGAAAGCGCCGCCAGGACCTCAGAGGTCCAAGCAGCGGCGGTTTGCGGACGTAAGCTCCGGTTCCAACGCGATAGTCGTTCCGGTAGGTGATTGACACTTTCGCCGTGGCAGCGGCAGTTCGTGCTGGCCGGGGAGCCGGTCGCGGCCGTCGCCGCCGAGCATCTGGTGCGATCTTCCACGGTGATGTGCTGGTCGCCGTACACGTCCAACGCCGCAAATCCGACATCGGCCAACAGCAGGGGATCTGGCTGCGGCAGGGCGGCCGCCGGCCGCAGCACTTCCACCGACGGGATGGCCGTCACCCGAGTCGTGGACTCCTCGGGTTATGTGTCCGTTCGCGGCCCCAACGACGGAGTCGGAAATGCGTGGCGGCGGCGCACCGTCCAGGTTGCCATCTCGCCGACTCGGTGCAGCTGGCCTGCGACGGCCAGATCGTGCGAATGTGTCCGATCCGGCACGACCGGGCTAAAGAGCATGGCGCGTTCGCCACCCGAACGAGCGCCTCCGCCACCGAAACGATGCGCCCCGTGGAACCGCCCGCGAGTCGACCGTCCGTTCGAAAAGTGTGAGTGGCGGCGAGGACGTGAACTTATGACCTAGGGACGCCTAGGCCACAGGGGACCCCAAGACGCGATCTTGTGTCGTTGTTGTGTTTTGTGCTGACTGGTGGGAGGAGCCGGGATGTATCGTCCGGGTATGTGTTGCGCTGTCGCCCGCGCCGCATGGAAGCGCTAGGCGGAGGCATTTTGCCGTCGAATTCGGCGATGAGATTCGTGCAGATTTCCAGTGCTTGGCGGGCGCATCGCTCTGTGAACAAGGTGAGGAGTTTGCGGCCTTGCGCATTGCCTGCCCTGATGAATTTGATCGCCTCGCGTTGGACGTCGGGGAGTTCTGAGGCCCAACGTTGCTGTAGCGGGTCGAACGCTTGGCGCACCCGGGGCTGCCGGTCATTGAACATCCAGGCCTCCGGAGTGGGAGCTGGGGTGGTGATGGACGACGTCGTACTGCGGGGTGCCAGTAACAACATCGGCGAGATTGGCACCATCCTTGTCGACCCCGGAGCCGAGGACCTCGGCGTTGGCCAGCCGGGCTCGCTGGCCGCGGCGTGCCATCCCGGCGCACTTGTAGCGCGGGCCGCTCGACGCGGCTTGATCACCAGCACAGTCTCGCTGGACGACTTCGTGGCCGTCGACGAGGTCTTCACAACGCTCTGCGAGCGGGCATACGCCGGCGAGGCTGCGTGCCTGCAGCTGATCGACGAGGCGGCGACCGGACTGGCCGCTGGACTAGCGGTGCTGGTGAACGCCCTCGACGTCGACCGGGTGGTGCTCGGCGGACCGATCTGGTCACGCATCAGCAGTCGGATCTTGGCCGTCCTGCCCGAGCTGATCCAGCCGCAGCTGGTGGCCGCTCGGCAGCCGCTCATCGTCGAGGGCTCCGCGGTCGGCGAGCACGTCGCCGCTCAGGGTGCGGCGGCGCTAGTCCTCGACCATTTCCTCTCCCCACGGCCGTCGGTACTGCTCATGGACTGACTGCCGTGATCAAGTCAAGTTGTTTGAATTAGTCTGAGTTGCGAGGACCTCATGCACGATGAACGCCTGTTGCTCGAAGCCCGCCTGAACCGTTTCGTCCGCGACCATCTGGAGCCAGCCATCTACCAGGCCAGCGCTCCCCTGGCGCTCACCGCCTGGCGTGTGCCGGGCGAGCCAGTTCCCTTTGCAGATGCGGCCCGGCAGAACTTCACGTCGATCGATATTGGGGCGGCTTGGGGCGAACCGTGGAGCACGCTGTGGATCCATGCCGTCGGCAACGTGCCGGCCGACTGGTTGGACGTGCTAGCGAGCAAACCCGAGGTGGTCGTCGACCTCGGCTTCACGGCGGGCGCCGGCTTTCAGGCTGAGGCGCTCGCGTATCGGACGGACGGAAGCATGATCAAGGCCGTCTCGCCCTTCAACAACCACCTCCCGGTTACGCCGGGAGAACCCGTCGAGTTCTACCTCGAGGCCGCGGCCAACCCCGACGTCGGGAACACCGGCTTTAGGCCAACTCCCAACGGGGATCCCGCTACCGCAATCGACACACCTCTGTACGTGATCAAGAAGCTCGCCCTGGCCCTGCGGAATGTAGACGTGTGGGAGCTGCGCGCCGACATCTGGACGTTGTCGGGACTGATGCACGAGCTGCCGATGGACTCCAGTCGGCGAGCCGAGATCTTGTTCGCCCTACAACGAGCAATCGACGTCACTGACCCGGACGACGTCCCGGGGACCGCGGTGGCCGCCCGCCGGGAGTTGACGGAGGCACTGTCCCGGCCAGCGTCAGCCAGCGCGCACCGGATCGTCGCCGTCGGGCACGCGCACATCGATCGGCCTGGCTGTGGCCCGTCCGGGAGACGATCCGCAAATGCGCCCGCACCTTCTCCAACGTGCTCCACCTGACGGACGCCGACCCAACCTTTAGGTTCGCCTGCTCCTCGGCGCAGCAGTACGCCTGGATCAAGCAGTACTACCCGGAGCTGTTCGACGGGATCACGCGAGACGGTGCCGCGCCGGCCAGTTCGTGCCGGTCGGCGGCATGTGGGTCGAATCCGACACCAACATGCCCGGCGGCGAGGCGCTGGCCCGCCAGTTCGTCGCCGGCAAAGCGGTTCTTCCTCGACGAGTTCGGGGTCGAGACCGAGGAGGTCTGGCTGCCGGACTCGTTCGGCTACTCCGCCGCGCTCCCGCAGATCGTCCGCGCGTCGGGCTCGCGGTGGTTCCTCACCCAGAAGATCTCCTGGAACCAGACCAACCGCTTGCCGCACCACACGTTCTGGTGGGAGGGCATCGACGGCACGCCGAGTGTTCACCCACTTCCCGCCGGTCGACACCTACAACTCCGAGCTGTCGCGGCGCCGAGCTGGCGCACGCCGAGCGGCAGTACCGCCGAGAAGGGGCGCGGCACCACCTCGCTCGGTGCCGTTCGGCTACGGCGACGGCGGCGGCGGGCCGACCCGGGAGATGCTCGGCGCGGCGCATCGGCTCGCGCTCGACCTCGAGGGCTCGCCGACGCGTGCGGATCGACTCGCCGGCCGCGTTCTTCGCGCGGCCGAGGCGGAGTACCCGGACGCCGCCGGTCTGGGCGGGCGAGCTGTACCTCGAGCTCCACCGCGGCACCTACACCAGCGCAGGCGCGGACCAAGCAGGGCAACCGGCGCAGCGAGCACCTGCTGCGCGAGGCCGAGCTGTGGGCGCGCCACCGCCGCCGTTACGGGCCGGCGATCCCTACCCGTCCGACGAGCTGCGAGCAGCTGTGGGAGACCGTGCTGCTGCAGCAGTTCCACGACATCCTGCCCGGCACCTCGATCGCCTGGGTGCACCGCGAGGCCGAGCGCAACTAGCGCCGATCGCGGCGCGGAGCTGGAGGCGATCATCGACGAGCGCCGCTGCGGCGCGCTGGTGCCGGCGCAGGGGCGAGCAGCTGCTGGCGTGTCAACGCCGCCCCGCATGCCCGCGGCCGGCGGTCGCCCGCGCTGGGTGTCGGGCTCCCGATCGACCGGCAGCGCCGCGACGGCTGCGACGCGCCGACGGACAGGCGACGGCGAGCTGTCACCCTGGACAACGGCACTCCTCCGCGTCGTCGATCGACGACGGCGGGCTGCTCGCGTCGCTGCATCGACGCCGTCGCCGGCCGCGAGGTGCCTCGCCGCCGGGGGCCGCCGGCAACCTGCTGCAGCTGCACCGCGACATCCCGAACGCACTGGGACGCCTGGGACATCGACGCGCACTACCGGCGCACGGTGCACGGAGCTCGACGGCCGACGAGCGTCCGGCTGGAGTGCACGCCGGACGGCGGCGACGGTCGTGGTCGGTACGGCCACGTTCGGGCGTCGACGGATCGAGCAGCGGCTGACGCTGCGCGCGGGGCGGCCGCCGCTCGACGATCGACACCAGCGTCGACTGGCACGAGCGGCAGAAGCTGCTCAAGCTCGCCTTCCCGCTCGACGTGCACGCCGACCGGGCGGCGTCGGAGATCCAGTTCGGGCACGTGTACCGCCCGACGCACGCCAACACGTCCTGGGACGCCGCCCGGTTCGAGATCGTGCGCGCACCGGTGGGTGCACGTCGGCGAGCCGGGCTACGGCGTCGCCGTCGCCAACGACTCCACGTACGGCCACGACGTCGGCCGCGACGACCCGGCCGACGGCGGCACCGACCACGACCGTGCGGCTGTCGCTGCTGCGCGCGCCGCTGCTTCCCCGACCCGCACGCCGACCAGGGCACGCACGTGCTGCGGTTCCGCTGCGGCCCGGCGCCGACATCGGCGACGCCGTGGCGCGCGGGCTACGACCTCAACCTGCCGCTGCGGCCGTGCCCGGGCTCGACGCCGGTCGCGCCGCTCGTCACCGTCGAGCGACCCCGCCGTCGTCGTCGAGGCGGTCAAGCTCGCCGAGGACGGCAGCGGCGACGTGGTGGTCCGGCTGTACGAGTCGCTGGGCGGCCGGGCGCGGACCACGGTCACCGCTGCCACGGCGGTTGGATCGGTGGCCGCGACGGATCTGCTGGAGCGGCCTCTGCCCGAGGGTGGCGCTAGCGAGGGTCCATCTATCGACCTCGAACTGAGCCCGTTCCAGCTGGTCACCCTGCGCTTCCGCCGCTGAGAGTGAGCAGTTCTTCATGACCGGCCTGCTCCTCCGCAGCGATCGCCTGGTTACCGATCATGGCGAGCGGGTGGAGGCGCAGCCAAAGGCGCCGGGCCGATCCCGGTTGGCCCGGCTCCTCATCGCCTGGCCGTACGGCGTCCCACTGGTGGTGCTCACAGTGGTCTATGGGCGCACTGTGCAGCGCAGCACCGGCAACCAGTTCTCGGTTGACACGACAAAGTTCGACTACTTGGGCCTGGTGCTTGGCACCGCCCATCCTCCGGGCTACCCGCTCTACACGGTGCTCAATGCCGCCTTCGTTCGCATCGTGCCGTGGGGGTCGGTGGCGTTCCGGGCGAACCTGCTGTCGGCGGTCTTCGCTATCTTGGCCTGCCTCGTCGCGGTGGCGATCTTCACCGAGCTGGGCGTACGTCCGGTCGTCGCGGCTGGTGGAGCAAGCGCGCTGGGCCTGATTCCGCAGCTGTGGCATTTCGCACTCATCGCCGAGGTTTACACCCTCAGCATCCTGTTCGTGGCGCTCGTGCTGGGCTGCCTACTCGCGTACGACCGTACGGGGCGACCGGGCTGGCTGCGTGCTGGGCTGCTCATCTTTGCCCTCTCGTTTGCGCATGCCACGTCGCAGGTCTTGTTGATTCCAGGGCTGCTGCTCTATCTCGCGGTCCATCGTCCGGCCTGGCTGTTCCGACCCCGGGAGCTGGCCCGGCTCCTTCCTCTCGGCGCGGCTTTGGCTCTGCTGCCCTACGCCTATCTCGTCTGGCGGACGGCCGCCGGAGCACCCCTCCTGGACACCCGCGTCACGGGCCTCACCTCCTTCTGGGAGGTGATCAGCGGCGCCCGGTATTCAGGCCAGATGTTCGGGGTGCCGCTCCACCAGATCATCTCCGAGCGTCTGCCGCAGCTGTGGAGCGACGGAATCCGGCAATTCGGCGTTGCGCTCGTGGTATGTGCCATTGGTCTGCTCATGCTGATCAGGCAGCGTCCGCTGGTCGCGGCAGTCACCGGGCTCTCGGTCATGTGTATCGGCCGTCTTCGTCCTGGCGTTACGCCATCGGGGATTGGGAGACGATGCTGCTGCCGTGTGGTTCCTGCTTGGCCTATGGGGTGTCGTCGGGATCGATCGCTGCGTAGGTGGTCTGTCCAGCCGGGCGCGGTGGGCGCCGGTGTTGATCGCGATCACCCTGCCGGTCGTCGCACTAGCGAGTGGCTATGCGGAGGCCGATCGCAGTTCGGTTGATCCGCAGCAGGATGTCGACGCCGCACTCCGGTCGTGCCGGACAACTCGATCATCTTCACCTACGACAACGGAACCCGGCACCAGTTCTGGTATCGCCTCCTGCCTGGCGACGTAGGAACCCGACGCAACGTGTGGGCAGCCAAGGGCGTTAACCCGCGCGACCCGAGCGACCGTGTCGGTCAGATCCTGCAGTATTGCGCCAATTCATCTGGACTATGGATTTGGTCAGACCAGGAGAAGGCGGCCGGCCCTGGCGTTCCCTCCGACCTCAAGACCTACGTCTTCGGCTCCACCTATGCGAAGCAGGTGCAGATATCGGGCCTGCGGGTCACGCGCTACAGCGGTCAGCTCTTTAGCGTCAGCTGCCCATCCTAACCGCGGAGGCTGGCAGGTCGTCCGCGATCCCACTACTCGGTCAGCCAGGGGCGATCGAGGTCCTTGCGAGATCATTCGAGCACGTTCCAAGCCGCCTGTACGGCCCGCTTCGACGGTTTGCAGGCCCTCGGAAGAAAGGAGTTAGGGGTTCAGGTCCGTCTTGTGGGTCGCACGCTGTCCGACAGCCCTTCGACGGTCCTCGATCGTGCCGGTTGAGACACAGCGCCAGTCTCAGTTTTAGTCTCATCCGCGACCGTTCAGCAGGGTTCAGGGTCAGTTGCCATGCCCGTAATCGCCGCCTCGCGGTGTGGTGTGAACCTGACTGGCTGGCCGATGGCGAGCGCAAGGAACGCGTGTTGGTTTCAAGCCCTCGCGGGTTCGAATCCCACATCCTCCACGAAACCCTGCGCGCCGGTAAGGATCGGTGCGCGAAACTGAGCTCAGTCGAAGATGCCCGAGTAGGCGTTGAGCGCCGGCTGCCCGCCTAGGTGGGCGTAGAGAACGGTGGAATCCTTTCCGATCTCGCCCGAGCGACCAGGTCGATGAGTCCAGCCATGGATTTCCCCTCGTAGACGGGGTCGATGATCATGCCCTCGAGCGAGCCGCTCAACCTGATCGCCTCGATGGTCGAATCGACCGGGATGCCGTAAAGGTCTCCTGCCCAGCCCTCGAGGATGGTGATCTCACCATCCGTTAAATCCCGGCCAAGCTCGATGAGCTTGGCTGTGTTACGAGCGATCCGGGCAACCTGGTCGCGGGTCTTCTCAATCGTTGCGGACGCGTCGATGCCGAGTATCCGCCGTGGGCGAGCACGCGGCGCTGTCCTGCAGAGCCGCAAAACCGGCGATCATGCCAGCGTGGGTGGAGCCGGTCACGGTACAAACGATGATCGTGTCGAAATAGACACCGAGCTGCCGCTCCTGCTCGGCGACCTCGAAGGCCCAATTGGCAAAGCCAAGTCCACCGAGTGGGTGCTCGGACGCACCGGCAGGAATCCCGTACGGGATGCCTCCGGCTTCTTCGACCTCAAGCAGCGCTTCCTCCCAAGAGCTGCGGAGACCGATGTCGAAGCCGCCAGGATCGAGGCGCACGTCAGCGCCCATGATCCGCGACAGCAAGATGTTGCCCTACCTTGTCGTAGACCGGGTCATCCCACTCCACCCACTTCTCTTGGACCAGGCGGCACTTCAGGCCAAGCTTGGCCGCAACGGCCGCGACTTGCCGGGTGTGATTGGACTGGACGCCCCCGATCGAGACCAGCGTGTCCGCTCCCTTGGCCAGCGCATCGGGGATGAGGTACTCGAGCTTGCGGGTCTTGTTGCCTCCGAAGGCAAGCCCCGAGTTGGCGTCCTCGCGCTTGGCCCAGACGGTCGCTCCGCCGAGATGCTTGGTGAGTCGATCAAGTTGATGGACCGGGCTCGGCCCGAACGTCAACGGATACCGAGGAAAGTCGTGCAGCTTCAGGTGAGGCACCTCCTTCGGCGGCAGGCTGTGCCGAGAGCTGTGTAGACGCCCAGGCCTCAGCCAGCGTCAATGTATCGCGACCAACGGCGATCACTCCGATTGAGATGGCACACGAACAAGCGTCTGCTGGCCTGACGCGACAACCGTGCGCTGCGAGCCCTTTGTGGACACCACCTCCAATCGACACACCGTGAGGGTGCGGCCCGAGCGGAGAACCCACCCGACCGCTTCGAGATCTCCGGCGGCGGGGACCAGAAAATTGATCTTGTACTCCACCGTGAGGACCTCGCTGTCAGCCGGCATCATCGTGAGCCGCCGGCCTCAGCTTCGGTCTTGGGCCCGAGTTGCTCGCGGGCCTACTCTCAGGTCGGGCACTCAGCCAAGCTGGGTGAGCCCGTTCGCCCACGCGAACCGCTGCCAGCGTGCGCACCTGTCGCCGGACGGCACGCTGCCGAACTACATCAGCTTCCCGATGGGTACGCTCGGCCACCCGGCAGATCTAGAGGTTGAGGTTCGGCTGGTTCGCACTGCGGATTGGAGCCACATCGTCCAACGCCTTCCGCTTTTCGGTGGACAGGGGACCATCAACGTCAACAGCTGGTCCCCTGACGGACGTCGGTTCGCCTACGTTGCGTATCCGGTCCAGTCTGAAGGGCACGTTCGGTGACTGAATCAATATTTGTCTCGCTCTTCGACGACCTCAGGCTGGCCGGATGGAACGCGATTCCACGCCTTCCTCAGAGAAGTGTTGTAGAGGATTAGCCACGGTCACATGAGCGACGCCCTGGTAGTCAAATGTGATCGAGAGTCCGATACTGCGACGAAGGCGCTCGGCTACCGCTCCTCGACATTGCCGAGGACAGGCTTGAGGTCAACGATCGGCGTTCCATTGATCGCCTCCAGGCCGCTGACCTGCATGCGTGTCCCGTCGAGGCTCAGGACTCGGACCCGGTGCAGGCCGATCGGGTTGGGTCTGCTCGAGGCCCGAGTGCTGAAGACACCCTGCTCGGGCCGGGTCAGGTCCCCTCGCGGATGGACGGTCAAGACTCGGCGGTCGGCCTCGTGCAACCAGGTCAGCACGATGATCTCGTCGCCAACGGCAATGCCATCCAGGCCCGCGTGGACCTCTGAAGCCAAGATCAGATTCGCGTTCGGCGCGCCTTCGTCACCTTGGCGCGGCGCGTCGGCCGTTGACGTGAGTGGACTCTCCACGTGTCCGATCGGGCGGATTGCGAAAGTCGATCCGAATGAGTCGGCCATGCATGGCACTCAATCACAGCCTTCACAAGTGCAGGTAGTGCATAGGAGAGACCACACCAAGGGGTGATTGACCATCCCATGGGATGGTGTGAGGATGGTGCCAAGATGGCAGAGGCAGAGAAGACCGAAAAGATCACGCTCAATTTGAGCCTGATTGATCTTGGCCAGATCGACCTACTCGTGCAGGAGGGGTTCTACGCGAATCGAACGGACTTCCTTCGTACGGCCGCGCGCGCTCAGCTCGCCGTTCATGCTGAGGCTCTGCAGCGAACTGTGGAGCGCAAGACGATCGTGTTGGGCCTGGAGAGTTACACCCGTCAGCAGCTCGAAGATCTTCGCGCGACTGGCCGTCACCTGCAGATTCGCGTCCTCGGCCTGGCCACCATCGCCGATGACGTAACTCCGGAGCTAGCGCGCGCAACGATCGAATCGGTCGAGGTGTTGGGCGCCTTTCGAGCAAGTGCCGCAGTGAAAACCGCACTACGCGATCGCATTCGATAACCGAAACAGGAGCACGCCCATGATCAGTCTCGATCAGGACGATATGAACCAAGCGCTCAGCCTCACGAAGGCCGGGCGACTTGCCGAGGCAACCAAACTCATCCAGCGGACACTCGGATCCCCCTCAGCTCGCTCCCCATTCGGGGCGCGATCCCAACCTCCCCGAGCAGCTGCGGTTCCCGAGCCCGCGTCATCGACCGACACGCACCGGCCGAATCCTCTGGGCGCTACTGCCAAGGCGCTGCAGCGCTCATTGGGCAGCTCGCTCGGCGGCCCGCGAGGCTTGCAGATTCCTGCGCAATCCCCAGACATGTTGCTACGTCAAGGACCGCGATCAGACAGTCTCGGGGAAGGGGTGCTGCTCGACAGGATGTATCAAAACGATTCGGGCGCCAGGCGATACAAAATCTACGTTCCGCCTGACTCCAATCAATATGCACCGGTCATTGTCATGTTGCACGGCGGGACGCAGCCGGTGCTCGACTACGCCGCCGGGACCGGCATGAATCAACTCGCAGACCTGCACCACTTTCTCGTGGTCTATCCCGAGCAAGATGCCCGGGCAAATCCCATGCGGTACTGGAACTGGTTCCGCCCGCAGGATCAGCACGCCCGCGGTGGTGAACCCTCGCTGATCGCAGGCATCACCCAAGAGGTGATCCGTGATGACGACGCCGACCCGGACCGAGTCTTTATTGCAGGCTTCTCAGCTGGCGCCGCGATGGCGACGGTCATGGCTGCGACGTATCCCCAGCTGTACGCGGCCGCCGGCGTGCATTCCGGGTTGCCGTACGGTGCTGCGCACGACGTGCCCTCGGCATTTGCGTTGATGCGAGGAGGAAGTCCGACATCGCATCCCGACCCGGTATTGCGGATTCCCCTCATTGTCTTTCACGGTGATCATGACGAGATTGTCAACGTGGTCAACGCGAGCAATATCCGCCAGCAGCGACTTGGCATCGATGGAGCGCTGACGGCAGTCGACGGCGTGAGAGTGACGCGCGGGCAGGTACCTGGCGGCCACGCGTATACCCAGACGACCTATTCCGACGATGCCGATGTGCTCCTGGAGCAGTGGATCGTGCACGGGGCGGGCCATGCGTGGTTCGGGGGTACCGCCGGCTGCTCCTACACCGATCCGCTAGGCCCGGCCGCCAGTGCCGAGATGGTTCGCTTCTTCGCGGAACGCCGCCGCAGACAATGACCATGATCAGCGTCGTTGGGTCGGGCTCTGGCAATGGGGACTGGGTGGCTGAAGTTCGAGCCGGTCGGAACGACTTGCCACGACTCATTGCTCGTTGCTGCGCACAAGGCCACGAATCGCCTCAGAAATCGGCTCTTCGGACCGCATTCGTGGCTCCGTGCGGAAGAACGTGACTCGGCGGCGAAACCAGATTTCAGGAATCGCGAGACTAGAGCGCCGCAACGGCCTCAGCGATGGGCGTATCGCCACCGATCAGGTCCGCAGTGCGGCCGATCGTGCTCGGCGAGTCGAGCACCGCGACGAGGACAGCCGCGACATCGTCGCGCGTGACCTGGCCGCGAGGAAGTTTCTCGCCGAGTCTGACCCGGCCTGTGCCGGCGTCGTTGGTGAGCCCGCCGGGGCGTATCACCGTCGCATCGAGGCCGCTCGCGCGTACCGCATCGTCGGCGCGGCCCTTCGCGCGCAGGTACACGCTGAAGGTGTCATCCCCAGTCGCGTTGGGGTTCGCCCCCATGCTGCTGACGATCACGTAACGGCCGACCCCGGCCTGCTTCGCCGCAGCGATCAGTTTGACGGCACCGCCGTAATCCATCGTGTCCTTGCGCTCGGCTCCGCTGCCAGGACCCGCACCGGCGGCGAATACGACGGCATCGGAGCCGCCGATCGCGCTCGCAACCTCTTCCTCGCTGGCGTGCTCGAGATCGACCACTGCCGGCTCGGCGCCGGCACGCTTCACCTCGTCCGCGTGATCGGGGTTGCGGATCAGCGCGACAACCTCGTCGCCTCGCTCTGACATGATCTTGGCGAGGCGCAGGGCGATCTGACCGTGGCCTCCGGCAATGGCAACTCGCACGGCTTCAACTTAAACCTGCACCCCACGTACGGCCGCGGCCAGGGCATCGTACGACACAGCTTCGGTTGCTCATCATGATCAGTCTGTGGGCCTGCGCGTGAACCAAACCGCGATCAGCAGATTCGGCAACCAGCACAGCCAGGCGATCCAGGTGTATGCGGTGGCGAAGGAGAACGACACCAGCCCGGCACCGCTCAGCACGCCATAAAGCGGCGTCATGATTCGCAACATGACCGCCGCAAAGATCAACGAGAAGCTCCGAATCATCCAGCGACGATGATCAACGATCCGATGAGCAAGCACCATGCGCAGCGCCGTCCAGGTCGTGAACAACATGCTCAGTCCCAACAACCCGAAGCCCAGCGATGTCACCCAGCTCGGGTAGGAGGTCGTCGCGAGCACTAATCCTGACAACCCGAGGCCCGTGCAGCTTGCGATATACGTCGCGCCAAGAAACCGGTGTATCCGCAGGAACCGGCGACGCAACCTCGCGACGAACTGAAGCGGCCCGATCGCGAGTGCGAGCATGCCGCAGAGCACGTGTACACCGAGCACGAACTCGCGACGCATATACACTTCGCGCTGCTCAGGAAAGTAGCTGTCCGGGTTGAACGCGAGGTAGCGGGCGACAAACGCGATGGTTGTCAGCGAGAGCAAAGTCATGATCACCCAGCCCGGCTTGGCGAGGTGTTGGGCAACGCGCCTGCCCGTACGCGGACCAACGGGAATCGGGCGAGTGGTGGTGTGATCAACAGCGGTCATGTCGTGCCCTCCAGATGGTGGGAACACTGACGCTAGCCTCGAGAAAACCTGCGGACATCGCCCTGAAGGGTTCACCTTGATACCCCTTGAGGAGTAGGTCCGCTACTCCCTCGGGAAGACGCCGCCAGTTACAGTGGTCGGCACATTCAAGCAGCCCAAACCAGGTTCATAGACCGGGAGATGTCCCGTGCCCGAAACCGCCCAGCAGGCCGATCGCGGCACCCTGGCTCGCCTGATCGCCGGACATGCATCGGCCGCAGGCGACCGGATTGCTTTGGTGCACGACGGCCGTACGTGGAGCTACGCCGAGCTGGCCGCGGCTGCCGGCGCGCTGGCGTTCGCGATGGACGCCGATCACCTGGCGGGCGAGCGGGTCGCGCTCCTGCTGCCCAACGGAGCCGAAGCCGTACTCAGCTATCTCGCGTGCTTCGCTGCGGGCGCTGTGGCTGCCCCGTTCAACTCCCGCTATGCGCCGCCGGAGATCGAGGCCGCGCTACGCCGCGCCCGCCCGCGCTGGATCGTCGCACAAGCCGATCGATTAGACCGGCTGGACCTGTTGACCCTGAGGTCCTGGCCACGGCCCGAGTCTTGGTGGTGGGCGAGGACGACCGCTACGAGCCCATGGAACCGCTCCTGTCCGGCAGCCGCTAGCCCCCCAGAGGCAATACCCGAGCCACCGTCCGGCGCACCAGCAATTCTGTTCTTCACCTCAGGTTCCACCGGCGCGCCCAAGGGCGTCGTACACAGTCAGGCGTCCGCACTAGCGATGCTCAGCCAGCACGTCCGAGGCACTGGACAATGTGCGCCCGTCGGATGTTGTGCAGGTCTTCGAGCCACTGGTGCACGTCAGCGGGTTCATCGCCACGTTCACGACACTGATGGCTGGCGGCACCGTCACCCTGTACGAGGGATTCGACATCGAGCGCTATGTCGCGGCCCTCATCGAGCACCGTCCCACTCTCGTTTGCACCCACATCGATGTGCTCGCGCAGGTCGTTCGCGCACCCGGAGCGAGCCGCGACTGGTTTTCCTCGCTGCGCGGGGCCTACACCGGAGGCGAGACCGTACGAGGCCCCCTGCAGAAGGAATTCTCGGAGATCGCGGGACTGCCCATTGGCGTGGGCTGGGGCATGACCGAAGCAATCTGGCTCACCGTCGTACGCGAGCCCCGACTAGACCGGGACGGCTGCATAGGTGCTCCCGTGACCGGTGTCCAGGTCCGCACTGACGAGAGCAGCGGCGAACTCCTCATCCGGGGGCCGATGGTGATGCTCGGTTATTGGGAGGACGAGCCGCTCACCGCAAGGACTCTGACGGATGGGTGGTTGCACACCGGAGACTTGGGCGAGCAGGATACGGCCGGCGACTGGTGGTTCGTTGGCCGGATCAAGGACCTGATCGTGCGACGAACCTCCAAGATCACCCCAGGAGAGGTGGAAGCTGCGCTCGACCTGCACCATGCGGTCGCGATGTCGGCCGTGATCGGGGCACCAGATCCGGACGAAGGTGAGGTTCCTGTCGCGTTCGTCGTGACCCGACCGGGGAAGATCGTTTCTGCAGCGGAGCTGACTGACTTCCTCGCCGATCGCATTGCGGCGTACAAGATCCCGGCACGGATCCATTTCCAAGATCATCTGCCGCTCACCGCCAGCGGCAAGATCGCACATCGAGAGTTGCAGGAACTCAACTAACGGTGAGGCCGCCGAACTACCAAAGGATTCCTGATACGCAGCTACCCCCGACTCGGATCCCGTGTCGGGGGTAGCTGGGCGTTCGAACGCTAGAGCGCGCGGGTTCGCGATCGGGCGGTGAGCCCGGAGGCGATCATGACCAGGACGACGGCCACCGCGATCGCGATCAGCCAGCGCACCCAATCGATTCCGGGGCTGCCGTTTCCGCCGAACGCGGTGTAGATGAACCAGCCGATCAAGACCCCGCCGATCCCACAGATGATGGTCAGCCAGATCGGGATGTTGTCCCGATTTCCAGGAGCCACGAACTTGCCCAACAAGCCGATGATGATACCGGCCACGATGACACCGATGATCTCCACGGTTCCTCCTTGCACGTGATGGATAGTTGCGGAGCGATACCTGCAGACTTAAGTACCGCTCCGTTATCAACTGAACCACCCCAAGGGCGGATGCATTACACCCCTAGGGGGGTTTATATTCCACGTATGGGTTCCCCGATCACGATCGCGTTGATTGACGATTACGACGTCGTGGTGATGGGCGTGGCCTACATCCTGGAGCAGTATCGCGATCGCGTAGTGATCGCGGAACTCGACACCAACCGGGACCTTTCAGACAGCGTCGACATCGTGCTCTACGACACTTTCGCTCAGGCGGAATCAGACCACGACCAGATCAGCGTCCTCGTGGGCAACCCGCGCGCCCGGCACGTCGTGGTGTACACCTGGAACTTCCACCCCGACCTGATCAACAGCGCCCGCGCCCGCGGCGTACACGGCTATTTGTCCAAGGCCTTGCCGGCCCGTGATTTTGTGGCGGCTCTGGAAGCGATCCACTCCGGCGAGATCGTCATCAACGAGCCGCCGACGCGGGTGCGCACTGTGAGTGGATTGAACTGGCCGGGGCGCGCCGAAGGTCTGACCGACCGTGAGTCAGAGATCTTGGCCCTGATCACTCAAGGCAAGAGCAATGCCGAGGTGGCGGCACTCACCTTCCTCAGCCCGAACACCGTGAAGTCCTACATTCGAGCGATCTACCGCAAGATCGATGTTGCCAGTCGTACGCAGGCTGTGCTCTGGGGTGTCAGTCACGGCTTCACACCTGATCATCACCGCATTGACCACTGGCGCGGCGGACCCTGAGGATCGTTCTGCCGGATGCGACGCTGCCCGAGTTGGCGCCGTGGCATGCTGCGCCAGTGGACGTCGAAGAGCTACGTGTCAGGGTCTATCGGACGTTCGTAGACACCGGACGCGCTCCGCGTCTGGACCAGCTGACGCGCGAGCTGTACGAGTCGGTTACGACGATCCGTGCTGGTCTACGGGAGCTCGCGGCGGCCCGCCACGTCGTACTCGACGAGCACGATGTGATCGTCATGGCACATCCGTTCTCGGCGATACCGCTCGGGTTCTCGGTGATGAGCGCCACGACGCTGTGGTGGGGCGGCTGCGCATGGGATTCCTTTGCGCTACCGCATCTGGTACCTGGAGCCGAGTCGATGCTGGTCGCCACAGGCTGCCCAGGATGCGGCAGGGCGCATGCCTGGAACGTGACGCGAGAGGGGCCTCCCTCGGGTGATCAAGTGGCGCACTTTCTCGTACCGGCGGCGCGGATGTGGGACGACGTCGTCAACACGTGCGGCCACCAACGCATTTTCTGCTCAGAGGCGTGCGTAGCCGATTGGTTGGCCGCGACCGAGAATGAGCGCGGGTACGTCATGGACCTGCCGACACTGTGGCGTTTGGCATCGCGCTGGTACGAGGGCCGCCTAGAAGCGGGCTACGTACGCCGCGAGCCATCTGCCGCGGCCGACTACCTTCGGTCCGTCGGCTTGGTCGGGTCGTTTTGGGGGACCTGAGATCAGTCGTCCCGAGTCCGTCAGGCTTCGTCGACCCGACAGTCAGCGCAGCTCGTTGAGCGCAGCAATCTCGTCAGGCTCGAGTCGCATGCCGGCGGCGGCGACATTCTTCTCGAGGTGGTCGACCGAGCCGGTTCCGGGGATCGTCAGCATCGTGTCGGACCGGGCCAGCAGCCATGCCAAGGCGATCTGGTGGAGAGTCGCGTCATGGTGCTCGGCGATGTCGGTCAGCGCCGAGGATGGGTCAAGGTTCTGGATCGGCGCCCACGGCAGGAACACCATCTCTTCCTGCTCGCACAGGTCGACAAGAGAGTCTGACCTGCGATCGGCTGGGTTGTAGCGGTTCTGGATCGACACGATAGGGGTCATGACTTGCGCGCGGCGCAGCTGATCTTCATTGACGTTGGACAGCCCGATGTGACGGATCTTGCCCTCGTCCTTCAGAGCGACGAGGGTGCCGATCGAGTCTTCGAGCGGCACGGCCGGGTCGGGTCTGTGGAACTGGTACAGGGGAATCTGGTCCAACCGCAGGCGGCGCAGACTGCCCTCGCACGCCTGACGCAGGTGTTCGGGCCGACCGTCGGGGTCCCAGCGCCCGGGGCCGGGCCGTACGAGTCCACCCTTGGTAGCGATGACCAGATCTTCGGGGTACGGATGCAGCGCCTCGGCGATGAGTTCCTCACTGACGTCTGGACCGTAGGAGTCAGCCGTGTCGATGAAGTTCACACCGAGCTCGACGGCGCGGCGCAGGACGGCCCCGGCCTCGTTCCGGTCTGGCGGGTCGCCCCAGATGCCTCGGCCAGTGATGCGCATGGCGCCGAAGCCGAGACGGTTGACCGTTAGGTCGCCTCCGAGGTCAACTGTTCCGGCGTCCGCCGCCGTTGCTCCGGTGGTTGCTGGCATTTGGGAATCCTTTCGTCGTCCTACAGAAACTCAGCGTGCCAGCCGTCCGTACGAGCGAGCACAGCGGCCCCAGAAGGCGGCTGAAGTGTTCAGACCTGGCGGAGCAGGGTGCCAATTGCTGTGACGCCGCGCACTAGCCGGTCGTCGGGTACCCCAGAGAAGCTCACTCGGGCATGCTGCGGTTGCTGTTGAACCGGGAAGAACGTAGCTCCTGGCACAAAGGCCACCTTGGCCTCGGGCAGTAGTCGCTCGGCCATGAACGCGGCAGCGTCGAACCCTTGAGGAAACGTCAGCCAGGTGAACAGCCCGCCATCCGGCTCGGTCCAGCCGACGCCGTCGGGGAACGTCTCGACCATCGTGCGCAGCATCAAGTCGCGCTTGTGCCGGTAAACCGGTACTGATCGAGCGATATGCGCGTCGAGGTCGAAGCGAGCCAGATATGCCGATGTCGCTGCCATGTTGAGCGTGCTGCTCTGCGTGTCGGCGGCAAGTTTGAGCAAGCCCAGCCGCTCCAGAATCGCGGGTTCCGCGACCGCCCAGCCGAGCCTCATGCCGGGAGCAAGGATCTTGGAGAAGCTGCCCAAGTGCAACACGCGGCCTTCGGTGTCCAGGCTCTTCAACGTGGGCAGGTGATCACCCGAGTAGCGCAACGGTCGGTAGGGAGTGTCCTCAACGACCAGGACGTCATGCTCATTCGCCAGTTCAACCAGTCGGCGCCGCCGCGGCAGGCTCAACGTTGTCCCGGTGGGGTTGGCGAAGTCCGGAACGACATAGATCATCTTCGCAGTCGGCTGGGTAGCCAGGACCCGTTCCAGGTCCTCGGTGTCCATCCCGTCATCGTCGCTGAACACTGTGGCGTACCTCGGCTCGTACGGGTTGAACGCGATCAGCGCCCCGAGGAAGGTGGGGTTCTCCGTGACCACGACATCGCCGGGGTCGATCATCATTCGGGCAGCAAGATCGAGCCCTTGCTGACCTCCCTGAATGATCAACACGTCCTCTGCGGTCGACGCGATGCCGTCCCGAGACAGCCGCTCGGCAACTTGCTCGCGCAGCAGCGGTAGGCCGACGGACGCCGTGTATTGCAGCGACTCGGCGCGCTCCGGCACCAACAGCTCCGCGAACACCTGGCCGAGCTCGGCGACCGGGAACAGCGCCGGATCGGGATATCCGCCGCCGAAGCTGATGACCTCCGGGTCTGCTCCCAGCCGGAGCAGCTCACGAATCGCCGACGGCTGGACCCGCTGCATCCGACGGGCGTACGACATGGTCACGAAGGATCCCTCGCGTCGGCCAAACCTGTGTGTCCATCTACCTTGTCCAGCCGGTCGAGCAGCCAGTCCAACCAGGCGATCGTTACCTGGACGTGCATGAGGCCGGAGCGCAGGGTTGCGTACTCGGCAAAGACAAAAGACGTCGGGTCGTCGACCGCGTCACCCTCGAGAACAAATGTTGCCTCTTCCATGGCGAACGTTGCGAGCCGCGACTCATGCCATTCTCGCTGCTTGAGGAGAAACGCCCGCGCGCGCTCGGGAGGTAACATCCAGAGCCCGCGGATTCGCAGCATGAACTCCGAGCGAGCGACCTCGCTGAGCGGTGAGTCGACCCAATCCTGTAGGGCATGCCATCCGGCGGGGAGTGATCTCGTACCGCTTGGTGTCCCGCGGCCCAGGGCCGTCGATGACGGTCGCCGCCACCAGGCCTTCGCTCTCCAGACGGGCCAGCTCCGGGTAGATCTGACTGTGATGGGCGGTCCACATGTAACCGATTGGCGTACGCATCAGCCGGGCCAGGTCGTAGCCGGTCCGGGGTTGCGCGGCGAGCAGGCCCAGGATGGCGTACCCCAAGGTGCTCATCAACGGAGCATATGACTCGCACCGACGCCAGGAGCGGACCCTCCTTAAGGGTGGGTTTGTGTAGCCGTACCGGCGGGTATTTCAGGGCCATGAGCAACATCACACTGATCATCGTGATCGTCGTTGCCGTCGCCATCATTGTGGCGCTTGTCGTCGCCGGCTATCAGATGGCGCGGCGGAAACAGACCGAGCGGCTCCGTCAGCAATACGGACCTGAGTACGACCGCGCCATTGATGAAGCCGACAGCCAACGCGCTGCGGAGTCGGAGCTGCGAGACCGCGCCAAGCGCCACGACGAGCTGCAGCTACGCACTCTCGACTCGTCTGAGCGGGCGGACTTCGACCGGCGTTGGACAGACGTCCAGGCCCAGTTCGTGGACGACCCGAGTACCGCCGTACGCAATGCCGACCGGTTGGTGGTGGAGGTGATGGCCGCCCGCGGCTACCCGGTCGGAGGAGGACTTCGATCGGCGGGCCGACGATCTGTCGGTACGAGCACGCAGAGGTCACTCAGCGTTACCGGGAGGCACGCCGAATCGCGCAAGGCGAATGAGGACGGCCGGGTGGACACCGAGGATCTGCGCCAGGCGGTCACGTCCTATCGGGCGCTGGTCCAGGCTCTGCTGGCAGGCGACGGGGATGCCACCGAAGCTGACGACGTAGGAGAGGACCACGACGGCACGCAATACAAGCGGGATATGTCCGCACGCGAGCAGGAC
This sequence comes from uncultured Actinomycetota bacterium, assembly GCA_963815975.1. Taxonomy (GTDB): domain Bacteria; phylum Actinomycetota; class Actinomycetes; order Propionibacteriales; family Propionibacteriaceae; genus Microlunatus. Next base: position 41,930 of record CAWFJC010000015.1, read on the forward strand.
AACGACCACATGACGGAACGGGAGACAAGGGCATGAGCACGGACGCAACAACGACCGACGGCCGTACGACCGACACCCCTCAAACCGAAGAAGCCGCCGGGAGCGCGGCCGAGCGGTTGGGCGGACCCAGCGAGCGCGAGCAAAGGCTGGAAAGGGCGAGCGAGGAGGAGACCGGCGCTCGTCGGCAGGCGGACACAGCCGACGCGCAGACCAACGACGCTCGATCTGAGACAGCCTCCGACGCCACTTCCGAGAGCGACGCCGACACCGCTTCCGAGAGCCGCGCCGAAGAGCGCGCGACGTTGATCCCGCCCGATCGGGCAGAGAGCTATAACACTCGGTGGACTCAGCTGAAAAGCGACTTCGTCGACGAGCCAAGCAGGGCCGTACGAGGGGCGAACGAGCTGGTCGGCGAGGTACTCGACGAGCTGGAAGAGCTGTTCCGCAGCCAGCGCGCCGAGCTTGAACAAGGCCTAGACAGCGAGCAGACCACCACGGAAGATCTGCGCCAGGCGCTCGGCCGCTACCGCTCTTTCTTCGATCGCCTGCTGTCGTTCTAGGCGCAGCAAGCCAATCCCCGTCCGACCGGCCAACCTCTGATGCTTCACTGAATGGGCGCAGCGGTAGGCCGGTCTGTCGGGCCAGCTCGGCGAGACGGCCGTCTGAAGTCTTTCGCTGCGTGCTGTCGCGGCTGGCGTGTGAGGCCGTCGATGGCACCAGTAGGTCCATGCCGCCAATCGGCCCTGCTCAGGCCGCGTGTCTCGTTATCAGCTTCTGTCAACATCCCCGCTGCGTGGGATGTGGAGGCTGTGCATGGCGTGAGCATCGTGTACAACGTAAGCAAGCTGGGACAGCCCTCGCTCGCCGTTGATCAGCTGTCTTGAGGAGAACTCAGCTGGCAGTCTGACCCTGACAGATTGTGATAAGTCGACGGAGGCGACATGACACAGGGCGGCAACGAGGCCGCGGGTGGTGCAGCTTCGTCCGAAACGTCCGTACCCGTGGCCGCCGAGTCGTCTGCGTTTGCCCCGTTCCGTCATCGCGCCTTCCGCTGGCTGTGGATTGGCGTGCTGATCAGTTGGACTGGCACGTGGATGCAAACCGTCGGCGCGCAATGGTTGCTCGTCGATGCGCCTAATGCAGCCGTGCTCGTCTCGTTGGTTCAGGCGGCCACCACGCTGCCCGTGATGCTGCTGGCACTGCCCGGCGGAGTTCTCGCCGACACTTTCGACCGGCGCTGGCTGTTGTTCACGATTCAGGTCTACTTCTTCATCGTCGGCGTCCTGCTCGCTGTACTCACCGCCGCAGGGCAGATGCCGCCGGCCCTGCTGATCGCCTTCACCTTCCTCCTCGGTGTTGGTACGGCCGTGCAACTACCTACGTGGGCGTCCACCATCCCCGACCTCGTACCCAGATCAGAGCTGCGGGCGGCATCCAGGCTCGATCTGGTGAGCGTCAATGTCTCTCGGGCCATTGGACCGGCCATTGCTGGATTCGTCATCGCTCACCTCGGCGGCGCCTCGGTGGTCTTCGCCTTGAATGCGGCCTCTGTGGTCTTCTTGGCCATCGCATTGCTTGCCTGGCGCCGCGTGAACCCCGAATTGGCGAGCCGAGAACGGTTCGTGCCGGCCCTCCGCGCCGGAGCTCGCTACGTCTGGCACGAACCCGTCATACGGCGGATCATGCTGCGGGCGATCATGTTCGTCATCCCGGCCATGGCACTGTGGGCGTTGCTTCCGCTCATCGCAAGCGAGCACCTCGGACAGGGAGCCGACGGATTCGGTCTGCTGTTCGCTGCCCTCGGGACCGGCGCTGTCCTCGGCGCCCTGGTACTCCGACGAGTCACCACTGTCTCCATGAATGGAATCCTCCTCGCCGCCAGCGTTCTGTACGCCGCGACGCTGGCGGTCATCATCCTGATCCCAAGCTTCGCCGCCGCACTAGCCACCCTCGTACTCAACGGGCTTGCCTGGATGGCGATCACGTCGACGCTGCAGGCCGAGATGCAGCTCGTCCTGCCGGCATGGGTGCGAGCTCGCGGCATGGCCATCTATGTTGTGATCTTCATGGGCTCCCAGACCACTGGTGCGCTGCTCTGGGGGCTCGTCGCCAACCGTTTCGGTCTCCGGCCCGCCGTCCTCGCAGCGGCGTGTGTGGTGCTTGCCGCGGCCATTGCCGGGCTGATCTGGCGATTGCCCGAAACGGGCCACCTCGATCCGCAGCCAGCGGTCTATTGGACCGACCCGCGGGTGGCCTTCGACCCCGAGCCAGACACTGGACCCGTGCTCGTCGCCGTCCACTTCACCGTCACAGCGGAGCGTCAATCCGAGTTCCTGGCTGCGATGGATCAGCTCCGGCTCTCCCGACTCCGAACCGGTGCGACCCGTTGGGAGCTGTACCGAGATGCTGAACATCGCGATCGCTTCGTCGAGATCTTCCGAGTCTCCTCGTGGGAAGAACACCTCCGCCAACACGAGGACCGGCTGACGGCAACTGACCAGGTCGTCGAGGAAGCCGCGCTGGCGTTCTCCGATCCTCCGGCATATGGCGACCATCTGCTACCGCCGTAAATACCGAGAGAGTCGGGACGCCCGCCGATCGGGAGCCACCTGACTGGATCGAGTGTCAATGAGCTCAGCCGAACCGGAATGCCGTCTGGCTGTAGGGGTCTTTGCCGAACGCGAACACGGTTTTCGGCTCGATCCGAAAGACGTCCGCGACTCCCTCGTCGCTGCTGTGCCGAAAGCCGTCGGCCGCGACGTCGAATCGCCATTCCTCACCGTATTTAGCTACCCAGGCCTCAGCCAGATCCGCTAGCTTTTCACGGTCCAGGACCCGTACTGCCTGACCTTCGAGCACCACGTCCAGGCCGTTGGCGTAAGCGTTCGGGCCGGCCGCCAGCACGACGTACGGGTTGGCATCGAGGTTCTTGTGCTTACGTTCCTCCGGTCCGGTACAGAAGTGGACTGCGTCGTCGTGCCAGACAGTGATCAACGGCGTACTGTGCGGACGTCCGTCGGGCCGGACCGTGGTGAGCCACGACAGCTCGGTGGTCGCAAGCACCTCGCGGGCGTCTTGCCAGTCCGTGGCTGACGCCTGCGGATCGCTGTATCGGCTGTCGAAATCGGCGCGGGGTGTACGGGTGGGCAACATGGGCTCCCTTACTACGAGTTTGCTCGGGGTTTGCGCGTCGTGGGTTTGGGCTTGAGGCCTTTCGCGTAGTCGTAGCTCTTGACCAGATAGGGAGCCAGCTTTTCGGTCTCGGCCAGGAGGTCCGCGGGCACCGCGACGTACTCCTTCATGACGGCGCCATGCGCTTCATACAAGCTTGTGCTGAAGGTCGCCACAAAGGCTTCCCTATCGGCGGCTCCCAGACGCATGCCGAGCACGCCATCGGCAGAAAGGATCGTGAACATGTTGCCGTTGATCGAGGTGTACGGGCTGGACTTGCCCTTTCGCTCGACCTCGGGATGCGTCGCGATGAGCGCCTCGTAGAGCGCGACCTCACGTTCGGGCGGCGGCACCGGAGTCATGGGCCATTCCCCCACTCGAGCATGGTGCAACATCGTAGCCATGAGTTCAGGAGTCGACCTCATGTGACGAGTCGGGCTAGGCCTCGTGCTTGCGGTGCTCGATCACATGCTTTACGCCGTGCTGCACAACGATCCGGGCTAGCTGGGTTCCGGGGACGAACAGATTTACGGCCTCAACACCCGCGTCGAGGAGAAACTTCGGCTCCAGCACTTTCCCGAGGTACTGCTCGAATGTGTCACCGCCGGCTCGAGCATCGCCGGTGAGACCGTCGAACTCAATCACCGCCTCTTTGCCCGCGTGGCGGTAGCGAAAGGCATAGACCGGCCGGTACAAGAGATCGACCGCATCGACGATCACCCGTTCTTCCAGGATGCGGTCGGCCTCGATCCTGCCGATCGCGGAGGAGACAACTTCGCGCACTAGTGCGGAGGCCTTGACCTTTGGCGGCACCACCACAGTTCCGGCCTGCGTTGCCCTGGTCAACATCTCGCTGCTCGCGGGACTCGCTTGAAAGGCCAAATACGTCGCTAGCGCCGGATTCTGCGCTCGCGTCAGGCCGTCGAACAGGGTCTCCTGGTCGGTCTCTTCACGGCAGAACTCCAGTCCGGTGAGGTGGAACTCACGCTCTTGGACCGCCTTCGTCTCACCAGCGATCGTCACGCTGCGGACCTCCGGGGCCACCGGAACCGCGTAGCTGCGGGTGCGCTCGTACGCCGCCACAGTGCGACTGTGCAGGCGCCAGAACGGCTGCAGCCGACGCTCGCGATAAACGCATTCGTAGTCGTCTGACCCAGCACGGTTCAGCAGGCCACCTAGCTTTGCCACTGTGCCGAAGGCGTCGGTGCGCTTCGCCCATGCGCGGCCTTCGGCATGGTCGAGGTTGAAGCGGTCGGCAAGCACGAGGATGCGCTCCTCGGCGAGTTCGACATCCATGCCCGCTCCTCTCGACCCACCTTTGGACGTCAGCCTAGATCGGTGAGGCAGTGAGTGCCGCAGGAACGCTACAGCTCGACCCCTACCGGCTTCGCGTGACGAAGACAGCCGTGCTCCATGCGACCCGGGCTGGCATGCGCTCCCTGGCCGCGGCAACAATGGAAGGAACTGGCGGACGGTCCATTGGTTCACCCGATCGGAAGGATGCTGCGATGCGGATGGTATGGAGAGGCACCATCTCCTTCGGCTTGGTGACGATTCCGGTGCGGCTTTACGTGGCGACCGAGAGCAAGAACGTGCCATCTCACCAGATCCACATCAGTGATGGTGGCCGGGTGCAGTACAAACGGGTCTGCTCGATCGACGGTGCCGAGGTGCCGTACGAAGAGATCGGCCGGGGCTATGAGTCGGCAACCGGTGAGCTCGTGGTGCTCAGCGATGTTGATCTCGCCATGTTGCCGGCCAAGACGTCGCGCTCGATCGAGGTCATCTCGTTCCTGCCGTTGGCTGCGGTAGACCCCATCTATCTCGATCGCAGTTACTACGTGGAGCCCGAGCCACAGGGCGCCAGGGCGTATCGGCTGCTACGCGACGCATTGCGCAAGCAGGGCCGGGTCGCCGTCGCCAAGGTGACGCTCCGCGAACGTGAGATCGTCGCGGTCTTGCGGGTGCACGATGAGGTGCTGGTTCTCGCGACCATGCTTTGGCCCGACGAGGTGCGGGAGCCCCGGTTCGGCTTCCAAGCGAGCGAGGCCGAATGGTCTACGCCGTCGGAAGAGCTCGCCATGGCCGAGGCACTGATTGACTCCTTGTCCGATCAGCAGTTGGATCCAGACCGGTATCGCGATGTGCATCGCGAGACGCTGACGGCACTGATCGATGCTAAGGCCAGCGGGCGGACTGTCGCCTCCGAAGGCGAGCCAGGAGCCCCGCCGCTCGACCTGTTGAACGCGTTGCGGGCCAGCATCGAGGCGGCCAAGCAACGCCGATCGACGGGGAACGGTGGACGTCGGCGGCCGGCTCCGAGTGCGGCGGCCACCACCGCTGCCGCCAAGAAGAGGCAAAAGAAGCCGACTGAGAAGCCCGCGGAACCCGTACGCGGTGCGCCGAAGAAGCGCGGCTAGCGTCGAAAGCTGGCGCCAATCCCAAGAAAGCTCTCCGACACGCCCGAATCAATCACTGACTCCGGAGTCGCGGGGTGGTACCAACAGCGGCATGAGCAGTTGTCCCGAATGCGGCTTGGACTCCTCAGATCTGGATGCCTCTGACCTCGACGCGAGTTATATCGGCCACACCTATCTCGATCACTGCCACGGCACCCTGATTGTGCACCGGGACCGCTCGGTGGAGTGTACGAGCGAGACGTGCGAGCTCCCAGATCTGCTGCGTCACGCGTTCATCGTCGACTGCATTGCATTGGGCGGCTGCTGTAGGGACGAGGAGACGTTGGGGTTTGCGGTCTCCTAGTGCCGTGCATTTGAAGTCCCTTGACAGTAGGCGTCGTCCAGGTGGATGCACCGCAAGGCCGAGGAGGAGTCCCATAGCGGTGTTCTATGGGCGACGACGAGAACGCAGCGGGGCGCCGCCTGGGCGGCGCATACGTCAAGCGACTTCGGATGCTCGGCACTAACACCACCCCGATTTGCGTCGCCCGACGAGAGCCACGTTAAATCTAGTCGGGGATGACTGTGCAGATGATTGGCCGCGAGCTGGACGAGATCGTCCGTGAGCTTTACGTGCTCCCGCCGAATGACTTCGTCGCCGCTCGGAACGAGTTGGTGCGACAGGCCAGGGCGGCCGGCCGCCCAGACGTCGGCGAACGGCTGCAGCATCTTCGCCGCCCCACCCGGAGTGCCTGGCTCGTCAACCTTCTGGCGCGCGATTCGGCAGCGATGCAGCGGTTGTCGGCGTTGGGCCGGCGGCTGCGGGACGCCCAGACCGGGTTGTCCCATGCGGAGTTGCGCAGCCTCGCCGAGCAACGCCGCCACCTGATCGGTGAGCTGCTCGATCAGGCCCAGGCCCATGCCGCCGAGGCTGACCTCCGGCTCACCCCTGCCGTGCTGTTAGAGGTCGAAGCGACACTGCAGGCCGCACTTGTCGATCTTGCCGGTGCGTTGACCATTCGCAACGGCCGCCTCGTCCGGCCGCTTTCGCACGCCGGCTTCGGGCCGCGCCCGCGCGCCGCAGTCCGAAAGATCCGCACGAGTGAGGCGCAGCAGCCTCCGGAGCTACCAGCGCAGGACCCGGTCGAGACGTACCCCGCTCCCGTTGCGGATGAGTTGGCAGCCCGGCGGCGACGAAATTCAACGACTCAATGGACCGTCGAGGTTGTCGAGGGACCTGACGCCGGCATGGCAGCGCCGGAGACGTCAGCTACCCCGCAGACCGACAACGAGACCGCACCGGCGACTGAGGCTGAGCGGCAGACACGTCGTGATCTGCTCAAGGCAGAGGAGGAACTTGCCGTCGCCGAGGCCGCACACTGGCAGTCCGAGTTCGAACTCGCCGATGCCGAAGCGGCCGTTGAGGCCGCCGACGACGTGATGAGCACCCTTGACACCAAGCGGATAGAAGCGCGCCGGGACCGAGTTACCGCCAAGCGTCATCTGGCCGAGGCGCAGTCGCGACAACGGCACGCCGTGAACGCCCTGGCCGACGCGCGCGAGCGACTCGACGCCGCTCGGCGAACGGCCGGCGAGGACGAGTAGCTGCCGACTTTTCTGCTCGCGGCCGCCCTCAGGTGACGCGAGGTTGGGCGCTGACCTGAACGGTTCGGCCCGTCTGGTCATCGGTTCGGCCAACAATGGTGACGCAGCATCGGCTCTCGCCGCGTTCGAGGCGGGCCTCGAGCAGATCAGCAGCGACCGCGTCTGCGAAGCCGGTGAGGAGGGAATGGTTCAGCCGGCAGATGAGATCGGTGTGGTCAGCAGCCAGAGCCTGAAACGGACAATTGGCCAGGACGACCGTGCTGCCCGTACGGCGGGGCTCGTACGCATGTTCAGCGAGGATGCGGACCACAATCTCCAGAGCCGCATCCGCAGACGACCCGTGATCACGTGCGGTGGCCGCGATTGCCGACCCGTAGACCGCCGCGGTCTCGTGCACCGCATCAAGGATCGGGGTGTGCGTACGCGCCGACTCGGCGATGGCGTCGGCCATGATGCGCGCGGCGAATTCGTAGTCGCGGGCCGGAAGAGTAACGGCGAACTCTTTCGTGCCCCGGCGGTAGCGCTTGGCGGGACGCCCAGCTCCGGGCCCTGAACGTCCAGTGAGCCGTACGTAATCAGCCTCGAGGAGTCCCTCCGCCTCCAGCCGGTCGAGATGAAATTTCGCCTTGTGGCGAGCAATGCCGACCGCCTGCGCTGCCTGGTCGCGGCTGACTGGCTGATCCTGAGAACAGACGAATCGGTACAAACGACGCCGTACGGAGTCGGCCAGCACGCCGATCCCGGTAACGTTTCGATCGAAGCTCCGCACGTCGCGCCTTCTCTAACGGATAGATGTCTTGACGTTAGACGATCCCAGGTCTAACGTCTAGTCCAGTATCCGATAGAAGTCAGCGTCGCCGAAAGAAGGCCGCTCAATGTCGATTGCCGCTTTGATTACCTGGATCCTCGCTGCCGGGGTCGGGTTGTTCATGTTGATCCGCTGGGCAACTAGCGGAGGCGTACGCAAGGTTGAGGGTGCGGGTACCCACTTCCTTCCAGCCCGGGTGTTCACGCATTTCGGACTGGCCGCTGCCGGACTCATCCTGTGGATCGTTTACCTCGTGACCGACAACCATCTGCTGGCCTGGATCGCGTTCGTGGATCTCCTCCTGATTGCGCTGCTGGGCGGACTGCTGGTCCGAATCTGGACCAAGGACGGCCGCGCCGCGATGGCCGGCACCAAGGCCGAAGTCGATCTTGCCGAGCAGCACATTCCGCGCCCACCTGTGGTGTTACACGGAGTCTTCGCCATCAGCACCGTCGTTCTGGTGTTCTTCGCCGCACTAGGTGTCGGGCCGGGAGCATAAGCCGCGCTGACCGAACCAGCGGTTTGACGCATACTTCTTTGCCTCGCCGGTCAGCACCCGATGAGTTCAGACGCAGCGCGGAGTCTGATCAGCGACAACACAAAGCGAGCAACAAGGGAGCAGCATCGTGACCACGACCGATTGGACGACCGACACCAAAGGCACCAGCCAGTACGCCGAAGTCAATGGCATCAATCTCTATGTCGAAACGGTCGGTACCGGGCGGCCGCTGATCCTGCTGCATGGCGGGCTCGGCGCCGGCGAGATGTTCGGTCCGATCCTTCCGGCACTCACCGAGCGCCACCAGGTCATCACCGTCGACCTGCAGGGCCATGGCCGCACCGCGGATATTGATCGACCGATCGACATACGCCTGATGGCTGATGACATCGGCGCACTCATCGACCATTTGGGTCTCGACAAGCCGGACGTTGTCGGCTACTCACTCGGTGGTGGGGTGGCGTTCCACACAGCAGTGAAGTATCCGGACAAGGTCCGTCGACTTGTCTTCGCTTCGGCCCACATCCGGCGCGACGCCATTCCGCCCGAGATGCTCGCTCAGCAAGCTCAAGTGAACGCCGCCGCTGCGGAGTTCATGAAGGACACACCGATGTACGAGCTCTACCAGCGGATCGCGCCACGGCCGGAGGACTTTCCTCGACTGCTGGACAAGATCGGCGCGGCGATGGCCCAGGACTTCGATTTCTCTGACGAGGTTCGCAGCCTTCAGATGCCGACGATGATTGTCGCTGCTGACGCCGACATGGCGCCGCCCAGCCACTACGTGGAGATCTTCAAGCTGCTCGATGGCGGACTGCGGGATGGCGGCTGGATGGGCGAGGGTCGACCTCAAGGGCGGTCATGCACTTGCCATCTTGCCGGGCTTGACCCACTACAACCTCTTCGCATCGCCACTCTTCACTGCGGCCACCCTGAACTTCCTCGACGAGAGCTGACAAGGTGAGGCCGCGAAGCGGAGACACCGCAACGGATCGTCTAGCTCAGTGCTGACCGGCCCTCGTCCGTACCAGTTGCCGGTTGGCTGACGTTTGGAGCTGCGATCTGTAGCTCGACCGCCTCCGCCGCGAGGTGGGCAAGGAGGGCGGCGACCTGCCGCTGTTCCGCGGGTGGGCGAGCGATATGAGAAGCCGCGATAACGGCAAAGTAGGCCGAGCGGGAACTGCATGGGATAGGGATAGCGATGATGTCATCGGTCGGTAGCCCAAGTCTCGCTACATCGATGACCCGTCCGGCTCGCGTGATGCTGCCGTCACCGTGTAGCACCGTTGCGGGTAAGGGCTCATCGATCACGAGTTGGCAGCTGTCGGCATCTAGCACGGTCCTGACAGTGTTCGACATGGCGTCGAGCGTTGGTGCCGGCGCCTCAGTCGGAATCGGAGCAGCAGCGCTTCGCAAGGCGGTGAAGTAGTCGAGTCGCTGATCGGCCACCGCCTTCTGGCGGCCACCCCACCAGCTGAGTTGCTCGATGGCTCCTCCGACGATGACCAGCAACAGGACCGTCAAGATGTCGTCAGCGTTCACGATCGCGAAGCTGAAGAACGGCTCGGTCCAGAAGTAGTCGTATGCAATTGCGGTCGTCAGTGCTGCGACCAAGCCGGCCGGACGCAGGCCCGCAGCAGAAACACAGGCAACGGTGAGGACAAGGATCAAGGTCACTTGATTCTCATGCAATTGAGCGCGGCCTAGAGTCAGCAGACCCGCAACAAGAGGACCGAGAAACACCGCCGCCGCCCAGACAACCGATCGGTGCCGCGCCAGCCAGTTAGACGCCATGTGCCTCACACCCCTGCAACGAGCCTAGGCGATGCACTCGACATTCCGACCAATGCGGAGTTCTCGAGGAAGTGAAGCGGCCGCTTTCTCAGCCGATGCGCGAATACCCGATTTCGCGGTTGACTTGGTGCGGGTCGTGAATCTCCTGCCGCGACCTGCGCTGAGCGCCGTACGGATCGAGGTACTCCGGTGACCAGGACTGAAGAGGCGAAGCCGGCACCCAACGGCCTGCGATTGTGGTTGATGAGCGACGTGGGCGATGAAAGCAAACCCCGCGGCGGACCGCATTCGAGCCCGCAGACAAACGCATAAGACGCACAAATGGTGGCAGGTCATGTGCCTCACCGGCGTCGACTACTTCTCCACCCTCGGCTATCAGCCAGGCATTGCGGCGTTAGCCGCCGGCGCGATCTCGCCCATCGCAACGCTGGTGCTGGTGGCGCTGACCCTGATCGGCGCGCTGCCGGTCTACCGACGAGTCGCATCTGAGAGCCCGAACGGTGAAGGCTCGTTTGCCATGCTGGAACGGTTGATGTCGTTCTGGCAGGGCAAGATCTTCGTCTTGGTGCTGCTCGGCTTCGCCGCCACCGACTTCATGATCACCATGACGCTGTCCGCCGCCGATGCTACGGCTCATATGGTGGAGAATCCCCGTCTGGAGCCATTTCTCAGCGGCCATCAGATCATCATCACGTTGATCTTGCTGGCGCTGCTCGCCGGCGTTTTCCTGCGCGGATTCAAAGAGGCCATCGGCGTCGCCGTCATCTTGGTGGCGATCTACCTTGTTCTGAACGTTGTGGTCATTGCGACCTGTGTCGCAGAGGTGATAGCAAACCCCACGCTATGGTCGAACTGGACCACCGCGCTGACCCAGCAGCACGGGAACCCGCTGGTGATCGTTGGCATCGCGTTGCTGGTCTTTCCCAAACTTGCGCTCGGCCTCTCCGGCTTCGAGACCGGTGTCGCCGTTATGCCGCTCATCAACAGCGGACCCGACGACACTCCCGAGCATCCGATCGGTCGCATTCGGGGCGCCAAACATCTGCTGACCACGGCAGCCGCGATCATGAGCGTTTTCTTGATCACCAGCAGCCTTGTCACGACCTTGCTGATCCCGCCGGCCGAGTTCCAGCCGGGTGGATCGGCCAACGGGAGGGCCTTGGCCTACCTCGCCCATGAGTACCTCGGAAGCACCTTCGGCAGCGTGTACGACGCCTCGACGATTGCGATCCTGTGGTTCGCGGGGGCTTCTGCGATGGCTGGTCTGCTGAACCTGATCCCCCGCTTCCTGCCCCGGTACGGGATGGCCCCGCACTGGGCGCGTGCCGTTCGGCCGCTGGTGCTGATCCTCACCCTCGGCGCATTCCTCATTACGATCATCTTCCGCGCCAACGTCGACGCCCAGGGCGGCGCGTACGCCACGGGTGTTCTCGTGGTGATCACCTCTGCCGCTATAGCCGTCACTCTGGCTGCCCGGCACGCCAGGCAGCGCAAGCTCGCCATTGGGTTCGGCCTAGTAGCGCTGATCTTTGTCTACACAACGATCGCCAACATCATCGAACGTCCTGAGGGCGTCCGGATTGCAGCGATCTTCATTGCTGCCATCCTCGCGGTGTCCTTGGCCTCCCGGTTCGCACGCTCCTTCGAACTGCGCGCCACCAGCGTCACATTTGACCCGACCGCGCAGCTCTTCATCCGCGACACCGCCCGCCGCACGATCAGGTTCGTCGCCAAGGAACCCGACAGGCGGCAGCGGTCCGACTACAGCGACAAGCTGCGCCAGGTAAGCCGCGACAACGACCTCACCGACCCTAACGACGTGATCTTCGTCGAGGTCACCGTCACGGATCCGTCTGAGTTCGCCGGCAAGCTCGACGTGCAGGGCGAAGTCCAGCACGGCCGGTACCGAGTGATCACTTTCAGCAGCTCGAGCGTTCCGAACGCACTTGCTGCGCTACTGCTGGCCGTACGTGACAACACCGACCGATTGCCACACATCTACTTCGAATGGACCGAAGGCAATCCGGCAGCGAACCTGCTCCGCTTCCTGTTCTTCGGTGTCGGTGAAGTGGCGCCAGTGACCCGCGAGGTCATCCGGCGTGCTGAACCTGATCGCGATCGCCGCCCTCATGTGCACGCCGGCTAAGTCCTGCGCCCTGAAAACGCATCACGATCAGGCTGCAAACGGCACAAATCTGAGGCTTTTCGGCCTGATCGTGATGCGTTTTCAGGGCTCTCTCCTGATCAAGCTACGGATCTGCGGGAGGACGGCTGGATCAATCTGATGACCGCCGGCGTGCGGCAGTTCGATCACTTCGGCACCGCGCTCGGTTAGCTGACTCACCAGCAGTCGGGTCATCTGTGTTGTGATCATCGGGTCCCGAGCGCCATTGGAAATGATCACCATGGTGCCGCTCAAATCCGCGGCCGGAGGTTCGGCGTAGGGCACCATCGCTGCGAGCAGTACCGCACCTGCGAGGACTCCAGGCCGCCGCAACATCATCGCCGAAGCAATGTTGGCGCCATTGGAGAATCCCACGGCGACCAGCGAGCGGTCGTCAATCCCGTAGGCCTGACAGGCCATTCCCACGAATTCGGCGAGATCGTCAGCCTGCCGACGCAGATCATCTTCATCGAAGACACCCTCGCGCAGCCGGCGGAAGAACCGCGGCATGCCGTTCTCGAGCACCGTTCCGCGTACCGAAAGCACGGCCGCGCCAGGGGAAAGATGATCACGCAGCGGTAGTAGGTCGTGCTCATCGCCACCAGTGCCGTGCAGCAACAGCAGCGGCGGTCCGGCCGCGGCATCGTCGGCGGGTTGAAAGACATGAGGCCGATCAAGCCCGATCTGCTCAGCGCTCACGGAATGTCCTCCTCGAGCTGGAGCGGTGGCAGCGCAGCGGCGATCTGTGCCCGGTTGGGCTCGAGCCACGGCGGCAACTTCAAACTGCGACCGAGCTCGAGCAGTGGCTCGTCGACTGCGAAACCTGGCGCATCGGTGGCGATCTCGAACAACACGCCACCAGGCTCACGGAAGTAGATCGACTTGAAGTATTGCCGGTCGATGATGTCGGTCACCGAGACGCCACGGGCCCGCAACTCCTGCTGCCACAGCGACTGGGTGGCCAGATCCGGCGCACGGAACGCGACGTGATGAACGGTGCCACCTGCTTGCCATCCGCGATCACGAACACCGGCAAAGACATCGACGAGCGCACCTGAGCTGCCTCCGGCCATGCCAAACCGCGATCGTTCCCCCTCCTCACCGGTCAGGCTCATGCCGAGGAGCTCGGTCAACATCGTGGCTGACGGGTCGAGCTGCCGCTCCGACAAGGTGATCGCATGGAGGCCGCGTACGGCGTGCTCTGCTGGGATATCGGCGACCCCGTCCCAGCCGGAACGATGATCACCTTCCGAGGCAACGAGATCGATCACCATGCCGTCGGGGTCACGGAAGGTGAGCACCTCCTCCTCGTCGCGGGCGCGAGGTTCGTCGGCGTCGATGCCCAGCTGCCTGAATCTCGTCTGCCACCAGCCGATCGCGGTTCCCGGCACGCTGAATGCCGTTGCAGTTGTCATGCCGGCACCTTGTCGGCCCTGTGGCACACCCGGCCACGGAAAGAAGGTCAGCAGGCTCGATGGGCTGCCCTTCTCGTCGCCGTAATACAGGTGATAGGTGTCCGGTGCGTCGAAGTTGACTGTCTGCTTGACCAGTCGCAGTCCGAGCGCCCGTGTGTAGAAGTCCACGTTCGATTGCGGATCGGTCGCTATCGCGGTGACGTGATGTAGGCCGTGCGGGCTGACTTGCGTCATGATGATCAGTTCCTCTCTCGCCTCTGCGTCCTGAGCTTGTCGAAGGGCGCCATCAGCGCGTCGGTTTCGTACCCAGATACGCCTGCTCCATCAGGACAACGACATTCTCCTCGGTGTAGTCCCTCGGATTGCTGACCGGGGCTGCACCGATGATCTTGGCCACCTCTGGGATGGCGTCATGGTCCAGCCCCAGCTCGGCCAACGATGTCGGTGCGTGTAGCTGAGTGGCCAGTTCGAACAATGCCGGACCAACCTCTTCGGGTCCGCCCAAACCCAACGCACGGACAGCCCGCGCGTACGGGACATGGACGGCCGGTGCATTGAACGCCGCCACGTGGGGCAGCAGCGCACTGTGTACGCCGGAGTGCGGGAGCTGATACCTGCCGGCGAGTACATGTGCGAGCTTGTGCTGTAGGCCCATCGTGGTGCTGCCCAATGCCCACCCGGCAAGCCAGGCACCGCGTAGCGCTGCGGTCCGGGCCTCAAGATCATCCGGCCGGTCGACAGCCTCGGGTAGGCCATCCGCGAGTGCCCGGATGGCTTCCTCGGCCACCTCCAACGAGAGTGGGGTGGCGTCAGGTGCGTACAGCGATTCCAATGCGTGCGCCAGCGCATTCATGCCACTCGCGGCAGTGAGATCGGCCGGCATCGAGATCGTCAGGACAGGGTCGTAAACGACGAGTCGTGGCAGCACTCGCGGATCTCGGCCGGTCGTCTTCTCACCATGATCGGTTTGTCCCCAGATCGGGGTCATCTCGCTGCCGGCGTACGTGGTGGGCACGGCCAGAATGGGCAGTCCGGTGTCCCGCGCAACGGCTTTCGCAAGTCCGGTGGCGGAGCCGCCACCGATCGAGATGAGTAGTCCGACCTCTGCACCGCGTGCCGCCTCGACGGCCCGTGCTGCAACGTCAACCGGAACGTGCTGGACGACATCCGGGATCCGCGCAACAAGATCATCACCGAGATCCGCACTTACCGCCGCCGCCGCGTCAGCTTCGTGCCGGCCAGAAATGATCATGACCCGACTGCCGAGGGTGCGCGCCTGCCGCGCGACGTGTGCAACGCTGCCCGGTCCGAAGATCACACCTACAGCACGGTCGTCCAAGATCGGGGCCGAATAGGTGAACGGCTGACCGTCCGCTCCTGGCAACCTCATAGCGCTCCCTGCTCTCTACAGCCCGGAGCATCCATCAAGCCATAATTGCTCGTATGGAATGGCCCGGCCACACCGGCAGGGCGTCCGAATCCGGTGACGCCCACATTCCGCTGCTGGTCATAGGCGCCGGACCCTACGGGCTGTCCACGGCGGCGTATGCCAAGACCCATGGAATCGAACCGCTCATTGTTGGCGAGCCGATGGGCTTCTGGAGAGGCAACATGCCTGAGCGGATGCTGTTGCGCTCCGGCACCGACTGGCACCTGGATGCTGACGGCATCAACACGTTTGAGGCATTCCTGCTGGAGCGCGGCGTTGATCCCACTCGCGTTTCTCCAGTTCCCTTGCGGACCTTTCTGGACTACACCGATTGGTTCTGCGAGGAGAAGCAGATCCAACCGCGCCCGTCGTTTGTCTCTCGCCTTGACGTAGCAGACGGACAGTTCATTGCCAGCCTCGACGACGGGCAGCGGCTGATCGCGGATGCGGTGGTGGCCGCCCCAGGCATCGCTCGGTTTGCGGTCATTCCGGAATGGGTGCCTGCCTCGCTTCCGAACTACCGCTGGACGCACACCAGCGAGCTTGTACGGTTCGACCAGCTTTACGGCGCTCGGATACTCATCGTGGGAGGCCGTCAGAGCGCGTTCGAGTGGGCGGCTCTGCTGGCTGAAGCCGGCGCCGCGTCCATCTATGTCGTGTACCGGCACGATCCGCCGAGCTTCGAGGCGTCGGACTGGGGATTCGTCAACGAGCTTATCGACAACACGATCCGCATCCCCGGATGGTTTCGCCGACTTCCAGCAGCGGAACGCGAGGGAATCTCGCAACGATTCTGGGCGGAAGGCCGGTTAAAACTTGAGCCTTGGCTAACTCCGCGCTTGCCCGAACACGTCGTGCAGCACCGCCCGCGCACCGCAGTTGCCACTTGCCGCGAACTAACCTCCGGCGAGATCGATATCACGCTCTCCGGTGGCGAGCAGCTCGTGGTGGATCATGTACTGCTCGCCACCGGCTACAAGCCCAATCTGGCGAACATCGAGTATCTGCAGCCGGTCCTTGACCGAATCGAGACCGTGAATGGCTTTCCCGGACTCGACGAGCGGTTCCAAACCAGCGTGCCCGGACTCTTCATGCCGGGCTTTGTCGCGACCCGCGATTTCGGCCCCTTTTTTGGATTCGTCCGCGGGTGCCCGGCGGCCGCCACTTTGATCGTCGCCGCACTCCTCGACGCGGATTGACCGGTCCCGATCACGCCATTGCTCGTGTCTGTGCGTTTCTCCGCACAAGGCCAAGAACGCACGGCATCTCAGGTGGGTTGAACGATATTCGTGGACTGGTGCGGAGAAACGGACCGGGTGTGGACGATCGGATTTTGATATATAGGGCCGCCGGTCAGGAGGCGATGGCTCCCCGACGATAAACCGCTTCGCCCGCGTCACCGACGGCCAAAATGAGGTTAGCGACGTCGGCCAGAATCAAGGCGAGGACCGAGACGAGGCATACTCCACGCCAACAGGGGGCAATCGTCTCCTTCCCTTCCCCGCGCGCCCCGATGCCCAGAATTTTCTTGTGCGGACGCGCCGTCGACACTGCCGACTGAACCTCAATACGCGCGCGAAGGTCTCAGGGCGCACGGTGTCCTCAGCTCTCTGTGCCGCTGCCGTTCCAGGGCGGGACCATCGGCCAGGGCGTCGGTGCGCTCAACACCTACGCCAGACGCCCCCAGATTGTCGACGAGTCCGTGCCATGCTGCGGCGCATGAATAGTGCCTGGATTGCAGTAATGGGAACCATCCTCGGAGGCGTGCTAGCAGCCTCTACCGCCCTCATCTCCCAAACCCTTCAGGCGAAGCGGGAGCGCCAAGCGAAACTCGCCGATGCACGACGCCTGGCATATGTCGAATATGTGCAGGCTGCGCACACACTGCTGGAAGCTGCAGACTTCGCCATAGATGAAAAAGCACGGAAGGACGGAGGTGCCGCTCGCTACATCCGAGATGAGCTCCGCGCTTTCCACACAGCCCGCCACGCGGTGTCGCTTCTAGGTGCCGAGGCGACGCGGAGCGCGACCATCGAGCTTTCAGCGGCATTTGGCAACTACTTCCAGGCCATCGATGACAGGCCGAAAACGGAACGGGATGAGGCCCGCCTCGCAGTGGTGAATGTGAGACGCGAACTGCTTCAAGCCATGCGAAGGGAGCTCGGTGTCGATGAGGGCGTGACCTAAACGGGAGATCTCTGTTCCCGACTGGGTCGTCCTGGCCAATCTCGTGTGTCCGTCGGACGCCCGGATCAAGCCCCGCCAGTCCCAGAAATTCGCCGTGGCAAGCAATCATCCGACGACCCCAATACGCGCGTGAGGGTTTCCCCGCCGGCGAGCCCCGACCCCAAACACAATGTGGTCGATCACGATCA
>CAWFJC010000016.1:0-197956 GCA_963815975.1 uncultured Actinomycetota bacterium
CAAATCGTTGGCCCTGATCGGCGAGTTGGCCCGTGCGCCTCGCTTTCAGGGGGCCGGCAGTTCAGCGGTCAACGCCACCCGAGTCGTCACTGCCGAGACGCGCTGCAGTCGCGTCTCGCGCAGACCATTCAGGGGACTTTGCGCCCGGCTACGTCTTGGACCCGAACCAGGACGCGACCGGGCTGGTAGACGACGCGGTGTCTCGCGCAATCCAGCGAACTGGTCGTGCTCTTCCTTGGCCTCCGCGGCTCTCCATACGAGGCGCGAAGGACGCGAGCTACGGCAACACCATTCGAACGACCGGCCGACCAGGTGGCACTGGTCAAAGCCCTCGCAGCGGTCAACCCGGAAATCGTCGTTGCGGCGCAGCAATGGGTCGGCCGTCACCACCGCAGAGTGGCGCGACAGGGTCGGCAGCATCGTCGAATTCTGGCTTACCGGCCAGGCCCACGGCGACAGATCGCCGACGTGCTGCTCGCGATTTCATCCGTCCGGCAATCTGCCCGAGGACCGTGCCCGTGCGACCGCAGACACCCCGCCGACCTCGACTTCCCCGGCGAGGAAGCTCGCGCCACGTCCGACACAGCGAGGGCATCTACGTCGGCTACCGCTGGTTCGACGCCCGCCGGCTGGAGGTGGACTACCCGTTCGGCCACGGGTTGTCCTACACCACCTTCGACTACGCCGCCCTTGACATCACCGTGCACAACCTGGACCATCCGATCGCGTTCACGGTGGCGCTGAGCCTGACCAACACGGGTGCCCGGAACGGCGCCGAAGTGGTCCAGGTCTACGTCGGTGACCGCAGCGGGGTCCTGCAGATGCCTGAACGTGAGCTACGGGCCTTCGCCAAGGTGCAGCTAACAGCGGGGGCCTCACAACGGGTGGAGATTGCCGTCGCCCGCCGCGACCTCGAGCACTACCACCCCGAGGCCGGCTGGGTATTCGCGCGGCGGCCAGATGGAGGTGCTGGTCGGGTCCTCATCCCGAGACATTCGACTGCAGACGACCGTCGAGGTCCCCGGGCATCCGGTCGAGGTCCCCTCACAGTCTGGTCGCAACTCGGGGACTGGATAAACAACCCGGCCACCGGACCCGCGCTACGCAAGCTCATCGAGGAGCGTGGTGGCATCAAGGGTCGTATCGGTGACCTGCTCAGCGATCCCGTAAGCGAGAGACGCCGCGCTCATCTTTCCGCTGATCAGCGTCACCCAGTTCCCCGGCTTCCCCATCTCGACCGAGGACGCCGAGGAGCTTCTCAGCCAGTTGTGAAAGATTGTTCGCCGAGACAATCAGGGTCGGGAATGGTCCCGCGACGCACTGAGTCTCGCTAACCGGTCGAGGGTCATCCAGTAGTCGGCCTGGCACGACTGTCAGGATTCCAAAATGGAGATCCGTGATGTCGTCGATTCGGATTGGGCTGCCGTCTGGGGATTCTTGCAGCAGATCGTTGCCGCCGGTGACACCTACTGCTGGCCGCCCGACACGAGTGAAGACGCGGCGCGAAGGTGGTGGATGGGCAAACCTGGCGGTCGGGTGCTGGTCGCTGTCGACGACGGCGCAGTCGTAGGAACCGCCGAGCTTCATCCGAATCAGCCAGCTGCTGGGAGTCATGTCGCCAATGCAGGCTTCATGGTGTTGCCGACGGCATCCGGCAAGGGTGTCGGGCGTGCCCTGGCGCAGCGCGTCCTCGAGGTGGCGACAGAAGATGGGTACGCGGCGATGCAGTTCAACGCTGTCGTGGAGACCAACGAGCATGCAGTCCGGCTGTGGAAGTCGCTCGGCTTCAAGATTCTCGCCACCGTCCCGGAGGCCTTCAGATACATCCTGAGCGTGGCTTTGTTGGGCTTCACATCATGCACCGGTTCCTGCGATAGGGGGCCCCAACGTGGCGGCGGGCCCGGCTCGGTGAAAAGCCCGGTGCTGGCGGAGATGTGCCGTCCGCAGCTCATCACCCGATTTGGGTGAGGCGAATCACCAGGTCGAGTACGAGACTGGCGAATCAATGACCTGGGAGAAGCCATGACACCTGACCGGCATGCACGTACGATGCTTCCGATTCCTGATCGCCCGTCGCCGGGGTTGACGACCTACGATGCCAAGGACCCGGATACCTCGTACCCGCCGATCGAGCCGCTGCTGCCGCCGGAGGATGCGCCGAATGTTTTGATCATCTTGCTCGATGATGTCGGTTTCGGCGCGGCGAGCACGTTCGGTGGTCCGTGTCGTACGCCGACGGCGGACCGGCTCGCGGCGGGCGGTTTGATGTACAACCGTTTCCACACCACCGCGTTGTGTGCGCCAACGCGGGCTGCGTTGCTGTCGGGCTGTAATCACCATTCCGTGGGGATGGGCAGCATTACCGAGACGGCAACGTCGGCGCCGGGGAACAGCTCGTTGCGGCCGAACACCAAGGCGCCGTTGGCGATGACGTTGAAGCTGAACGGGTACTCGACCGCCCAGTTCGGTAAGTGCCATGAGGTGCCGGTGTGGCAGTCCTCGCCGATGGGCCCGTTTGACGCGTGGCCTTCGGCTGGTGGCGGGTTCGAGACGTTCTACGGGTTCATCGGTGGCGAGAACAACCAGTGGGATCCGGCGCTGTATGACGGTACGACGCCGGTTGAGCCGCCGGCGACTCCGGAGGAGGGCTATCACCTGACCGAGGATCTGGCCGATCGGGCCGTCTCCTGGGTGCGTCAGCAGAAGGCGTTGATGCCTGAGAAGCCGTTCTTTGTGTATTTCGCGCCGGGGGCGACGCATGCCCCGCACCACGTGCCGAAGGAGTGGGCCGACCGGTATGCCGGCGAGTTCGATGATGGATGGGATGTGCAGCGGGAGCGGACGTTCGCACGTCAAAAAGAGCTGGGAGTCATCCCGGCGGAAGCCGAGCTGACCGCCCGGCATGCCGAGATCCCGGCTTGGGATGACATGCCCGATGAGCTGAAGCCGGTGCTGGCCCGGGAGATGGAGGTGTACGCCGGGTTCTTGGAGCACGTCGACTATCACGCGGGCCGGTCTGATTGATGTGATCGATGACCTGGGGGTCCTCGACAACACGATCATCTACTACATCATCGGAGACAACGGCGCCTCCGCCGAGGGCACCCTGAATGGCGCGTTCAACGAGTTGGCGAACTTCAACGGCATGGCCGCCCTGGAGACGCCGGAGTTCATGGTCAGCAAGATGGAGGAGTTCGGCTCACCGAGCTCCTACAACCACTATGCGGTCGGCTGGGCGTGGGCGATGGATACGCCGTTCCAGTGGACCAAGCAGGTCGCCTCGCATTGGGGTGGCACCCGCAACGGGACGATCGTGCATTGGCCGAACGGGATCGAGCAGCCCGGTGGTCTGCGCTCGCAGTTCAGCCACGTGATCGACGTTGCGCCGACGATCTTGGAGGCGGCCGGCTTACCCGAACCCACCATGGTGAACGGCGTCCAGCAATCGCCCATGGAGGGCACCAGCATGCTGTACAGCTTCAACGAGACGGATGCACCGGAGCGCCACGACCTGCAGTACTTCGAGATGTTCGCCAACCGCGGCATCTACCACAAAGGGTGGAGCGCGGTGACCAAGCACCGCACACCGTGGGTCATGGTCGGCGGGAAGCTGCCGGCGTTCGACGACGATGTCTGGGAGCTCTACGACGGCACCGACTACAGCCAGGCTCGCAACCTGGTGGCCGAGCGATCCTGAGATGCTCGCCAAGTTGCAGCGGCTCTGGCTGATCGAGGCCACCAAATACAACGTGCTGCCGATGGATGACCGCACCTCCGAGCGCCTCGTGCCGGAGATGGCTGGCCGACCGACCCTGATCAGGGGTGACTCGCAGCTGTTCTTCCCCGGCATGGGCCGCCTCTCGGAGAACAGCGTGGTCAGCATCAAGAACAAGTCGTTCTCCGTCACCGCTGAGGTGGTCGTTCCGGACGGCCGACGTCGAGGGCGTGATCATCGCCCAAGGCGGCCGCTTCGGCGGCTGGTGCGTCTATACCAAGAACGGAAAGGCCAAGTTCGTCTACAACGTGCTCGGCATTCAGGAATTCACCACCGAAGCCGATGCGGCCATTCCGGCCGGCACCCATCAGATACGCATGGAGTTCGCCTACGACGGCGGCGGGCTAGCCAAGGGCGGCGACGTCACGCTGTACTACGACGGAACCAAAGTCGGCGCCGGCCGCGTCGGAGCCACCCAGCCGATGATCTTCTCCGCCGACGAGACAACCGACATCGGCTACGAATCCGGCACCACGGTCACATCCGACTACACCGCACGCGACAGCCGGTTCACCGGCAAGATCAACTGGGTGCAGATCGATCTCGGCAAGGACGATCACGACCACTTCATCGACCCAGAGGAACGGCTACGGGTCGCAATGTCGCGGCAGTAAGCGCTGGCCGACCGGCTCATTTCGTATTCCGTCCTCAGGGACGCACGATGCACCGAAAGCCGAGGTGGCTGGTCGAGGTGTCGGTGGTCTGGGACTGGCGGGCTGCTGGCCGATAGCGAAGGCAGTAATTCGGCGCGCACAAGTGCGAACCGCCCTTGATCACCTTCGTCGATGGACTGCTGGCCTCTGACTGCGCAGACTGCGCACTCGTCGGTCGGGATTGCGGCCCACAGCAGACGGGCGGATCGGGTGCCGCTTGGGCTTCCTCGGCGGTGTGGTCAGCGGGTGTGCGACTGCTCGTGTAGTCCTCCGACGTCCACTCCCACACATTGCCCGTGATGTCGATGAGGCCGTAGCCGTTGGGCGGGAACTTACCGACCGGTGACGTGCGCGCGTAGCCGTCGAGCAGGTCGTTGTCGACCGGGAAGTCGCCCTGCCAGGTGTTCGCCATCATGCGTCCGCGAGGGGCGAATTCGTCCCCCCACGCGTAGGTGGCGCCCTCCAGGCCACCGCGTGCCGCGTACTCCCACTCCGCCTCGGTCGGCAACGCCTTGCCTGCCCACTCGGCGTAGGCCACAGCGTCCGGATAGGCGACGTGTGTGACCGGATGCTGCTCCAATCCATGCAACGTGCTCCCCGGTCCCTCCGGGGTGTCGCCACTGCGCTCCGGGGACCCATGACCACCAATGACGAAAGTCATCGAGGGGCACGGGGCGGTCGGGTGGCGTGAACACCAAGGAGCCGGGAACCAGCTGCCCAGGCTCAGCAGTCGGGAAGTCCATAGGGTCCGGGGTCGTCTCCGCCACCGTGATGTGGCTGGTGGCCTTGATGAACCGTCGGAACTCGGCGACCGTGACAGGATGCTCGTCCATCCAGAAGCCGCCGATCCTCGCCGTGTGGAACAGGCCTCTCCTCGGGGTAGAACTCGTTTGATCCCATCAGAAAAGCGCCGCCCGGAACCCAGACCATGTTCTTCGGATTCATCACAGAGTCAATCCTGTCCCCGGTCAGCTGCCCGCCGAGGCAGGATGTTCCATGGCCGGACAGGTATCCATGACGACATCCAAGCCGGCTGCGTAAGCACGTTGCGCTGCAGCTTCGTCAATCACGCCCAGCTGAAGCCAGACGGCCTCGATGCCCAGTCGATCCTTCTCAGCGATGGCCTCGTCGACGACCGCACCGACCCGTTGGCTATTGACGAAGCAGTCCACGACTTGGACCGAGTCAGGGATATCAGCGAGCCGGCGATAGCCCCGCTCGCCAAGGGCGTCCTCACCGCGAAGATTGACGGGCACGATGCTCATGTCGAGCCGGTCGCGCAGATACCGGCCGATGCCGTACGCGGTGCGTTCGGTGTTGGCGGACAGGCCGACAACGGCCCAGGTCGCCGGCGTCGTCAACAGCCGTTTGATTACCCCGGGGTCCCGCCACGTCGTCACAGCACAGATCCTGGTCGATCCGGCCAACGTCCGCCAACCGGGGGCTAGCTCAGTAGCACCCAGGCAGGTGCCATCATCGCCGACATGATCATCAGACCCGTACGGAACGACGACCGGCAAGCATGGGAGCCGCTGTGGCACGGCTACCTCGAGTTCTACCGCGCCGCACTCATGCCGGAAGTCACCGACGCGACCTGGGCAGCGTTGTGCGATCCAACCTCACCCGTGCGTGGACTCGTCGCTGAGCAGGACGATCAGCTGGTAGGGCTTGCGCACCTGATCGTGCATGCCACGACCTGGGCGACACACCCAACTTGCTATCTGGAGGATCTCTACGTGGCCAAGCCGTGGCGCGGCCAAGATATTGCCCGCCGGCTCATCGAGGCTGCGTACGCGTTCGCCGACGAGTCCGGAGCTGGGAGCGTCTACTGGATGACCCAGGAGTACAACGCTTCGGCACGCTCCCTGTACGACACGCTCGCCCATCGGACATCTTTCGTCGTCTACCAGCGGTGACGCAGCCGGGCCGGACACCACTTCAGCGAGCCGCGGCCTGCTGGTTCACATCGTCGACGCGGCGCGTTTGATCGCCTTCCGAATTCGGCAATATGTACCGCACCGGCACACATTCATGATCTGGTCGATGTCGGCGTCGGAAGGATTCCGCTTCGAATCGAGCAGCGCAGCGGCCTGCATGATCTGCCCGGGTTGACAGAAGCCGCACTGAGCCACGTCCTCGTCGAGCCACGCTTGCTGCACCGGGTGCAGCCCACCTTGGGAAGCCAGGCCTTCGATCGTGGTGACCTTCTTTCCTACGACGTCGGCCGCAGTGAGGGTACATACCTGAACCGCTTTGCCGTCCACATGGCAGGTGCACGCGCGGCATACGCCGACGCCGCATCCATATTTCGGCCCGGTGATGCCAAGCAGGTCGCGCAGCACCCAAAGCAGGGGCATGTCTGCCGGCGCGTCGACCGTGACCTTTTTGCTGTTGAGCGTGAACGCATATGTAGGCACTGGTCGTCCTTAGAAGTTGATCGGAAACTTACGCGGCTTGGAGCTTGTCGCACGGGCGTACGCATTCGCCACAGCACCGGCTGCCGCCGGCACGCACAACTCGCCGACGCCACCGGGTTTACCGGTTCCGCCTACCAGGTGCACATCGCACACCAGCGGCGCATCCGCCTGGCGGGCGTACTTGAAATCCCCGTAACTGCCCTCTCGAAACGCTCCATCGTCCAGGTGGTTTCCAGCCAACAGCACGGTGCTGATCCCATCCATGAGACTGCCCATGGCCTGGGCGCGCAGACCACTCGGATTCACCTGGCGTCCCACGTCAAGGGCCATCACGGCCTTGGTGACCCGCGGCTTGTCGCTGCGGCAGTCGATCTCGACCAGGCAGGCCGCGATCGAGCGATACTCGGCATGCAGCGCCACACCTTGTGCGGTCTTGGATGACATGGTCCGGCCCCAGTTGCCCTCCGCGGCGACCTTGTCGAGCACGGCACGAGCCTCGTCCGTCTTGAGAAATTTCCGCCGCATAGCAACCGGGTCGGTTCCCAGGCCCTTCGCGATCTCGTCCACAAGGATCTCTTCAGCCGTACGAGCCTGGGCCGAGTAGACCGACCGCCAGGCAGCAGTCGGCATGTCGTAGGACACCTCGTTGAGGCTCTCGGTGACGACTCCGAAGTTGTATGGGCAGGACTGGCTGAGATTGAAGAATGCTGCGCCGATCGTCGGGTTGACGTAGCCCGCATCGACGAGCGCCTGCCCGGTGCCGCTGCCAAGGTCCAACTCCACGCATGCCATGCGGTGCTCGTAGGTCAACACATCGCCGCCGGCATGCACGGCTCGCAATTGATGATGGCTGCGCGGCCGTACGCGGCCGTGGCGCATGTCATCGTTGCGGGTCCACATGAGCTTCACGGGCTGCTTGATCGCCTGCGACACGAGCGCGGCCTCAATCGCTGGCTCATGGTAAAGCCGCCGCCCGAAGGAACCGCCTCCCCTGACCACATGCAGGGTCACGTCGTCGACGCTGAGCCCAACGGCATCCGCGACTGCCGACTGAGCCCCGGTCGGCGACTTGGACGCCACCCAGACCTCGGCAGACCCCGATTGGACGTCGGCCACCGCGCTGCCGACTTCCATCGGGGCGTGGTTGACGAATGCGAACTCAAACGTTGCGTCGACCCGTTGGGTCAGCGGCGGCGCCGGGATCATCGGCGGAATCGCCGCTGTGAGTCGGGCGTCGACATCAGCATCCGAGACACCGTCGACCGTGCCGGATGCCCAAACCACCTGCACCGCCGACTTTGCCTTCAAGGCCTGGTCGAAGGTCTTCGCAGTGACCGCGACCCCGCTCGGCAGCTCGGTGACCGCCACGACCCCGGACATTTTCAGAGCCGCTGATGCGTCGTAGGTCTTCACCTTGCCTTTGATCGTCGGCGGCCTTACGACCACCGTTGGCAGCGCGTCCGGCACATTGACATCGAGTGCGTACTTCGCCGATCCGGTGACAATGCTCCGGGCGTCGATCCGAGCAGTCGAGGTACCAATCAGGCGGTACTCAGAGGAAGGCTTCGGATCGGTGGACACCGCTGGTTGATCCACTTTGGCGGCCGCTTCCGTGAGCGACCCGTACGTCGCGGAGCGCCCGTCGGGCGCCCTGACTGCCGTATCGCGCGTGGTCAAAGAGCCTGCCGGCAGGTCCCAGCGCTCCGCCGCCGCCGTCACGAGCCGGGCGCGGGCCTCCGCGGCAATGGCGCGCACCGGATTCCACAGCGAGCGCACCGAGGACGACCCGCCAGTGGACTGCGCGGTGCCGAGGTCCTGCCGCGCGTCCTCCAACGGAACGTCGACGTCCGCGAGCCGAGCGTCAATCTCGTCAGCAACCACCATGGCGAGTGCCGTCGTAATGCCCTGCCCAACCTCGGCGCGTGGCATCCGGAAGACAACCCGATTATCGGTCGTCACCTCGAGCACGAGAAGGTCCTGAGCTTGTTTCGTTGCCGCGACCATGACGTCGCCGAGGTCGAGAATGTTCTCCGGCTGCGGCGGGCTGGGCACGACCGCGTACGCCTTGCCGGGAGCTATCAAGCTCTCGATGCCGCTGGCAGCAACGGTGAGCACGGGAGCTGCGACAACGTAGGTGAGGAAGTTCCGCCGAGTCATCGGCCCAGCGCTGGCCTCCTCCGCTGACGGCAGAGGGTTCGGCGCGGGGTGGGCTGGCGGCATCGAGCATCCTCTTGTCTGCGGCGGATTGGTTCCCGGGCTGAGCTGCGTGGCTACGAGATCTGTCGATCGACTCGCCCGTTGTCCACGCGGCAGCGTAGCCCTCCGACCGCAGGCCCCGCAGGAGCTGATGAAGGATCCTTCGCGATGATTTGCCGGTAATACGCCAGGGCACTAGCCTCCGGTCTTTCGATGAGCACGTGCGGATTGATCGGATGGTCGAGTCGATGCTTGAGCCATTGGCTGGCTGATCTTCTGGCGTGGCGGCGGCGGCTCGCCGGCTCGAGTGTCCCGGGGCGGTTCTCCGATGGTTCCTCAGCTGGTGGCGGACGGCTGGGGGCTCGGCGGGTCAAGCCAGCAGCGGGTGTCGGATACCGGCTAGGTCGGGTGAACGCGGCGGCGAGCTGGGCGGCCCAGGGCCAGCCGGTGTCGATTTTGATCCGGAGCCGGCGGTGGCCGCGGACGATCCGGGCGGCGGACGTGCAGCAGCCGGTAGCGCAGCATCTTCGGCTCGACCTTGGCCAGCGTCGCCGGTCGAGGAGGATGGTCTGGGTCCAGGCGATCAGGTCGGCGGCGGCCCGCCAGCTGCAGCCAGACCTGGTTGATGGCGAACTCGCGGGACGGGAAGCGGCCCATGCCCGGTCTGCTTGATCGCTTTGACCCGGTCCTCGACCCGGGCGTGGGCGCGGTGCCGGGCTTCCAGGAACGCCAGCTGCCCGGCCGGGGTGTCGGTGGCGACGCACTGGTAGCGCCAGCCGTCGTGGGCTTCCATCAGGCTGATCTGCGCGCCGGGGTGCGGCCGTTCCCGGCGGACCAGGACCCGCATCCCGGCCGGCCAGCCCGCCGCGGTGAGGCCGGGCAGCAGCCCGGTCAGCTCGGCGACCTGGGCGACCGGCAGCCCGGTGTCGTCGACCGGGCGGGGCTTCCCGGCGGCGTCGACCGCGACCGTCCACACCGACTCCGGCAGCACCGCGATCGCGTCTTTGACCTGGTTGGTGACGGTGAACCCGACCGAGAACGACACGTCCAGACCGCGCTGGTCGCGCAGACTGCGCAGATGGGCCAGCCACTCCTTGGTGGCGCCGGCGCCGTCGCAGCGGACCAGGATCGGCTGCCCGTGCCGATGGTCGTCGGGGATCTGGCCGAGCGCCTCGTCGGTGAGCCGGATGTGGTCGGCGGCGGTGTTGCGTCCGGCGTTCCCCGGCCGCAGCATCCCGGCCAGCGCCTCGCCGGTGTTGTCCAGCCAGACCAGCAGCGGGTGATAGCCGAACCCGTTCTTGAAGGTCGCGCGCCGCCTGCTCCTTCTCCGAATGGCAGGTGACCAGGCTGGCGTCGAAGTCGATCACCAGACCCGGCACCTCGACCCCGGCGCAGCGCACCGTCGGCACCGGCCGGCCCGCCTCGCCGCGCAGCAGCCAGGCCCGTTCCCGCGCCTGCGCCCGGGCCCGCTTCAGCTCGGCCAGCGCCGGCTGCGTCGACCCCGTCGAGCACCCGCCACGCCGTCGCGGTCGACGCGACCGGCCCGAACAGGCCGGGCTGGTGCCGCAGCACCGCCAGATCGGTGATCGCCTCCCCGCCGTCGGCCAGCAGCACCGCCAGATCGGTCAGCACCCGACCCGGCGCATGCGCCGAACGCCGCCGCCGGCGCCCGCCCACCGCGTCGTCGAACGCCTCCGGCAACCCCGCCGCCGCGGCCACATCGGCCAGCAGCCGGGACCCGACATGCGACACCACACCGGTCCCGTCGGCCGACACCTCCACCCTCGGATACCCCGCGATACGCTGCACTCGACAAGTGCCTTCCTCGTGAGCCGAACCTGAACCCTCAACAAGTCCAGAATCGCCTACCAGCAAGGCACTTCGTCACATCTACAGCCCGTGTCGCACCACCAAGATCAACTCGCTACTGCAACAGCCGGGCTAGGTGGAGTAGCGCAGACGTCGCCTCTCGTAGTCGCCATTCAGCACGAGCTCCAGAGTGAGATCATGAGGATTAGCGACGCCGAATCCGACCTCGAAATCCGATTTTCTACCCTTTGACACTTTCGTCTCGGGAGGTCCTTTCAAACCGCTTAGGGAATCATAAAATTGATCTGCGTCTTTGCTATTCGATTGAACGTTGATGTGCGTCCAGCCGATGTCAATAGGCTTGGCGGCCTTATTGACAACCGTGATGGGAAATTTCACATAGTGCTTTGACTTTTCGGTGACCGCCCATTTGCTTGGCTTGAACAGCTGCGGCTTTCCAACGGTCACACTGACCCCGTCGCGCCAGGTGTGGGACTTGCCGAATTTTAGCGTCGGCATTTCGGGTTTCCTGCTGACCGTTGGCACGCTCGATGGCGGGCGCACACTCGACGGCGGAGGCACGCTTGAGGGCGGCGCACGTCGATGGCGGAGGCGCGCTTGACGGCGGGCCAGTGTTGACAGACGGCATGTCGTCGCGGTCGGCAGCCGTTGTTGCGAGGCAAGCGGAGCACAATGCCGCGACTATGACGGCGGACAAGCCGAGAGCGAGGCGCCTCACGAGCCGCGATATTACGGGAGGCCAAGACCGCAGAGGTCGATGCCTCGCAGGTGACACTCCAAAGGTCCCACGAAATTCCGCTACAGGATCAGCTTGCCGGTCTCTCGATGAGTATCGAGGCTGTCGGCCTGGAGAGCGCGGTCGGAGAGCATGTAGACGGTGTCGCCGATGACCACCGAACGGTTGACGCTGCCGTACGCCTCGGTGGTTGCCAGGCGGCCGATCTCTTTGAGTCCATTCGCATTCGCGCGGAGTAACACAAGACCGCTGAACGCACCCCGTCCTCGGTAGTCACCATGCAAGTTGGTAGGAGCAATGATCAAATCGCGCGGCTGCCAGTACAAGAACGCCTTCGGGTCGAACTCGGCGGCTGCGGTCCCGCCACCGTAGGTCTGCGTGTCGATGCGACGCGGTGACGCCGGGTCGCTGATGTCGAACAAGGAGAACTGCACGCCGATTTGGCCACGACGAGTCGGCTGCGATGGGTTGCTTGAGTCCAGCCCGCTTTGTCCGACCCCGAGTAGCAGGTTCTCGCCGATCGGGTGCAAGTAGCCCGAGTAGCCGGGAATCTTCAATTCACCGACGACCTTCGGCGCCGCGGGATTGCGAAGATCAAGAACGTACAGCGGATCGGTCTGGCGGAACGTCACGATGTAGCCGCGGTCCTCGATGAAGCGCACTGCTCGGATCGATTCGTTGTCCTGCTGACCCAGCCCACCGACCTGCCCCAGTTGCCGAAGCGCGCCGCCCTGTTCCTGCAGAGTCGTCACTACGCCCTCGGTTACCTGCCGAGAGTTGACCCAACCCCGGCGTTCGGAAACCGTGCTCGCGACACGCAACACGCCGTCGTACTCCGACATCGCATATTGATTCAGCAAGGTTCCGGGCACCTCACCTGATCCTTCGTAGGTCGTTGCACCGGACGACGCGGTAAGGAACTTGTGCAGGCTCGTCGTCGCAGCTGAACCGTCACGGCTCCACTCTGTCGTCGAGACATAGGTCGACTTGTCAGTCGCGTATATCTGCTGTCCGCCGGCAATCAGACCGACGGTCTTGCGGGACTGCAAATCCGAGCCGATATCGAACGAGGACACCGCAACGGTGTCCAGCCCGGAGAACTTCTCGGGATGAGCCAGATTGGCGCAGTCAACGAGACGTCCCTTGCTCACGTCGGCAGCCCGCACCGTCGCGCAGCGTGTACGCCGGAATCCAGTCATCGACAGTCGTCTTCGCGACCGCGGCTCGTAGCTCGTCTTTCGACTTCTGCGAGATATTGCCATCTGGCTCATAGACCGGCGACGGAGCATTGACATCGGGCGCCGAAGCCGTCACAACACGCACCTGCGTCCCCACAAGTCGTGCGTCCAGTACATCGCCGTCGATCGTCAAGGTTGCAATTGGTTGGGGATCGCTGAGGTCGGAGATGTCATACATCGTCAAGACTGCCTGCTGACCTGCCCACCGCGATCCAGGCGCGAAGCCTTGACCCTCTTGACCGCTAAAGACGAGCAGCCGGTCGCCGGCGAGAAATACATTGCGAACCATTGTGTCCGGCAGAGTCTTGCGGAGAGTCATCTTGCCTCCGTCGAGCCCAACGAGGTGCACCCGGGCCTGCGCTACCGCGACAATCCGTTTCCCATCCGTCTTGACGATGTCCGGTTCATCAACTCCGGCCTCTTGCACGTTCGTGGTCGAGTGGGCCTGCGGCGTACCCGCCGATTTCTCCGTGCTACCCGAGGAGTCAGCCGCGCGGCCAGCGTTAGGCGCGGTACGTTCGGCCGCCGATCCGCCGGCGTCAGTTTCTCGGCACCACGCCACCACCTACGCGTTGGATCAGATATTCAGGGGCCTGATCCTTGAAGTACGCCAAAACGCTGTCGCAAGTGTCGAAGGGCTGCAACGCCCCTGCCATCGCGTACGCCGCACCTTCCGCACTTGACGTTCCTCCGTCCCCGCCTCCGCGAGGTAACGCAATCGCGATGCCGGCGATGAGGACGGCGGCCGCAGCAACCGCGCCCGGAATGGCCACTCGGCTGGGTGATCGTTGCGCGCGCCGGATGCCCTTCTCGGCGTCTGACGTGTGCTCAGTAATCTGCTGCCGGACGGCATCGGCTGCCTTGCGGGCTCGCGATTCGAAGTCGCTCATTCTGCGTCCTCTAGCTGCAATTGACGAGCGACGGCATTGCGCGCCCGGCTCAAGTGGGTTTTGACGGTGCCTTCGCTGCAGTCGAGAATCTCGGCGATCTCCCGCACGCTGTAGTCCTCGAGGTAGTAGAGGGCGACCACTTGTGCTTGACGGGGTGGCAGACGACGGACGGCTTGCCAAAACGCTTCGTCGCCTTCGTCCAGTTCGATGTAGGCCTGGGTACGCCCGGCAAGACGCATCAATGCCTTCGCCTCTCGTACCCGACGCCGCACCACCGACGCTGCTCGATGACAAGTGACTCGCCGGACCCAGGCGCCCGGCGAGTCGTAGGCAACGATGGAGGACCAACGCCGAAATGCAGCCGTGAACGCATCTTGTGCGGTGTCCTCGGCTACCGATTGGTTGCCGGTCAGCACAAATGCCAGGCCGAGCACATGTCGGTGCTCCCGCCGGTAGAAGTCGGCGAACGACAACGACTCGTGACCCACATCGACTGTGGGTTCGACGGCGGCTGCCGCTGCGGCTTGGCTTTCCATCAATGAGTCACTCGCCGCAGCGGCCTCTTCGGTTGACATGACTCAGTGATTTTCTCCATAAAGTTCCTTTCACGGGTGCCCAATCGGCCAACCAGCATTGCCCGACGGCCGTACACATCACGATTGGGCCATCACATCAGGAATGCCATCCCATGGCGCGCCCCTAGCGAAGTCGCCGCTGGCTGTAGAAACTGTCATCAACAGCAGCGCGACCGGGAGCGACATGGCGGCGACCACACGCACCAAAGAATCCGAGCAGATCGAACCACCCGGCACGCTTGAAGAGCACTTCGGAGCGTCGTGGCGGCGGGCACGTCTGACGGCAGAACAGCGCACCGCTAGGGGCAGAGACGCTCGCACCAAGTCCCCAAGGTCAGCTCATGCCCATTGGGAGCCGGCCGCTGGCCGCCTGGATCCGGTCACACTTCTCGAGGAGCAGTCGAAGGACCGAGTCGCGGAGCTGATTCCGATTCGTTACGGGCGAATGCTCCTCTCCCCTTTCACCTTCTTTCGCGGAGCCGCCGTAATCATGGCCGCGGATCTGGCGCCAACACCGGTGTCGGGCGTCACCGTCCAGCTGTGCGGCGATGCGCACCTGTCGAACTTCGGCCTCTTCGGTACGCCAGAGCGCCGCGTGCTTTTCGACATCAATGACTTCGACGAGACCCTGCCGGGCCCATGGGAATGGGACGTCAAGCGGCTCGCGGCCAGCCTCGAGATCCTGGGGCGTGACCGGGGCTTCTCCCCTGCTGACCGGCGTGCGGTCGTGATGGCTGGAGCACGCGAGTATCGGGACCGGATGAGCCACGCCGCCGCGTTGGGAACCCTCGGTGCCTGGTATGACCAGCTCGATGCGGGCATGCTGCTGCAGCTGGCCCAACAGCAGACCCAGCAGAAAGGCCTGACCAAGCAGGAGCTGAAGACCGCAAAGCTACGGGTCGCGCAGGCCCAGACACGTGACAGCATCCGGGTGTTCGCCAAGCGGGCGCGTGAGGTCAAAGGCGAGCTTCGTATCGTGGCAGATCCGCCGCTGGTCGTACCTATTGAGGATCTTGTCGTGCCCGGAACGGAGTGGGAGGACCCGACTCCGTTGATCAAGAAACTGCTCAGCTCCTACCGGCGCACGATTGGTCGGCAAGGGCACCCGCTGGAGGAGTTTCGCTACGTCCACGCCGCCCGCAAAGTCGTGGGAGTGGGCAGCGTCGGTACCCGGTGCTATCTGCTGCTCCTGATGGGGCGCGACGCCAACGACCCGCTGTTTCTGCAAGTCAAAGAGGCAAACGCCTCAGTGCTGGAGCGGTTCCTCGGCAGTAGCAGCTACCAGCACCACGGCGAACGCGTCGTGGTTGGGCAACGCCTGATGCAGGGCGCGACCGATATCTTCCTGGGGTGGCAACGCATCAGGGGGCTCGACGGAGTCACGCGCGACTACTACGTACGGCAGTTTCATGACTGGAAGGGCGGGGTGAATGTCGACAACCTCGAGGTGCGCGGCGCCACCTTTTACGCTCGCCTCTGTGCAGCCGCCCTCGCACGTGCCCATGCCCGCTGGGGCGATCGCATTGCCATCGCCTCCTATCTCGGCAAGAGCGACAGATTCGATAGCGCGATCGCGGACTTTTCGGTGATCTACGCCGACCAGAACGAGCGCGACTACGACGCCTTCACTGCCGCGGCCGAATCCGGCCGACTGATTGTCCAAACCGGCGTGTAGTCGACCACGCCATGCTGATCTGAGGAGAGACTGCATCTCATGGCTGACTCAAGCAGTCCCAGAAGCGGCGCATTCCCTGAACCGAGCCAGCATCCCTCAGGCGCGCCCACGGGAAGACCACCAACGATCGACCCTGTCGCCATGATTCGTTCGAGGGCCTACCTCGGAGCGCTTGTGCTCGCAGCGATCGTGGGCATTCCGATCTCGGCAATCGCCTACGGCTTCCTCGCATTGGTTGCAGTGATCCAGCACTATCTCTTTACCGACCTGCCAAATCAGCTCTTCGGGGCGGCCCCGCCCGCGTGGTGGCCGGTGCCCTGGCTGCTGGTGTCCGGACTGCTGACAGCGTTGACCATCAGGTACCTGCCGGGCAACGCAGGACACTCACCCGCATTTGGCTTCAAGACCGGCGGTAGTCCGGCAACCGGGCGCGAGCTTCCAGCCGTCGCTCTCGCTGCGCTGACCACACTCAGCCTCGGCGCGGTGCTCGGGCCCGAAGCACCTCTCATCGCGATTGGCGGCGGGCTTGGGGCGCTGACCGTACGCCTCGCGAGGAAAGATGCGCCACCGATGGCTCTCGCGGTCATGGCGTCGGCCGGCAGTTTTGCCGCGATCAGCACCCTGCTCGGCTCCCCTGTGCTCGGCGCATTTCTGATCATGGAGGCAGCAGGGATCGGCGGCATGACGCTGAGCCTGGTGGCGTTGCCAGGCCTGCTCGCATCGGGCATCGGGGCCCTGGTCTTCGTTGGTCTGGACAACTGGACTGGCCTTGGCACGTTTTCCCTTGCTCTGCCGTCAGTTCCGCCCCCAGTGCCACCGACGGTGGCGTCCCTGGCTTGGGCGATAGTCATGGGGGGCGTATGCGCGCTCCTCGGCTGGCTGATCCGATCTCTAGCGCTGCGGCTACGTCCAATCGTGCACCTGAATCGTGTGTTGGTTACCGTGCTCCTCGGTCTGCTGATCGGCCTCACGGCCATGGCGTATCAGCTCATCTCGGGACGCAGCTTCACCCAAGTGCTGTTCTCCGGACAGGATGCGCTGCCCGAGCTGGTCGAACACGCAGCCGACTATTCGCTCTCCGTGTTGATCTTGCTCATACTCTGCAAGGCTCTGGCTTACGGGCTCTCACTGAGCGCATTTCGCGGCGGTCCGGTCTTCCCTTCGATGTTCATCGGCGCTGCGATCGGTATTGCCGCGAGCGCGTTGCCCGGCATGAACCTGGCGGCTGGAATCGCGATGGGAATCGGGGCCATGTGCGCAGCCATGCTGCGACTGCCATTGACATCGACGCTGCTCGCCGTAGTGCTGCTGGGCACCGACGGTCTCGTGGTGACACCGCAGGTCGTCGTCGCAGTGGCCGTGTCTTTTGTCATCGTCAACATCCTGCCGGATCCGAGTGCACAAACAGCCGAGCCGCCGGCTACGGGCCAGGCGCAGGCATCCGGCGCCGAAGGAGCGGGCTCCACCTCGCCGACAAATGCTTAGCCGCCATCAGCGTCAGGCTCAGCATTGGCCTGCTGTACCGGCTGTTGATGCCGCCCGTACTTGATCGCGTCAACAATGATCCTGGCGCCGAGACCGACAATCACAATGCCGGCAATCATCTGCCCAGTCACCAAGGCCCGGGCCGGCTCGCTGGTTGCGGTAATGTCGCCGAACCCGACGGTGGCAAAAAC
The DNA here is from genome assembly GCA_963815975.1 of uncultured Actinomycetota bacterium. Classification (GTDB taxonomy): domain Bacteria; phylum Actinomycetota; class Actinomycetes; order Propionibacteriales; family Propionibacteriaceae; genus Microlunatus. Next base: position 17,662 of record CAWFJC010000016.1, read on the forward strand.
GGTGACGGTAAAGTAGAGCGCATCGGTACGCGTCATGGACTCGCTGAAATTGCTGGCCGAAAGCCTGCCTAGCACGTAATACGTTCCAGCGAAGAGCAGCAGAAACAATGGCGCACTGATCGCTAGTGCTCCGACCGCTCTGATGACCGGATACTCGGCCCTGATGATTCCGCGCACCTGAAAGAAGATGAGTACGACAAGCCCGGAAAGGCCGACACCGAGCAGCGCAATCGCCCCCATAGTCGACGTGCGATCCAGTGGCAGCAGGTAGTAGATCGCCAGCAGCGCAACGTTAGCGCCCAGGACCCTGAGCAGGGTCAGTACGACTTTGCGAGTCCCAGGTCGTGGTTTTTGGCCGGCGCCATCACCAAGGCCCGCGCTATCAGTCACGGAGAAAGGCTAAACCGCAGTGCGGTCGTACGGGGCCGTTCCCGACTACCGTGGCCCGCGTGGGCTTTACCCAGGCGGAGTTACAGACCTTCCGGAACTCGTCGGTTCCTGATCTCGTTGGACCGGGACTGAAGCTGCTCTTCGTCGGCATCAACCCTGGTCTGTGGACCGCGGCCACCCAGACCCACTTCGCGCATCCCGGCAACCGTTTCTATCCGGCATTACGGCTCGCCGGGATCGTCGATCGTGATCTTGGCCGGGGCGAACCGATGACCGAGGAGAACAGGGCCTATTTGATCAAGTGTGGCATCGGCATCACGAACCTGGTGAATCGCGCCACGGCCCGGGCCGCCGAGCTGAGACCCGACGAGCTGAGGGCAGGGCGCACGCGGCTCGAAGACTTTGTTGTGCAGCATCACCCGGCGGTTGTCGCTATCACCGGCATTACCGCGTACCGCCTAGCCTTCGCGGCTCCGAAAGCCAAGGAGGGCGAACAGGCTGAGCTGCCGACCGGCGTCCGGGTCTGGGTAGTGCCCAATCCGAGCGGGCTGAATGCCCACGAGACCATCGCCAGCCTGGCACAGGCATACGCCGAGCCGGCCAGGGTCGCCGGCGTGATCAGGTAGCGGACCTGAGCGCTGGCCCCGGCACGGAGCTGGCTTGCCGCAATGTGCTGTGATGTGGGGCATGACTTCGGGCGCGCTCACCGGTCTTGGCTACCCGATCGTGCAGCACACGTTGGATAACGGGCTTCGTGTCATCTCGAGCCCAGATCATCTAGCGCCGTCGGTCGCGGTGAATATCTGGTACGACGTCGGCTCCCGAGATGAGGAGGAGGGCCGTACCGGCTTCGCCCATCTCTTCGAGCATGTGATGTTTCAAGGCTCGGCGCACGTAGCGTCCGGCCAACATATTGCGTTGCTACAGGCGTCCGGCGCAGTGGTCAATGCCACCACCTGGTTCGATCGGACGAACTACTTCGAAACGTTGCCGACCGGCGGCCTTGATCTGGCGCTGTGGTTGGAGGCGGACCGGATGGCCACGCTGCTGGATGCACTCACTCAAGAAAATCTGGACACTCAGCGCGAGGTTGTGAAGGAAGAGAAGCGGCAGCGCTACGACAACGTGCCGTACGGGGACGTTATGGAGCTGCTCAACACCTTGACATTTCCCCCGGACCATCCGTACGGGCACACCACCATCGGTTCGATGGAGGACCTGGACGCGGCAACGCTCGAGGACGTGCATGGCTTCTTCCGGCGCCACTACCTGCCGAACAACGCAATCCTGTCCATCGCCGGCGACGTCGAGCCCGAGGATGCCTTCGAGCGCGCCGACATCTATTTCGGACCTCTTGCCTCCGGTGTCAAGCCTCCGAAACCCGGCAATGGGCCACTGCCCTCGCTGTCCGGCCTCCCCCGTGTCGAAACCTCCGGCAAGGTTCCGGCCGACGCCGTTTACTTCTCTTGGCGGTTACCCGCGCAGGGCGGCAAAGATTTCGACGCAATCGACCTTGGCTTGAGCATCCTCGGCCATGGGCAAACCTCGCGGCTCCATAAGCAACTTGTTCGTGGTAACGAACACGCCGAGGGCACGAGCGCATCGGCGATGGGCCTCATTGGTGGCAACTCCTTCGGCTTCAGCTACGCACGGTCACGCGACGGCGTGCGGCCGGAACAGCTTGAGCAGGAGATGGCTGAGCTGATCGACCAGTTGCTCACCGATGGGCCAACCGAGGAGGAGCTACGACGGGCACAAGCCCAGTTCGAGAGGCACTGGCTCCATGAGCTGGCCCGCGTCGACTCACGTGCCGATGCGCTCGGCGAGTATGCGACGCTGCACGGCGATCCGCACTTGATCAATTCTCGGATTGCCGAGATCACCGCCATTGGCTCCGAGGAGGTTCGCGATGCTGTGCGGGAATGGCTGCGTCCCGACCAGCGAGCAACGTTGATCTACCGGCAGGAGGCATCATGAGGGAGTTCCTGCCCCGCCCGTCGATCGCTCCCGCCGCCGTCTGGGCGTTTCCGTCACCTCGCCGCGCACGGCTGAGCAACGGTATCGAGCTGATGATCTTTGATCTTCCTGGCCAGCACGTGATCGCTGCTCATCTTGTGCTGGACGTGCCGCTCAATGCCGAACGTCGTGACATTGAAGGCGTCGCGACCATGTGCGCGCGAACCCTGGACGAGGGAACTCAACGCCACAACGGGGAAGAGTTCGCGGAGCTCCTGGAAAACGAGGGCGCTGGCTTCGGAGTTGAGCTTTCGCTGTCGGGGACGCAGATCGTTCTCGACGTGCCGGCATCGCATCTCGAGCGCGCCCTTGAGCTGTTCGCCGAGGCGGTGACCGAGCCGTCGCTCGGCGATCGCGACGTCAACCGCCACGTACAGCTTCGGCTGGCCGAGATCGAGCAGGCGCAGGCAAACTCCGCACAAACGGCGAGCATGGCTTTCCGAGCAGCCGTCTTCGACGAGACCACCCGGGCAGCTCGGATGAGCGGTGGCGAGCCGGACACTGTCCGTCAGGTGACACCGGCTGCCGTGACCGCCTTCCATCACGATCATTTCGGGCCGTCGGGAGCGACGCTGGTGCTCGCGGGCGACTTCGTCGATGACCCGATCGCGGTTGCCGAACGCTGCCTCGGATCGTGGCGCAACGAAGATCAGCACCAGGTGAGCATCCAAGAGCCGACTCCCGGCCGGCGGCGCACTCTACTGGTCGACCGCCCCGGCGCGGTGCAAGCTGATGTGCGATACGGCGGCTTCGGTATCGATCGGCTGGATCCGCGCTGGGCCGCGATCAGCGTCGCCTCGTACGCCATGGGCGGTGCATTCCTGTCCCGGCTCAACGCCGTGCTGCGGGAGGAGAAGGGCTACACCTACGGCGTACGGATGAACTTCGGCCCATTGCGAACCGGCGGCTCGTTTGCCGTCCAAGGCTCGTTTCGCACCGAGGTTCTCGTCGATGCGCTCGCGACGACCCGGGACTTGATCAAGGTTGACGCCGCACCCTTTACCGGCCAGGAGGTCAGCGACGCGGTCGCCTTCTTCACCGGCGTTTCTCCGCTCCGGTACGCCACCGCCGATGGGGTGGCTGATCAAGCGGCAACTCAGGTGCTCGCGGGGCTGCCTGACGATTACGTCGATCGGAGCCTGGCGCTGCTGCGTTCGGTGACTGCGGAAGCAGCCACCGAGGCGTACCGTTCCGTCGTCCATCCGGACGACCTGACCCTGGTGGTTGTCGGCGATGCCGAGCGGCTGGCCGACCCTCTCCGCGCCTCAGGCTTCGAAGATCTCGAAGTCCAGTCGCCTCAAACCGACTTGTCAGAACCCAGTTGAGTTAGAGGTCAATCACTTTCTGACAAGTCAGCGGCCGAGCGCACGCATGGCACGCTCAACGGCGCCCTGAGCCTCCTCGATCTTCTTCTGGTAGGTCCCCAGATCTCCTGAGGTCAGCGCCTTCTCCGCCGCGGTGAAGGCCGCGTCCGCCTCACCCAGCGCCTTGGTCGCTGCCGGATTGTCGGGCTTGTTGTTGCCTGCAGGGGTATTTCCATCGGCACTGGCTTCCCCGGTGCTGCCGCCCGCGCTGCCCTGGAACACCTGATCCAGCGCCTGTTGCAGGGTGTCACCGATGCCGACCGACTGACCAAACCTCACCACGACGAAGCGGAGCGCCGGATACGAGCCGGTGCTGCCCTGACGCTGGGTGTAGACCGGCGTCACATAAAGCAGCCCGCCACCGACCGGCAAGGTCAACAGGTTGCCGAATGTCGCGCTCGCTGCGCCCTGGTTCAGGAATGGACGGAGTCGATCGGCCACCGTTTCGTTGGTGGTCATGGCGTTGAAGGACTGTCCGGGTCCGTCGATCTGAGATGTGTCAGACATCTGGAGAATGCGCATCCGCCCGTATTCGGGGCTGCTGGCGTCGGCGTTCACAGCCATATACGCGGCCAGGTTGGAGCGCTTGAACGGCACATATGAGCTGGTCAGCGAAAAGATTGCGTCATTGTCACCGGGCCATTTCACCGACAGGTAGAACGGCGGCTCCTTGGTCTGGGCCGACGCGCCTGACACCGGGTCGTTGGGGACGTCCCACAGGCTGGACCGCTGGTACCAGTTGTCCGGGTTGGTCATGTGGTAGCGGGCCAGGATCTGGCGCTGGACCTTGAAGAAGTCTTGCGGGTAGCGCAGATGATCAAGCAGGTCTTTGGAGATCGCAGACTTCGGCTGCACGATGTTGGGGAAGGCCTGCGACCAGGCCTTCAGGACAGGGTCGGTGTCGTCCCACGCATAGAGCTTCACACTGCCGTCGTATGCATCGACGACCGCCTTGACCGAGTTGCGCATGTAGTTGATGTCGTCCTGCGGCTGCGCCACCACGGTTCCTCCAGCACTGGTCTGGGCGTCGGAGGTGACATCGTTCAGGTTCACGCGCTCGCTGTTTGGATAGGAGTCCGACGTTGTGTAGCCGTCCACGATCCAGACGATTCTGCCGTCGACGACGGCTGGGTACGCATCGCCATCAACTTTCAGCCATGGCGCGGCGCCCTGCACCAGCTGCCGCGGCGTGCGGTCGTAAATGATCTTGGATTGGGGGTGGACACGATCGGAGAGCAGGATGTTGACATCGGCGAACTTGGCGGCGTAGAGGAGCCGCAGCCACATGCTGCCGATCTTGACCCCACCCTTGCCGGTGTAGGTGTAGGTCTTCGGGTTGCCGCCTTCGCCCCCGCCAGGGGTATCAAGCTCGATGGGCGGCGTGCCGGCCGGTGCGCCGACGATGGAGTACTGATCCGGCCGCTGGCCCTGCAATTCCCCGAAATAGATGCGTGGCTCGTGCTCTTCGATCAATCCCGTCGGAGGGATGTCCTTGGCGATCCACTCCGGTTCGCCGCCGGGCTGGCGCTTGTTGCCGTATGCGGCGACCAGCCCGTAGCCGTGCGTATAGACGGTTTTCCGGTTGTTCCAGTTGTCCTCGACGCCGCTCAGGTCCATTTCGCGTACCGCGACGACGGCGTCGGTCTCCTTGCCGTTGATGGTGTAGCGATCAACGTCGAGGTTCTTGGGGAAGGCGTAGTAGCCACGCACTTGCTGCAACTGCTCGTACGCGGGACTCACCACGTTCGGATCGATGAGTCGGATGCCGGGCAACGCCTCGGCATCTGCTCGTAGCTGACCTTCGGTGGCCGTGGTCTTGGCCGAGTAGTCCGTGATCTCTACCTTGTCCACCCCGTACGCCGCGCGAGTGGCTTCGATATTGGCTTTGATATAACTGCGTTCCTTGTCCGGCTCGTCGGGTCGCACGCTGAAGTACTGCACCGCGCCTGGATAGACCAGCCCGAGCACAATGGCCGACAGCAACAACAAGATCAGCCCGATAGTGGGGACCATCCAGCGGCGCAGCACCGCGTTGACAAAGAAGAGCAGCGCGCAGATTGCCGCGATAATCGCCAAGATCATCTTGGCGGTCACCGTTGCATGATCGGCTGTGTACGAAATGCCGGTGAACAACCGGTTGGAGCGGTCGATCGCTAACGCATATTGGTCGAACCAGTAACTCACGCCTTTCACCAAGACGGCCAGGCCGACCAAGATCGACAGATGTGCCTGGGTAGCTCGGCTACCGCCACGCCGAGGTCCGCTGAACCGCAAGCCGCCCATGGTGTAGTGCACGATGGCGGCCACGATCGCACTGAAGACCAGCGCGGCGAAGGCGAACGACAAGACGAACCGCCACCACGGATACGAGAAGACGAAGAACCCGACGTCAAGCCCGAACCGCGGGTCGGTGACGTTGAAAGGCTGCGCATTGCGCCAGGCCAGGTATTCCAGGGCCCGCCCACTGGCTGCACCGCCGGCGAACAGGCCTACGACGACACCTATCGCGACCAGCACCCAGACGAATCTGGACTCCAGCAGTTCCCGGTAGCGTTCGAGCAACGGGCTGCTCGGCATCTGCACGCCCAGCCGCGGCCGGAGCCGATAGGCGATGGCTGCATTGGCGACGACACATGTCGCCATGATCAGCCCGAAGGCCACAAACAGCCCGATCCTGGTGAGCAGCATCGTGCTGAACACCGATGCGTAGCCGAACGACCCATACCACAGACGGTCCGTCCAGACGCTGGTGAATATCGCGAAGGCCACGATCAAGACCGCGACGATGACCAATGTCGGCAAAATGGCGCTCCGTCGCCGGCCGACCCGCAGGCTGCTCAAACTCTCATCTCTCCTCAACCGCTGCTACGGCGTACTCGTTGTCTCGGCAACGACCCAGCCGGCCCGGGCGGTTCCGCCCGTGGGTGATATGCCCTGAGCTTGTCGAAGGGCACCGGGGCTTCGACGGGCTGAGCCCGTATGCGACGTCACTTGTGTCAGCGTATGCGCCTGCACCGCGGGCAGTTCCCGATTCCACGTCTCTTCGCCGATCTAGCAGTGCGGTAACGCGTTGGTGTCGCCCGAGCGGTTGAGAGTCTGCACGGCCTTGATGGCATCCTCCAGCGTGGCGACCTTGATCAGCGACATTGGGGTACGCACCCCGGCCAGATCACGGCAGTTAGCGGCCGGGACGAAAAAAGCCGTGGCGCCGGACTTTTGGGCCGCCGCAACCTTTTCCTGAATGCCACCGATAGCTTGGACATCCCCATCAGGCGTGATCTTTCCGGTACCAGCGAGGTGCCGGCCCGCCAGCAGGGGGCCGTCGGTGATCTTGTCATAGATCGCCAGCGCAAACACCAGGCCGGCGCTGGGGCCGCCTATCTGCTGGCCGAGGTCGAAGGAGATCTTGGGGTCGTAGCGGTAACCGGTGGCCAAGGTGATGCCGACGACCGGAACATCGGATTGGACGTTCGACTCCACCGTGGTCACGGTCACGTCGGTCTGGACCTTGTTCCGGATGACCACGAACCTTACTTTTTCACCAACTCGGTGAGCCCGAATTGCATCGGCCACCGCATCGTCGTCGGTTGTGGCCACGCCGTCGACAGAAACCACCAGATCGCCCGGAAGCAAGAGCTTGTGAGCCGGGCCACCGACGGTGACCGAAAAGATGGCTGGCATCTCGGTGACCGGCCGCCCATCGGCGCGCAGGGCGGCCACCACCGCGTCGTCTTGCGCTGTTTCCATCATGTCGGCGTCTTCGTTTTCCACTTCTTCGGCCGATTTGCCTGGGGCGTAAACAGCGTCGCGCGGCAGCACATCGCGGTGCGGCAGCCAATAGGCCAGCAACGCTTGGGGCAGGCTGAGCCGGGCATCGGCAGGTGTGATCGCGACTATGGTCATGTCGAGCCGGCCAGTCGTGGCATAGGTATCCATGCCTTGAACTTTGATCATCGGCTCATTGCCCACGTTGCCGAGAGTGTCCCGGGTTCCGCCGGGACTCCAGCTGACAAAGGGCACCGGGATGACGACGAGGAGCACGGCAAGGCAGATGAACGCCAGTGCCGAGACGAATGCGGTCCAGGTTTGGCGGGTCACGGCAACCCAACTGCGCCCTGAGGTTGTCGTGCTGCGACGCCCTCGTCTCCCAGACCCACCCACTCAGCATCGCCGGAGGCGAAGTGCTGTTCCTTCCAGATCGGCACCTCGGCCTTGAGGGTGTTGATCAAATGCGCGCAGGCGGCCAGCGCCGCCTCTCGATGAACGGCACCGACAGCCACCACTACGGCAACGTCGCCGACCTCAAGGCGTCCGATGCGGTGCTCGACCGCGATCGATTCGACATTGTGCAACTCGGCGGCCTCGGCGGCACATCGTCCCAGCACCTCGGAAGCACTGGGGTGTTGGGTGTAGTCGAGTGAAGCGACCTCTGCACCATGGTCGTGATTACGCACGGTGCCGACGAACAGCGCAATGCCACCGACCGCTGGGCCCGACACCAGCCGGATTGCCTGACCGACATCAAGTGGTGACTCGCTGATGCCGGCGAGGCGAACCCTCGCCCGACCACTGTCCGATGGCACGCATCGACCTTAGTACCCCTTTCCCAGATGCCCACCCGGATCGCGCGCCGCGTGGTCGGTTTCGTCTGGTCCCTACGCCGTTAGCGATCAGCCGGTGCGCTGCTGAGTCGAGACGGGGTCACCCGCGTACGGTTGAATGAATCACGAGTTCAACCCAGAGCTGTGGGCGCGGTCACTGCGCCTACACCTCCCGATGAATCAGCAACCTGTCAGGAGTCAACATGGCCGAGGATCGAACATCGGATCCGGCCGATCAACCCGAAGATGACAAGACGCCGCCTAGCGACAATCCACCCGAGCCCTATCGGCTAGGCGGTTCCGGGCGGTCCGGGAAGGGCCCGGAAAGCTCGTCCGGAAAGGGCGGAGGAGAGCCGAGCAACCCATTTGAGGCGTTCCTCTCGTCGTTGGCGGGTGGGGATATGAATGCGCTGGCCGCCCAGTTGCAGAGTGCTTTTGCGATGCTCGGTGGGGCCGGCTCGGCGTTCGGCGGCGGCACCACTGAGCCTGGTTCGGGCGTGAACTGGGAGGTGACCAAGGACACCGCGCGCAAAACCGTTGCCTCGCTGGGTCCTGATCCGACGCCCGATGCGGGCCAGCAGCGTGCCGTTACCGATGCCGTCGAGCTCGCCGAGGTCTGGCTCTATCAGGCGACCGCGTTCCCGCGAGTGAGTACCAACGTGGCCGCATGGAGCCGGGCGGAGTGGATCGAGCAGACCATGCCGGTGTGGCGGCGACTCGTGGAGCCAGTGGCGTTACACATTGCCGACGCGATGGAAGGCGCACTGAATTTCGGCGGCACTGAGGAGGCCACTGGTCTGCCAGGCATGGCCGGCATGGAGCAGATGCTTCGGCCGATGCTGCGCACCTCTGGAGCGAGCATGTTTGGTCTCCAGCTGGGCCAGGGCTTAGGTCAGCTGGCGACCGAAGTGGTCGGCGCGACCGACATCGGCTTGCCGCTGAGTGAACCCGGACATGTCGCACTGCTACCGACCAATATCAAGGCATTCGGCGACGGCCTCGAGCAATCGAGCTCCGACGTCACGCTCTATCTCGCGTTGCGGGAATGCGCCCGGCAACGCCTCTTCGCCTCGGCGGGTTGGTTGCGAGCCCAGATGCTCACCTTGGTTGAGCAGTATGCGAGTGGCATCACCATCGACACCTCCGCGTTGGAGCAGGCCGTTGGCCAGCTCGATCCCAGCAATCTGGAGGAACTGAGTTCCTCGCTGGAAGGAGGGCTATTCGAGCCACAAAAGACGCCCGAGCAGTTGGCCACGTTACGGCGGTTGGAGACGATGCTGGCTCTTGTCGAAGGTTGGGTGGACGACGTGGTCACGCAGGCAACAGTGGAACGGATGCCCTCAGCACCTGCCTTGGCCGAGGCGGTACGTCGCGCTCGAGCGACCGGGGGTCCAGCCGAGGAGACGTTCGCAACCCTCGTTGGTCTTGAGTTGCGGCCACGGCGGATGCGGGATGCCGCCAACTTGTGGGCGGCGCTGCGCGACGCTCGCGGGATGGAGGGTCGAGACTCTGTCTGGTCGCATCCCGACCTGATACCCACGTCGGCTGATCTTGATGATCCGCTGGGCTTTGTCGCCGGCGAGGCGCGCACGGAGGGCGGCCAAAGCGCGGACTTCGACGCCGCGCTCGAGGAGCTTCTCAAGGGTGAGGGCACCGAAGGCGACGAGAAATCCGAATAGTCGAGTCGCCGACGGCAGCTCTGGAGCTGAGTTGTCGCCAGACCTTGCGAAGCTGGTTGGCACCCGACGCTGAGCAAGATCAATTGCGGCGGTATTTTCTTGATCATCTTGTGAAGCAGTCCAACGGCTGGTCGCGGGGCTGCCTCGGTGCTCATCTGACCGCCAGCTCGCTGATTTGTGCGGCGTCCGACGGCAAGGTGCTGCTGATACTGCACGCGCGGATCAGACGCTGGCTACAGACCGGCGGTCACATCGAGCGCACTGATCCCACCTTAGAAGCCGCCGCCCTTCGGGAGGCGAACGAAGAGAGCGGGCTCGTCGATCTCGCGCTCGATCCGAATCCGCTCCTGCTGTCCAGGCATGAGGTCCCTTGCGGCTCGGTTCGGCCCACCTATCACCTCGATGTGCAATTTCTCGTACGCGCGGATCATCTAGTCATCCCGGACATCTGCCCGGAGTCACTCGATATCCGGTGGTTCCCTCATGATCAACTGCCTGATGTGGACCACTCGGTGAGTGCGCTGGTACGCGCTGCGAGCGCACGGCTTGGCTGGTAGCCGGCAATTACGCGCTCCCCCGCTACGGCAAATTCAACTGCTTTCGAGTGTGACGGGGATTCCGTGGTCATGTGCGATGCCGAGTCTGCGTTCCCGAAGCGAGCCGCCGGAACCCGAGTTCCACAGCCGCGTACGCAGCTCGGGCTTGCCGCCTCGCGGACCATCTGCGGCATACTCCAGACTCACCTCGCCGAGCAGGTGTCGCGCGCCGTAGCGCGACAAGATCTCCTCAACGTCGCTCATCTCATCGCGCGGCCAATACATCTGGGTGACTGAGTGCCAGACAACCGGGAGTCCATCCAGCTCGTCTGTCAGCGCAGCGCGCAACCAACGGCCTGCCGACGCTTTGTCGATGGGCACCGGATGCATGGCCGCGATTGCCAGCGCCAAGCTGAGCCGCTTGTGACGATCCAGGTCGAAGGGCCAGACGAACGACGTCAGCAGCAACCTGCCCTCGGTCGACGTGGCGTCCACCGGGTGCAGGTCGCACCCGGCTCGGTCAGTGATCACGAAGTGCTCAGGTTGCACCGGGCCCTCAATGGGATCGATGAACTGAACAGTGGAATCGGCAAAGCCGAACTGCCAGGAGTCACCGCGATATGCATAGCGGTCGAGCAGCAGGTTCAGGCCCGCACTCGCACCTACCTCTAGCAGTCGGATACGCCTTACGCCGGACACTGCGACAAGATCAAAGAGACCGGCCAGCAACGCAGCAGATCGACCCACCTCGTTGGTCTGCGGCGGGATGGCGAGGGCGGCGTGCATCTCACCGACATGCGCGCCGATCACTTCGCGCATCACTGGCCATGCCTGCGAGGCCGGTGCGCTGCCCCCAAGGCACGGATAGAACGCGACCAGTTCGGGAGCCCGACCGGTCAGCACCAGCCGAAACACGCCAGCGAGCAGCCGAAGATGAATGACTGCCCCGCGTGGAGCGTTCTCGTATCCTCTGCAGGCCATCCGAACCGGGCCGCCAGTCTCCCAATCATCGGCCATGCCGCGGAGGGCATACCCGTAGAGATGTTGGGCGTCGTCGGCATGTGCCCGAAAGCGATCGGCCAGGGTTTCCGCGGCGTCCCCGTGCGTCGATTCTCCGGCCGGGGGCGTGTCCATCACTCGCTGGCTACCGCGTCACCCGCGAGCAGCGCCCTCGTCTCCTCCCAACCCTCAAGGCCGGGATCAAGCCGTGTCACGTCGGCGGGCGTCCGCAGCCGATGCCAGGTCGGCGCAAGCGCGCATCGGCTCTTTCGGGGAGCGATAGCGCTGAGGCGGGCAAACGGATTGTGGTCGAGATCGAACGCGTCGTCCGGGATCCATTCCGCCAACGGAAGCGAGACGCCGATCGCGACGCAGCCTGCTCCGCTACGTTCCGGTGCGATAGCAATGTCTGTCCGATGCAAGACCTTGAACAGCTTGGCAAGAACCAGACCCGGAAGGTCAGGAACGTCGGCTGGTACCACGACCAGTTCGTCGGTCTGTCCGCTTAGCTGACCCGCGATGGCGCGTACGGTGATGTCGGCCGGCAGCTGCAAAGCTCCAGGCCACAGCAGCTCGGCGACCTCAGGGGGCCCAGCAATCCCGGATTGCACCCCGATCAGGTCGGCCAGCACCTCATAGGAGTCGAGGAGGCAGGCCGCTGCAAATGCGTCGGGTGCAATACCCTCAGGCGCCGCTGAGGAGGCGTCATAGCGCGCTAGTACGACTGCCGCCCGGTGCCGGGCCGCCGGCTCAGTCGACATCTGATTCTTCGCCTTGCCGACCCTTGCCGGCCACATACCCCTCCAGATAACCCTTGGCCTTTTCGGCAGCCGGATAACGGCTGACGAGCCGCCAGAAACGATCGGAGTGTGTCGGCTCAACGAGGTGGGCCAGTTCATGGAGCAGCACATAGTCGACGACCCACGCCGGCATCGGCTGCAGACGGTGAGAAAGCCTGATGAGACCCGTGCTTGGCGTACACGAACCCCAACGCTGTTGCTGGTTGGTCACCCAGAAAACGCCGGCTGGCAGTGGCAGCTGGTCGACGGCCGGCGCGAGGTAGGTCACTGCCAGGTGATGAGCTCGTATTGCGAGCTCTTCGTCGCCCTGGGGGGCCAATGCCCGCGCTTCGCGGGCGAGAACCTTCTGGACCATATCGCGTACGAAGGTCTGCTCGTCGGCCTTCGACATGCGCTGTGGAATGACTACGACGATGGTGTCCCGCTCCCGGTAGGCGGTCACGGTGCGGGTACGACGACTGCTTCGCCGCACTTCCACCCGGGGGCTAGATTCGGTGCGGGCCACCCCGGTTGACTTTGTGCTTTTTGGCCGTCTTGGCCGTTGGACCTCGCGATTTGGCCTCATCGTTGTCCCGGACTCCGACAGTGGCAATCGTGGCTGACTCACGGCGTCCTTTCTTGGCTAGCACGAGCCAACTTACCTGCCGGTGAACGGCGTCGCCGCCCAACGCTCTGCACAGTTTGTTGGCGATGTGCACGGGTAGCAACCCGTGCAATGCGAGCGAAACCCACGTGCACGTAGGTTTCGACACCGGTGCTCGGAGGCTCGAGGGAGTAAGCCTGAATCAACACTTGAGAGTGGGCGATATATAGCCAAACTAATTGGATGAGACCACTGTGCAACAGGTTTCCACATGGGCCACGCCGTACGGTGATCCGATCATGACTTTGGTCCACAAAGGACCCATGATCGGTGCACATCGTTTCCACAGATTTGTCCACATTTTGTGGAAAGTGAATTTGTCAGAACCGTTTGACGGCGGCCTCGGCCGCGGATAACGTTCCGACCACGAAACCTCCAGATGGTCGGCACGCTCGCAGGGGAAGGCTAGCGATCCCGATGTCCCTGGAGGTTTCGTCTTTTGTTCTCCGCCATCTTTTCCTCCGGCTCCGCCCTGCGCTCCGCGCCTGCGCGCGTAGAGTAACGGGCGTCCACGCGGTGTGACGTCTGGCGCGGTACCGGTTGCTGTGAGGTTTCCACCGGTCATCGGTCGATGACATGGCGCGAGGTCCCGCAGCTGCGACCAGTGTGCGGACGAACATCGAAACAAGGAGAAGGCAATGGCGGAGACGTACAGCGGCGAGTTCTATTGCGTGAAGTGCAAGGCGAAGCGCGAGGCCTCGGGCGAAGTACACGTCAACGACAAAGGCACCCGGATGGCGAAGGCCAAGTGCCCAGTTTGCGGCACCAACCTGAACCGCATCCTCGGCAGGGTCTAGCACCACACAGAGCATCCCATCAGGGACGGTCGTACGCCGGCCGTCCCTGATGCGCGTCTAGACGAGCTGCACCTCATGATCGGCGCTGCGGCGCTTGGCGGCGGTACGCCGATCTTCGATCGCCCAGAATCCTCACTGTGGATAGCGCGGCAGGGCCCGCCGACTGACGACACACTGAGCCGGGTGAGCTCAGCCCCATTGCGAGTGAGGTCCGGCCCGCCGCTCCAGCATCCGCAGCTGGCGCCGTACGCACCAGTGATCCAACGCGCTGCCGATGAGGTGCAGGTTGGTGTCGACCCAGATGCCGCTTTGGTGTTCCGTGGCGCGGGGTTCACTGCACTGCTGGATCTGCTTGACGGATCACAGCCCACCAGGGCGGTACGGCGCGCCGCTCGAGCGGCAGGACTGACGGCCGCGCAGGTCCAAGGAGCATTGGATGCCCTCGCCTCAGCCGGCCTGCTTTCCGAGCGCGACATGACGCCGTACGCCGACTCGGCAAGCAATTTGGCGGTCAGGCTGATCGGTGCCGGACCCGTCGGCTGCCAACTCGCTCAGCTGCTTGTGGCCAGCGGGTTGGGGGCCCTTCACGTCTACGACGATGAGCCAACCGATCTGGCGCTGTACCCGGCAGCTGGCGTGCTGTCTTCCCGGTCCGAGGCACTCCGATCAGCACTCGCCGACGCCGAGACCACGGTCTTCCCGCTGAGCCACTGGTCGAAGCCAGAAGGGGTGCAGGTGGACCTCACCGTCGTCGCCTGCGATCAACCCGAGCCTGACCGAGTGATCACCGACCATCTCCTGCGTAACGACCATCCTCACCTGATTGTCCGCTGTTGGGGCAACGGAGTGAGCGTAGGACCGCTGGTGCTTGCTGGTCAGACCTCGTGCGTACGTTGCGCCGACCTGGCGCGCAGTGCCGCGGATCCACATTGGCCAGCTGTGCTCAGACAGCTCTCTCGCGTCCGCATCGCCACTCCAGCCGCGCTGCGTAGTTGGGCCGCCTCGACTGCGGCGGCCCAGGTGTTGGCGTTCCTGCATGGGGAGTTGCCCGAATCCGCTGGCGCAACGTTGGAGATCAGCTGGCCAACCTTCGTCACCCGACTGCGGCGCTGGGCAGCACATCCCGATTGCGGCTGCAGTTGGCTGAGCCAGACAGAATGGGGCCATGAGTGACCAGCCGGCGAAGCCAGCCAACGGTGTCGAGCGACATATGCCCGGCGCAAGCGACGGCTCTTCGCTGGCTCGTTCCGCATTTCGCCGCGGTGCCAAGCTGGCCTCGCTGCCCCTTGGCTTCGCGGGGCGCGCGACGCTCGGACTGGGCAAACGCTTGGGCGGTGCACCAGCCGAAGAGGTGAGCGAGCAGCTTCAGCAACGGGCAGCCGAGCAGCTCTTCCGAGTTCTGGGTGATCTCAAGGGCGGCGCAATGAAGTTCGGCCAGGCACTCAGCATGTTTGAATCGGTGCTGCCGGAGGAGGTCGCGGAACCGTATCGGGTCCACCTCTCCCGGCTGCAGGACGCCGCACCACCGATGCCGACCTCAAGGGTGCACGCCGTGCTCGCCCGCGAATTCGGCTCGCGTTGGCGCGATTCATTTACTGATTTCGACCCGCTACCCGCGGCGGCAGCATCGATCGGCCAAGTGCACAAGGCCACCTGGTCCGACGGACGTACGGTTGCGGTCAAGGTGCAATATCCCGGAGCTGATGAGGCTCTTCGCTCGGATCTGCGGCAGATTGGGCGGCTCTCCAAGGTCTTTGCGCCGCTGGCTGGCGGGATGGATGTGACCCCCTTGGTGGACGAGCTCACCGCCCGCGTGAGCGAGGAGTTGGATTACACCCTCGAGGCTGACTCGCAGCAGCAGGCAGCGGCTGGCTTCGCCGGTAGCAAGGAGTTCTACGTCCCCCCGGTGCTGGCGAGTACGCCGAAGGTCATGGTGAGCGAGTGGGTGGAGGGTGCGCCGCTCTCATCGGCTGTCAACCTGACAGACAAGAAGCGCAATGCAGCCGCGCTGCGGTACGTGCGATTCCTGTTCGCGGGCCCGAGCGTGGTCGGTCTGCTGCATGCCGATCCGCACCCCGGCAACTTCAAGCTCATCAAGGATGGCCGGCTCGGCGTCGTCGACTTTGGTCTGGTTGCGCGCCTCCCCGACGGCCTTCCTGCCGCTATGGGCCGAATCTTGAGGATTGCTCAGCAGGGCGATGCTCATCAGGTAGCTGAGGGGCTCCGTCAGGAAGGCTTTCTCGCCTCCGAGATAGACGCGGAGGATCTGCTCGACTATCTGGGTCCGTTCGTGGAGCCAGCTGCAGTGCCGGAGTTCCAGTTCAATCGCGACTGGATGCGGCAGCAGTTCATCCGGGTACGCGACCCTCATGCGTCGGGCGGCGTAGCGATGAAATTGAACCTGCCACCGAGCTATCTCCTCATCCACCGGGTTTGGCTGGGAGGCCTGGCCGTCTTGTCGCAACTCAATGCCAAGGCAGCCTTTGGCAAGGTACTCGAGGAGTTTCTGCCCGGCTACGCCGCGGAGGCGTAGCGGCGCTGCGCGCGGCTCCCATCAAAAAGGGCCGGCTTGCATCACCAACACGCGGCACAGCATGGGGCTAGGTCGCGGGCACGCGCTTGGCCGGGGTAGCCAGGACTCCACGGTCGACCCGTAGGGGAGCCTCAAGGCTGTGCCGCATTTTGGTGATGCAAGCCGTGTTCTGAGCCGCGAGCGTCGCGAGGCGTAAGCAGCTCAAAACATCGCTGATGTTATCGGGACACTGCTCCGTAACACGGGAGAATCGCCGTAATTTCTTGCGTCGGCGCAGTGTTGTCCGCTGCT
The DNA here is from genome assembly GCA_963815975.1 of uncultured Actinomycetota bacterium. Classification (GTDB taxonomy): domain Bacteria; phylum Actinomycetota; class Actinomycetes; order Propionibacteriales; family Propionibacteriaceae; genus Microlunatus. Next base: position 34,311 of record CAWFJC010000016.1, read on the forward strand.
CGCGCATCGCGCACTGGAGATCCGCTGTCGTCGTCACTCTTCGCGAACGAAAAGCGTGTTCGCTCATCGCTCCTCCGATCATCGGGCGCGCGATTTCCGACGCTCGCAGCTCGGTGTTGTCCGCTGCTCGCGCATCATGCTGAGGCTCACAGCTCGGTGCCGCACGTCATGCCGCCGCTTCGTCCTTAGCGGCAGGAGCAAACGGCTCAGCGATCGGGTACTTGCGCGGACGACCCCTGGGCCGCTTGTGCGCCACGACGGCACCGGCCACGAACAGCTGTCCGCCCCAAACGCCCCAAGGCTCGCGCCGCTGCAGCGCGCCAGCCAGACACGCCTCACGGATCGGGCAGTCCACACAGAGCGCCTTGGCAACCTCCACATCGGCGGGCGCCTCGGCGAAGAACAGGTCCGGATTCACCAAACGACAGGGCAGCTCGGCGACGCCCAACCGCCCCTTCCGGGGAACGACCATCGGGCCACCTCCTGCGTCATACATGTCGGCCTACTTTTCTGATCTTGAGGTGCCCGGCATGAGGCCCCTCGAATCGGGCCGGGAAACACGAAGGCCGTGGATCCCGGTTCTGGGAGCCACGGCCCTGGAGGCTGTCGGTGCTAACTACACCGGCGGACTACAGGAAGGTGGTCCCATGCTGGTCGAAAACTTGCTATCGGTGACGTCGTACGCGCCAGGTCCGGCGTTACGTCCGCCTTGTGCTGCGGCTGCAGCCTCGATGCTTTGGACACAGACCTCGCCCATTCCGCGCCAGTTGGTCCGGTTGATCATCCGATGGCGGAGATGGGCCCGCGTCCTCATGCGCTGTGAGCTTGTCGAGAGGTGAGTGACGACAGCCGTATCCGGCATGAGCGCACGCAAGGACAGCTGGAGCTCGGGCAATGTCAGCTGAACAGTGCGTGTGTCGCTAATCTGATCAATGAGCACCGGACTCCTCCTCTCGTGCATGTCGGGCTGGGATTGGCGGCCTTCTGCTCGGCCGAGCGTAAAGGTCCTTGTTAACCCTAGGGGAGTATCGCAGACCGACGCAAACACTTTTTTGTGGAAATTTTGTGGGCTCCTGCTCGCGCATCGGGCGATGTTGCTCGCAGCCGGGAGATATCACAAAGATGATCTTGTACGGTCGGCTTCGGTGCCGATGATCGCCAGCACGTGCTCGCCGTATTTGTCGGCCTTGGTCCGACCGAGCCCTTGGACCTTGATCAAATCCGCCAGGTTGTCCGGTCGCGCCTCGGCAATGGCGATCAGTGTCGCATCGGTGAACACGCAGTAGGCAGGAAGTTTCGCCTCAGCCGCCTCTTGACGCCGCCACTCTTTGAGCATGGCCATGGTTCGCTCGTCGTAGGTAGCCGGACACCCGAGGTGTCTGCCGATCTTGCGCTCCGCGGCATCGGTCAGCGATCGGCCGCAGGATCGGCAGTGCAACGACAGCGCTGAGTGCCGACTGCGCCGAGCGGATCCCCGTTTGCGGGCGGGTGCCTGGAGTGAGTCGGGCAGCACCGGCTGAAGGAAGCGGGACGGCGTACGAGGGTGACCATTGCCGTTTCGGGTACGCGACCAGGAGATGCGAAGCAGTCGGCGGGCACGGGTGATCCCGACGTAGAGCAGCCGCTGTTCCTCATCGATCTGCTCGGCCGAACTGGCGAGGACGAACGGCATCGACCCCTCGTGAATACCCAACAGCGCCACCGCGTCCCACTCCAAGCCTTTTGCCGAGTGCAGCGTGCAGACCGTGACGCCCTGCGCGGCCGGAATATGTTGCGCCTCGGCGCGCCGGTCCAACTCGGCCGAGATGTCCCCGAGGGTGAGGGGTGGTTCGGAACCGTCTGTTGAGATGCCGGTCCCGGCCTCCAGGTCTTCGGCCACGCTCAGCAGCGCGGCGAGCGACTCCCACCGTTCGCGCACTGCTCCGCCTCCTTCGGGCGGCTGCTGCGTCCAGCCCAAGGCGATGAGCACTTCCTTCATCTGCGCTACTGCGCTGCCTCGCCCCGCGGCGGCTATGTCGCGTGCCGTAGTGCGTAGCGACAGCAAGGCTTGGCGCACCTCGGGCCGCTCATAGAAGCGCTCCCCGCCGCGTACCAGATAGGGAAGGTTGCGGTCGGCCATCGCCTGCTCGATAGCAGGCGATTGAGCATTAATACGAAAAAGTACGGCGATGTCTCGAAATTCGACGCCGCTCGCGGCTTGTTGGACGATCCAGTCCGCGATCGCGGCCGCCTCGGCCGACTCCTCGGCTGACTCGACGAATTCGACCTCGGGTCCGGCGGGCTGCTGGGCTTGCAGCGTGACCGGCCGGAAGGCCGTGCTCGTCGATCTCTCCGCGTCGCCGGCCGTAGCCATGATCGAATTGGCGCATCGGACAACCTGCGGTGTCGAGCGGTAGTCGCGCACCAATCGAATCACGGTCGCCTGCGGGAAGCGTTGACCGAACTCGGTGAGATAGCTCGCCTGGGCACCGGCGAAAGAGTGGATTGTTTGCGCCGGGTCGCCCACCACGCACAACTCGGACCGCTCGCCACGCCAGAGGTTCAGCAGCGCCTCTTGCAGCGGACTCACGTCTTGATACTCATCGACCACGAGATGGCGATAGGTGCGGCGAATCGTTTCCGCGATCTCGGGACGCTCTGATATCAGTGCGGCGGCACATAGCAAGATGTCTTCGAAGTCGATCCGCGTGCGGTCGTGCTTGGCTTGCTCGTACGCCGCGAAGACCCGCGACACCGTCTCGGAATCGAAGGAGGCGATCTGGCGGTTGTGTCGAGCAGCCAAGCGCGGATAGTCCTCGGCCGTGACGTTGCTCACCTTGGCCCAGGAGATCTCGGAGACAAGGTCCCGCAAACTTGGTGTGTCAACCCTGACTCGGAGCCGGCTCGCCGCTTCGGCGACCAAGCTCATCCGGTTGTCGAGCACCGGCGGCAGATCACCGCCATACACCCGTGGCCAGAAATACTGGGCCTGCCGCAGTGCGGCGGAATGAAATGTCCGCGCTTGTACGCCGTGGGCACCTAATTGCTGCAACCGACCGCGCAACTCACCGGCGGCGCGAGTGGTGAACGTAACCGCGAGCACGGACGTGGGGTTGTAGACGCCGGTGGCAACGCCGTATGCGATCCGATAGGTGATGGCGCGGGTCTTGCCGGTGCCGGCTCCAGCGATCACGGCGACAGGCCCGGTCAGCGCGGTCGCGACCTGTCGCTGCTCCGGGTCAAGATCATCCAGCAGCGCGTCGGGTGAGACCAGTGCTCGGGTCAGGGCTGCGGACACACGGACACCATAAGGGCCATCGCCGACATCCTTGGGTTCATCCACATCCGGATGGCTCTATCTCACGGCTCTTGGTCTCGGAATTGGTGATCTTGGTTGGGAGCTTGATGCGGCGAAGTCTCGCATTAGCCTCGATTGGGGTGGAGACGTTCCCGCGGGAACGTCTCCACTTTGGATGTCGGGTTGAGGCTACGTTCGCGCAAAGGCGCCGCGCGATGTCAGTTGGCCGCCTTAGTGTGTACCGCGACCATGACGCTCTACCTTCATCGCGCCGAGCGTGCCGACCGATTGGTCATTGCCCTCGGGGATCTGCTCAGTAATCCGCTGCCTGACGCGTTTGCGACGGAGATCATCAGCGTGCCTACGCGAGGGGTGGAGCGCTGGCTGTCCCAGGGCCTCGCGCAGCGGCTTGGAGCCGCGCCTGGTCGCAGCGACGGAGTATGCGTCGGCGTCGCCTTTCCTTCACCGCGGCGGCTCGTGGCGCGGGCATTGGCAGGGAACGCGGCCGCCGACGACATCGATCCCTGGCGGCCGCACCGCGTGGTATGGCCGCTGCTTCGGGTCATTGACAGTTGCCGCGGTGAGGCTTGGGCAGCGGTGCTGTGGCATCACCTCCGCGGCAACGGTGCCGTCACCCATCCGGACGCGATCCGAGGCGGACGCCGCTGGTCGACAGCGCGGCATCTCGCCGACATCTTCGCCAGGTACGCGGCGACCCGGCCGGCGATGATCGAGAGTTGGGTCCGAGGCCGAGATGTCGATGCGACGGGGTCCCCGCTAGCGGAAGATCGAGCGTGGCAGGCCGAGCTGTGGCGTCGGCTTCGCGATGAGATCGACGCGCCGAGCCCGGCGGAACGTATGCAGGCCGCCATAGCAAGACTGCGGCTGGAACCGGAGAGCAGCGACCTTCCGCAACGCGTGTCGATCTTTGGCGCGACCCGGCTGGATCCTGACCATCTGCTGGTGCTTTCGGCACTTGCTGACCATCGCGACGTACATCTGTGGCTGACCCACCCCTCCCCCGGGCTGTGGGATCGCGTCAAAGCCGCAGCGCGGACCGACGGTCTGCAGCCGAGCCAGCCACCGCGACGCAACAGTGACACCAGCGTCGTTGATCATCGGCTGCTCGCCTACCTGGGCCGCGACGCCGCCGAACTTCAGCTCGCTCTCATCGCCACCAGTCCGAATGCCACGGATCTGCACTACGAGCCAGTCGAGTCCAGCGCGCCGGCAACCCTGCTCGGGTGGCTGCAAGCCGATGTGGCCGAGAATCGCGCGCCGCTCCCACAGCACGAGCTGCCGGTGCTCGAGCCGGCCGACCGAAGCGTGCAATTCCACGCATGCCATGGCCCTGATCGCCAAGTGGAAGTGTTGCGAGAGGTGCTCGTCGGACTGCTCGCCGACGATCCCACGCTGGAGCCGCGGGACATCGTCGTGATGTGCCCTGACATCGAAAAGTTCGCGCCGCTGATCGCCGCCTCATTTGGTCTGGACACGCCAGAAACCCCGGCCGAGCATCCTGGCCATCGCCTGCGGGTGCGGCTGGCCGATCGCTCAATACGGCAGGTCAACCCCTTGCTCGCGCTCGTCAGCCGGCTCGTCGCACTCGCCGACTCACGTGTGGAGGCCAGCGCGTTGCTGGACTTGTGCGCCGCTCCGCCGGTGGCGCGGAAATTTGGCTTCAGCCAGGACGATCTGGAGCGGCTGCACGATCTGGTGCTACGTGCCGGCGTTCGCTGGGGATTCGACGCCGCACATCGCCGTCGATTTGAGATGGGAGAGTTTCGGCAGAACACCTGGGCGGCCGGGCTCGAGCGACTGCTGCTCGGGGTGACGATGGATGAGACCGACCAGCACTTCATCGGAACCACCCTGCCGCTTGACGATGTCGATGCCGGCGACGTTGATCTTGTCGGGCGACTGGCGGAGCTGGTGGACCGGGTCAAGATGCTGATCGAGGCGTGCAACGCGCCCCACCCCATCACGGCATGGGTCGAGCTGTTCAAGCAAGCGATCGAGATGCTGAGTTCAGTCTTACCGGGCGACGCATGGCAGCTCAGCCACGCATACCGCGAGCTCGGTGATCTTGGTTTGGGCACCGAAGAGGCCGATGACGTCGTGCTGAACCTTGCCGAGATCTCGGAGCTGCTGGGCGACGCGTTTCGCGGACGGGCCAGTCGAGCGAACTTTCGTACCGGCACCTTGACCGTCTGCACCATGCTGCCGATGCGATCGGTACCTCATCGGGTCGTCTGTCTGCTCGGGGTTGACGATGGCGTGTTTCCGCGACGACCCGAACCCGATGGCGACAACATCATCGGCGACGACGAATGGATCGGCGACCACGATGTACGAAGCGAAGATCGCCAACTGCTGTTGGACGCGATCATGTCGGCCCGCGAGCGGCTGGTCGTGATCTTCGCGGGCGCCGATCCCCGGTCGGGCTCGAATATTCCACCTGCGGTTCCGATCGGTGAGCTGCTTGATGCCCTGAACGGCACGGCGCGCACCGAGGACGGTGAGCCGATACGTACCAAGATCACCATGCGGCATCCGTTGCAGCCCTTCGACGCGTCGAACTTCGCTCCCGAGGGGTTGGCGGCGCCGCGCCCGTTCAGTTTTGATCGCGCCAGCCTGCGGGCGGTCCGGGCCGCCTCGCGGGAGCGGCGCCCCGCGGTGCGCATCTTTGGTGACGAGACATTGCCGGCTCGCGATGACGAGGAACTGGTCAGCCTGGCCGACCTGGTTCGGTTCTTCAACCATCCGATCCGTGCTCTCATGTACGAACGGGCCGCACTATGGCTCACTCGGCCTGACGAGAAGCCAGATGAGCAAATTCCGGTACGACTCACCGGGCTGGACAGCTGGAGCATCGGCGAGCGGCTGTTACGGCTCCGCCTTGCCGGCCAGGAATCTACCTCGCTGATCGATGCCGAGTGGCGGCGCGGCTATCTCCCACCTCGTGGCCTGGGCCAGATGGCCATCCAGGAGATCACCAACCAGGTCGAGCAGCTGGTAGAAACGGCACGGCCCTTCCTCACCGAGCAACCCGTACCGTACGAGGTGCTGGCCGAGGCTGGGAGATCGGCGGCTGACCGGCACAGTCGAGCGGGGTCGTCGGCGATTCGGTGGTTCATGTCAGCTTCTCCAAACTGGCTCCACGACACCGACTACAGGCCTGGCTCGAGCTGCTGGCATTGACCGTCCATGATCCGAGCCGAGCCTGGCAGGTCGTGTCCATCGGGCGGGGTGGCTGCTCGCACTTGCGAGCCATTCACTCGACCTGGGCTAGCACAGTCTTGGCCGACCTCATCGACCTGCGAGCGACCGGATTACGCGAGCCGATCCCTTTCGCTGCGAAGACCTCGGCCGAGTACGCGGCCCTGCGCTTTCGCGACCGACAGCCCGAGCTGTACCGAAAACAGCTCGACAAGCTGTGGCTCGAGGACCGCGACGAGGCGTACGAGCGATTCTTCGGGGCGAAAGCGAGCTTGGACGACTTGCTTGCCCAGGAGCCGATCCCCGGTGAAGAGCGTGGCGGCCTTAGGGAACGTAGCCGATTCGGAACTCTCGCGCGACGCGTGTTCCAACCGCTGCTCTCGGTCGAGGATCTGCGATGATCAGCGACCGGCCTCCCTTCGACATCTACGGCGAGCTGCCGAGCGGTACCACCGTGCTCGAGGCCAGTGCGGGCACCGGCAAGACCTACACCGTCGCCGCGCTCACGGCGCGGGTGATCGCCGAGGGGGTCGCCGACCTCAACCAGATGTTGCTGGTCACCTTCGGACGCATGGCGACCAATGAGCTGCGGCTTCGAGTACGCGAGCGCCTCGTGTCGGTCGAGGACAGCCTCGCCGCAGCGGTCCGACAGGGTGAGCCACACAAGCCGCTCAGCGATCTTGACGCCTTCATCTGTACCGGCGACATGGACGAACTACGGCGTCGTCGCGCCCGAGTATCACGGGCCCTTGCGGACTTCGATGCTGCAACCATTGCGACTACGCATGAGTTCTGTTTGCAGATGCTCGACGGTCTCGGGGTATTGGGTGATCGGGAGCCACATGCCACGATCGTCGAGCACCTGACGGACCTGACGCGTGAAGTGACCACCGACCTGTACTTGCGCCGTTATGCCGCCAACGGCGCACCGCCGATGAGCTACGACGAGGCGCTGGACGTGGCGAATCAGGCGGTCGAGGCCAGGCACGCCCGACTGGTGCCGGCTGGGCTGGGTTCGGACGATCCGACGGGGAGCAGCGAGCGGGTCAGGTTCGCTTCAGCCGTACGGGAAGAGGTGGAGCGGCGGAAACGCGCGGCCAACTTGTTCACCTACGACGACATGCTGACCCGGCTCCGCGACGCGTTGGCCGATCCCGAGTACGGACCGGCTGCGGCCGAGCGACTGCGGCAGCGGTACCGCATCGTCATGGTCGATGAGTTCCAAGACACCGACCCGGTCCAGTGGGAGATTCTGCGTCGGGCGTTTCACCAGCACTGCATGTTGATCTTGATCGGCGACCCCAAGCAGGCGATCTACGCCTTCCGCGGCGCCGACGTCTTCAGCTATCTCGACGCGATAGATCAGGCAGACCAGGTCAGGAGCCTGGTCGTCAATCGCCGCAGCGACCAGGCGTTGGTTGACGCGCTGGATGTGCTGATGGGAGACGCCGCGCTTGGAGATGAGCGGATTGCCGTACGCCCGGTCACGGCAGAACATATGGCGCGCCGACTGCTAGCCGCTGATCAACGGGTCTCGGCGCCGATCCGGGTGCGGTTCATGCGGCACGAGGCTGGTGACGATCACGTACCGAGCGTCTCGAGCATCCGGCCCAGAATCGCTGACGATCTCGTTGCCGACATCACCGCCTTGCTGGGTTCCGGCATGGAGTTGATCGAGGGCGACTACGCCCGTGCCCTGGTGCCGTCCGACGTTGCCGTGCTGGTGCGCAAAAATCAGCGCGGCGAAGAGATCCGGGACAGGCTGGTATCCGCGGGAGTGCCGGCGGTGATGTTCGGCGCCAGCTCCGTATTCACGTCGCCGATGGCCCAGGACTGGCTCACTCTGCTGCTCGCCCTGGAGCAGACCCGGCAACAAACGGTCCGGCAGGCTGCTTTGACGTGCTTCTTCGGCTGGACATTTCGCGACTTGGTTGCAGCCAGTGATGACTCGTTGATCGAGCTCACCCAACGAGTCCGCGGGTGGGGGAAGGTGTTGGAAAGCCGTGGTGTCGCCGCTCTGCTGGAGGCCGCGACTGCAGATGAGCGTGTTCCGGAAAGGCTGTTGAGTCTGCAGGGCGGGGAGCGGATGTTGACCGACCTGCGCCATCTCGGCCAGAGCTTGCATGCGGCGATGTCGTCGGCTCAACTCGGCGTCAGTGCCCTTGTCGAATGGCTGCGAGCTCGGATCAGCGAGGCCCACCGCAATGGCATGTCAGAGGTCACGCGACGGCTGGAGACCGACGCCAAGGCGGTCACGATCTTGACCGTGCACCGCAGTAAGGGCTTGGAGTTTCCAATTGTCTACCTGCCGGACGCGTGGGATCGGCATGCCAATGGTTCCGATGAGGGTCGCATTCTCAGGCTTCATGAACCGACGGCACGCAGTAGCGGAGAGTGCGTGCTCGATGTCGGTGGTCGCAACGGTCCTGGGCGGCCGGAGCGATTCTCGCGCTATCGCGATGAAGAGGCCGGCGAGGACCTGCGGCTTCTCTACGTCGCCCTGACTCGAGCGCGATCCCAGGTGGTGACCTGGTGGGCACCGTCGTACAACACACCGGGTTCGGCGCTACAGCGCTTTGCCTCTCGTCGCCCAGGTGATCCGCCGATTCCGAGAGCGACATACCCGCTGGATGGCGATCCTTTTGGCAGCCGCGAGCTTGGTCCGGGATTCAGCATCGAAGAGATGACCCAGCGTGAGCTGACGGAATGGCGGGCGATCGTGGAGCCCCGGCCTGCGCTCGCCGTACGCACTTTTGACCGTGAGCTGGATCTGGCGTGGCGGCGGACGTCCTACTCCGCACTCACCGCGGCCGTGCACGGTGCTGACACATCCACCCCGGCCGTAGGCAGCGAGCCTGATCTCAAACGAGAGGATGACGAGTCGGTTCCGGACGCTTCGACGGTGACGCCCGCCGAGGGCGGAGCGGACGTCATCCCAACCGGCCTCGATCAGCCGTCGCCGATGCACCAGCTGCCGTCTGGCATCGAATTCGGAACGGCTGTGCATGCGGTGTTCGAGCTCGTCGAGCCGACCGTTGAGGACCTGCCGGAGGCGCTACGCGAGGCGTGTGTGGCGACCTTGGCCCAGGGTCAGGCCGCGGCGATGACGGCTGATGAGCTGGCGATTGCGATGCTTCCGGCTTTCCGTACGCCACTGGGACCGCTGGCGGATGAGAAGCGGCTCACTGACATCTCTCGCAGCGACCGGCTCGTCGAGCTGGGCTTCGAGTACCCGCTCGCCGGAGGCGATATGACCAACGCCGAGGTCACGCTGGGCTTGGTAGGCCCGCTGCTCCGCCGTCACCTCGATGGATCACACCCCCTAGCGGCTTACCCGGATTTGCTCGAGGACCCGACTCTGGCCTCGCAGGTCCTCCGGGGTTACCTGACCGGCAGTATCGACGCCGTGCTCCGAATCTGGCGCGGGGATCAGCCGCGCTACCTGGTGGTGGACTACAAGACGAACTGGTTGGGGGCGCTCGACGGGGAGACGCTGACCATCGGTGACTACACGCCCGCACGAATGGCAGAGGCGATGATGAGCGCGCACTACCCGCTCCAGGCGCTGCTGTACGCGGTGGCCGTACACCGGATGCTGCGTTGGCGGCAACCCGGCTACGATCCGGCGGTTCATCTCGGCGGCGTTCTCTACCTCTTCGTACGTGGCATGGCCGGGCCGGAAACGCCGCGCGTAGGCGGCGTGCCGTGTGGGGTCTTCAGCTGGCAGCCGCCAACGTCGCTGGTCGTCGAGTTGTCGGCCCTCCTCGATGGGGTCTCGCAATGATCACGCCCGTGCGATCCGAGCTCATGCCGCAGCATGCTGCTGGCCTCTTGGCGCCGTTCAGCCTGGCCGGCGTCCTCAATCCCGCCGACGTGCACACCGCTGAGACGGTGTGCCGCATCGGCGGGGAATCCGACGAGAACGTTCGTCTCGCCCTGGCGCTAACAGTCCGCGCGCTCCGCAACGGGTCAGTCTGTATCGATCTCGGCACGGTGCACGCTACGGCCTTCGATGAGGCGGAGTCCGCGATCGACATTGCCGAGCTGCCGTGGCCAGACCCAGACGCCTGGAGTCAGGCATGCGCAAGGAGCCCATTGCTGGCTGATGGAGCTGCCAAGCCGGGTGGCCGGCCGCTGCGGCTGGCGAACGGGCTGCTCTATCTGGAGCGGTACTGGCAACAAGAGGAGCTGGTTCGCGTCCAGCTGCAGCGCCGTTTCGCTGCGCCGGCCCCCGAGATCGACCTTTCACGGCTGTCGACAGCCTTGCGCAGATTGTTCGACCACGAAGGCTTGGACGCCGATGAAGCGGACCGCCAGCAGCTGGCGGCTGCCGTCAGCGCACTCGGCAGGGTCAGCGTTCTTGCGGGTGGTCCGGGCACCGGCAAGACGACGACTGTGGCCAGGCTGCTCGCACTGCTGCGCGATCAGCCTGGACCCGAGCTGCGCATTGCGCTGGCTGCGCCGACGGGAAAGGCTGCCGCCCGACTGGAGGAGGCCGTTCGAGCCGCCACGGCGGAGCTCTCGCCAGATGACCAGCAACGACTGGGCGATCTCAGCGCATCAACGCTGCATCGGTTGCTGGGCTGGCTGCCGTCCAGCCGAAGCCGATTCCGGCATGACGCCAGCAATCCGCTGCCGCATGACGTAGTGATCGTGGATGAGATGTCGATGGTCTCGCTGACGATGATGTCCCGGCTGCTCGAGGCAGTACGTCCGAGCGCCCGTTTGGTGCTGGTGGGCGACCCGGATCAGCTTTCGTCGGTCGAGGCTGGTGCCGTGCTGGCCGACATCGCGCGAGCCCCCGGCGTACCCGAAGCTGATCTTGGACGGCAGCTGGTCGAGCTGCGCCTGATCACCCGTGGCGAGACTCCGCCAGTGCACGGCGTCGTGCAGCTGACGCATACCTGGCGGTTCGGCGGATCCATCAATGAGCTCGCGAAAGCAATACGGGCGGCCGATCCCGATGCGGCCATCGCCGTGCTCCGCGCCGGGGCAAACGACGTGCAGTTTCGTGAAGTTGATCTTGAATCTGACCCGACCGCGGCGTCGTCGGGACTCCTGGCCGACATGGCAGCCCAGGTACGCCGGGCCGGTGTGGACATGCTGGAAGCCGCGCGTACGGGAGACATTCCTGGTGCGCTGGCTGCTCTGGACCGGCATCGTCTGCTGTGCGCGCATCGGCGCGGACCGTACGGCGTGCTGCGCTGGGGTTTCGAGGTCGAGCGCTGGCTGGCCGAGTCCATTCCCGGTTACGGCGAGGAGGGTGAATGGTACGTAGGACGTCCGCTCCTTGTTACCGCGAATGATTACGAGATGTCGCTCTACAACGGTGACACGGGCGTCATCGTCGAGACGCCCGCTGGCGTACGTGCTGCCTTTGCGCGTGGCGCCGGCGCGCGGCTCTACCCGCCAGTGCGGCTCGACGCCGTCCAGACGGTTCATGCCATGACGGTGCACCGCGCTCAGGGCAGCCAGTTCGACACCGTGTCGTTCGTCGTGCCGCCTCCGGATTCCCCCTTGCTGACTCGCGAACTGCTCTATACCGCAGTGACTCGCGCTCGCCGGCAGGTCAACCTGATCGGCTCCGAGGACGCGATCAGGCGAGCCGTGCTGCGTCCGGCCAACCGGGCAAGCGGTCTACGGAACCGGCTAGCGCCAGCCGGCGAGCTTGGCGATCAAAGCGGCGCCTCGCCATCCCGCCATGCCTGAATCATCCGGGCCGCGACAGAGCTCTTGCCCGGCAGTCCGAGCTCGCCGGAATCCAGCTTCGCCGTGAGCTCGTCGCGGGTGTACCACTCGGCGTGGCCGATCTCCTGGATATCGACATTGATGTCGGTCCCGAGCGCTCGACCGAAGAACGCCACCATGAGCGAGCGGGGAAACGGCCATGGCTGACTGCCGAAGTAGTGCAGGTCGGACAAACTGATGTCGACCTCTTCGCCGATTTCGCGGTGGATGGCCTGCTCCAGCGACTCGCCGGCTTCCACGAATCCGGCCAGCACGGAAACCCGATTTCCCCACTCCTGCTTGCCACCGAGCAGCAGCCGGTCCGCGGCGTCCAGCACCGCGACGATCACCGCAGCATCAGTACGCGGGAAGTGATCGACACCGCAGCGCTCGCAGTGTCGGGCCATGCCGCCATTGATCACGATCGACGAGCGCCCGCAGCGCGGGCATCGCGGCTCCAACCGATGCCAGTGCAGCAACGCTGCCGCAGTCGCGGCAATATCGCGCTCATTGTCCGTGAGCTGAAAGCCCACCTCACGGAGATCATGCATTTCGCCCTCGGGTAGTTCCTCTACCGCAAAGATCGGCGAGCCGTTCAGCAGCCCGAGCAGCCGATGCCGCTGGCTGTCGAACTCCATGAAGGGCTTCGTCATCCGCAGCTTGCTGCCGCCGGCGTTGGTGGAGAATCGGGATTCGGCGTCCAGAGTGAGTAGCTTGGCGTCTTCGGCGTGCCACAGCCCGGCTACCCACTCCGCAGATGCGCGGTGTTGGTCGACACGGTCTAGGTCACTCTGAATCGCCCAATTGATCACGTGGTCAGGGTAATGGCTCAACCTGGGCATCCAGGATTGCCGCAATGGCCTGACGGTCCGGCAATGCCTTGGGCCTGACGATCTCATCAGTGGGCACGTGATAGAAGATTGCGTCGATTTCGCTTGGCTGAAGTCCATTCGCCTCTGCCCAGGCGAGTCGGTAGATCGCCAGCTGAAGCGGATCGGCGGTCTCCGCACGACCAGTCTTCCAGTCCACTACTTGGAATTCGGTGTCTCGCGATTCGGAAGATCGCTGATAGACCGCATCGATCCGGCCTCGGATCAGCCGGCCACCGATCCAGATGCTGAACGGCGCTTCAATCGCGTACGGCACCGTCCCGCCAAACCGGCCGGCCGCGAACGCATCGCAGAGCTCCCGCAATTCCTGCTCGTCATGGGTGCCGAAGTCGGCACGGTCGGGTAGCTCGTCAAGATCAAGAAGCTGCTGTTGGCCCAGACCACCATGCGGTAGCCGTGCGCCGAAATAGCGCTCCAGCCAATGATGAAAGCGGGTACCGAAACGTGCGGAACGCGAAGGTTGTCGCGGCATCGGCCGTGCCAGCTGAGCAACGAACCCGTCTGGATCGGCGTGCAACCGCAGTACGGCCGTGGTGGACAGCTGGTGCGGCAACTCGACCAGCTGATCCCCGGACCGCGACTCGACCGCCTCCACCAGCAACCGGTCGATGTCAGCGTCCCAGCCAGCGACGATCTCATGAGCATCGAGCAACAACGGCTCGCTCGATGGATCCTCGTAGCTGCCCAACTCGGCGAATCGGCGACGTGCCCGCTGTACATCTCGCGCGGCCTGCCGCCGCCGCGCCTCGGCGTCCGGATCCAGGGGCGCCGGCCACGGCTGCGGAGACACCTCGCTCACCAAAGGGTTGTGAGGCCCGGGCGGCGATGCTTCGGCGAGCAGCTCGCCCTGCCGCACCGCCTCTTCGATGATCACCTGAAGGTAGCTCGAAGCTGCCCGCGCGTTGCTGAGATCGGCCCGCCATGAGTGGCCGGTGGCCACCAGCAGCCGCTTGGCGCGGGTCGCGGCGACGTACGCAAGCCGATCCTCGGCGAGCAGCTGCTGGCGGCTGAGCTGTTGCTTGTAGTCAGCCAGCGCGGCATACGTAGTCTCGGCGAGCTGCGGAATCGACCCTGCATCCCCGCGCAGGTCGGCGGGCAGCACCGATGAATTCAGCACCCAGTTGTCGGTGACCCGGTCACTGGGGAAGACGCCTTTCATCAGGGCCGGGAGAAAGACGGCCTCCCACTCCAGACCTTTGGCCTTGTGAACAGTGAGCAGCTTCACCGCCTCACGGTCGGAGGGAACGGCCTGCTCAAGTCCAGCGCCCTGCTCGCTCTCAGCCTGCAGGTAGCCGAGCAGGCCAGGCAATGAGGCGTCCCCATCGACATCGACATAGCCGGCAACCGCATCCAGGAAAGCGCCCAGCTGGTCCCGGCGCGAAGTTCGCGCGAACTCCGGGGTCGCCATCACCTCGACATCCAGACCGAGCGTGGTGATCACTCGGCGAGTGAGGTCGAGCACCGACTCTTCGCTATGCCGCCGCAGCCACGCGAGTTCAGCCGACAGCCGGGCGAACCGATCTCGGGCGTCAGGCGAGTACGCCGCCTCGCCCGGGCTGTCCAGCGCATCGAGCAGACTGACGACCTCCGTTGGGTCGACCTCGGCAACAGCCTGCTCCAGGGAGGTGAGCACTGATGTCCGGCTCAGTTCCTCACCGGACTCCTCGCCTCGCTCCGGCGCAGCGCGGGCAAGTTCGCGGGCCCGACGTCCCAGCAAGGCAAGATCGCGCGGCCCTACCCTCCACCGAGGACCGGTGAGCAACCTGATCAGATCCGGGTTTGCCGTGACATCGTCGATCAAACGCAACGTGGCCGTGATGTCCATGATCTCGGGCAGGTGCAGCAGGCCACCAAGACCGACGATCTCTACCGGCACGTCACGCGTGGTCAGCTCGGCATACAGCGGCGCGATATCGGCATTGCGTCGAGTCAGCACTGCCACGTCCGCCCAGCGCGATACCACACCACTGTCCCGTAGCCCGGCGATCTGGTCTCCGATCCAGCTGATCTCCTCCGGCCAGGTGTCGAAGGTCGCCGCGCGCACCACACCTGAAGAGGTTCCCTCCGGTGCCTGTAGCAGTCCGAGGCCCTCGAGTCCCTCGTCAGGCGGTGCGGCCCCGACGGTGAGGGTCGAGTCGTTTTCGGCTCGCAGCGGCCGGCTGAGCGTGTTGGCGACATCCAGGATCGTTCGTCCACTACGCCGATTGATGGTGAGTGCGTAGCGACGCGCGGGCCGACCGTCGACCATGGCGAAGTCCGCTGCGAAGGTCATGATGTTGCTGGCGGCCGCGCCTCGCCAGCCATAGATCGCCTGGAACGGATCCCCCACTGCTGTCACCGGGTGACCCCGACCGTCGCTGGCAACGTGGCCAGAGAACAATCCGCGCAACATGATCGCCTGCGCTGCGGAAGTGTCTTGGTACTCGTCGAGCAGCACAACCCGGAACGCGTCCCGCATCGCGCTGGAGACCTGCGGTATTTCGGTGGCCAATCGGGCAGCAATTGCCATCTGATCGGCGAACTCAACAACGCCGAGCCTGCGTTTCAGGTCCTGGTAATGACGCACCAGACTGGCCAATTCCAGCCGCTCCTGGCCGGCGATGATCGCCTTCTTGATGTCGGCATAGATGTTGCCCCGGTTGTTGCGCGGAGCCGACGCCAAGCCCAGCAGCAGCCCCCGCGCGTGGCCGTCAAGATCGCTTAGGTCCACCAGGTGTTGCTGCAAATCAGCGTCGAGCCGGAGCACCCGGTCGGTCACCGTGGCCGGCCGGAGGCGCGAGATGAACTCGAACGGTCCCGCCGCAGCCCGTACGACTCGCGAGGCAAGCCGATAGCGGGTTGCGCCGCTGATCAAGGTCGGATCGGCTTCGTACCCCAGCCGCAGCCCATGCTCAGCGACGAGCCGTCCAGCGAAGGCATCGTAGGTCATGATCAGTTGTTCGCCGGATTCGTCGACGCCACGGTCGGCAATCACACCGGCCCGCAGCAGCGCGTTGCGGACGCGCTGGCTGAGCTCCGCCGCCGCCTTGCGCGTAAAGGTCAGGCCGAGGACCTCCTCAGGGCGTACGGCGCCGGTGCCCACCAGCCATACGACACGGGCGGCCATCACCGTTGTCTTGCCCGATCCGGCTCCGGCAATGATCACGCCGGGCTCGAGCGGTGCGGTGATCGCCTCCAGTTGCTGATCAGAGAACGAGATACCGAGCGCCTCGATCAGGTCAGCGGCGCTGTCGAGACGAGTCCGCAGTGCCGGCGGCACCAGAGTGTGAACGCTCATGTGATCACCTGCCGACCAGCCGGCTGCGCCGGACAGCTGGTTCGGAAGGGACAGTAACGACAGCCGGCTCCGATCCGTGCGTCGTGATGTTCGCTCCGAATGATCTGTGCCGCCTCGGCAAGCCTGCGATGCACCCAGGTCGGCTGGTCGGGAAACTGTGTCGGGTCCGCGCCATCTGGCAGCTTGACTGGAAAAGGAACATCGTCGAGCGAGGCCTGCTGAAAGGTCTTCGGATGGCCGCTCTCCCCGTCCGGAAGCCGGAGATAGACCAGTTCAGCGCCGGCTGGCCGAGCACCCTCCCCCGCCACCGCGGCAAAAGCATCGTGCTGGACGGCCAGCTGATAGACGCCGAGCTGATCGTGCAACGCGATGTCGGCGGCCGTCGGTGCGGTCTTGGAGGTTTTGAAGTCAACGATCCGGATGCGGCCGTCGGGCTCCCGCTCGACCCGATCGGCACTGCCTGTGAGGTGGACCCGGTCACTGCCGAGATTGATCTCGCATGAGAACGGGACCTCGGTACCCAACAGTGTGAGGTGCGGCCTCGCCTCTTGCCACGTCACAAAACGCTCGAGGGCGGACTCGGCCTCCACCCGCTCCACCGCCGACAGCCAGTGAGCATCGAAGTCGAGCTGACTCCACACCGACTCGAGGTGGGAGGAGAGTTCGTCGTGGTCGGCGTTGCTGTGGGCTCCATACTCCGCGAGCACGTGAACCACCGAGCCAAAGCTCGCGGCAGCCGAACGCGCCGACTCGCCTTGAGCCTTACGAGCCAAGAACCAGTTACGCGGGCAGGCCAACACCTTGGCCAGCTGACTGCCAGAAAGATGCACGGGCTGTTGCACAGACACCAGCGGCTGGTCGGAGCGAGTCGAGCGGCCGCATCCCCCACCAATGGTCGGGTCGCGCAGCCGGTGCCAGCGGATGGCCGTCCCGATCGATGGCGTCGGCCAGCCGCGCGAGCCTGAGGGCGGCCTCCTCGCGGAGCTGCGGCGATGTTTCTGGATCGACGGTCATGGTGCGCAGCTCAGCCACCAGAGCCGACAGGGTCAACGGTCGTCGCGGCCGGCCCAGGAGCTCGCGTACGGGTGCGCCGAGCTCAGCCAGGAACCGGGACGGCTGGTCCGCCTCCCCTTCAGTACCCGCCACCGCGGTCACCACCAACCGGGACCGGGCGCGAGTGCACGCGACGTAGAAGAGCCGCCGCTCCTCCGCAATCCGGTTCGCGCTGGGAACTGCTGGCAACACCTCGTGGCGACCTAACCGATCGGGCTCGAGCAGCGAGCCACGCCGGCGTACGTCTGGCCAACGGCCCTCCTGGACCCCCGCGACGACGACGAGGTCCCACTCCAACCCCTTGGCTCGATGGGCGGTGAGGACACGGACGGCCGATCCCCGGAGCTCCGACTCTCGCAGCGGGTCGGCTGGAATCTGCTGACCTTCGACCTCGGCCAGGAAACCCGTCACTCCGCGCAGCCCCGACACCTCCTCCGAGCGAGCCGCGATCTCGAACAGCGCGCAGATGGCATCCAGGTCACGATTGGCCCGACGCCCTCCCTCGCCGCCGCGACCGGCTTGTTGCCGCAGCTTCTCCGGCCACGCCGTCTGCGACCACAGCACCCACAGGGCCTCCTCCGCTGTGCTCCCGGTCCGGATGGCGCGCTCGCAGCGACGCAAGAGCTGAGCCATCCCTCGAGCGGCGTCCACATCCGCACTCGTCGGACTGTCGTCGAGGAGGTCTTGATGACGCAGAGCGGCGCTGATCAGTTCGGCAGAGGGGCGCGGGAGGGCGGCGCCGGCGAGTTCGACACGCTCTGCCTCTCGCAGCGCCCGGCCCAGCCGACGCGTGGCCATGCTGTCCATGCCGCCGAGCGGCGAGGTGAGCAGCAGTTGAGCTTCCTCAGCGGTCGGTGCGCAACCCCGAGCGGCAACTTGTAGCGCCAACAGCAGTGGACGGACGGCCGGGTCGGCAGCCAGCGGGATCTCATCACCGGCCACCTCCACCGGCACGCCGGCAGCGACGAGTGCTCGGGTGAGCGTGGGGATCATGGTCCGCCCGGCTCGCACCAGCACGGCCATCGCGGTCCATGGGAGATTGTCCCGCAGATGGGCGCTGCGCAGGATGTCGGCAATATGCTCCGCCTCGGCACCGGCACTGCTGCAGGTGAAGATCTCCACCTTCCCCTTGGGCAGTTGCGGATCGGCTAGTGGATGCCGGAAGTCGTCGAAGATGTCGGCCGGCAACGAGCGCGGCAGGCCGAGGCGCGTCACCACGTTGCGGCTCGCGACCAACAATCCGCTACCGAAGCGGCGTGTCCGGTTGAGCGCGACGACGGGTGCGGGGGCGCCGCCGGCGGTCCGGAACAGCTCTGGGAAATCCAAGATCCCGCGCGCCTCCGCACCACGAAAGGCATAAATGGACTGATCCGGATCCCCGACCGCGATCACATCCCGGCCATCGCCGGCGACCACCTGCAGCAGCCGCACCTGTGAGGGATCGGTGTCTTGGTACTCATCCACGAAGACGCAGCCGATTTCGCTACGCAACGTTGTCACGATGTCGGGCCTGGTCAGCAAGATGCGGCAACGATGCACCAGCTCGGCATAGTCAAGGACCCCTTCCGCATCGAGCACGTCGAGGTATTCATCAAAGAAGGCTCCGACGCTTATCCACTCCTCGCGGCCGGCGGCCTCACCGGCCGCAACGACGTCATCGGGGTCCATGCCGAGCTGGCGCGCCTTGGCCAACACGGCGCGCACCTCGGCGGCGAATGCCCGAGTGGGAAATGCTCGATCGAGCGATTCTGGCCACTGAGCACGCTGGGTCTCCAGGCTGCCTTGCAGCGTCTCCCGCACCCGGAACTCCTGCTCAGGTCCGGTCAGCAGCCGCAGCGATGTCCCGAAGCCAGGAGTGTCAACGCCGCCCACGTCATCGGCAAAGCGGCGCACCAGGGCGTAACAGAAGGCATGGAAGGTCATGGCCATCGGAGCCACCGTGGTACGGCCCAACCGCGACGCGATGCGCGTCCGCAGGTCTGCAGCGGCCTTCCGCGAGAACGTCAGCACCAGGATGCTGTCGGGGGTCGCGTTGCGGCGTTCGATCCGATCCACCACGCATTCGACCAGGGTCGTGGTTTTGCCGGTGCCGGGTCCGGCCAGCACCAGCAGCGGTCCCCCGGCGTGCTCGACGACGGCACGCTGGGCTGGATCAAGCACTGGGGGTGTGGGCAGCTTCTCCGCCCCCCGAGTCAAGCGGTACATCGCGGCGGTCCTGGGTCTAGAGACGATCAGCCGGTACGCGTGTATTGGATCAGAGATGACCGACAAATTGGCGCACATCGGCCAAGAGCCGTCTTCAACGTGTGATCTAGGAGATCGGCCGGTCCCGCCAGGTCGAGTCGAGGACCGCCACCACTGCCGCCGCAAGCAAGCCGGTGCCAAAGATCAAATTGCCGAGCTCGGCGAATGGCTCGAGATAGATCGTGGTGCTGCCGTCCCGGACCAACGCGGCATAGGCCAGCACGGTCATGGTCAGCACATAGTTCGTCAACACCAACATCACTCGCGTCGCCCGAGGAAACCGACGGCTCTCACGGTTTCCCCACCCGGAGTCGGTGAGCAGGTCCCAACTCAGACCAAACAACACCAACGCGACGCCAGAGAAGCCCAGCAGCGAACCGAGTGGATCGGAGATGAAGTCGCGGTAGGAGAACAACGCACACAAGATCAACACGCCGGCGAACGCCAGCGCCCGCCGGTGGGTCAGCCTGCGGCGTACCAGTGACACCCCAACAGCGACGATGATCAACGCTGAGGTCACCAGGTTGACACCGTCCTGGTTGATCGGGGCCGCCGTACGATCGCCGAGCACGAGCTGCCGGGCCAGCATGGTGAGCACGACGCCGATGCTGCCCAACACCAGGGCGCGGCTTGCCTGGCCCCGCCGCGCCGCCAGCACCGCGAGTACCAGCAGAGCCAGACCAACCAGAACGCGACTGGGGTCGATGATGCGATCGAGAATCGGCGCGGGGTCGTAGGCAAGGGTGGAATTCGCACCGTTGCGCGCAAGCGAGGCGAACACCTGCAGCACCGCGAGAAAGACCTGCACCGGCAAGCTCACGGCAAGCAGTGCCGCCGCGACGGCGAATCCGACCCGACCCAGCTCGTCACTGAGCTCAGACACGACCGGGTAGGAGTTCCGGCGGCGACAGATCCGCAGCAGCACCACGCCGACCAGCCCGAACGCGAACACCAGCAGGGCCGCCCAGAGCAATGCGGTCCAGCCATGCACGACCGGGTCACGATGGGCAATTTGCCACCCGGCCTGTGCCGCTCGCACGCCGATGACCACTGCCAAGATCAGGTAGGGCCAGGTCCGCCGTGTCAGGCGCTGGGCGTTCTCGGTCGCAGAAACGGTGGCTCGGACGGTGATCTCGGCGACCGAGGCGCCGGCGAGCGCGGCGGCCGGCAAGACCAGATAACCGAGGAAGGCCGCCGTCTGCTGCAGGTTGAGCGGATTGAAGTCCGTGCCAAACGCCTTCGCGTAGCGAGTCTCGGCAACGCCGACCGTCATGCCGAGACCGATCAGGGCCCAGAAGGCGGCGAACTCCCACCAAGCGAATTGGCGTCGCCACCTGATGATCACCAGGATGATCACGCATGTCATCAGAGCCCCGGCGATCCAGGGCCAGCCGGCCCAGCCGGCGAGCGAACCACGACGTAGCGACCAGGTGCCGATCACCATCAGGGCGAACAGCAATCCCAAGAGCTTGAGCCACCACGGACCGTGCAGCGCTGCTGACATGCAACACGCAACGCCGAAGGACAGCAGTACGACCAGTGGCCAGATCATCTGGTCGGGCAACCCGAGCCCGGTGGCAGAGACGATCAAGTTGCTGTGCTGGCGAATGAGTCCGGACAAGACAACGATCACAGCAGCCACGCCAAAGCCCACGTAGCCGATCAGCACAATCGACCGCAGCCCGTACGGCCAATCCAGGTCCCGTAGCCGGCCGTTTCTGATGGGCTCGATCACCGTTTGCCGGACGATCGCTGCACCGAAGCGAGCCAAGCGGGACCACAGACGCTCCGGTGAGGATTGCGCCACTGACCGTTGTGAGCCGGCAAGCAGATCTTGGTCAACCGACATCTTCGCGCACCTCGAAGGTCCAATCATTGTTGAACAGCAGCACCCCTTGCGCTGAGGCGATCGCGACGCGGTCCTGCTTGGCGATCGTGAGTGGCGGCAGCGACCAGCGAGTGACCACGACGCCGCTCTTGTCGAGCACCTGCGCTTCGCCTATGCCCCATACCGCAAGGTGATCTTGGGTCGGTGTTAGGGCGAGCGCCGGATCGACTCGCTTGACGATCATGCCAGCGTGGTTGATCAGGATGCACTCGCTCTTGGTCGCCACCACGACGAGGTCTGTGAAGCGGGCTACGCCGGTCAGGGTGCCAAAAAACGGACGCACCCAGCGGTGCAGGCCGTTGTCGATTGCCAATCCGTGCGCCGCCTGGTCCTGCAGCACGACGACGGTGTCCCCGATGACAGTGGCACCGCGCCCCAGCATCTCCACGTACCAGCGGCGTTTGCCGGTTGCCACATCGAAGGCAGTGGTAGTGCCGCCCCTGTCCATGATCACTACCACACCTGAACCGACAGCAGGCGCGACGTTGACGTCCGACCCCACATCGTGCCGCCAGAGCAGTGCGCCCGTGGCGAGATCGAAACTCCGCATCACGCCGGCAAGATCGACCAGAACTGCTTCCTGATCACCTGCCCGCACAGGCGGTGTTTGAGCAAGATCATCGACCGCGAACTGCCAGAGCCGGATGCCGACGTCTGAGTACGCCACGACCTGCCGGTTGCTGGTTGTCGCGATGATCACGTTGCCGAAGGCGGTCAGGGTCAAGATGCTGCCCCCCGGATGCGCCCGCCAGACCGATGTCCAGTCGGTCAACGTCTTCGGCGTCGTCGCAACAAGATCGCCTTGACCGTACGTGGCCCGGATGACCAAACCGGACTCGGTCCGTACCGGAGTGACGTTGGCGGGCGTACTCACCATCGAGTCTTCACCGAAGGTGGGGTTGATCGACATCGTGCCGAACTGCCCGGCTGTCCAGCGTTGCGGTGACGACCACTGGATCGGCGTGTTCGTGGTTGTCGGAGTGCCAGGTACCGGCGCCTCGATTCGAGACATCGTGGTGCGTACGTCGGCGAAGCTTTGGCTCTCCGCAACGATGCCCTGGCCCGGGCACCAGGTCTGGTTCAAGCTGACGATCCGACCGAGTTGTCCGTCCTTCGAGAGGTAGCGCACCTCGCCGGTCACACTAAGGCAGCCGCCCTCGGCAGCTGCTGCCTGCAACTCGCTGCGGAAATCGAGCGCACCACCCGCTGATCCGGCACTGCTCCAGCGGCTGCCGGCATGGACGTCAGCTGGCAACAAGATCAGTCCGGGACTGTAGACATATCCTTCGGTGGGCGTGCTGACACCCAGTAGCTCGATGCCCGTATTCACGCGGTAGAACCGAACGGTCTGCGCAATGGCTGCCGGATCATTGAGCTGAGTCGTGGTGGTCCGCCAGACCTTGATCGTATCGCTCTCGTCGAAGGTTTCCGGTCCCATGGCCGCACCGAAGCGGCTGTCGACACTGAGCAGCCCTGCCACACCGCTGAGCCGCGCTGACTCTGTCACCGCCGTGCCGATCAAGGTCTTCAGCTCGCGGGTCGTGTCGGTCCGCTCGTAAGCAACCGAGCCGTCCGGGGGCAGGTACCGCGTGGCTGCGGCGGCTCGACCGAAGATCACCGTGGAGTCGGCGACATAGGCGGTGGCCGCGATCATGACGCCGACGAGCACGACGATGACCAGCGGGCGCCACCAAGGGCGGCGCGGCTCCGCGGGATCAGAATGGGGCGGCGCCCACGTTGGGTTGACCGCAACAGCACCCAGCGGATCGGTCGGCAGCGTCGACCAATCCTGGACGGGAAACGGCGACCAGGGCTGGTCGTCTGTATTCATGGCTCGCTCCGCTCGCTGCACGTCCCGCGCGGCATGCGGACCAGTATCTAATGATCCGGTCTCACGGCTTGCTCCGCTCGCTACAAACCAGGCTGTTCAGAACCGGCGGTTGGCCAGTACCGGAATGGTCGCCCGGGTCTGGGTCACCTCGTCAAGGTCGAGATCGGTCAGGAGCAGGCCGACCTCGGCGCCTAAAGACTGGATCACCTCGCCACGAGGTGAGATAGCGGCGCTATAGCCGACTCCCGTGGGGGCCGTACCGTCGAGGACGACTCCAGCCGCTGCCGGATCGGCCTGGCCCGCAGCTAGAACGTACGCCGTGCTGTCCAGGGCTCGAGCTCGCGTCAGCAGCTGCCATTGCTCGATCTTGCCCGTGCCAGCTCCCCAGGATGCGGCGACGCAGATCACCTCAGCACCCTGCTCAGCAAGTGTGGTGTAGAGGCCGGGAAACCGTACGTCATAGCAGGTCGTCAGCCCCACCTTGGTCTTGCCGACCGTGATCATGACTGGCTCCATGCCGGCTGCGACCGTGTCGGATTCGCGGAAGCCGAAGGCGTCGAAGAGATGAATCTTGTCGTAATGCGCGTCTACAGCTGGCCCCACTGCCCGCAGCGTGTTCTTGATCCGACCGTCCTCGCCCGGCGTGAACATGCCAGCAATGATCACCAGCTGGTGATGCTCAGCGATCTTGCCCAGCTGCTGCGCCCATCCTCCGTCGACCGGTTCGGCGATCTCGGCCAGCGGCAGCCCGAAACGGCGCATGGTGGCCTCAGGAAAGATCACGAGCTGGGCGCCCTGCGCCGCGGCCTCGGCTGTGTATGTTGCGACCACTTCGAGATTTTCCTGCGGATCAGAACCACTCAGAATCTGGGCGAGGGCAACTCGCATCATGCTCACCTGAAGCCTCCTTGTCCACGGTCCAGCTGCCAGACCAGCACCTCGGCTTCCGCGCGCGCGGTGAGCCTGAGCTGGGTAGCCCCGGACAGCCGAAGAGAATCCCCAGCCTTCAGCGGCCCAATCGCCTCCGCATTCAGAACTCCTCGAGCCAAATAGACATGCAGCAGCTCCCCGTCGGGCAACAGCCGGGACGCGCCTGCCGGCAGCACGCTGCCCCACAGGGTCGAAGTGGCGCTGGCCATGCTCACCACGGCGTCGGCATGACTGCCGGAGGCAATCGGCACCCAACCGCGGGCAAGATCGCCCAGTGCTAGCTCGCGCTGTTGATAACTGGGCGGGATACCCGCCGCATCGGGCCTGACCCACATCTGGATGAAGTGCACCGGCTCGGGCGCGCGCGCCGGGTCGATCAGATAGGCGTCATTGCGCTCGCTGTGCACGATGCCTGAGCCTGCGCTCATTCGCTGCGCCAGCCCCGGATAGATCAGCCCGGAGTTGCCGCGGGAGTCCTGGTGAACCAGCGACCCGGACAGCACCCACGTGATGATCTCAGCGTCGCGATGTGGATGATCGGCATAGCCCGAGCCGGCACGTACGAGATCGTCGTTGTTGACCAGCAACTGACCGAACGAGACGTTGCTCGGGTCGTAGTGCTCGCCGAAGGAGAAGCTGTGCTGGGTCTCGGACCAATCGGTACGGGTGAGGAAACGCTGCTCCGCCCGACGCAGCTCAATGCCCGGCGCAATGATCCTCGGCGTGCTCACTGGTTCAGTATCGCGGGGCTGGTAAAGCATCGAGCGCTTGACTCCGGCGTACGCTCACCCTCATGTCGCCCCGTCCCGCACCCGAGCCCATTGCTCCAGGTCAAGAATCGGTCTGGGACTACCCGCGCCCACCGGCTATCCGCGCCAGCGACGAGGAGATCATCGTGATCTTGGGTGGTGTGCAGATCTGCGAGACCCGGACCAGCTGGCGCATCCTGGAAACCAGTCACCCACCGACCTACTATCTGCCGCGCTCGGCCTTCATCGAGGGCTCGCTACGACCGGCGAAGGGGTCGTCTTTTTGTGAGTGGAAAGGGCAAGCCGCCTACCTGGATGTGATCGGCGGTGCCAAGATCGCTCCGCGGGCAGCGTGGTACTACCCGCACCCCAATGTCCGGTATTCAGCACTTGTTGATCATGTTGCGCTGTACGCCGGAGCGATGGATTCGTGTGTGGTCGACGGTGAACGGGTCGTGCCCCAGCCCGGAGGCTTCTACGGCGGTTGGATCACTTCGAATATCAGCGGGCCGTTCAAAGGTGGGCCCGGGACCCTGGGCTGGTAGGTCCATGGATGAGGATTACGCCGAGCTCGTGTTGAGCGCGGTAGAACAGATACCGCCCGGCCGGGTTGCGACGTACAAAGACATCGCCGAAATTGTCGGCCGCGGTGGACCACGTCAGGTGGGCCACGTGATGGCGAAATTCGGCGGTGGGGTGCCGTGGTGGCGAGTGGTACGCGCGGACGGACGCCCCGCCCGTAACCTGGAAGAGCGGGGATTGAGGTTGCTGCGTGCCGACCGGACGCCGATCAAGGGTGATCGCGTCGACATGGTTCGGGCCCGTCTCACCGGCGATGAGGCAGGCAGCTGAAATCGGGATCCCACCGCTGCGCGGTGATCACCAGACGAGGGTCGAGACACGACGTTCGTGGGTTCACATTGCGCCGTCATCTGTGACAGGCTAGGGACCGCTGTTGCAAGTGGTCTGTGTCGTGGTATGTACTACGCCCCCAGAACTATTGCGTGGGCGTGAGGAAGATCCTGGCGTCCAACAGCAGTCGAGATCGTGAGGTGCGGTTTCGAATGCAGATGCTAGGAGAGATGTTTCATGGCGCAGGGAACCGTTAAGTGGTTCAATGCCGAAAAGGGCTACGGCTTCATCGCCGTGGACGGCGGCGGCCCGGACGTTTTCGTCCACTACAGCGCAATCGAGTCGACCGGCTTCCGGACGCTCGACGAGGGCCAGCGGGTTGAGTTCCAAACCACCCAGGGGCCCAAGGGTCCGCAGGCCGACCAGGTCCACGCGATCTGAGCTTCAGGCACGACACGCACGAAGCCCCGGTACCGATCGGTACCGGGGCTTCGTGTTGGACGCTGAGTCGGTGTGAGGAACGAACGTGCACGTTCATTCCTCACACTCTGCATTCGTTGCAGCGTGTGTATCGCGTCAGTACGGCACGTGCACGTGCGTTTCATACGGTGCAGGCGGACGAGCCTCATACGGCGCAGGCAATCCGCAGAGACACTCTGATTGCCCATGAGAGGAATTCCCTGAGGAGATGAAGCCATGGCAAAGCCCATTACGGAGTCCGACATCGCTGACCTCGTCGCTCACGTCGAGGAGTCGGCAGACGCCCTGATCGCGGGCGACATCGACCGATACCTCGCGTTGATTCATCACGCGGAGGACTACACGCTGCTGAATCCTGCCGGCGGGCCCGCTCGACGCGGATTCGACGACTCGCCGGAGAGCCGAAGCGCGATGGCGCAGATGTTCCGGTCCGGCAGCGCAAAGCTAGAGCTGGTCGAGACCTACTCCTCCGGCGACCTCGTTGTACTCGTTGCTGTCGAACGGCAGCAAGGAGTTATCGGCGGTCTCCCGGAACAGGACTGGTCGCTTCGGGTGACTTGGGTCTTCCGTCGGACCGACTCTGGCTGGGAGCTAGCGCACCGTCATGCCGATCCACTTGTACACCCGATCACTGCAGAACAACTGTCCGCGCTGGCGCGCGGCTAGCCGCACGCATCGCCTGCAGCTAGTGGGAAATCAGTACGCCGGTTGGGATGGGTCGATCTGGCGGACCCAAGCACTGACGCCGCCCCCGACGTGGACCGCGTCGGCAAGCCCTGCGCCATGCACCAGCGCCAACACCTCCGCTGACCGGACGCCGGTCTTGCAGTAGAGGACCACCTGCTTGTCCTGCGGCAGATCACCCAGCGCAACACCGGTCTGGAAGTCACCTTTGGGGATGAGGACGGATCCCGGGATGACGTTGATGTCTCGCTCCACTTGCTCGCGTACATCGATCAGCACGAAGTCCTTGGTCCCGGATTCCCGATCGGCAAGCCACTGCGCCAGTTGCTTGACGTCAACGGTGTGGCCTGCGACCGCCTCGGCAGCCTCATCGGTGATGGCACCACAAAACTCGTCATAGTCGATCAGCTCGGTGACGGTCGGGTTCTCTCCACAGACCGCGCATTGGGGATCCTTACGGACCCGCAGCTGCCGCCAGCTCATTTCCAACGCGTCATAGATCTGTAGCCGGCCAATCAGCGGTTCGCCAATCCCTGCGAGCAGCTTGATCGCCTCGGTCACCTGCGTCGCCCCGACCGAGGCACAGAGCACACCGAGCACACCGCCCTCGGCGCAACTCGGGACCATGCCCGGCGGCGGAGGTTCCGGATAAAGGCAGCGATAGCAGGGACCGTGCTCGGCCCAGAAGACACTGACCTGGCCGTCGAAGCGATAGATCGAGCCCCACACGTACGGCTTGCCCAGAAGCACAGCGGCATCGTTGACCATGTACCGCGTAGCGAAGTTGTCGGTGCCGTCGATGATCAAGTCGTACTGGCTGAACAGCTCCATGACATTGTCGTTGTCCAACCGCACGTCATGCACGACGACCTTGACCAACGGATTGGTCTCAGCGATCGACTCCTTCGCAGACTCAGCCTTCGACTTTCCGATGTCGGACTGGCCGTGGATGATCTGGCGCTGCAGATTCGATTCGTCGACGGTGTCGAAGTCGACGATGCCGAGGGTCCCAATGCCGGCAGCGGCGAGATAGAGCAGCGCCGGACTTCCCAGACCACCGGCGCCGATCACCAGCACACGCGCGTTCTTCAGCCGCTTCTGGCCAACCATCCCGACATCGGGAATGATCAAATGTCGGCTATAGCGGCGCACCTCGTCGATGGACAACTCATCGGCGGGCTCGACCAGCGGCGGCAAGGCCACGGTTCTCCTCCAGCTCAAGGACGCGGTGCGGTACCGCGGCAACAGGCTTTCTCGATCTTGGAGGTAACGCGAGTCCGCCGACTGCTATTCCGGATGATGGGATAGGGCCATGGCAGCCGCAGCGGACTCTTGGGCGTGCTCCGGCACGCCGCGGGGGTTCAAGGGGGTCGTCCTCCTTGACTGACATCGTGACACGGGTGGGGAACCGCACCTTGACTTTGACGAACCTCGACAAAGTGCTCTATCCCAGCGTCGGTCTCACCAAGGCTGAGGTCATTGATTACTACCTGCGCATCGCTCCGGTGATACTTCCCTACATTCGGGACCGGGTGATGACCAGGCTGCGATTCCCGGACGGGGTCGGCCCAGACCGGTTCTCCTTCTATGAGAAGAATGCGCCGATGGGTACGCCGGACTGGGTACGCCGGGTGAACGTCAGCACCAGTGACGGGATCATCGACTACGTGGTCGCCGACGACGAGGCAGCGGTCGTCTGGCTAGCCAATCTCGCCGCTCTTGAGATGCATGTCCCGCAGTGGACCGTCAGTAGCGCCACCACGGTTGACGGCATCGTGAGCCTGCCTGAACCCAACCCGCGCCCTGGCGAGCCGCTGGCCGATCGCGTCGTGGTCGATCTGGATCCTGGAGCCGGCATGACCATCGTGGACAGTTCACGCGCGGCGCTGATCGTGGCCGCCAGGTTGGCAGCGGATGGCATGATCCCGATCGCCCAAACCTCGGGCAGCAAGGGAATTCAGGTGTATGCCGCCATCGCTCCGACCCGCAGCAAGGCCGCATGGGGCTACGTGAAGCAGCTCAACGCCTCCCTGCACAAGGCCCAGCCAGACTTCTTCGTCGCGACCATGTCCGTCGAGCAACGGGCCGGCAGGATCTATGTGGATTACAACCAGAACCTGGCGGCACGCAACACGATCGCGCCGTACTCGATGCGTGGCCGAGAACGTCCAGCCGTCGCCACGCCGGTCACCTGGGAGGAACTCGGCGGCGTACGAGGGCCGGATGACCTTCGATTCAGCCCAGAAGACGTGTTGGCCAGAGTCTCTGAGCAGGGGGATCTGGCGGCCGATCTGCTGACCTCTGACGCGCCAGCATTGCCGGACGTTGCCTGACCCAGCGGGATCGGATCGCGCGGTGCCGTGCTAAGGAGGAGAGAGGGGACACGCTTTTCGTCCCCGAATGACGACGAAGTAGGCACCTTGAAAGCGCGATCCGCGCCGAGCGAGCTTGCGAGCGAGGCAATCGGCTCGACGTCTAAGTCAAACGTCGC
The DNA here is from genome assembly GCA_963815975.1 of uncultured Actinomycetota bacterium. Taxonomy (GTDB): domain Bacteria; phylum Actinomycetota; class Actinomycetes; order Propionibacteriales; family Propionibacteriaceae; genus Microlunatus. The sequence continues at coordinate 63,903 of CAWFJC010000016.1, forward strand.
TGGCGCGACGCGGACCACGGCAAGGTTAGGGTGAATCGTGGCCACAGAGCTGGAGAAGGAGGCGGTGGGCAGCCGCCCGACCCGCCTGCCACGGGACCAGCGACGCATTCAACTGCTCGACGCGGCCAGTGAAGTCTTCGCCGCGAAGGGCTATCACGCAGCGGCCATGGATGACATCGCCGACGTGGCTGGCGTATCCAAACCCGTGCTGTATCAACACTTTCCGTCGAAACTCGACCTCTATCTCGCCCTCCTCGATCAAAGCTGTGATCGGCTGGTCGAGGTGGTCGAGGACGCCCTGGCCTCAACCGAGGAGAACGCGGACCGGGTGATCGCTACGGTCGCGGCGTTCTACGAGTTTGTCTCCTCAACCAGCGGTGAGTTTCGCTTCATCTTCGAATCCGATCTGACTGGTGACGGTGCCGTGCAGCAGCGACTCGCGCAGGTGAACAGCGAGATTTCTAACGCCATCGCGGAGGTCATTGCCGAAGACACCTCGCTGCCTCGCCAACAAGCCAAGCTCCTCGCGGTCTGCCTTGTCGGGATCGCCCAGGTCAGCGCCCGGTACTGGATCTCAGGCGGGACGTCCGCTGTGTCGCTCGACGAAGCCAAGCAACTGGTGAGCAATCTGGCCTGGCGTGGCATCAGCAGCTTCCCGCTTACCGAGCACGACAAGATCGCACACACCAGCGGCGTCGCTGACAGCTAACCCGCTGGGCGGGGCCGAGAAGAGGCGCAACCCCCCGGCCGATGGCCGAGGGGTTGGCGAAGGTGCATCAGGTCGAGGCGCTCAGCCCTTTGCCAGCGTCGTAGCTCCAGTCATGATCGCCACGGCCTCAGTCGGGGTGTGCGACTTCGGCGTGATCACGCCAGCGCACCCACCGAGCCTGGCGATATGGATCCGGTCCGACACCTCGAACACGTTCGGCATGTTGTGGCTGATCAAGATCACCGGCAGGCCTTTTTCCTTGATCTGTTGGATCAGGTTGAGCACCTGGCCGGTCTCCTTCACTCCCAACGCCGCCGTCGGCTCGTCCAGCACGACGAACTTGGTGGCGAAGGTCGCCGCTCTCGCGACCGCCACGGCTTGCCGCTGACCGCCTGACAGCGTCTCCACCGCCTGTCCCATGTTCTGCACAGTTGAGATGCCGAGGTTCGCCATTGACTTGCCCGCGTCTTCCTTCATGCCCTTCTTGTCGAGCATGCGGAGGATAGAGCCAAGCGGGCCGGATCGGCGCCGTTCCCGGCCGAGGAACATGTTCGCCGCGATGTCCAGCGCCGGGGCGACTGCCAGGGTCTGGTAGACCGTCTCGATGCCGGCACTGCGGGCATCCTGAGGCGTCTTGAAGTGAACCTCATTGCCGTCCAGGAAGACCTGTCCGGCGTCGGGGATCAAGGCTCCGGTCAGCGCCTTGATCAGGGTCGACTTACCGGCGCCGTTGTCGCCGATGACCGCGAGGACCTCGCCCGGGAACAGGTCGACGTCGACGCCGTCCAGGCCGACGACCCTGCCGAAGGTCTTGATCAGCCCACGACCCGACAACACCGTCTCCGACGTGTTCGGCAAGGACCGGTGGGTTGCCGAGCCCGACCTTGCCTTTCTCCTCGTCCGTCAAATCACTCGTCGGAAGGCGTTGTGGTCATGCCTTTACCTTTCTGATCCACTGGTCGATGGACACTGCGACGATGATCAGCACGCCGATCGCCAGTACGCGGAGCTGGTCATCCACTCCGGCGAGGCCAGCCCGATGTTGAACGCGTACACGATCAGCGCTCCCAGGATGGTGCCGACGATGCCGCCACGACCGCCGAACAGGCTGGTCCCGCCGATCACCACCGCTGTGATGGTCTCCAGGTTGGCGCCTACGATCGCGTTCGGGCTGGCAGTGCCGGCCCGGCCGATCAGCACCCACGCGCTGAAGCCGTAGATCAGCCCCGCCACGGTGTAGACGCTGAGCAGCACGACGGTCGACCTGGATACCGACCAAGCCGGGCGGCCTCGATGTCATCGCCGACGGCGTACAGATGGCGCCCCCAGCTGGTCTGACTGAGCACGAAGGCGACCACGGCAGCGAGCACCGCGACGACCACCACGCCGATAGTCAGTCTGAACGGCCCGATCGGGAATCGGGTGCCCATCAGGTTAAGGATGGCGGGCATCTTGTTCTTGCCCACGCTGGCCCCGCCGGAGTACAGCAGACCGATCGCGGTGATAGATGCTCAGCGTGCCGAGCGTGACGATAAACGGCGGCAGGTTCAGCCGGGTGACGAGCAGGCCGTTGAGGAACCCGCAGGCGGTGCCGACAGCGATGCCGATGAGCAGGGCAAGGCCTCCCGGCACACCGTTGTTGGCGGCCAGGTTGGCCATCACAAGCATCGCGAGGATTGCAGTCGCGCCGACCGCCAGGTCGATACCGGCGGTCAAGATGATGAGGGTTTGACCGATAGCAAGGGCGGCGACTACCGCCGTCTGCTGCAGGATGATGGAGATCGTCGCGGGCTGAGCGAACCGCGGGTTGATGATGGTGAAGGCGATGCAAGCCACGATCAGCACCATCAGGGGGCTGAGCGAGGGATGGGCATGCAGCAGGTGCTGGATCGCGCTGGAGCGGCGACTGCTGCCGCAGCGCAAACTGTTCCGCCGCAGTCGCAGGTGCCTGTGGTTCTACTGATGTTGTCACGTGGGCTTCCTTGCCGTAGGAGTTACTCCGGTTTCGCGAGGAGGCGACCATCGCCGCCTCTGTGGTGGGCTGGCTCCACCACAGAGGCGGCGGAGCCAGCGAGTCAGTTCTTCATTGCCTACTTGCCCCAGCAGAGCTTCTCACCCTCGGCGACAGTGATGCTGTCGAGGCCGTCGACCGGCTTGTCGGTCACGAGCGCCACGCCGGTGTCATAGAAGTCCAGGCCGGGCGTGACCTGTGGCTTCTCGCCAGTCTTCTTGAACTTGGCGATCGCCTCGACACCCAGCTGCGCCATCTTCACCGGGTACTGCTGCGACGTGGCGCCGATGGTGCCGTCTTTGACGAGCTTCAGACCGGGATCGCAGCCACCGTCAACCGACACGATGGTGGCTTTCACCCCCGCGGCTTTCAGTGCGTCGGCCCCACCGCCGCCAGACGGCTCATTGATGGAGTAGACCAAGTTGATGTCCTTGGACTTGGCCAGGCATGTCTCCATGGCCGTCTTGCCTCCGTCCGCGGCACCCTGGGTCGGCTCGTTGCAGACGATCGTGTAGTCGCCGCCCTTGCCGCCGGTGTACTTGCCGCTCTTGTCCTCGTCACCGTTCTTGGTCTTGTCCTTGACGTCGATGCCCATGCCGGTCAGGAAGCCCTGGTCACGGTTGTAGTCCACGGTGGCGACCTTGTCGTTGAACAGGTCGAGCATGGCGATGTTCGCCTTCTGGCCGTTCATCTGGGCGGCTGCCCACTTGCCGATCAGCTCGCCGGCCTTGAAGTTGTCAGTGGCGAAGGTGATGTCGACGACGTCCGCAGGGTTCGGCGGCGTGTCAAGCGCGATCACGTACAGGCCTGCGTCGCGCGCCGCCTGGATAGCCGGGTTCACACCGTCAGTCGCCGGCGTGATCAGAATCCCGGTGTCCCCGCGAGCCACGTGCCGCCTCGATCGCCTGGATCTGGGTCGCCTCGTCGCCATCCTCCTTGCCGGCGGCAGTGGTGATGCTGACGTTGTTCGCCTTGCCGGCCTCCTCAGCGCCCTTCTGCATCGCGATGAAGAAGGGATTGGTGCTGGTCTTGGTGATCAGGGTGACGGCGATCTTCTCATCGCCGCCGCCACTCGCAGAACCCTCGGCTCCAGGGGTGCCGGTGCTCGCCGCCGCCCCCACAAGCGGCGAACGTCAGCGACGCCGCCGCCGTGACAGCCACGGCCGCGGCGAGGCGTATGCCCCGACGGCTAGGCGTTTGGTACTTCATAGATGTTCCTCTCGCTAGAACGCACCGCCGGATGTGACAACGGTGTCAAACTCATTCTTAAGTCATTCTCAGTTTCGGTGTCAAGCACAGTAGATTAACGAATTCGCATATAGATAGGCTGTCGCTTGGAGAGGGGACATCGATGTCAAATCCGCCTTCCAGATCAACCACAAAGAGTTCGGCCGACCATCCGCGATGTTGCGGCCCTGGCAGGTGTGGGAACCAAGACCGTTTCGCGGGTTATCAACGACGAGGCCAACGTATCGCCCCGGACCCGGGCGCGGGTCCAACGCGCCGTAACAGCGTTGAATTTCAAGCCGAACCAAGGAGCCGGCGCGTTGCGCCGGGGCGATCGCAAAACGCTCACCCTTGGCCTCCTCCTTGACGCCGTGGACAACCCATTCTCAGCTTTAATTAACCGAGCTGTCGAGACTGTGGCGTACAGCCGTGACACGGCAGTGTTGGCCGCCAGCTCCGATAACGACCCAGATCGCGAGCGGATCATGGTCGATGCCTTCACCCGTCGTCGGGTGGACGGATTGATCCTGAATACGGTCACCGAGGATCAGGGCTACCTACAGGCTGAGCGGGAGCAGGGTACGCCGCTGGTGTTCGTGGACCGACCACCGATCGGGCTGCTCGCAGATGCCGTCGTGACCAACAACTACGAAGCGGCCAAGGAGGCCACTCAGCATTTGATCAGGCAGGGCCATCGGCGGATCGCCCACCTCGGCGACGAGCCCGCCGCATCGACGGCCCGCGGCCGGTTGAAAGGATTCTCCGACGCTATGGCCGCCGCGGGGCTGGCCGTATCAGCTCGCCAGGTGAATGCCCTGCGCTCCGAACAGGAGGCTTACGCTGCGGTGCACGGCTTCATGCAGCTCGATGATCCGCCGACGGCGCTGTTCAGCTCTCATTACCTGGTCACCCTTGGCGCGATTCGGGCCTTACATGATCTTCAACTCGCGGAGCGGATCGCCTTGATCGGCTTCGACGACATCGTCCTCGCCGACCTGGTCCGTCCTGCCATTTCGGTCATGGCACACGATCCCACCCAGCTCGGCAGGCTTGCTGCCGAGCGCATCTTCGCTCGACTGGACGGCGACACCTCCGCTGTTCAAACCGTCGTCATCGCCGCGAAGTTGATCGCTCGTGGCTCGGGAGAGATTCCGCCGTCTGATTGATGGTGACTGGGAACGCTGTCGCCCAGCCGTAGGTCTTTCCGCCCAGCCGTCGAAACGTACCCCTAGACCGCCACGAAAGGGTACGTTTCCCAGCACAGCCAGCGAAACGTACCCCGCCGCGACGAGCCCGAATCGACGCCACCCGCGTCGAGTAGATTTGCTGGTCAGGCCGTAACGCGATCGGCGTGTCAATAAGACCGAGACCTCGCCACCGCGCCAGAGAGGAAGTCGATGACCGAGCCCACGTCGTCCGCCGCCCCGCAGCCGACAAGCGCCCCAGCGCCGCTCACCCCTCCAGAGGGTGCGCCGCTGACCCTGAGCGCACCAGCTCCACCGGCTGCCGTGGTGGCCACCCAGGCCCCCGCAATGGCGCCGCAGGTGGACCCGGCCACCGTCCCACAGCTAGACGCCAAGGTCGACAGCTTCGTCAGCGCCTTGATGGCGGCTCAGACCCGTTCACCGGAATTCGCCAAACAGGCCGCCGATGTTCGTGCCATGGGAGACGCGGACATCCGCCGCGCTGCAGAGACCTCGAATCGTTTATTGCAAACTCCGGTACGCGCCCTCAAGGAGGGTGGGATCGCCGAAGGGTCCAAGGTTGGCAACACCTTGCTTGAGCTGCGCCGCACGGTCGAGGACCTCGATCCGAGCAAGGCGACCGGGGTGCGCAAGTTTCTCGGAGTGATCCCGTTCGGCGACAAGGTCGTGGATTACTTCCGCCGCTACGAATCCGCCCAGAGCCAGTTGAACGGGATTCTCCACGCGCTTCGCAACGGCCAGGACGAGTTGACCAAGGACAACGTCGCTCTCAATCTGGAGAAGCAAAACCTCTGGGCAGCGATGGGCCGCCTCAACGCCTACATTTACATCGCCGAGCGGCTCGACGCCCGGCTGGCCGCCACCATCGCCCAGCTGGAGATCTCCGATCCCGAGCGCGCCAAAGCGCTGAGCCAAGATGTGCTGTTCTACGTACGCCAAAAACACCAAGATCTACTGACCCAGCTGGCCGTTTCGATCCAGAGCTATCTAGCGATCGACATCATCATCAAGAACAACATCGAGTTGATCAAGGGCGTCGATCGGGCATCGACGACGACCATCTCGGCACTCCGCACGGCTGTCATCGTCGCTCAAGCCCTGGGCAACCAGCGATTGGTTCTTGATCAGATCACGGCACTGAACACCACGACGTCCGATCTCATTCAGCGCACCTCAGAGATGCTGCGCGACAACTCAGCACAGATCCAGCAGCAGGCGGCATCCTCGACAATCGGACTCCCCCAGCTGCAAGCCGCATTCCAGAACATTTACGCCACCATGGATTCCATCGACAACTTCAAGATGCAGGCCTTGGACACCATGGCGGCCACCATCGGCACCCTGGAAACCGAGGTTGCAAAGTCCCGTGAATACCTCGATCGGGTGCAACGCCAAGATCAGCAGCTGGCTTCGGGAGCCTTGGATCTTGAAAGTGGCGCCGCCCCTGGTACGCCTCGCGGGCTGCGTTGATTTCCGGTTTGTCCTCTCGATCAGCATCGGTGCCTGATGGGTTTCAAGGAGTGGATGGCAGCCATCACAGGACGCCGTCCGCGAGCATCCAGGGTAGGGGCACCCGAGGCACCGCCACCAGTCGCTGCGGCGCCGACCGAGTCCGACATCATGGTCGCCCTTGACCGCGTGGAGGACATGGTTGGCGGTGGGGCCGTGCCGGCGCCGGTTCAGTCCAGGGTCCGCCGGGTTGCCCAGACCGTACGCGACACCATGCCTCGGCTACGTAACCTCGGACTCGGCAGCCCCGAGGCGTACTCGGTGATGGCAACCGCCACGGACTATCTGCCCGAAGCAATCGGCGCGTACACCCGACTGCCGCGCCAGTGGGCCGACTCGCGACCCATCGAAAACGGCAAGACCTCACTCATGTTGTTGATCGATCAGCTGGACCTGTTGAGCGCCACGATGGACAAGATCTTCGATGCGGTGGTCCGAGTCGATGCCGATGCACTGATCGTGCACGGACGCTTCCTGCAGGAGAAGTTTGGACACGCCTCCACCGGAGGTGCGCTGAACATCGGGGACCAGCCAGCGCCCGAGGCACCCCGCAGCACTTTGGATCTGCCGTGACGGAACCGTCGACCCGGACCCTCGCCGACGCCCTGGATGCGCTTCGCAACGCCGCCGGCGCAGCGAGCCTCGAGCAGCAGGCTGCCGTACGCGAGGGCGAGGCGCTCGCGGCCGCCGTCGCCGAGTCGGCCGAGCAGGCCTACCTCGATTGGGGTGAGCAAACGGGTCATCCGGACCCGCAGGACTTTTTCGATGCGGCACACCGTGGCCGCCGCTGGCGCGCCGCTCCGACCGCACTACTTGGGCAGCTTGTCCTGAATCGATCACCGCAGGCTGCCGACTACGCCGAGGCGCTCGCCGAGGTCTGTCGCGCGGCCCAGACTCTCGGCGAACCGAACCCCCGCATAGCGGGCAACGCCGCTGTCGCAGCGGCCGCGCAGCTCGCAGCGCTCAATCCAACGCCGGTGCCGGCGACAACCCGGCCCGAAGTAGCTGCCATGCTGCGAGCCCTCAACCAAAGCTCGCTCGACCTGTCCTCGCTCGACTTGACCTCACTTGATCTACCGGGCGGAATCCCCGGGATCGCTCCCGGTGTGCGCCCTGGACCTGCTGGTATGCGCCCTGAGCCCGTCGAGGGGCAGCCGCCACCCAGCGCTGTGACAGGCTCGGCGCACCCAGCCGAAGGACAACAGCCTGCTGCCAAGCCCGAACCCAAGCCCAAGACGCTTGACGAACTTCTTGCCGAGCTTGACGCCTTGGTCGGCCTCACCGCAGTCAAGGCAGAGATCCACCGGCAAGTGGCCGTGCTTCGAGTCGAGACGCTGCGCAGCAAGGCGGGCCTGAAGTCTCCGACGATCACTCGTCATCTGGTGTTCGTCGGCAATCCCGGCACAGGCAAGACGACCGTCGCTCGGCTGGTGGGCGGCATCTACCGGGCCCTCGGGCTGTTGTCGAAGGGCCAGCTGATCGAAGTCGATCGCTCAGAACTGGTCGCCGGCTATCTCGGACAGACCGCAATCAAGACAGCCGAGGTCGTTGCATCGGCTGCCGGCGGTGTTCTTTTTGTCGATGAGGCGTACAGCTTGGCCGGTGACCAGTACGGTCAGGAGTCGGTCGACACCTTGGTGAAGGAAATGGAGGACCGTCGCGACGACCTGGTGTTGATCGTGGCCGGATACCCCGATCCGATGGCGATCTTCATTGCCCAAAATCCCGGGCTATCCAGCCGCTTCCGTACCACGATTGAGTTCGACGACTACACCGATGAGGAATTGGTGCGCATTCTGCAACAGATGGCCCAAGCAGCCGACTACGACCTCGATGACGGCTGTGTGGTGCGCTTCGAGGCGATCCTTGCCACTACCCCGCGCGGTCCGATGTTCGGCAACGCGCGGTTCGCGCGCAACCTCTTGGAGGCCGCTATCGGTAAGCATGCGTGGCGACTTCGCGACATCGACGAGCCGACGGTTGAGCAGCTCCGGAAGCTGATCGCAGACGACTTCGACGAAGGTGAGACAGAGCACGGGCCGCCGGTCACGTCCCACGAACCAGCAGCTGAGGATGAGTCAGCGAAACTCGAGGAGCCCAACAGTGAGCCAGGCTAGCCAGATAGGCGCAGCCGGAGTCGCCGCTGCCTGCGGCCGCAGCAGGAGGAACCTCAGCGGCACCCCCGGCCGAGCAACAAGCGACGGTCTCGCCGCAGCCCACCTCCACCCCGCCAAGCCTCGAAGCGCAGGCTCCTACGCAGCGGAAGATGAACACGCCGCAACGGCTGCGGCTGCTCAGTCTGGGTGTTGTGGTGGCCGGCCTGGTCATCGGTCTCATCGGCGCGTTGACGTTCGCCTATCTCGCGTTCTCACTGAGTCGTGCAAAAGCCGATACCGCCCAACTGATTCGGGTCCAGAAGATCCAGTCCAACCTGCTCAGCGCTGATGCCACTGCGACAAACGCATTTCTGGTCGGTGGCTTGGAGCCGCCAGCTCAGCGTGCCGCTTATGACCAGGCACTGAGTAGCACCAGCTCGCTGATCGCCGAGGCGGCTCGGGCACAACCCGCCGACGGTTCGGCACTGGCCGCTCTGAACCAGCAGGTCGTCAATTACGCAGCCGCGATCGAGCAGGCGCGCGCCAACAATCGCCAAGGGCTACCGGTGGGCGCTCAGTACCTCCGCAATGCAAGCGCGGAGTTACGGGCCACCACATTGCCCATCCTGGACAACCTGGTGAGCGCCAATGCGGCGAGAGCCGCCGACGAGATGAAAGCCGGCGCCGGCTATATCGTGCTGGTTCTTGCCGTACTCGGCCTCGGCGCGGTGATCGCTGCCCAGATATGGCTGGCTCGCACGTTCAAGCGCACGATCAATGTCGGAATGGTGGCCAGCGCTGCCGTACTGCTGCTCATCGTGATCGGGAGTCTCGTTGCCGTACTGCAACTCCGCAGCTCGCTGAACGAGATCTCAACCGGCAGCCTGGCTGCGGTCAACACGGCCGCGGACACTCGGATCGAGGCAAACAACGCGAAGTCCAACGAGAGCCTGACTTTGATCGCCCGCGGATCCGGGCAGGCCTTCGACGCGGCATGGAAATCCTCGGCAGACTCCGTGACAAGCAATCTCGCACGCCTGAGTGGCAAGCCGGAGCTCGCGAGCCAATGGCAGGCGTACGCCGATGTCCACAGCGCGGATCCGAGAGCTCGACGACGGCGGGCAGTGGGACAAGGCGGTGGCCAAAGCCACTGGCTCCGGGAAAGATTCGTCGAACACGGTCTTTGGAACCTTCGACAGCAATCTTGCGAGCTATCTCGACGGCGTGAGCGTAGACGCCTCCAACTCTCTCGCGGACGAACAGCCGATCATGGTCGTCGCAGCGATCCTCATCCTGCTTGGCGGGGTGGCAGTCGCGTTGCTGGGACGCTGGGGTGTCAGCGAGCGGCTGAAGGAGTACCGATGAGGATCCAGTGGCGTAGGCCGCTGCTCGCCCTGGCGGCCGTCGCCTGCCTGAGCGCCCTATCGGCATGCACGGCGTTCACGTACAGCCCGACGCCGCTGCCGTCGGAGGCCCCCGTTCAGCAACCGGCCCCGAGCGCCCCAGCGTCGCCGGCTACATGCCGGGAGAACCCACTTGCCTCGTACGCGCCCAGTGGCCCACTGCCCACCCCGGAGACGTTGCCGAACGGATCCACGATGGCCAAGATCCAAAAGCGCGGCCGGTTGGTCGCCGGCGTATCGGCCGACACCTATCTGCTGGGCTCGCGAAACCCGCTTCACCGGCGAGATCGAGGGTTTCGATATCGACATGGTGAAGGCTGTCGCCAAGGCGATCTTCGGCAATGAGAACCGCTACCAGCTGAAGGTGATCACCGCCGCGCAGCGCATTCCCGCGCTGGAGAAGGGCGACGTGGACATCGTGGCCCGGAACATGACGATCAACTGTGATCGCTGGAAGCAGATTGCCTTCTCGAGCGAGTACTACCGGTCGGGCCAAAAGATCTTGGTCCGGAAAGGGTCAAAGGCCAACTCGCTCAACGACCTCGATGGACAGAAGGTGTGCGCTCCGATCGGCACCTCGAGCATGGACAACTTGATCAAGAAGGCCCCTAAGGTCATCCCGGTTGGCGCGGACACCCACACCGGTTGCCTGGTGCTCTTCCAAGAGGGTCAGGTTGCTGCGATCACCGGCGACGACACCGTGCTCGCCGGGCTCGCTGCGCAGGACCCGTACGCCGTGGTGCCCGATCAGCGTGCGTTCACCGAGGAGCCGTACGGACTTGGCTTCAACGAGAAGGACGTGGACTTCGTACGCTTCGTCAACGCCCGGCTCGAGGAGATGCGGACCAACGGTGAGTGGACCAGGATCTACGACCGATGGCTGCGCGACTCACTCGGCCCGGCACCGAAGCCTCCGATACCGGTCTACGGCAGGACGCGATGACCGTGAGCACGGCTGCCGGACAGGTGAGCGCGCCGGTCGCTCCGGGCCGGATGGGCTCGGCCCTCGATCCTCAGGCTGCTCAGGTCTATCTGGACGAGCTGGGCCGCTGGCGCGATGGTCGGCGCCATGAGCTGGATGAGCTTGGACAAAGCCGCGCTGCAGGCACCCACCGGCTCAGCCGCCACCGGCGACATTCTGCTGTCGCTGGCGCTCTGGAAGGCGGTGTCGGATCGCTACGAGCTGCTGATGGCCACCTGGAGCTCCGGACGGGTGGGAGTCACCGAGCTGACACGCATGGCGACGCTGATCTGGGGTCGATTGGACACCGCTACCGCATCCGGGCTCTCGGTCTCGCTGCCTGAGGCGTGTCGGCTGTCCGATGCATTGCTGTCCCAGCTTCGCGTGAAGCTCGGCCTTGATCCGTCGGGAATGGAGATCACCGAACGGATTCGGCAGCTCCGCGCGCAGATGGAACGGATCCGCGAGCAGATCGACCTGGAGCCGGCGGGAGCCGCCCAGCAGCAGGCCGCTCTCGACCAGTCGCGGCTCGCGCGACGGCTCAAGGACATCGCGGAGAAGGCAGGCCGCGGTGGCGACGTTGCTGGATCGCTCGGACCGCTGGAAATCGACGCCGCAACCTTCGAGCGGGACCTGATCGTCAACGGAGCTCGCGGCGGCGACGCCGCTGCCTTGGTGCAGCGAGCGCGCGCGGAGCGGGCCGACCTCGAGGCACGCGAAGCCGCGCTGCGCAGCATTGTCGAGGAGTGCGTACGCCGCGTCGACCCCGCGCCGCGCTACGCGGTGCCGGACATCGCAGCTCTTGGGCAGGTGCCGAACACCCGCGACGAGCTCGACACCTACCTGCGTCGCCTGGATCAAGTCTCACGCGCTATGGCCATCGCCCAGACCGCCTACAGCAAGGCGTTGCAGGATCATTCCGAGCTCGACAGCCGACTCGAGGCCTACCATGCCAAGGCGGCGACGAGAGGCGTGGCCGAGGTTCCCGACGTCGCTCAGGCCTACCAGCTGGCCCGCGGGGCATTGGACGAGCGGCCCAGCAGGATGCTGCTCGCTGAGCAGCTCGTTGCCGTCTACCAGACCTACCTGCAAACGACTCCCGCGCCCCGCGCGGCACATCAGGCCACGTCCGCGGAGGAAGCATGAAATGCACCCAGCCCGGCTGCCCGGGCACCATCGTCGATGGCTACTGCGATGTCTGCGGCAGTCCGGGGCCGGCCGAGGGCTCCGCTGTCCCCGCTGTCGCCGTCGGTCGCTGCCAGCGGCAATGCCGCGACCGCGACCGCCGGCGTGTCGACGGCGCACCGTGCACTCAGCCCGGCTGCACCGGCACGATCGTCGATGGCTACTGCGACGTGTGCGGCACTCCCGCCGTCGCTGCCCAGGCCGGCGGTGATGATCAAACGCCAATTTCTACCGGCACCCCGGCCTCGGCGATCACTGCAGGCTCCAGCCGCCTGCAGTCGACTGCCTTCGGGTCGCAGCGCGCCGGCGACGGTTCCAAGATCACCAAGCGAGTGCGCTCGGGCTCCCAGCGGCTCCGCTCGGCTCGGCTCGGTGCTGGACTGACCCGGGTACCGCCGGCGCCGGAGATCGACGCCGCTCAGGCGATCATGAAGAATCCGGAGGTTCCGGAGGAGAAACGGAACTGCCCGAACTGCGGCCACCCGGTCGGTCGGTCCCGCGACGGACAGCCGGGACGAACCGAAGGCTTCTGCCCAAATTGCGGCAATCCCTTCTCCTTCACGCCAAAGCTGCAAGCGGGTGATCTTGTCGCAAACCAGTACGAGGTCGCCGGCTGTCTGGCGCACGGCGGACTCGGCTGGATCTATCTGGCCAAGGATCACAACGTGTCTGATCGCTGGGTGGTCCTGAAGGGCCTGCTGAACACCGGCGACAAGGACGCGCTGGCCGTAGCGATCATTGAGAAGCAGTTCCTCGCCCAGGTGGAACATCCACTGATCGTGGAGATCTACAACTTCGTGACCCATGACGATGCCGGCTACATCGTGATGGAGTACGTCGGCGGAACCTCACTCAAACAGATCTTGAAAGATCGGATGCGGGCCAACAACGGCAAGTTCGACCCGCTGCCGGTTGATCAGGCCCTGGCCTACATCCTGGAGATCTTGCCAGCCTTCAGCTATCTTCATGATCTTGGTCTGATCTACTGCGACTTCAAGCCGGACAACCTGATCCAGGTCGGGGATGCCGTGAAGCTGATCGATCTTGGCGGCGTACGTCGGGTGGATGATCAAGAGTCCGCGATCTACGGCACCGTCGGCTACCAAGCACCCGAGGTGGCCCAGGTCGGCCCAAGTGTCGCGTCCGACATCTACACCATCGGACGCACGCTGCTGGTGTTGATGATGGAGTTCCGGGGCTACCAGAGCAGATACGTCGCGAGCCTGCCGCCCGTTGCGGAGACCCCGCTGTTCGCCGACCACGACTCCCTCTATCGGCTGCTGGCGAAGGCTTGCGCGGCTGACCCTGCCGACCGGTTCGCCTCGGTCGATGAGTTCCGCGTGCAGCTGCTGGGTGTACTTCGGGAGGTGGTCGCCCAGAAGATGTCCGGTACGGCGTTGACCTCGGCCGCATCGGTGCTGTTCGAGGCACCGGCCATCACCAGCGAAGCACTGGAGTGGGACGAGTTGCCGGCCCTGCGCGTCGACACCAGTGACCCCCAGTACGCCTGGCTGAGCAACATCTCTGTGGACGACCCCGAAGATCGGCTGGCTGAGCTGCGCCGAGCGCCGGAGGCTACGGCGGAGGTCCGGCTGGCCCAGGCGCGTGCCGCTTTGCAGCTGCGGCGCCGGGACCTGGTCGATCAGATCGTCAACGAGATGCTGGTCGAGGATCCGTGGGAGTGGCGGGCGGTCTGGGTCGGCGGTCTCGCGGCACTTGACGCTGGAGACTTCGCAGGCAGCGCAGTCCTCCTTCAATGCGGTCTATGGCCAGGTGCCTGGTGAGCTCGCTCCGAAGCTTGCGCTTGGCGTTGGCCTGCGAGCGTGGCCGAGAAGGCGCCATCGCCGAAGGGCTGTATCGGACCTGTGCCAGCACGGATGCCAACTACGTAGCTCCTGCGGCGTTCGGCATGGCTCGAATTCGCTCGGCTCGGGGTGACGTTTCGGGTGCGGTCCAGGCGCTGGATCTGGTGCCCTCGACCAGCCGCAGCTACCCCGAGGCACGCCGGTTGCGTGCTCTAGAGCTGTACGAATCGGGCCAAGGATTGCCGGCCTTGGCCCAGGCAATGGACAGTATCAACGGGGTCCAGCTCGATTCGCGCGAGCGTGGCGAGTTGACTGCTCAGATCCTCGAGAAGGCCATCGCGGAGGTCAACAAGAACGGCGCAAAGACCGGTGTGCTCGTCGGCACGTACGAGGCGGAGGAAGACACTCTGCGAGACGGCTTGGAGGACACCTATCGCCAGCTGGCGGGAATCGAGACCGACGTGGGGCGTCGCTACGCGCTGGTTGACAAAGCGAACGCCGTGCGAAGGTGGACCCTACGATGACCGACCGTCTGACGCAGTCCGCCACCCCCGAGGCTGGCACGGCGCGGCCAGCCGCCATCCGGCAGCCTGACGGCAGCTTGAGTTGCCCGCACTGCGGTGCCGAGGTCGCCGCTCAGGAGGCGTTCTGTGAGGCGTGCGGCGGCGCATTGACGCCCAGCGCGGCCGGGCCGGCTGAGAAGCCCGATGAGATGGCTGCTCCCATCGATCTGACCCGGTCGGTGCAGACCAAGGCCGAGGACCAGGACGCCGTCGTTGCTGCTCGCCCGTGCGCCAATTGTGGCGGCGTGATTGGGGCCGACGGCTACTGCGAGACCTGCGGCACCAAGGCGCCGACGGAACGGGACCACTACACAGAGCAACCGGCCCCGTGGGTCGCCGCCTGTTGCGACCGCGGCGTACGACATCACCGCAACGAAGATGCCACGGCAATCGCCGCTGAACCGGATGCAGGTTCGCGAGCGGTGCTCGTGGTCTGCGATGGCGTGTCCACCTCACTAGACTCCGACGTCGCCAGCCTTACCGCCGCTCGAACTGCCCGCGACACTCTGGCCGCACACAAGCCGGCGGGACTCGGCACGCCGACCAGCCGAGTAGCCGCAATCTCGAATGCCGTGGTCAAGGCAGCCGCAGCAGCCAATGCCGCCGTGATCGACAACACAGCCCCCGGCAGCGACAACGCCGCTTCCTGCACCTTCGCCGCGGCCGTGATCGAGGGCGACCTCGTGGTGTACGGCAACGTCGGAGACAGTCGGATCTATTGGATTCCTGATGGTGGTTCGAGCGAGGATCCCACCGAGCTGAGTGTTGACGACTCGGTCGCGCAAATGCGCATTGCCATGGGTACGCCGCGCGACGAGGCCGAGAACGGGCCGCAGGCTCACGCGATCACCAAGTGGCTGGGGCGCGACAGCCCCGACTTCACGCCGCGTACGGGCTCTCTCACCGTAGCCGCACCCGGCTGGCTGCTGGTCTGTTCTGATGGTCTGTGGAACTACGCATCGGAGGCCAGCGCCATCCAGTCGCTCATCGCCGACCTGACGAGCGAGGACCCCAGCCCGCTTACCCTGGCGATTGCTCTCGTTAACTGGGCCAATGCCCAGGGCGGCAAAGACAACATCTCGGTGGCACTCGCGCGCTTATGAGGCTGGCGCGTGCAGGCTGCTCGTCAGAGTGCAGCCTACCAGGTGCCCTTCCACAGGCTCCGTGCACACACAAGACATACTGAACCGACCAGCTTGGACGCGAAAGGAAAGTTGATCATGGCCGAGTTCACCGCTGAGGTGTACCAGAACGAGTTCCTGCCCGAAGGCGGCACCGACGTCAATGCCATCGTCACGGTGACCTGCGCGGGAGCCGGATCTGCGGGTCAAACCGGATCCGGTGATGCTGGCGAGATCATCATTGTCGACACCTCAGGCTCGATGGGTCGGGCCAAGCTCGATGCCGCCAAAGTGGCTGCGTCGGCTGCCATCGATCAGATTCTCGACGGCACCTGGTTCGCGGTCGTCGCCGGCACCCACCAGGCCTACCTCGCCTTTCCTCTGGTACGCGCCGGAACGGGCATGGTCCGGATGGATAGTGCGGCACGGCAGGCCGCACATCAAGCGGTCAGCCAATTCCGCTCCGACGGAGGCACGGCGATGGGAACCTGGCTCACCCTCGCTGGTCGGCTCTTCGACTCGGTGCCTGGGCTGGTGCAGCGGCACGCGATCTTGCTGACCGACGGCGAGAACCACAACGAGACGCCAGAACAGCTGACAAACGCGATCATGGGCGTCACCGAAAAGTTCCAATGTGACTGTCGCGGCGTGGGTGTCGACTGGCAGGTTGCGGAGGTACGCCGGATCGCCCAAGCCCTGCTGGGCAGCGTGGATATCATCCCCGAGCCGGATCAGATGAGCGAGGTCTTCTCCGAACTCATGCAGCAGTCCATGAGCCGCGGGGTGGCCGATGCGCAGCTCAGGGTCTGGGCGCCGCAGGGCGCGCAGGTGCTCTTCGTACGCCAAGTCTCGCCGACTGTTGAGGATCTGACGGCCCGCCGCGTCGAGGTCAATCCGCTCACGGGTGGCTATCCCACGGGATCGTGGGGCGATGAGTCCCGCGACTACCACGTAAGTGTGCGGTTGGCCGCCAAAGGCATCGGCCAGGAACAGCTCGCCGCCCGGGTACAGCTCGCCGTCGCGAATCAGGTGGTGGCGCAGAGTTTGGTGAAGGCCAAGTGGTCCGATGATGAGGGCCTGACTACCCGGATCAATCCCGAGGTCGCCCACTACACCGGCCAGACCGAGCTTGCCGAGGCGATCCAGGATGGCCTGGCCGCGAAGGCAGCGGGCGATGTAGAAACCGCGACGACGAAGCTGGGCCGTGCCGTGCAACTGGCCGCCGAGACGGGCAACGAGGAAGCGACGACGCGGCTCCGCAAGGTGGTCGACATCGAAGATTCCGAAACCGGTACGGTGCGTCTGAAGCGTGCCGTGGACAAGGCTGATGAGATGGCCTTGGACACAGCGTCGACCAAGACGACCAGGATCAGGGGATGATCGCTCCCCTGCAGCAGGAGATTGCCCGACTCATGATCGTTATCTCAGCCTCGCCCGTAAGCCCGATCTCGGGGGCCCGCCGATGATCGCCGTCTGTCCTGCGGGTCACTCGTCATTGGCGCAGGACTACTGCGACGTCTGCGGGCTGCCGATTGATGCCGCGATGTCGCCAACGACGGTCGCGTCACCCGCCAGCACGGCTACCCAGCCAGGGCGCCAAGCATGTCCCAACTGTGGAGCCGACAACTCCGTTGACGCGTTGTTCTGCGAGAACTGCGGCTACGACTTCACGACGGGAACGATGCCCCGGCCGCTCATCGAGGCTGCGTCCCAGACCACGCCGTCTCCCACCCACTCGCCGCCGGCACAGACGCCCGTATCTCCTGCCGTCAATGACGTCCAGCCTGTCTCGACGTTTGATTGGGTAGCCGAAGTCTGGATTGATCCGGCGTGGTACGAAGCCCAGCAAAGTCCCGATCCGATGCCCTCTCCGGGACTCCCGGTCGTCCTCCCGCTGCGCGAGAAGTCGATCTTGGTAGGTCGTATCTCGCACAGCCGTAACATCCATCCCCAGATCGATTGCGAACCTGACTCCGGTGTCAGCCGCCGCCAAACCCAACTGACCACCGACGGCACTCGCTGGTGGGTCGAGGACTTGGACTCCGCCAACGGCACGTTCGTTGCGGCAGCCACAGACCCGATTCCGAGCAACCCGATTCCAGTCGGGGTGAAGCAAGAACTGGGCGCTGATGATCGCATCTATGTCGGCGCCTGGACCCGTATCGTGATCCGCCGGGCAACCCAAGACGAACGGGCGACCCTGCCCTAACCTCCAGACACGAACCGGACTGCAACGCTTTGCGCGAACAGGGCAAGGCTTCAGGTCAGGAATGTGGCACCGTTGCTTCAGTGCCACCGCGGCAGGTCAGCGCTTACCAGGAGGAACAGTGGAGATCAAGGTCGGCATCCAACACGTCAATCGAGAGATCGTGGTGGAGACCCAGGAGTCGGCCGCCGATGTCGAGAAAGAACTGATGAGCTCGATTGCCGTGGGCGGTGACGGAGTCTTCACGGTCTCCGACGAGCGGGGCCGCAAGGTGCTGATACCTGTGTCGAAGATCGCCTACGTCGATCTCGGCGAGGAGAATGCGCGGCACGTCGGCTTCGGCGCTGTCTGATTTGGGCTTGTTGGCTCGCGCAATCGCGCGGTGAATCCGCCGCCGCCGTCGTCGCTCGCAGAGGGAAGAGCGCCTCTGCTCACTCCTCCTCCGTGCGGCGGCGCGCGATCTCCCGACGCTCGCGAACCCACGGGCTACTCCTGATGCGAAGAGGTAAGGGCGCGTTCGACTGGCTCGGAGTTGGCTCGTTCGATCTGTTCAGGCCTGGAGGCCGAGATTGGCCATGCGTCGCGTGTGGTTCTCGACCAGTCTGGAGAACATCCGACTGATCGCGGCGAGATCCATTCCGGGACGATCAACTGTTCCGGTCAGTAGCTGGGTCAAGGCATCGCGTTCTGCTGCCACCCGTTGAGCCTGGCTCAGAGCCTCCCCAACCAGACGGCGTCCCCACAACGCCAGACGGCCCGCTACCCGCGGGTCCGCGGCAATACCAGCACGGACCTTCTCGACCACGAAATCAGCGTGGCCCTCGTCAGCCAGCACCTGGTGCACCAGGGCGCGAGTGTCCGCATCAACGAACGCCGCAACCTCTCGGTAAAAGTCAGCCGCGAAACCATTCCCGACATAGGCCAACACCAGACCTTCCAGCCAGTCCTTGGGTTTGGTGTGTGCATGAAATTCATTGAACGGAGTGTGGAACGGCCTCATTGCCGCCATGACATCTGCGTCGAGCTCGGCCAAGCGCGCCCGTACGGCATCGAAGTGCGCTATCTGGAGGGCAGCCAGTGACGCGACGTACACCTTGTCGGCCACGGTCGGCGCCCGGCGCGCGTCCTCCGCCAGCTGGTCGAAGGCTGCCAACGCGCCGTACGCCAAAACGCCCAGGAGATCGATCGCGCCCTCTCGATATGCCGGCTCGGAGACCCATGGCTCCGCAGCAGCACGGTGGGTCAGATCAGACTGCTGCGACGCATCGCTCATGGCCGCAGGATAGTGCCGCTCGGACGATGGGCTTCCCGCATCCTGCGAGAGGCCAAGAGAGCGGACACCCTCCTCGTTGCCTGGTGAGGGCAAAGCGTGACTCACCAGGGCACTCGGCCAGCCCGGTCGTAGAAACGTCCCGTCGGACCATCCGCCTCGACGCTCGCCATCGCGACGATGGCGTCCGCGCCCTGCTCGACCGTCTGGAAACCGCGGTGGTCATTGAGGTCCGTCGCCGTGAAACCAGGGTCCACGGCATTGATCCTGAATTCCGGCAGCGCCTTCGCGTGCTGGCTCATGATCATGTTCAATGCAGTCCTCGAGCACGTCGAGCCGGCCATACTCCGCGGCGACGAGCTGGGCGGCGGCGTCGACCGAGGCCCTGGCACTATTGCGAGTCCTCGGGACTGAACCGGTGTTCGAACCTGCCGCAGAGTCTTAGCCGACTCGGCCTTAGCTTGCGGCCGCCTTTGCCGACATCATCCGGGAGGCGATGATTCGGACGGCACTCTCCGCTGACGTTGTCGCTGAGTCCACGACCAGGTGCACCCTTCCCCAGGGTTCGTACTCGCGATTCAGCACCCAGTCCACGTCGGTTTCATCAACCCCTCGACATCGGATGAGCGGGCCTCGACATCGGTGCTCGGCCTCGTCGGAGCAGACCACCTCGACCTCGAGGATGCCAGCGCCAGCTGCAGTGGCGGTGCGCACCCAGGCATCACGCGTGAGCGACAGCGGATTGACGCACTCGACGATCACGTCCAGGCCAAGCCGCAGCTGCTCGTCGGCCAAGGTGTGTGCGACCGCATACCCGGCCGGACCGAGAGGGTGAGACAGCGCAGATGACTGCACAATGGCATGCTCGATGCGATCCACCCGTAGGTACGGCGTACACGTTTCGGCTCCGAGGAGCGTCGCAATCGTCGACTTACCGACCGCCGGTAGGCCCCCGATCACTACAAGCACCTGTCGCACTGGACGATGCTCGCACGCGGCGGCAGAGCCCAGCGAGCCGCTGCTTAGCCTGGCCGCAACAGTGCCGGGGTAGAATCCATCAGGTTCGTGACCGGTGAGCGGTCGCAGATGATGAAATTCGTGCGATGCGCTCCCACGTGTGCGACACCCGACCGTCCACATGAGTATTGAGGCAAAATTCTGAGTACGCAAACCACCGATCAGGCAGGCTCAAATCCGGTTGTCCCTCAACTGGACCCCCCGACAGCAGCCTTTGCCCGTCTGGGGGTTCTGGATGCGGGCGTACAGGCTCTTGCTGATGTCGGCATTACGACGCCGTTCCCCATCCAGGCGTTAGCCATTCCCATTGCCCTCACAGGTACCGACATGATCGGTCAGGCGCGTACCGGCACCGGCAAGACCTTGGCCTTCGGCATCCCCTTGCTGCAGCGGATCGTCGTGCCAGATGATCGCGACTATCCGCAGCTCTCCCGGCCCGGTGCTCCTCAGGCGCTGGTGGTGACGCCTACCCGGGAGTTGGCCAGCCAGGTGACTTCCGATCTTGTCACCGCATCTTCGCGTAGACACGCCAGAGTGATCAGCGTCTATGGCGGCGTAGGTTACCAAGATCAACTTGGTCCACTGAGCCGAGGCGTCGATGTCGTGGTCGGCACTCCTGGGCGACTTCTTGATCTTGTCGAGCGTGGTGCTCTTGATCTTGGTCATATCAAGGTACTGGTGCTCGACGAGGCTGACAAGATGCTAGATCTTGGCTTCCTGCCGGATGTCGAGCGAATCTTGTCCCGAACGCCCGAATTGCGTCAGACCATGTTGTTCTCGGCGACGATGCCGGCTGCGATCGTGTCGCTGGCTCGGCGCCACATGCGTCATCCGGTCAATATTCGTGCCGAGTCCGACGGCGATACCACGACCGTTCCCGCCACGGCGCAGTTCGTCTACCAAGTTCATGACCTGGACAAGCCGGAGATCGTGGCACGCATCTTGCAGGCCGAGAATCGCAACCGGGTCATGATCTTCTGCCGAACCAAGAGGGCTGCGCAGCGTTTGTCCGATGATCTTGTCGAACGCGGTTTCGTCGCGACGTCGATCCACGGTGACCTCAACCAGATCGCACGCGAGAAGGCCCTACGACGCTTCCGGGAAGGACGCATCGACGTCTTGGTAGCGACCGACGTTGCCGCCCGAGGAATCGACGTCGAGGGTGTCACCCACGTGATCAACTACGAATGCCCCGACGACGATCAGGTCTACGTGCACCGGATCGGTCGTACCGGACGAGCAGGTGCTTCCGGCATCGCGATCACCTTCGTCGACTGGGCGGACCTGGTTCGCTGGACAGTGATCAACAACATGTTGGGTCTGCCGTTCGAGGAGCCGGAGGAAACCTATTCCACCTCTTCGCACCTTTATCACGATCTTGGGATCGACCAAGCTGCCAAGGGCAGGATTGCCGGCACCGCCCCGGAGATCGCCAAGCGGGAATCCAGGCAGTCGAAATCAGCCAGCGCGGCGCCGCGGGCTACGCCCCGAACCCGCGCTCGGCGGC
Organism: uncultured Actinomycetota bacterium; assembly: GCA_963815975.1. Classification (GTDB taxonomy): domain Bacteria; phylum Actinomycetota; class Actinomycetes; order Propionibacteriales; family Propionibacteriaceae; genus Microlunatus. The sequence continues at coordinate 85,698 of CAWFJC010000016.1, forward strand.
GACTGCGTAATGGCGTTCCGGTGGAACGGGGCAACGGTGTGTCCGTGGAACGGGGCGAGACCGCCGTACGCAAGCCGTCCCGGCGGAAGCGCTAGCGAGCAAGACCGCGCGGCTTGGCGACCACCACAAGATTGCTGTCGTATCCGCCCCGATCGCGGTGATAGTTGCCGGCACACGTGATCAGCACCAGGCGATGCGGGCCGCTTTGCTGAAACGCCTGGCTTTTTGTCGCTAGGGCTTTCTTTGCCACTTGTCGCACCGAGGTGACCCGATATTTCAGCCAATGTGAGTTCGCACGCAGCGTGACCGTGTCGCCGACCTTGATTTTCCGCAGCCGGACGAAAAAGCCGATGCCTTCGGTGGCTGAGTCGAGATGCCCGGCAATCACGGTCGAGCCGAACGCCTCGCCCGCCTGCGCGCTGCCATCCCACCAGCCCACATGCTGGACGTTCTCCGGCACGACGAGGAACCCGTCCACCGTGGCCGCAGGCTGGACTGCCGCACTCGCCCGTCCGGGGAGGGTGAGGCGTTCTGGAATGAACGTGACCCGCTGACTGGCGGCCGGATGACCCTCGCGCGCTGGGGCAACCGAGGAGGATCGAGCATCAGGCCCACCGCTGGCTGGAGCTGGAGCTGCCCGACGAGGCCTGTGCGGTGCAACCACAGAGGAACGTGACCAGGCAGAGCACACTCACCAGGCAAAGACGCAGTCCCGGTCCGCGTCGCTCGAGGCTTCGGAACCGGGACTGCAAGGCTCGTCGTGTCAACGCGCCAGGTTCACCTGCAATGCCGGGCCTTCACCAACGGCCTGACCACCGGTTCCAGTGTTCACCTCGGAAGGCTTGTCGGACCCCGTCTTGCCGGTTTCCACAACGTGCACAGCGACGTTCATGGTCTTCTTTTCCGGGTCACCCAGCGCATAGACGAGGTTGATGGCACCACCCTTGACCGTCAGGCTGACCGGACCGAAGTAGACCGGCGATTCTTTACCGGCAGGCACGATCGCCACCTTGTACGTGGCAACGGGCACCGTCAGGTCGAGTGACTCGCCATTGGCAATGTTGGAGAAAAGTACCTGACCGTTCACCTGAATATCGGCTGGCGGCACGGCAGCAGTATGCGAAACTGCGAGGAACGCTTTGCCTTTAGGCAGTTTGACGTCCTCGTACTTGTAGACCGTCACCAGGGGATCGCCGGATGAGGAAGCGGGCAGATGGGCGACGACGTCAGCCTTGCCGCCGTCCTTGACGGAGAAGGTTCTCTTGAGCAACTCGTTACCGTTTTCACTGAAGGTCACGGTGTTCTTGCCAGGCTTGACCTTGAACGGACCGGCCACCTCCGCCGTCTTGACGCCTGACACAACAGATTTTCCGTCAATCTCGACGTCGAGATTCTTTCCCGGCAGGCCCTGCACGATAAAGACCTCAGTGTCATTGGCCGCATAGCTCGGACTGATCGATACCGCCGCCAGCGCCAACACTCCTGCGGCTAGCGCCGCCAGCTTGGACCATCGTGCGGTCCGCTTGGTGATCAAGGTTCGTTCACCCACCCTTTGCTTGTTGTTCGTCCCCTGGGGATTCAAGATCCAAGGCGTAATATATGGCCCCGAAGAGCTGCGTCGTCGAACGTACCAAGAAGAGCTAAGCCGATTGCAACGGGGGGATGCGGTGACTTGAGCAAATTGACCGTGATTGGTCATCCATGGGCGGCTGGGCTGCGGCGCGCCGTGGGCCTTGCCCTCATTGTCGGACTGCTGATCTCAGCTGTCGCCTTCTATCGTGTAGCGCCACAGCTGCCGCGAGCGACCCCCGTCGCCCCGAGTAGCACGACTTCACCAACAACCGCAGGGCCGGCCGGCCAGAGCCCTGCTGCATCACGGTCACCTACCGCGTCACCGAAACGTATTTCCCCTCCAACACCGGCAGAAGCCAAGCTGCCCGCTGGACCCGGCACTACCGAGCCGGGGATCCTGCTGATGGCAAGCCCGCTACGCGACGGGAGCTTCGACGTCGCGGAACTTGTGATTCTTCCGGCGTCGGTCCGTTCCGTACGGCTCGCTCCACCCAAGCTGGCGCTGGGGGGCAAGCGCTTTGCAGGGCTCAAGCCGGTTGCCTCTCAAGTTCAGATGAGCGCCGACGATCAGCCGGTCATCGTGCCGAAGGGTCAAGTCGATAGCCGTCTGGACATCGCGCTGGTCGAACCGGCGAAGCAGATGGAGCTGCGCTACCAACTGCACGAAGTCACCGCACGCAGCATCCCATCACGTGCAGGCCGCGCCCTCGCTGTGATCAGTCCGCTCGCAGCGGGTGATCCGAGCCTGCATGTCGTGATGATGGTCAGCGGAAGCACGGTGCTCAATATCCAGTGTCCGATGCGGCGAGGAATCAACGAGCAGGCGTGCGCGACCGGCCGCCTGCCACACCTTCGTGCCAAGGGAGAGCTGACGCTGAGCCGGGCCGTGATTATCGTCCAATTCAACCTGCCGAGGACGTAGTGAACCAAGATCTCCTTGACTTAGCCCTCGGTGCGAACCGGGTATTGACCTACGCCGGCTATGTGCTGCTGGCCGGCACCTTGACTTTCTGGAGCGTGGTGTGGCCTGACGGCCGGAGGAATGGCCGGCTTGTCGTGTTGGCGCTGGCTGGAACCGCCGCCATGATCATCGGGACGCTGGCCGGTCCAGCGATTCAGCTGATCTTCGCGGACGGCTGCTCGGTGACATCGTCACGCCGCTGGGTGGCGCTGCCCAACTTAGCGCGGCTGGCGGCACTGATGGCCGCGATGTTCTTTCTTCCCGACATCATCAGTGGTGCCGTGATCGGCTGGCGGCGAATCCTCGCCCTCACTGTGGTGCTCGTGATCGCCGCCTCGATGGTGGCGCAATCCGATGCCATTGGCGGGCCTTGGGAGGTCACCAAGATCGCGTGCGACGGGACTACATGTGTTGGCAACCTGCGCGTGGCTGGGTGGACTCGTCGCTTTGGCGGCAGTTTTGATCCCCGGGGACAGGGTGGAGGAGCTTGACCAGCTCATCCCGCGTTTCTCCCGGGTGGCGATGCTCAGTGTGGCCACCCTGGTCGTGACCGGGATCATTCACGCCGTCGCTGTCGCGGGCGGGTTGTCTCCGCTGATCGGCTCTCGCTACGGGCTGGTTCTCGTTATCAAGGTCGCGATCTTCGGGTTCATGCTGCTGATGGGAAACCATGGCCGCAAGTACGCGGCCCGTGCCGCATTTCGGCAGCGGCATCTCGTGCCGGACGTGCCCGGAAAGAATGTCGGCGTCTCCGGCCTCGCGGTGGCGATGGGAGCCGAGCTCTGCATCGCCTTTGTGATCTTGTCGACAACGTCGCTGCTGGTAATGGTGGCGCCGCATCCATAGCCGCCAGGTACCAGGACGCGGTCGACGGAGATATGGTCTCCACATGCGCGGCATACGACGCCGCAGGCCTACGCAGGCCATGGCAGCCGATCACCATGGGGGCAATGAGCAGGCCCCGATCGAGCAAGCCGACTCACCGGTGGATTCGCGAGCTGCTATGCGGCGCATCGCCGCCGAGGCCCTGATCCTGCAGGACGCGGCCGAGGCAGTCGTCCGTGGCGCTCGGGCTCGCGAGGGTCTTGGCTTTCTGGCGCCCCGAGGAGGACCTTTGGTACGCCGCTTTTTCGGCCTCCGAGATCTGTTACCGAAGACCTGTCAGGACCCGGCTGACGACGAGTTACGCCGCCAGCTGGACGCGATCTTGCATCACCACGCTTTAGCCGTGTGGGTGGCACTAGACCTGCTCGCGTACGAATGGCGGTCAGAAAAGATCGGCCGCCAGCTCGATGCTTTGGACGGGCTCGGCGAGCCCGCGGCGCATCTGGATCAGCTCTATGCCGAGCTGGCAGAACGTCCGACCGCGGACTACGCCGCAAGCTGGAGGCACGGATCGCGCGGTGCGCCAAGCGAGCGCGAGCGAGGCACACAGCGGAGCGTCATCAGCTGAGCAGCCAGCTCCCGGTACGCCACAGCGCCCTTACTCGTCCGGGCGGTGCGAAGGACGGTCTGCCCCACTGCTGGCGCCTCGGCGAACCGAACGGACTTGGGTATTGCAGGCGACAGTACCGTGACGCCGTAGTCGTCGCCGATCCGTTCGAGCACGGTGCGGCCATGAGTGGTACGGCCGTCGAACAGCGTCGGGAGTACGCCAATCACGTCCAGTCCGCGGTTGGTGAATTTCTTGACGTCGTAGATCGTGTCGAGCAGCTGACCGACACCGCGGTGACTCAGCGTCTCGCATTGCAAAGGAATCAGTACGCCCTGCGCAGCGGTGAGGCCCACGGTGGTCAGGATGCCCAGCGTCGGAGGGCAGTCCAGGACGATGAAGTCGTAGCGCCCGAGCAGCGGTTTCAGCGAAGTCCTCAACAGTTGTTCCCGGCCCTGACGACTCGCCAGCAGTTGCTCGGCCATCGCCAGCTCGATGGTGGCAGGCAACAGGTCCGGCCCTTCCTCGGTGCCCAATACGGCGTCCTCCGCAGCCACCTGGCCGACCAACAGCTGGTGCACCGAGCAGCTAAGCGACTCCGGGTCATAGCCCACGGAGAAGGTCAGACACGCCTGCGGATCAAGATCAACGATCAGCACCCGTTGGCCGAGCTGCGACCACGCTGCGCCCAGTGATGCGACCGTCGTTGTCTTGGCGACGCCGCCCTTCTGGTTCGCCACGGCAATCACGGTGGCTTCCGCAGCATGTCTTCGGTTCACGACAACCGTCGTTGGATCTCGGCGAAGACCTCCGGATCGGTGGTATTGCAGCCCAGCTCATGATCAAGCTTGCCGGTGCCGTGATAGTCGCTCGACCCGGTGGCCAGCAGCCCAAGGCTGTCGGCCAAAGTGCGCAGCCGCATACGGATGTCGGCATCGTGATCTTGATGGTCTACCTCGATGCCATCCAACTGGTGATCGCGAGTCAGCGCCGTCAGCACACTCTGCGGAAGCAGGTGCTCACGACCTCGACCCCAAGGGTGCGCAATCACCGCCAGCCCGCCCGCTTGGTGCACGAGGTCGATTCCGCGTTCCACGTCGATGGTGTAGCGCGGTACGTGAGCCGGTCCCCCGTCGGCCAGGAAGCGGTCGAACGCCTCCTGCCGATCGCGCACGTGCCCTGCCTTGATCAGCGCGTCAGCGATGTGTGGACGACCAACCGAGGGACTGTTGCCCACCTGAGCCATCACCTCCGCCTCACTCACCGGAGCGCCCAGTGCGGCCAACTTCTCCAAAACGCCCACCAGCCGGCCCAGCCGGCCATCGCGCACTTGTGCCATCTCAGCCGCCAGCCCCGGACTGGCCGGATCCACCCCGTACGCGAGGACATGCACGCTGCTGCCGCTCCGGGAGCAGGAGAGCTCCATCCCGCGCAGCACGCCGATGCCCAACCGCTCTCCTTCGGCAACTGCCTCATCGAGGCCGTCAAAGGTGTCGTGGTCGGTCAGCGCCACGACATCAAGGCCGACCCCTTGGGCCTTGCGCACCAGCTCAGCCGGCGTGTCCGTCCCGTCGGAGATCAACGAGTGCGTATGCAGGTCAATCCGCATACCTCACAACTATCTGGAAAGCAGACGGCGGACAACTCGGAGACCGACCGACATCCGAGCTAGTTCGGCACGAGCGCTCGTGATCGAGCGGAGTGTCTTCACGGAGTCGATCACCGCTGCGTTCGACTTCTCCCAACCAAGCACCACGTCCTTTGCACTCTTGGTCAGATTCCCGTTCGCGCCGAGCACCTCCGCTGTGAGCTGAGCATGCACCGCGTGCAGATCGTCGCGGAGCGCTGCCCGGGCCATCGTTTGCCACCGGTCGTCGCGTGGCAGCTCGATGATGCGGCTCAAGAGCCGGTCGAGTCCGAGACGCTGACCGAGGGTGAAATGCACCTCGGCGACCTTCAGGACGTCGATCCCGGATTGCGCGGCCGTCTGCTCGATGGTCAGTGCGGCGTACGCCGCAGGTAGCACCGCGATCACTGTCGCCAGCTCATCGGGTACGCCAGCGGCCTGATAGCTCTTGAGCCGCTGCTCGAACGCCTCCTTCTCGCGTCCAGCCAGGGTTGTCGGCAAGGCGTGTTGGACGGCCCGGACCCCCTCGGAGAACTGGGCAACGGTGGCACCGATATCGATCGGGTGCCGCCGATTGTTGATCAGCCAACGGGTCGCGCGCTCCACCAGGGTGCGCACTTCCATCCGGAGCACGGTCTGCATCTGGGCATTGATTCGGTGATCGAGTGCAGCTACGGCCTTGTCAAGATCATTAGCCGCAAAGATCGCGCGCGCCGCGATCTGCGCCCGAATGACATCTGCCGCTCCCGCCCCGGTCTCCCCTGACAGTCGATGGAAGCAGGTAATGCCGGACTCGTTGACGAACTCGTTGACGACAACTGTGGCAATGATCTCTCGGTGCAGCCGGTGTGTTCGCATCTGGTCGGCATAGCGCTGCCGCATCGCCGTTGGGAAGTACTCGATCAAGCGGTCCATCAGATAAGGATCATCGGGCATGTCAGATGCCAAGATCTCTTCCTCGAGAACGATCTTGGTGTACGCGAGCAGCGTCGCGAGCTCCGGCGAGGTCAAGCCCTTGTGGTTGCTGCGCCTCATCTCCATCGCCTCGGTGGAGGGCAAGAACTCAATCTCCCGATCGACCAACCCTTGGCTCTCCAGGCGCTCCATCCAGTCTTCGTGAACCCCGGCCATGGACGCGGACTGGTATACCGCGTTGGCCAGGGCCAAGTTCTGGTCGTAGTCGTCCTTGAGTACGAGCTGGGCAACCTCATCGGTCATCGACGCGAGGAGCTGATCGCGGTCCTCAGGCGACAGCCGACCGGCAGCGACATCCCCGGTGAGCAGGATCTTGATGTTGACCTCATGATCAGACGTGTCGACCCCGGCGGAATTGTCGATGAAGTCGGTGTTGATCTGGCCGCCCTTCTCCGCATACTCCACCCGGCCAAGTTGAGTCAGGCCGAGGTTTCCGCCCTCTCCGACACACTTGGCGCGTAATTCACAGCCGTCGACCCGCAACGCGTCATTGGCCTTGTCGCCGACCACATCATTGGTTTCGGTCAGCGCCTTGACGAAGGTTCCGATGCCACCGTTCCACAACAAGTCGACGGGAGCCCTCAGGCAGGCCTTGATCAACTCTGCAGGTGTCAGTGCTTCCACCGACTTGTCGATGCCGAAGGCACTGCGCATCTGTTTGGTGATCACGATGGACTTCAGGCTGCGGGGAAACACGCCGCCACCCTCGGACAACAAGCTGGTGTCGTAGTCGGCCCAGCTGGAGCGCGGCAGTGCGAACAGCCGGGCACGCTCCTCCCAGCTGCGTGCCGGATCGGGCTGTGGATCGATCATGATGTGCCGATGATCGAAGGCTGCCACCAGCTTGAGATGCTTACTGAGCAGCACGCCGTTGCCGAAGACGTCGCCGCTCATGTCGCCGATTCCGACACAGGTGAAATCCGTGGTCTCGGGGTTGAGACCCATCTCACGGAAGTGTCGGCACACCGACACCCAAGCGCCTCGAGCAGTAATGCCCATGGCCTTGTGGTCATAGCCGGCCGAGCCGCCGGAGGCGAACGCATCGCCGAGCCAAAATCCCGCGTCGACTGAAATCTTGTTGGCGGCATCGGAGAAGGTGGCGGTTCCCTTGTCGGCTGCAACGACGAGATACGGATCGTCCCCGTCATAGCGAACGACATCAGCCGGGGTTACCACGACACCACCCACGATGTTGTCTGTGACATCCAGCAGGCTCGTCACAAAGAGCTGGTAGCACGCCAGACCTTCGGCAAGCCAGGCCTCCCGCTCGCGGGATTCGGGCAAACGCTTGCAGTAGAACCCGCCTTTGGCTCCGACCGGGACGATCACCGTATTCTTCACCATCTGCGCCTTGACCAAGCCCAGTACCTCGGTCCGGAAATCCTCCGCGCGATCCGACCAGCGGATGCCGCCCCGGGCGACCGGCCCGTACCGCAGATGGACGCCCTCCATACGGGGCGAATAAACGAAGATCTCGAAAGCCGGACGAGGCTCAGGCAGTTCCGCGATCTGTCTTGGCAACAACTTCAGTGCGATGGCTTGGCAGCCCGCAACGTAGAAGTTCGTACGCACCACAGCCTGGATCACCCCAAGGAAGGACCGCACGATTCGATCATGGTCAAGGCTTGCAACGTCGTTGAGCGCCCTCTTGATCTTGTCTACGAGCTCGGTGGCAGCTGCGCCACGCGCCTTGGGATCGAGACCAGTCTTGGGATCAAAACGCGTCCGGAATAGCTGGACGAGGTGCCGAGCGATGTCGACGTTGCTGCTCAGTGCTTGGGCGAAATAGCTCTGGCTGTAGGTGATGCCGACCTGTCGGAGGTAGCGGCCGACGGACCGCAGCAAGCTCACCTCACGCCAGTCGAGGTCGGCGCCCATGATGAGCGCATTGAACCTGTCGGGCTCACTGTCGCCGGAATAGGACGCCGAAAACGCCGCCATGAAGCGCTGCCGCGCTTCGAACGTCCAGCGTCCCTGGACCGCGGCGGCGCCGCCGGGCACCTGAACGCCGAAGTCGTAGATGAAACCACGCTCGCCGTTGCCTATCGCCAGCTCGTACGGTCGTTCGTCGATCACGTCGACGCCAAGCAAGGACAGGTGGGGCAGGATCTTCGACAGTGACAAAGACTCCTCCCGCCGGAAGATCTTCAGCCGCAAGTCCGCTTCGTCGTCAGGCCGGTCGGGGACGTACATGGCCATCGATGTCTCGTGCTCACCTTTGAGGGCGATCAGCTCGCTCAGATCCTTGAGCGCCTGTCGGGCGGTGTAGTCCTCCTTGTAGCCCTCCGGTAGCGCCGCCACGAGCGCGACCAGCCCGTCGGCATGATCGATACCGACGGTCAAGTCCGCGAACTCGTCATCCCAAGAGCGGGTCGCCAAGGTCAGTTCCCGCTCCAGGGCGCGCACGTCAATCTCGCCCAACGTTGCGCTGACTGGCATGTGAACGACGAAATGCAGCCTCGCGAGCACCGATTCGGTGACCCGGGCCGTGTATCCGATCGAGGATCCGCCGAGTGCGCTCCGCAGGAGGTTCTCCATGCGGCGACGTACCGAGGTGGTGTATCGATCCCTGGGTAGATAGATCAGGCACGACAGATAACGCCCGTACGGATCCCGACGTACGAACATCCGTACCTGGCGGCGTTCTTTGAGGTGAGCGACCTTCTCGACGACGGCGGCCAACTCGGCCAGCGGGGTCTGGAACAGCTCATCGCGCGGATAAGTCTCCAGCACGTCCATGATCGCCTTGCCACCGTGGCTGTGCTCGCTATAACCCGAGAGCCGGATGACCGCGGCGGCCTTCTGACGGAGCACGGGAACGCGGGCAACGCTTTCTGAGTACGCCGAGGACGAGAACAGGCCAAGGAAGCGCCGCTCACCGATTACCTGCTCGTTCGCGTCGAAGATCCGAAAGGCGATGTAGTCGAGGTAGGCAGGCCGGTGCACGCGGGATTTCTGGTTGTCCTTGGTGATGATCATCAACTCGGGAGTGCCGTTGGGTTGCGGGATCGCGTGGAAGGTGCCGGGTAGATCCTGATCCGCCCGCAAGATGCCGAGGCCCGTGCCAGGACGAACCTTGAACGCGATGCCGGACTCCTCAGTGATCACGTCGTACTCGCGGTAGCCCAGGAACGTGAAGTGGTTGGTGTTCAGCCAGCTGAGCAGTTCACAAGCCAGCCCAGCCTGATCAGCATGACCATTGATGAACTGGGGATCTTTGAGCATCTCAATGGTCTCTTCGGACCGCGTGATCATCTTCTGCCAGTCCTGGACCGCATCTTCGACGAGCCGCAGAACCTCCAGCAGTCCCTGCTCCAGTTCGGGAATAAGCGTCTCGCGGCTCTCCGTGCGAGACGGCGGCAGGATTTCCAGATGCATCCATGACTCGGGGACCACGCTCGGATCGTGGTCCGCAGCTCTGGTGCTGACGATGCCGAGCAGCTTCCCCTCAAGATCGCGCCGCACCAGGAATTGGGGATGGAACACCTCGCGGATACTCCAGCCTTGGCGTAGCACCTCCATCGTGACCGAGTCGACGAGGAAAGGCCGGTCGTCGGTGACGATTTGTACGACCGTCGCGCCGGCGGTCCAGCCGTCATCGGACTGACTGGGCTTTCTGATGGTGATCACCGCGCGGGCGGGTGGGCGGTGCATCGCTGCTCGGTAATGGCTCTCCACGAGACCGAGGAGGTTTGCGACGCTGCGCTCATCGACGTCGACGGCATCAACGTGCCGGAAGTAGTGACGAAGGAAAGCCTGGACCGCGGCCGGATCGTGGCCAAGCTCGGCGGCAATGCTTGCCCCGCGAGCCGCTACCTGAGCGATCTTCTGGGTCTTCTCCTTCTCCTGCTCCAGCTCGACCTCGAAAATTGTCACGTCGTCCATCCGATCAATGTCGCCGCACCCCGCTGTGCGACTACCTCCGACATTAGCCCTGTGGGCCGCGGCGGCGGCCCAGTCGATGACATCATGAGCGGCATGCAGATCTCGAGCCACCTGGAGTTTGCCGCCGCGCCCGCCGACGTCTACGCCATGATGACTAACCAGAAGTTCCTTGACGAGGTGTGCGTTGCCAGCGAGTCGCTCAGCTACCACGCTTCCGTGGAGGGCTCGGTCACCAAGACCTCACGCACCTTGCCGGCGCCCGAGTCTGCGGCAAGGTTCACCGGGCCGACAGTCACGGTCAACGAGGAAGTCGCTTGGGGGAACGGCTCGGGCGATGGCTCACGTGTCGGAGCCATCACGATGACTGTCCTCGGCCAGCCAGTCGGCTTCAAGGCAACAGTGCGGCTCGAACCCGGAGGTCGGGGCAGTGTGGTCGACATTGCCGGCGAGCTCAAGGTCGCGATCCCGCTGCTCGGTAGGAAGCTCGAGGAAGCCACGGCGCCTGCGGTGATCGCCGGATATCGGACCCAGCAGGAAGTCGGCGATCGCTGGCTCGCTGGCGACCGACCGGACTAGCGCCTAGCCCATATGGGGATATCCGATCTCGGTTGGCGGGGTGAAGGTCTCCTTGATCGAGCGGGGACTGGTCCAGCGGATCAGGTTCCACATCGAGCCGGCCTTGTCATTCGTACCTGAGGCCCGAGAGCCACCGAACGGCTGCTGGCCGACGACAGCGCCGGTGGGTTTGTCATTGAAATAGAAGTTTCCAGCAGCATGCCGCAGCCGGCGGCTGGCACGATCCAGGGCCCCACGATCATCGGCAATGATCGCGCCGGTGAGGCCGTACGGAGACCCTTGATCAACTTCATCGAGAATCGCGTCGAAGTCGGTGTCGTCGTAGACGTGGACGCCGAGAATGGGCCCGAAGTATTCCGTGCGAAAGATGTCGTTCCTCGGATTCTCGGAGATGATCAAGGTCGGTCGGACGTACCACCCTTCGCGGTCGTCGGTCTCACCACCGGCGATGATCGTCGCATCTGTGGAACTACGGGCTCGGGCGATCGCCTCAGCGTGCTTGGTGAAGGCACGTTGGTCGATCACCGCGGATGTGAAGTTGGAAAGATCTCGGACGTCACCCACGCTGAGAGCTTCGGTGGCGTCGATCAACTCCTCACCCATCGTGTTCCAGACGCTGCGCGCAACGTAGGCCCGGGACGCGGCGGAACATTTCTGCCCGGAGTACTCGAACGCCCCACGGACCAGCGCCGTACGCACCACATCAGGGTTCGCACTGGTATGAGCAACCACAAAGTCTTTGCCGCCGGTCTCCCCCACCAGCCTGGGATAGGCGCGATAGTCGGCAATGTTGGCGCCGACGCTCTGCCACAGATGCTGAAAGGTCTTCGTCGAGCCGGTGAAGTGGATGCCGGCAAGATCACGATGACGCAGCGCGACCTCTGAGACCTCCAGCCCATCACCAGGGAGCATGTTGATCACACCAGGCGGCAGACCCGCGGCTTCCAAGAGCCGCATGATGAAGTGCGCAGAATATTGCTGAGTCGGGCTTGGCTTCCAGATGACGACGTTCCCCATCAGGGCCGGCGAGGTCGGCAGGTTGCCCGCAATGGAGGTGAAGTTGAACGGGGTGATCGCATAGACAAAGCCCTCGAGTGGCCGATAGTCAGCCCTGTTCCATACGCCCAGCGATGAGATCGGTTGGTCGGCGAGGATCTGGCGGGCAAAAGCGACGTTGAACCGCCAGAAATCGATCAGCTCACAGGCTGCATCGATCTCGGCCTGTTGCACGGTCTTGCCCTGACCCAGCATGGTCGTGACGTTCAGCGTGTCCCGCCACGGTCCGGCCAGCAGGTCCGCGGCGCGTAGGAACACCGCTGCCCGCTGCTCAAAGCCCAGCTCTGCCCATCCCGGAGCCGCAGCCAGTGCGGCGTCGACGGCCTGCACCGCATCGGTCCGCGTTGCGTGAGCCGCACGGCCCAGGACGTGGGAGTGTTCGGACGGCATGGTGACCTCGAAGGCGTCGCCGGAGGCCGGCTTGCTCACTCCGTCGATGGTGGCAGTTAGCTCGATCGGATCGGTGTTGGACAGCTCACCGAGCGTTACTTCGAGCCTGGCCCGCTCGGCCGAGCCGGGTGCGTACGACCGGACGACCTCGTTGACGGGAGCAGGGACTTTGATCACGGCATCCACAAAGCCACGCTACTCGCGGCACGACCCTCGCTACTCGGGCAGACTTCCCCGTACCTGGCTGTTGCGTGAGTGTTCGGGGTTCCCGTCGTACGGCTCAATCGACACATCGACGATGGTGAAGCCATCCAGGCCGTCAGCCAAGAGGGTCGGGAGCGGGTATGTGCCCGTGCCGCTTTCCGGCAACACACCGAGGGAGTACATGCGTTGTCCGTCGCTGTTGATGAGCCAGACTTCGCGATAGCGGTCAGCCGGTTGCGGGCCGCCAACGCTCACCCGAAGCTCGGGATCGTTAGGACTGCGCAGTAGCTCGGCCGTGCCATGCCGTCGTGGTTCGCACCACGATCACGTCGCCGTCGCGCAGCCGCCGCAAGACGGCTAAAGGCCCAATGCCATATTCGCTGCTATCGAGATGGCCGCCCAGGACTGCCGATCCTTGCGGATCGCCCGGCCGCGGGCCATAGGCATACCAGCCGATCTCGGTGGGTTTCGGTGGCAACGTCATCGCACCGGCGCCGTCGACCTTCATCGGCACGATCGGCATCTCCAGAGACAGCCGGGGGACGGCCAACTGACGAGGAGAGCCTGCGCGGCTGCCGTCGGCCGGAGGCGGGGTGACCTGGTGCGTTGGCCAATCAGGAACCCCGGTCATCTCGCTGTCCTTCCCGATCGGAAGCACTGCTGACCGGTGAAGGTTGGGTCACCGGTGGCGACAGCTCTGAATCACCAGATTCCGCACCAGCCACCACGTAGCCACGACCACCAACGGCGAGAATCCAAACCGCCGCAGCAGCCAGCAGCACTGACACGACAAGGACGGCCGGCCAGAGCCGACCGCGTTGCCGTGTCAGTCGAGAAATCACCTGATGGTTGCGCGCCGCTTCGCCAAACGGCGCCCAGAGACCGCCATGCCGATAACGGCCAAACCGAGCAGCGCGGCCGCCGCTACGGAGGTCCCAGGTACGGATGCGGCCTGTCCTCCCGTACCGCCTGGAACACTATTGGGATTGCCGTGCATACCTTTGATGGTCTGGACAGCAAGCTTCAGATTGTCGTCCTCCGCCGAGCCCCAGGCGTACACGACGGTCGTCGTTCCTTCACCTAACGTCAGCGACGCTGGTCCGATTACGACCTTCTTGGTCCCAGCAAGGACGACGTCAGCCTTGATCGTTCCCGCTGCTACCTCAGCCGAATCCTCCTTGGGATTGGTCAGGTCAGTGAAGACTGGCTTTCCGCCAGCGCGTACGTCGACTGCGGGCGCGGCCGCATCATGCCGCACGATGATCCTGGCCTCCCCCGGAGAAATCATGGACACATCGTTGACGTACGGCGTCAGCGCAGGCTTCCCCTTCGCGGTGAGGTGCGCAACGACAGTGATATTGGTACCGCCCGGGACCTTGACGTTATTGGCCTCGACGATCGCATCGCCGTCCGGGCCGTCACCGGCCTTTACCACCTTGAGGTCGTACGACCCTGCTGGCAGCATCTGCGGATCAGTGAGAGTGCCGGGCTTGAAGTTCTTCAGTAGCGCCTTGCCATTGGCGTAAACGTCAACGGTGGCGCCGGGGACCCCGTGCAAGATCGACACAGTGGCTTTGTCCGCTGCTTGTGCAGAGCCGATGCCGATGAACATGAAGCCGATTGACAGAGCCGCGGCGCCGCCAAAGGCGAGCAACCGACGGAGTGTTTTCATTCCAAACCTCCTGTTGTTAATCCTGTGATGTGCCCCTTTTGCGCATCGGCGGTACCGCTCGGATGCACGGCGAGACCCAGCGGACTAGGAGAGATGAAATCCGTGACGGGCCGCAAGGCGTGCACGAGAGACGCCCGCGATCTCCTACCCAAAGGGTCAGATGATCGCGGGCGCAGTGAAAGTCGATGGTGCGCTGACGTCAGCCGCTACATGGCCTTGGCGCTCTCAGCCTCTTCCCGCCGCTTCTTGGCAGCCTCGACTGAAGCTCGCAGCGCCGCCACCAAATCGACGACCTCCGCCTCCTGCGGCGCCTCCGGCTCCTCGGCAAGCGGAACGCCCTCGGCCTTACTCTGCACGAGGGCTTCCAGCGCCTCGCGATAGGAATCTGTGAAGTCCTCCGGATTGAAGTCGCCCGCCAGCGCATCGATGAACGACTGCGCCATGGTGACCTCCGCATCGGACACCGTGACGTCCTCCGGTGGAGCGGCGAAGGACCCGTCTCGAAGCTCGTCCGGCCACAACATGGTGTGCATGAGCAGGACACCATCCTTGGGGCGGATCAGCGCCAAGGCTTCCCGGGACCGGAGCGCGACCTTGACGACGGCACTCTGGCCACTCTTGATCAAGGCATCCCGCAGTAGTACGTAGGGCTTGACGCCCGGCCCGTCGGCCTGGAGGAAGTAGGTCTTGTTGAAGTACGTCGGATCGACGTCCTCCTCGGCCACGAACTGCACAACCTCGACGGCCTTCGTGGTGGCCAGCGGGAGCGCATCGAAGTCTTCCGGGGCCAAGATCACCATCCGGCCGTCCGGCAGCTCGTAGCCCTTGGCGATCTCGGCATAGGGAATCTCTTTGCCGCATTTCTCGCAAACACGCTTGTACTTGATCCGGCCGCCATCTTCAGGGTGGACCTGCCGAAAACTGATGTCCTTCTCCTCGGTCGCCGAGAAGAGCTTCACCGGAATCGTGACCAGACCGAACGAGATTGCGCCCTTCCAAATTGAGCGAGGCATGCTCCTAGTCTGCCCGATGCCTCTGACAGCTTGCTCGACGAACCGGACCAGTTACACGTGCCTAGTGTCGTGCATTCGACACTGGGCGGTCAGTACGGAAGTTGATCAAGCTCCTTGGGAGCGAACCACAACAAGTCATGATTGTCGAGTACCGCCGCGACCTCAGGTGCTGCCAGTGCCATTGTCAAGCTCTCCCCGCTCACCGCCTCGCTCGCGAAGATCACCGCCTGCAGTGCATCCGGCTCGTCCGCGAACAGCGCGCGCACCTCAGCCCACACCAAGCCGCTCACCTCAACCTCCCCGTGGGGCTGGCTCAGATCGCGGACATGTTCTTCCGGCACCTCCGCGGCCACCACCAGGCGCGGCACGTGGGGCTTCAGCACCAGAGCAAGCACGCCGGCGTTACTCAGTGCGGCGTACTCGACCTCCTCCAGCATCGTGTCGGCATCCAGAGAAGCAGCCAGGCTCGGTGTTGCGGCACATCCGGGATAGCGGTCGGTTCCGGCACCCGAGCGGAGTGCCCGGGCCTCGTCCCGAGTCATCGGAACGAAGATCATCTGGGCCATCAGGGCTGTTGGCGATCTTGAGCCGTACGCCTCCCCGCGACTGTCTTGGACGGCGGTTGCTTCTTCTTCGCAGCGCTCTTCGGAGGCACGAGCTGTCGGGATTTCGCTGACGCAGTTTTTCTCGTTGACGCTGCCTGGTCGGTCGACCCTGCCTTGTCGGTCGACCCCGCCTTTTCGGCCACCGCCTTGCGAGTCGGGCCCGGCTTTCCAGTCGCCGCGGCTTTGCGGGTCGATCCTTCCTGGCTCATCGACTTCGGCTGGGCGGCAGGCTTCGCTGGGTTCTTGGCTGCCTGAGGAGGGGCCGGGCGGGTGCCTAGCTCGGCCGCGCGGGTCACCAGGTTGCGTACAGCGGCCCGCTTCTGTCCGGCGGCCTTGCGCGCTGCCTCCTGCCGCGCGGCCGCTTTTTTGGCTGCAGCGCGACGGGCGGCTGCGGGCGCCTTGCGCGTGGGCTGACGGACCGCTGTCCCGCGAACGGTGGTATCCAGCAGCTCCTCGAGGCAGTCGATCAGGCATTGGGCGAGGACGTCGAGATCACTGATGGCGTCTCGGTCCGCATTCAGGCCGAAGAACACATCGCCGTCGTACGAGGTGACCCCGATGGAGAGCAGGTGGCCCGCCGCCAGCGGGAGTACGGGGTAACTCGCGACCAGCTCAGCCCCGGCGGCGAACAGCGGCACCTGGGGGCCGGGGACGTTGGTGATCACGAGATCGTGCTGTTTGCGCACGACATCGATCGAGGTCCGAACGCCTAGTGCGTGCAGTGTGGTAGGAGCAAAGCCTGCGATGTCAGCCAGCGAACGGGCAGCCACCGCTCGCCCGGAATCCTTGTGGGCTTGGGTGTCATAGGCCACCTGGTGCAGCCGCATCAAGGGGTTGGGCTCGCCGATCGGCAGTCTCTGCAGATGGGGTGCGACTTGGCTGCCCAACGATGTCGGTTCGCCATCGTCCTCTGTGACGCTCATCGGAACCAGCGCGGTCAGCGAACTTCCCGAACCGACGGACTCGCCCCGGGTCAGCAGCCAGGAGCGGATGCCCCCAGAGATCATCGCGAGTATGACGTCGTTGATCGTGTGCTGGTGCTCCTGACGTACTGCCTTGAGATCAGCAAGCGACGCCACGGCTGTCGCGACTCGGCGTTGCTCGGACACCACGCCAGCCAGCGGCGAGTCTGCGGGCGGGCGCTGCCCCCGCAGGGCATCGGCGGCCAACTCTCCCAGCGCACCGCCGATACCGCCCACCGCTTCACCAATGGCGACAGCCATACCGAGAGCGCCAGCCAACGCACCTCGCACGTTCTGCAAGGCCATGGTCGGATCTTGGGCGCTTTCCAGCAGGGCACCGGCCAACAGCTCGAGCGACGACGGCTCCGGTATCGGCTGCCAGGAGTCGGCGTCCACGCCAGCAGCTGGGAGTGCTTGCGCACGCGCCGTCGAGTCGAGCAACACCTGGCCGATCTCGACATTGTCAATTCCGTCGACAAGACATAAATGGGACTTAGCCACCAGCGCGAACCGGCTATCTTCCAGGCCCTCGACCAAATACATCTCCCACAGCGGCCGCGATCGATCGAGTCGCCGGGCCAGGACCCGACCGACGAACTCCCTTAGCTGGGCGAGCGTACCCGGCCGCGGCAGCGCCGAGCGCCGTACGTGGTAGGTGAGGTCGAAATTCTCGTCATCGACCCACACCGGTCCAGCGAGCTGTGCGGGAATCCCTCGCACCCGTTGCCGATAGCGCGGCACGAAGGCGATCCGTTCGCGGATCAGGGCAATGAGCCGTTCATAGTCGAAACCATCAGGACCGGGATCGAAGATGTCGACGGTGCCCACATGGCCCGGCGTGTGTGCGGTGTCCAGGGCCAGCAACGACACTTCGAGGGGCGTAAGCCGTTGCGGCATGCGAGCCTTCCTGCCTGGGAATGCCTGGAGCCATTACGGTACTACCGCTCAGACGGCTGTCTTCGGCAGATGGTTTCGCTTCGAGTCGGCGGGGGAACCTAGTTCGTATCAGCTTCGTAAAGGATTTGGTGGGAGACTGGCGCTGCCTGTGAGAGGAATCGTTGGACGAGTTCCATGATCAGGTGCGGTCGGAAAGGCTGAAGCCGATGAGCAGAAGCACCTGCACGATACGAGGTGCGCTGATCTGCGGGGCTGTCGCATTAGGCCTGCTGGTAAGTGGTTGCACCGCTACTGTCGAACCTCAGAACAGTGCGAGTGCATCTGCGGTCAGCAGCCCGAGCGCACCACCGTCCTCCCCCGCCGAATCGCCAACGTCCGTTCCGCCCAGCCCGCCGTCGTTGAGTCCTGACAATCCCCTCACCATCAATATCGTTATAGCCAAAGGAAAGACCATTCCGAGTGGACTGAAATACGACGTAGCGGTAGGTCAGAAGGTGATCTTGAACGTGACGAGTGATGCCGACGATGAGATCCATGCACACACTGGCGGGGCAGGCTATGAGATGCAGGTACAGGCGGGCACGCCTGCCAGAGGATCGTTCACCATCGACAGCCCGGGCAGCTTTGAAGTGGAATCGCACCGTCTCGAGAAGATCATCGTGATCTTGAACGCGCGCTAGCCAGGGCTAGCTGCTCCGTGCTCATACCGCTGCATGGGATCGCGTCCCGGCGCGACCTGCCGTTGCCTTTCTCCTTTGTCGTGGCCGGCGCCGTCCTCGCCTTGCTGATCTCCTTCGCAATCTTGATCTTCGCCTGGCGCAGGCCACGGTTCAAGCGAGTCGGCGGCCGAGGCCTGCCCGGGCTTACCGCGGTCGTCGACAGTCCGGTTGTCCAGCTGATCGCTCGCGCGTTGGTGCTTGCCACGTATGCCTGGGCCGGGCTGGCCATGATGGCCGGACAGGATCTGCTGACCAATCCGATCTTCGGCTTCGTGTTTGTCTGGATGTGGGTAGGCCTGGTGCCGATCTCGCTGCTGCTCGGTCAGTTCTGGCGCGCTACGAACCCGTTGCGGACAATCCATCGAGGGCTCTGTGCGGTCGCTCGGGTCGACCCGGATCAGGGCCTGATGTCGTTGCCAGTCGGAATCGGCGTCTGGCCGGCCGCAATCGGCTTGTTCGGATTCGGTTGGCTTGAGCTGGTGCAGCCGGACCGAACCACGCTGGCGGTGTTGCGGGTTTGGGCGCTGGCCTGGCTGGTGATCTTGGTGCTGGGGGCAATCGTCTTTGGGCAGCGCTGGATCGGGGCGGCGGATCCGTTCGAGGTCTATGCGAGCACCATCGCCCAGATGTCGATCTTTCGCCGGGTCGGTGATCAACTGCGGTTGGTCAACCCGCTGTCCGGCTTGAACGCCTGGCGCGCTCCTCCAGGGGCAACCGCCGTAGTGGCAGCACTGCTCGGCAGTACCGCATTCGACAGCTTCACCAACACCAGTTGGTGGATACAGACCGTACAGAACTCCGCACTGCCTACGGTTCTCTGGGGCACCACCGGACTACTGACGATGATCATCATCGTCTTCGTGACCTTCAGTCTCGGGGCAGCCTGGATGGGCCGTTATGGCGACCGGCCGGCTTGGGAGTACCCGCGGCTGATGGTGGGCTCGTTGCTGCCCATCGTGTTGGGTTACGTCGTCGCTCACTACGCAACCCTGCTCATCGTGGAAGGCCAGCGAGTCGCGATCAACTTCTCCGACCCACTGGGTCGTGGTTGGAACACCTTTGGATCGGCCGAGATGGGTGTCAATTCCGCGATCTTCAACCATCCAACGGGGATTGCCGTGATACAAGCCTGCGCCATCGTCGGGGGCCACGTCTTCGGCATCATCTGCGCACACGAGAAGGCCGTCGCACTGCTGCCACCAGATCGCGCGGCACGCGGCCAGCTGCCACTGCTCTTGGTCATGATCGGTTACACCTGTGCTGGCCTCCTCCTGCTGTTCTCCCCCTGAGGAGGAACCAATGTCCGACCGATGCGTACTTTTCGAGCCCAGTGTGGTACCTGAGAGTCAAATCTCCGACCAGCGCGAACTCTCCAAGGTCACCAGGAGGTCATGATGCCAGCGGATGTCACGCCGCCGGTGAATGCTGCCACCGACTGGGAGATCACCGACGCGGCCTTGCGCGCGAAACCTACGCGATGGCGCAGCCTTTCGTGGATCTCGGCCCGGGCCTTGATCGACGCTGTCAACCAGTTCCTCAATGTCGGAGCCGATGGCTTGATCACTCAGCTACGCGGTGAGTGGGTACGACGTGGTGGCGGAGCAAGCCCGCAGGTGGTCGACCGATCAGGTGACACCTGTTTCATCGTGCTCGGGGACACCGGCGAGCAAGATGCTTCCCAATTCGTGGTATGCCCCGCCTTGAGCGAAGTGGTCCGTGCTCACCAGCCAGGTTTCGTGTTGATCATGAGCGATGTCATCTACCCGGCTGGCGATGTCGATGACTACCGCGACGGCCTCTACCGGCCCTATCGCAGCGATGACCCCAACTTCCGGGTGGCGGCACCGCTGCTGGCACTGCCCGGCAACCACGACTGGTACGACGGTCTCGCCGGATTCATGTACCACTTCTGCGGCCGTGATCGGCTGCCGCCCGAGGCGTACGCGCCAGGCTTTGGCCTTCGATCGCTCTACGGACGACTATTCCGCATCCTCTGGCGACGGACCGGTGAGCCCAGGCAAGAGACCCGGGAGCTGCGCGCCCTCTCGCCACCCACTCAGGCACCGAGCCCGTCCACAGAGGCCATCGAGCAGCCCGGCCCCTACTACGCAATCCGTACCGCGCACCTGATGATCATCACCGTCGACACCGGCATCGACGGCAGCATTGATCAAGACCAGTGGGACTGGCTCAGCATGGTGTCGGCCGAACCCGTACCCAAGATCTTGCTGACCGGCAAGCCGCTGGTGGTCAATGCTGCCCTGGAGCCATGCTGGGTAGGCGGCCGACCGAAGAGGGGCGAACATCGGCCCTCTGTCTGGGAGCTGATCAACGATCCCGCCAACTCCTACGTCGCCACGATCGGCGGCGACGCACACAACTTCCAGTGCTACTCGCCCAAGGAATCCTCCCAACCGGGCGAGAAGGCCGGCGTCCCGCAACTGCACCTGGTCGCGGGCTGCGGTGGGGCATTCATGCACGGGACGCACAACTACCACAGCGCCGAGCACGACTCGCGAATCCGCCACAGTCCGAAGCATCAGTTCTATAAGCAGCCCGATTGGTCGTTCCCGACCCCAGCGGACTCGTTCGCGTACTTCGCGAGCCAGTTGGTGCCAAGCGTGATTCGGACGATGCGATACCTCGCGCTCTTCCTGCTCGGGGTGCTCGGCGCGGCCACCATGTACCGGCTGGCAGGCGGTCCAGCGAGCGGCCTCGTCGCCATGCGATGGACGGGGCGCATTGCTCTGATTGCCTTGATCATCTTGGTGATCTTCCGCAGTATCCGGCGGGACGCGCCGCGCGCATCGCCGCTGGCGCGAGGAGTCGCCGCGCTCGGCTTTCTCCTGGTCGGCGTGCTCGCCACCTCCGCCGCCTCCCAGCTCGACCCGGCACCGTTTGGCAGCTACCTGTTGTGTTGGCTCGGCCTTACGGCCTTCCACTGCCTCATCGGGCTATGCGTACGCCTTTCCGGCTGGTGGCGGCCGGCCGACGAGTACGCCCACAACTCCTCGACACTCATCTTCGGCGTCGGCTTGCTGTGCCTCTGCGTGCTCGCCTTCGGCGTGCTGTGGATCCTCGACCCAGCTGGCGGTGCGGCTATCCCCCTGGTCGGTGCAGGATTGTTCTTCGTTGTCGGATGGCTGGGCTGGGCGCTGCGTCGTCCACGATTCAGCGCTCCGGGCGTTGCCGATCTTGACCGCGCGACCGAGGAGCGGCTCGGCCGTCAGAACCGGCGTTGGCACCTCCTGGGCGCGGTGCTGATGCCCCTCACCCAAGTCGGATACTTCGCGTTGGCCCTGAGGCAAGTCTCGCTACTGCTTGACCGCGGCTGGCTGTTCACGGCCGCGATCGCCGGGATCGGCGTCTTGTTGGTGATCTTGGCGGCTGGGTCGGTCACTGTGGTGTTGATCACCGAATTGCTGGCTGTGCTGGCCATCCCGACAGTTGCCAATTACCGGCGCGGCTGGGGATTGGCGTCATCGCTGACACATCATCTGATGATTCCGCTGCTGCTCCTCGCGGTCGCGGTCGTCATCCTGTACGCCGACTCGGCCACTGCGCGAGGCGCAACCGGCCTCTCACTTGTCGTGATCGCGCTCACCGGACTCGTACTCGCGATCGAGCGGCTCCGACAACGGCTACCAAGGGCGTACCTGCCGATCACCCTCCTGGTGATCGCTGCATTGGCTGCGGCGGCGTACCTCTATGGCGGCTGGCCAGCACGAGTCGCCCTCGGCACGACAATCATCCTGCTGGCGTTCGGCATGAGTATCACCCTCGGCCATCTGGCATTTCTGGACGCGTACTCGCTGCTGATCACACCTGGCGGGCTCGACACGCCGAGCTTCACGCCAGAACAGATCGAGGAGATTTTCCGCGCCCGACGCCAGACACCTCCCCGACTCCCCGATGTGCCTGCCAACGCTCTGCTTTGGGCTCGACTCACCTCACCCGGCTTGGGCGAACCAGGTGGCCCGCTGCAACGACGGATCGCCGAGATCTACTCGCGCGACGAGCCGCCGTTCTACAAGGGTTTCCTGCGGCTCGACACCACCTCGGATGAGGTCACGATCACTCTGCATGAGGTCTTCGGTAATCTTCCGTCCACCGCCGTGCCAGTAGCGAAGCTACGTTTGGCACCGAAACCGCTGGCTTCCACAGACCCCGCACTCTGACGCGCGGCAGACGCACGCGGTGAGCGTGACCGATGCCAAACTTCATCCGTCGCGAGTCGGCATTGCCGCCACAGCCACGGGAAAGCATCCGTGGTAATGAAGCAGATGAAACATTTGTTCGGACAAAATAACGTCTTACTCTACAGAAACGGCGACTCGGACCTCTATGCTTCGTCCATGTCCGTTGCGCCTCCGGTGCGCGAGCTCGAGATCACCCTCGAGCGCAACTCTCCTGTTCCGCTCTACTACCAGTTGGCGCAGGCCATCGAGCACGCCATCAATACGGGCGCGCTCGCGCCCGGTGATCGCTTGGAGAACGAGTTATCCCTCACGAGTCGGCTTGGGCTGTCCCGGCCGACCGCTCGGCAGGCGATTCAGGAGCTGGTCAAGAAAGGCCTGCTGGTCCGCAAGCGTGGGGTCGGCACCCAGGTCGTACGCTCACAGTTTCGCCGGACCGAAGCGCTCAGCAGCCTCAATGACGACATCATCAAGGCCGGGAAGGCTCCCAGTACCCGGCTGCTGGAATTCTCTGTGGGCGACCTCGAGGAGCAAGACGTTCGGGATGCCATTGAAGCGGCTGCGGTGCCCGACACGGAATTCATCAAGATCAGAAGGCTGCGGCTGGCCGATGAGATGCCTCTCGCAGTCCTCACGAATTATCTGCCGGCTCGTTTCGAGCTGACCGAAGAAGACCTGCGGACCAAGAGCCTGTACGCCTGCCTGCGTTCCCTCGGCGTCAACCTCAAGATCGCTCATCAGCAGATCTCGGCTCGGCTGATGAACGAAGAGGAGGCT
Source organism: uncultured Actinomycetota bacterium (assembly GCA_963815975.1). Taxonomy (GTDB): domain Bacteria; phylum Actinomycetota; class Actinomycetes; order Propionibacteriales; family Propionibacteriaceae; genus Microlunatus. The sequence goes on from CAWFJC010000016.1 coordinate 109,217, forward strand.
GAGTTGCTGGATGTCGAGACGCCTGCAGCATGTCTGACCGTAGACCGCCTCGCGTACGACGATGTCGGTCAATTCGTCGAGTTCGGTCGGCACATGTATCACGCAGCGCACTACTCGATCCAGTCCTCCCTGGTGGCCTAGGCGGTCTGATCGGAGCCGACCCCACGACTGCGGTCATGAGCACGGGGAACTAGGCCTTTGAACCCCCGCGGGGGCGCCAGCTCCAGCGCGGTGCACAGCCACCGGTCACCGAGCGCCTCCAGCCGAAATGCCATTGCAGCTGATTGCTTGCCGATCGCAACATGAGCGGAAACCTCCGCGACTTCTGGACCGGGATGCTGGACGCGTACCGAGCGCAGCGCAGTGCGAAGGGCGATCCGCCCAGGGATCTTCAGATTGCGTCGCTGGGACATGCTGATCGCCGCTAACACCTCCTCGACTATCCATCGGTTGAGCTGTGCGACGGGTCGCTGGGCCAGTAGCGCTTGGATCAGGGCCAACGCCAATGTGGCACTCCACTGTTCTGCATCAGGCAAGCCGTCCCGCGGCCGTGCCGCCCAGCTTGCTCTGACCCTGCTCACCCGGACGCCTCGATCATCGGCTACAGCGTTCCCGTGATCGGCAAAGTCCAGCGGTGGTTGGTTCGACTGCGGCGGCGATGGCCGAGACCAGCTCGAGCTCGGCGGGCGGCTTTCGATGAGCCATCGAACGGTGTGCGTACCAGTCAGTGCGACGGTCGTTGACATGCGAGCCTCCACGGCAATGACATTGAGCTTGTCGAAGCGCCCGGTGCTGCCCGTCGGCAGGCTCAGGACACATTTCTTCGACTCACCAGCGTGACCGATGCGGCCGTCGCCGCGTAACCTCCCAAAGGACAATCTGTGGATAAGTTCTTAAAGCTGTCCCCAGTTCTCATCCCCCGCTGTATGAGACCTTCCACTGCCTAGGCGATGTCTGGTGATCAGCGGTGGCGAGGAGGACTGGCACCATGCAGTCCGCCGCCCGGCTTCAGCTGGGCAGATTCAGGTATCCAGATCACGAGCGTTTGATGGCGCGTTTGCGCGGCTCCGGCTTGTCTTGGCCACGCATCTCAAACTCCAGTTCCATACCTTCAACCACGAACACAACGACTAGCAGGATGACCGAAACCGCGACCACGATGCTGGCCGTGATCAATATCGCCAACGTCGCGCCTCTTTCTTATTTTCCGGAGCTTCGTGGTCGAGCGACTACTCGGCCAGCACCTCTCCGATGGATGATTGGTCGGCGAATGCGAGTCTCTCAACGAACCGCGCTACCCGCTGCACCTCTGTGGTTGTGAAGACTCAGGGCAGCGCGAGGTGTGCGGACGCCGGGCCGTAACGGTAGTTCGTACTCGATGAACTGGCTGCGGGCTGAGACTGCGCGCACTCGCAGCATTTGCCGTCATAAGCAGACCTGCGCATCCTGTGGCCCAATTCTCGTTCGGCGCGTTGAGAAGACCAGTAATGTAGCGAACATTGGTCATACGATCTCATCACGCGAGATGAGTTCCCGGCGCGACCGATTAACTTCTCACGGCGAGGAAGACCATGGCGAAAATTACGATGGATTTCTGGCGCGACGATTACGTGGATCGAGCCTGCCTGGAGTATTCGTATGTGCCGGAAGGCAAGCGCCGCACGCTTCTACTCAAGCCGGGGCAGCAGGAAGCGATTCAGACCGACACCGTGCCGGATGATCTGAAGCCGTCGCATGTGCAGGTGTACACCTTGACGAACAATGGCGTGGTCAGCCTGGACATGTGGCAGTTTCCGCCGGGTCCGCCCTATGCCCTGCCCGTGGTCAGTGCGCAGGTGAGCGTGCTACAAGAGAGAATGGTCGCTGCTGGCATGGTTACCTACTCCGACTCCACCGTCAACAGCGGCTCCGCTCCGCTCCATCCGTATTCGCGTCCGTGCCCTCAGGATCTTAAGCCTGAAGCGAAGGCAAATCGATAGGATCTGTTTGAGGCGTCATCGAGGAACTAGCCGCTGCATCTGAGCGCGGCCGCATGCAGTCTGTCCGCGACTACAAGCTCCCGGGTGCAGTCTCCACGAGGTCGTGACGCGGCAGCGCCAGCCCGCCGGCCAGCGGTCCGGGTGCTCGATCTAGGCCACGACGATCCACGGCCCCGGCCATTTCGTCTGCGGTCTTGGTCCAGACGAAGGGTTTCGGGTTCTGGTTCCAGATGTCGATGCCGCCCAGCCGGTCGGCGTTGCGCCGCAACTCCCGCGACACCGTCGACGGTGACATCGGCCAAGATCTGTTCGGCTTCTTCTTCAGCCCTGCTTGGCCAGCAGCACCGCCCGATTACAAGCGGGGTGCCAAGGCCAATCCCTGATCTGTTAGCTTGGCGGCCCGACCTCCTCGAAACTGAAACGGATTCCGCCTTCGCCATCCGGCACGTCGATCAAGGCTTTGCGTTCGTGGTCGACCTTGTAGTTGCGCTCCGAGTCGATCTCATCCGGTTGGACAGATATCACGGTGATCCCGTACTCGGATGCCTCTGTAAAGGACGCCGCAGCCTGCTTAAGACTCTGCGGGTCCCCCGGGTCCCCTGAGAAGCGATGGATCGCCAAAATTCGACCGGTCTCTGTCTCATAAGCAATTTGAGTGGCCGCCACGGTCAACCTCCCTATCTGCGGAAGACGGTGGCTATCGTCCCACAATAACCACCGCCAGCACCAAATCCGATCGTTATGTTGGCACAGTCATTGATATAGGCCGCATTCCGGAAAGGGTCAGGTTCCGGATGAACCGGAGTTATTTGCCCACCCGCTCCATAAACCGACCAGTCAAAGATAAAAGCGTGACAGGCAAGCCCAAAGCCATGCGCCACCGCATTATCGTCGGCGTGACTGTTTGAGATCGATGTGGACACATAGACGTTAGTGCCTGGCGGGAAGTTTGCCGTTGCCACCCAGGCAGCCCCCGATACATTGAGCCGAACCTGCTGAGCGGCGACGGCCTAACGGAGGTGCGCTCTATGGCGGACATCATCGGGACATATCGCTTGCTTTGGATCTCTGGATTCTTCAGCTCAGGTTTCTATACCACCGGCAACTTCTCACCAGGCACCAACGTCTATGTGTCTACAGCGATCTCAAACGTTAGAGCGAACATGGATGACAGTATTTGGGCGGCTTCCATCTATAATTGGTCAGTTTACGGAGCGGGTGGGCAGATAAGTCCGGTCAATCCAGGAGTAGACCCATTTAGGAGTGCAGTCTATATCGATAACTGTGCCAACATTACATTCGCAGTTAGTGGGCAAGGTGGTTATTGTCAATTACAAGCCACCGTCTTCCGCAGATAGGGAGGTCGACCGTGGCCACCACTCAGATCGCCTATGAGACAGAGACTGGCCGAATTCTGGCGATCCATCACTTCCAAGGTGAACCGGAGGACCCGCAGAGTCTAGTACTGGGAGAATAAAGACGATTATTGCCTGGCTCGTCCGTCTGCGTCGCAGAACGGGACGTGGAGCTTGCCTCCGACTGGCGTCCCCGCCGGAACTGAGCGCTCCCTCCGGAGTGCGTCCGCAGGCGCCCGGCTATCCAGGAAGAGGGGCGTAGAACAGGTCCAGCGGTGGCCAGTAGGTAATCCGCCGAGTCACGGTCCACATCAGGTTGTCGAGGTCGGTCCGCATCGGATGAGCTGTGCATCGTTGGGAGTTGCAATCACGGCCCAGCCGTATTCGCTCGCCGTTCGCACTAGGATCGCCGTGGAGCCGGAGTCGCGGTATGCCAGCGGTTGCCGACAGTGTTGGTCGCCAACCTTTTGCGTATCCGGCGAGGCTACCCGCGGTCAGCGCGTCGTTGCGTCGACATGTCGCGATGAGCTGCATGGGATTGCTTTCCTCGACCATCCATCGGTTGAGCTGAGCAATCGGACGCTGGCCCAGCAGCGTCTGGATAACGGCGAGTGCCAGCCTCGCACTCCACTGCTGAGGATCCGGGAGCCCGGGCCGAGGCCGCGCCGACCACCGCGCCCTGACCGTACTCAGCCGTACGCCTCGATCCTGAGACGCCGCAGGCTCGGCGCCATCCTGTTCGTGATCAACGACGTCGAGCAGGGGCTGATTCGACTCGGCTAGTGACGGCCGCGCCCAGGTCAGGCTCGGCGGCCGGCTTTCGGTGAGCCAGTGGACGTAAGGCGTACGCGATGCTGCGGTGATCGTTGACATGCGGGGACTCCTTAGGTGGGCGCAGTTCAGACTGACCGAGTCAGCGGGTATCGCGTAACCTCCCCAAGGGAATCTGTGGATAAACCCCCGCTGGCTCCAGCTGCGCTTCGGCTACGAGGCTCGCAGGGTCTGGCGATCGCTAGCCTCGCGCAAAGCGGTAAAGGAGGCGACGAGCGCCAGCCGCTCGCGGGCGAGGGTCGGGTCGTCGAGGTGGCAACCGGCGACAACCCAGGCGTCGGACAAGGCCATGGCCTCCACCCGAAGCTCGGCGGCGCGGCGTACGTCGTCCGGACCGGCCTGATAGAGGTAGCAATAGAGTCGGATCAGGCTGGCGACGAGCGCATCCTCGTCGTACCGCGCATCATGCTGCCGTTGACGATGCACGTGCCACCAGACGACCTCCAATTCGGCGGCGATCTGTGGATCGACGGTCAGCCGGCCCGCCTTGTGGGCCATCCGATAGAACCGCGCCATGTGCTCCCGCGCGGCGAGCGGATCATTGTCTGGATACGGCGCCCATACCTGATTTGCGCGCATCACGTGCCAAGCCGCCTTCAGATTTCCCAGCGGTCCAAGCCCAAAGCCGTGCCGCACAATGCCAAGCGCGCCAACCAACATTCGCGGCCAGTCGCGGCGATAATAAGCAACCCACGCAGCACACTCACTGCGGCCGACCGCAACCGGATCGAACGCAAATCGCGGCCTGCTGGGTGGCATGGCCCGACCCTTTCCCACCCGTCTGATCCTTTCCCATCTGAAGGTGCCAAGGAAGACTGGCAACATGCACGATGGTGGCGTCGCCGAACCCGCAGCCACAATCCAGGACGTTGTAGATCAGCTGCAGCGGCGGATCGATGCGCTAGCACTGGATCAGATACATCGCCGCGTCTTCCTGACGACCTATCAGCGCACCACACACGCGGTCGGCGAGGCTGTCGACGATGCCTACTTCGAGGATCCGGACTGGGTGGTGCGCTGGGATGTCGCCTTCGCCGAACTCTTCATCGTGGCGCATGATGGTGATCAAGCGGGACGCCCAGTGCCGCGACCGTGGCGGCTGGCCTTCCAGGCCGACTCGGACCTGCCGACGATCGTCCATTTGCTGTTGGGCATGAATGCTCACATCAACTACGACCTGCCGCAGGCGACATTGTCGGTGATCACCGACCAGGATTTCGAAGATCCCGTGCTGATCCAGCGGCGGCGTCGTGATCATGAACGGATCGATGCGATCTTGGCCCGACGAGTGAGTGCAGAAGATCACGCGATCGGCGGTCGGCGGAGCGTGCTGGACCGACTACTGACGCCGGCCAACCGGCTGAGCTCGCGGCGCTTCCTGCGCGAGGCTCGCCAAAAGGTCTGGCTGAATGTCGCCGAGTTGCAGCAGGCGCGACTCGAGGGCGCTGACGACTACTACGCCCGGCTGGATGAGCTTGAAGTGCTGTCAGCGGCAAAGATCGCTGACCTGCTCAGGCCGGGGCAGGTCCTGCTGCGCCTGGCGATGACCGGGTTCGGAGTGACCCTCCCGCCGCCCTAGGCCAGGACCGCACGTGCACGTTCGTTGCCTCCTCGCCTAACCAGCTAATGCAACCCAGGTCTGACCTGGCTTGAGCGCGATCGGGTCGCCCGATTTGTCGGTAAAGCGAAGTGGACCGGAAGCCTTCGTTCGCTTCCATTGACCCGTGATCTTCTTGCCGTCGCGGTAAATGGTCACTTTGCCTTTGCCCACTGTGTCGGATTGCACCGAAGGGGCGCCGAGCACGTCGCGGTTGCCGTCTGGATGGTTCCGCACCCTCATGATCACGACGTTGTCCGTCCTAGTGATCGCGCGATTGTCACCATCGGCGTACCGTGCTCCGTTCCAGCGGACGGTGTATCGACCCGAGGAGTAGCTGAAACCGAACGTGTCATGTCCAACGCGCACCTTGATCGAGTTTTCCCGGGCACCATCTGGCGCAGCAGCGCCGAAGGTCCAGCCAATCGGGGTGGCTTGGTGCAGCTTCGTGGAACGCGCGATAGCGGCTAGGTCGACGAAGACGTTGTGCGGTGCCACTCGACGATGATCACGAGTGGACCGCGGGATCGGCACGATCGAGGCGTTGTCGATCTTGTGCTGAACTTTGGCGTTGGCGCCCGAATAGACCAGCCCTGGTTTGCCGAACAGCGGCAGCAGTTCGACGTCGGTGCTGCGGGCACTCCGGATCGGACCCAGGCGCTTGGGAAACCGGGTGTGATAGATCGCGATCAGGCGAGTTTGAGCGCCTTCGACTTCCTCGACGAAGGTAATGTCGGCCAGGCTCAGACCAACCTGCGGTCGGGCCGCCGCAATGTTTTCCACCTTCGCGGCGATCACCTCGTGATTGCTGACCTTGCCGCCGGTCAGTGGATCGGTGGCCTTGGGACGCGGTGTCTCTGTCGTCGTCGGGGACGGCGTCGGAGTCGGCGCTGCGGAACTCGCCGAGTCAGAGCTGGCTGGGAGCGGCTGTGAGTCCGGACTACTCAGAGCGGCCGCAGCGCCGATGCCACCGGTCACCACGACCGCGGCGGCCGCAACGGCGATGATGCGCGCGCGGTTCATGAGTTGATCGGCATGACAGATACCTCAACGACTAGGGGCAGTGTGGTGGAAACGGCCGCTGGCGCTGCTTGCTAGGCGGCGCCTGGCCGGCCGTGGCACATTTTGAACTTCTTGCCTGAGCCGCACGGGCACGGCGCGTTGCGGCCTACCCCTGCATACGGGTCGTCTTCCTTGCTCGCGGTCTTGCGAGCGGTAGTGACTGAGCCGTCCTCTGCCGGCGCAGAGTAACTGAGCGGCGCGCGAGATTCGGTTTGACCGGCCAAGCCCTTGGCTCTGACCTGCGGCCGGCTCGCGGCCGGTTCCTCGACCGCCTCAGCCGGTTCAAACTCCTCGTCCTCGACGGTATGCACCGCCACGCCCGGGCCATCGGGGTCGGGTCCAGATTCCACCAGATGAGAGCGGTCGTGGCCGTTTCGACTCGGCGTCTCGGTCCGATCAGATCCGATCTGAATTGCCTGACCGTCGGAGTCGGTGACAACGCCAACCATCGGTGCTTCCTGAACCTCGACCTCGAGGTGGAAGACGAAGCCGACCACCTCCTCCATGAAGGCCTCCATCATGAGATGGAACATGTCGCCGCCTTCGCGCTGGTATTCCACCAGCGGATCGCGCTGCGCCATGGCCCGTAAGCCGATGCCTTCGCGGAGGTAGTCCATCTCGTACAGATGTTCGCGCCATTTGCGGTCGAGAACGGTCAGCAATACCCGTCTCTCCAGCTCTCGCATGACGTCCTCGCCGAGGGCTTCCTCACGCCGGTCGTACGCGGCTTGAGCGTCGGTTTTGAAGTCATCGACGAGCGTCTCGCGGTCGAGGTCGTCGCGCTCCTCGTATTCGACGCGCACCAAGGACACTGGATAGAGCGTGTTCATATTGATCCACAGCTGTTCGAGGTCCCAGTCCTCGGCAAATCCTTCGGTCGCTCCAACAACGTATTGCTCGACCACGGTGTCAACCGTGGACCGCAGCCGCGACTCGACGTCGGCCCCTTCCAGCACCTTGCGACGATCGTTGTAAATCGCATGACGCTGGCGATTCATCACGTCGTCGTACTTGAGCAGGTTCTTGCGGATCTCGAAGTTTTGCGCCTCAACCTGGCTCTGCGCGCTGGCGATGGAGGCTGTCACTCGCTTGTTTTCGATGGGCACATCGTCCGGCATCTTGAGGGCTTGCAGCACCCAGTCGACGATGTCGGACTTGAACAACCGCATCAGGTCATCGCCGAGAGACAGATAGAACCGGCTCGCTCCCGGATCGCCTTGGCGCCCGGACCGACCACGAAGCTGGTTGTCGATTCGGCGTGACTCATGCCGTTCTGATCCGACGACGTACAGCCCGCCGAGCTCGACAACCTCGTCGTGCCCAACCTGGGTTTCCTTCTCGAGGTCTTCCAGGAGCTCCGGGTAGAGCTTCTCGTACTCCTCGGAGTTCTCCAGTGCGTCGATGCCGGAGTCGTGCAGCTTCTTGTCGGCAAGGAATTCGGCGTTTCCACCCAGGATGATGTCGGTTCCGCGACCAGCCATATTGGTCGCCACCGTCACCGCGGCCTTGGCGCCGGCCATAGCGATGATCGCGGCTTCCCGCTCGTGCTGCTTCGCGTTCAGCACCTCATGCTTGACTCCCGCGCGCTTGAGCAACCCGGAGAGGATCTCGGATTTCGCCACTGACGCCGTACCGATGAGGACTGGCTGGCCCTTCTGGTATCGCTCGGCCACATCCTTCACGATGGCCTCGAACTTTGCCTCTTCGGTGCGATAGATCAGGTCGCGCTGGTCTCCGCGGATCATCGGCATGTTCGTCGGAATCGGCACCACACCAAGGCCATAGATCTTTTGAAACTCGCTGGCTTCGGTCATGGCCGTGCCGGTCATCCCGGCGAGCTTGTCGTACATCCGGAAGTAGTTCTGCAGGCTGATCGTGGCGAGGGTCTGATACTCCTCGCGGATCTGCACACTCTCTTTGGCCTCGATGGCCTGATGGAGACCCTCGTTGTAGCGACGTCCGATCAAGGTCCGCCCGGTGTGTTCGTCGACGATGAGGACTTCGTCGTTGATCACCACGTAGTCGCGGTCGAGCTTGAACAGCTCCTTGGCCTTGATCGCGTTGTTGAGGTAGGAGATCAACGGCGTGTTGGCGGACTCGTACAGATTGTGGATGCCCAGCCAATCCTCGACCGCATCGATACCGGCCTCATTGATCGCCACGGTCCGCTTCTTCTCGTCGACCTCATAGTGGTCGTCGCGGCGCAGCCGGTTCACGAGCTTGGCGAACTCCGGATACCACTTGACCGTGTCCTCGGCCGGTCCGGAGATGATCAGTGGGGTGCGCGCTTCGTCGATCAAGATCGAGTCGACCTCGTCCACGATCGCGTAGTTGTGCCCGCGCTGGACACAGTCCTCGAGGCTGAGCGCCATGTTGTCGCGCAGATAGTCGAAGCCGAACTCGTTGTTGGTGCCGTAGGTGATATCAGCGTGGTAGGCCTTGCGGCGATCGGCCGGGGTCATCTGCGAGAGGATCGCGCCGACATCGAGACCCAGGAAATGATGGATACGTCCCATCCACTCCGAGTCGCGCTTGGCCAGGTAGTCGTTGACCGTCACGATGTGGACGCCGCGGCCGCTCAGTGCGTTGAGGTAGGACGGCATGGTCGCCACCAGCGTCTTGCCCTCACCAGTCTTCATCTCGGCGATGTTGCCCATGTGGAGGGCGGCGCCGCCCATCACCTGGACATCGAAGTGCCGCTTGTCGAGAACCCGGCGGCTGGCCTCGCGTACGGTCGCGAAAGCCTCAGGCAGCAGTGACTCGAGCGTCTCACCCTTTTCGTAGCGGGCGCGAAACTCGCCTGTCTGGCCGCGCAGCTCGTCGTCGTTCATCGCGACGAAGTCATCCTCGATCGCATTCACCTGTTTGGCGACGTTGCCAAGCTGCTTGAGAAGTTTGCCCTCGCCTAGGCGCAGCAACCTATCCATCAAAGCCACGGAAGTGGGCTCCCTTACGTCGTTTTCACTTACCTGCACGGTCTTCAGCGCCGAGATGTTCCCCTTATGCGGCTCGGCTTAGCGCCAGGATCCTTCTATCGTAGAAGCGCCGCAGCGCGCCCCCTATGGTAAGCCCGGACTCGCGAATCGCTGGCCGCTCGCGCGAGGGCTCGTTTTGACGGTTTGATCTACGGAGAACGCACAAAGGTTGCGATTGCCTCAAGATCCGGGTCGTAGCCGTTTGTGGTGTCGACATCGAGAGTAGGTGCGTCGAGCTGGATCGGCTCGAAGGAGCGTTGCACGCTGAAGTGGCCAGCGTCATCGTGTGCTGCTCGGCTGGGCTGGTCCCTCCGCCGCTCTTCAGCCCTGATGTGTGCGAGCGAATCAGAGACTTGGCAGCGCAGAATCCGCAGCTCGGCGAGTGGCCTCAGCGGCTCGAGTCCGCGTACCCAGTTTGTGTGCTGAAACGCTGCCTCGGCGACGTGAGTCACTCCGTACTCGAGAAACAGTCGGATTACGGCGAAAAAGAGGTCGTAAGTCCTCATGGTCAGCGGATCGGATGGCCCGGGTACGAATCCGGGGCTGCTAGCGGCCATGCCTTCCTTGAGCTCGTCGCGACACACGGCTGGGCAGCCGACCACGGCAGCAAGCCGATGCGCAAGCGTGGTCTTTCCTGACCCGGCAGGCCCGCTCACAATCATCAAGATCGGATGCCCTGCCTGCGGTTCGGTCACCACCAGATCATCCCAGGCCAGAAGTCTCGCCGGCTCGAACCTGCAGGCGGCAGCCAAGGGTTCACGCTGCGGCGAGCGCGGGTGCCAGATCGCCTCGCGGCACGATCTCTATGGCACCCAGGCCGAGCCACTCGGCCATGATCTTGAGCTCTGATGCCAGCTCGGTCGCCACGTCGAACGTGTCGTAGCCAGGCTCGATCCAGGCGGCATTGACCCGCAAGACTCCGCGTGATCGGTCGGCCTTGAGATCGACCCTGGCTACGAAGTCCTCGCCGAGCAAGAACGGATAGACGTAGTAGCCGTGGAGGCGTTTCGGGCCTGGAACGTAGATCTCGATCCGATAGATGAAGTCGAACAGACGCTCCAGCCGGGCTCGCTCGAAGATCATCGAGTCGAAGGGGCTCAGCAGCGTACGAGCAGTGATCCGACGGGGCACCCGGGCCTTGTGCCACAGGTACCACGGCCCATTCCCAGATCCGTCGACGAGCACCGGGATCAGCTCACCGTTCTCGACCAGCGTCGTGATCGCGACGCGCGTCATATCTCGCCGGGTGCGGAAATAGTCACGCAGAGACGACTCGCCTGCTATGCCGAGAGCGGCTGCGGCCCGCCGGATCAGACCACTCACCGAATCCTGTGGCGACGGAGTCGGCATGGCGAGCACGTAGCTCGGAATAACTCGCTCTGGCAAGTCGTAGACCCTCTCGAATTGCGAGTTGCGGTACGCCGAGGTGACTTCGCCGACATAGAACAGCCACTCCAGGACAGTCTTGACCCGCGACCAGTTCCAGCCCCAGCTGCTCCGATCGCGCTGCTCGGCGATCTCCAGTTCTCTGGCGCTGATCGGGCCTCGCGCAGCGACCTCCTCACGGATGAACGGGATGAGGTCAGCATTCTGTTGCGCGACTCGTTCCACCCCGGCCCAAACATCACGGAACCCCGGCTGCATACGGAACCGGAGCAGAGGCTGCAGAGAGATGTCGATCAGGCTGGCCGCATGGCCCCAGTACTCGAAAAGCCGACGTGGCGGCTGATGGGCGGCGCGTTCCAACAGAGCTGCATCGTAGGGTCCCAGTCGCGAGAACAGCGGCATGAAGTGAGCCCGGGTCACGACATTGATGGAGTCAATCTGGAACTGCGCCAGCCGACTGGCGACTGCCTGGACGTCCCGCATGGTGACCGGTCGCTCCAGTCTCGCGACCCCAAAGCCCTGCGCCGCGAGCGCAATCCGCCTCGCCTCAGCCTTGCGTAGCGTCTCCCGTCGCACCACACAGACGCTACTGGCACCCACTGACACTGGGGAGGCCCACGGCCGGCCGTAGCAAACCTAAGATGCTTGAATCCCAGCCAGGCAGCAACTCAAGCTCACGCACAAAAGGTGACCACCACGTTTGCGTAGGCCGGCCGTGGGCCTCCCCAGTGTCAGCAACGGCCCGAAAGCGCCTGAAGAGGTGCGATCAGGAGACCATCTCGTAGACCGTGTCGAGGCGGATGACCCCGTAGTCGTAGGCGCGGCGGCGGTAGACCACGCTCGGGACCATGTGGTCGGAGTCGATGTAGAGATAGAAGTCGTGACCAACGAGCTCCATCTCCAACAGCGCTTGGTCCAAGCTCATCGGCACGGCCGGATGCACCTTCTCGCGTACCACCATGGGACCTTCGCCGTGCACCTCCATTCCGGCAACGGTGCGTACGGACGATCCATTGGTTTCGGACGCCCCACTCTCGATCAAGGGCAGTTCGGCCGCCGCGTCGTGCAGCGAACGTGGCGAGTGCTGACCGCGATGCACGCGCTTACGGTCGGCCGCCTTACGGAGCTGAGCCATCAGCTTGTCCAAGGCGAGGTCGAATGCAGCCGATTTGTCCTCAGCCGCTGCTTCGGCTCGGGTTACCGGCCCTCTGGACCGAACGGTGATCTCGACGCGACTGGCTTGGTCATGTTGCCGTTTGTTCCGCTCTGCCGACACCTCGACCTCGACCCGGATGACCCGGTCATCGAGCTTCTCGAGTCGAGTGATCTTCTCGTCTACGTAGGAGCGAAACTGATCCGACAGATTGCAATGTCGGGACTTGACGACAACATCCATGTCTACCTCCATCGAGGAGTTGGCAGTTCGAAGGACGCGCTTAGACGAGCATGCGTCCGGCGTTCGGCACCGACCGCGGGCAGCGCCGCGAGGTCGGTCCAGAAATGACGAAGGCACTCGTCGCACCCAGATTTCGGCCTGAACTGAAATCCCCCTGGTGCGCAAGCGCCATACCCAGAAACTAATCCTTGCTATCGGGTATTTCTACCGCTTCCTGGGATCCTCACTGAGTTCTCAGTCCGCCAGGATGAGGTCTGTAGGCGTACGGTCGCCGCCACCGTTGCCGCACCGAGCACCGGAATTCCAGCTGCGTGGAGGACTCGGGCCGCCTCCGTCAGGCTGCTGCCTGTTGTCACGAGGTCATCGACGATCACTGCTGCGCCTGCCGTGATCGGTCGTCGCAGCCGAAAAGCGCCAGCCAGATTCTGCTGCCGGGCCCGCGCCCCCAGACCTGCCTGATCGGCAACTGGTCGAGCCTGCACAAGGACGGACCGAACCGTTGCGGGGTATTGCGCACGGAGACGACGGGCAGCTGTGCGGGCCATTGCGCTGGTCGCGTCAAATCCGCGCTGGCGTATGGTCCGGGCCGCCGAGGGGATCGGAACCAGCACAATTCCGGCGGCGTACGGCCGGTGCGTCAGCAAGGCGTGCACACTCACTGCCAGACGTTCGGCAAGAACCCGAGTCAAGATCAACGCCTGTCGCTCCTTGTGCGCGTTGATCAGTCGGCGCAAGAGCTGGTCGTACGCGGAGGAGGTGACTGTCAGCGGGAAGCCGTCTGGCCGCGGCGCCGGGACGGCGAGGAATGGCTGTCGAGTGCCGAGCTCTTGGCGACAAGGCGGGCAGAGTCCCCACCAGGGCTGCTCGCAACCATGGCAATGGGCGCCGAGCAGCAGGTCGCCCGCAGCCGCTGCCCAGTCCTCGAAGCCCACACGGCGAGTCTGGCGGGCCGCGAGCTCAGCAGCGACGAGCACTCGCCAATCTGTGGACAGTCACTCCGACGACTCAAATCCGCGGGCGCGCAGTTCCGATTGCATCATCCTGGATAAGCGATGGCGCTGATCACGTGATCGAGGAACGGCTGCCACCTCGTGCCGTCGTCCTTCCAGGTTCCGCCGCGGCTACCGACCATGATCACCGATTGCGTCTGGGGCGAGACAGCGAGCTGAGCGGCGTCGAAGTCCTGGGCCTCGCCCTTCTGAGTGACGAGTGAGGCATCCTGCGTCACCCGGAAGAGCGTAGAGTTTCCGCCCGCCTTACCTAACACGAGCAGTTCGGTGGGATCAAACCAGGCGACGTCGGCGATCTCGCTGATAGAGGTACCGGATTGGCTGGTGTCGAGACGGCGCCAGGCCTCGACCTTGGGCCGGTCGGAGCGGATGATACGAGCCAACCCGAGCTCGGACCCATTCGCAGTGCGGCGTACCAGCGCCATTCGCGAGCCGTCGGGCGAGATCCTGAACGCCGTGATGTTCTGCGCGGGTGGGGTGATCTCGTGCAGTGTGTTGTCGGCTGTGAACATCCACATTCGTTGCCGACCACCCCGTTTTCCGACTTCCCAGATCTCGCCGTACCTGCTGAACTGCGGCCTCAACAGTTCGGTAGCCCCGGTGAGCAAGTTTTTGGTGGATCCCCCAGGCATCATTACCGCTCGACGCAGCATCGTCCGATCGTTCGTCGTGACGGCGAGGTCGGTATTGGTCACCGACACGCCCACCGCGTCGATGGGGTCCTGCGTTCGACCCAGCGGTCCGGGCACCGGATTGCTCGTTGGCGAATCGCTGGACGGGGTCACCTGTTCGACCGCCCCATTCTTGACGGCGTACGCCTGCTCACCGGCCACCGACGGAATCGGGTCGAGCTCTCGAGGAATTGCGTCAACCGAAACGACCTGGCTGTTCGGGTCGGCTCCAGGCACCCGGTACGGCTGTTGGTTCACCTTGATCACCACACCCTTCACCCCGCCCACCTGCTTCAGGGTGAAGGCGATCTGGGCGGCCAACAGCCCCCGCTGAGCGTCCGGCAAAGCAAGTATCGACTCACCTAGCGCTACCTCCGCGATGCCGTCGGTGATGGTCACTGAGTCGACGCTCAGACTGGTGTTCGGCGGAATTGTCGTGGATACGGCCGGCTTAAGCCACTTCGATGGTCCGTTAAGGAGAGCCTTTATCAAAGCGGAGGCAACGTTCGCGGGATTGCTCAGTGCGGGGAGGTAGATCGGGTCAGGGACCAATGACCTGTTGTTTCCGACGAAATAGAGATCGTAGGACTGGTAAAAGAACTTGAAGGACACCTCGGAGACCCACAGTCCCGGCGGCGGGTTGTCGATCCGCCATTGACCATTCTCGTTTGAGAGAACGAAGTCGTACTCCTGGTGCACGTTGCGAACGCTGTAGGTGCGGTCCGTGTCCATGGAACCGATCTCAGTACCGCTCAGCCTGACGGTGTTCTTACCTTGTGGTTTCACAGTGGCTCGATAGATGGTCACGCCAGTGTCTGGGCTCCACTTCTCCGCGGCCATCGGAGTGAGAAACTGCTTGGCCACCGAGTAATTCGGCTGATAGTAAGACGTCGCCCGCAGGAAGCCCTCGACAATCTGCCGCGGCTTATCGTCCGGAGCAGGAGGAAGGACTTCAACGTTTACACAACTTGTGCATCCACGCGCTTGTTGTCCTTCAACCTCCTCGATGGGGCCCGATGTCGGGACACTGCTACAGCCGGCCATCACCAACACGCTGGCCAGCAGCATGACGATGATCGCAAGTCGACCTCGCAGCCACCTCACGATTGGCTCGCTGTTGGCTCGACCGCAGCTGCGCGACGTGGGGCAGGTGAGGGCGGCGACGCGGGTGAACGTGGGGGAGGTGAGGGCGGCGACGCGGGTGAACGTGGGGGCAGAGGAATAGTTGGCGCTTCCAGGCCATCCAGGCGGGCGCCGCCTGGCCCAACGAGATCGCGTGGCACAAGTGGCAGCGGTGAGGTTTCGAGTATCGCACCCACATTCTTGGGCAGCGTGAGCCGAAACTGAGCCCCCATCGCCGGCCGGCCCCACGCGGTCAGCCAGCCGCCGTGCAGGTTCGCATCTTCCATGGCAATCGCCAGGCCGAGACCCGTGCCACCGACTGTTCTGGCGCGCGCCGCATCGCCCCGCCAGAAGCGATGAAAAACCTGCCTAGCTTGGCTGGCTTCGAACCCCACCCCGTGGTCACGGACTGCTACCGCAACGGCCGCGTCGTCACTCTCGATCAAGATGTCGATCGGATGGCCCTCGCTGTGCTCGATGGCGTTGACCAGGAGGTTGCGGAGAATCCGTTCGATCCGTCGAGTGTCGACCTCGGCCTTGGCTTCACCGCTTTCATGCACGGCAATCTCGGTCTGATAGGTCTCCGCCAGTCGTTCGTTGGCCTCTACCACCCGATACACCAGATCGCGCAGATCGACCTCCTCGAGACTGAGCTGCGCAACCCCAGCATCGAAACGGGAGATCTCCAACAGATCACTGAGTAGGGCATCGAAGCGATCTAGCTCGTTCTGCAGGAGCTCAGCAGAGCGTGCAGCGACGGGATCGAAGTCATCACGGGCCTCGTACAGCACTTCGGCGGCCATCCGGACGGTTGTCAATGGGGTACGCAGTTCGTGCGACACGTCGGAGACGAATCGCTGCTGCACCGCGGACAGCTCTTCCAGGGTGTTGATCTGTTTCTCCAGCTCAGATGCCATGTAATTCATCGAGGTGCCCAACCTGGCCAGGTCGTCTTGTCCTCGCACCTTCATGCGATCGCGCAGATTGCCCGAAGCAAGGCTTTCGGCCGCTCGGCGGGCGGCGCGTACTGGGGTGACCACCTGACGGCTCACCAGGGCGGCGATGAAGGTCAGCAAGATCACCAAGATGGCACCAGTCGTCACCACCGCGTAGCGCAGCACACCGAGGGTAGCGATCTCTTGCGTGAGGGGGAACATCAGGTAGATCTGGTATCGGCCAGTTCCGAGAACGGTCAGAGTCGCACCTGCGACCAGCCCCGGCACGGAAGGCCGGCGGTCGCGGTACTTGATCTCGGTTGAGGTCATCAGCAGCTTGTCGCTCCCCTCAACCTGCTGCCGCAGCCTGTCGGGGATGCTGGTCACCGCCGCATTGCCTGCGGTGATCGTCTGGCCGTGGGCAATGATGATCACTTCGTACTGCTCGGCACGGCTGGCGAAGCCGGTGGCAAGGTCAAGCAGCAGCTTGTCGACATTGACCTCAGCGGTGAGATCGGCGGCGTAAAGCTGTTCTTGCGCGGTGTTGACGGCCTGGCGTGCTTCGTTCTTGGCGGTCTCCTTCTTACCGTCGATCACCCCGATGGTGGCCTGCTGCATCAGCAAGAAGCCGCCCAAAACGAGCACCAACACCGAAGCCAGGAAGACCGTCAAGACCACCCGCAGAGGTAACGACCGCCACCACCAGTTGACGGGGAACCGCCACCAGCGGGACCTCAGAACCCTCGGAATCGAGACCATGTGCCGACGTTCTCACCTAAGCGACCGCAACCGAGCGGGCGCTATCGGACCTGTACGGTTTCGCCGGCCTTGTAGCCGATCCCTCGTACGGTCACCACGATCTCGGGATGCTCAGGATCCCTCTCGATCTTGGACCGCAGCCGCTGTACATGGACGTTGACGAGTCGCGTATCGGCGGCGTGCCGGTAGCCCCAGACCTGCTCCAGCAGTACTTCCCGGCTGAACACCTGCCATGGCCGCCGGGCCAGAGCGAGCAGCAGATCGAATTCCAATGGTGTGAGTTGGATTTGCACCCCGTCGCGCTTGACGGAATGCCCGTCGACACTGATGGAAAGGTCACCGATCCGAAGGGTCTCGACGTCGACCTCTTCGGACGCCGGCATGCGGCGCAGTCGGGTCTTGATCCTGGCAACAAGTTCTTTAGCCTTGAAGGGTTTCGCCACGTAGTCGTCAGCGCCGGCTTCGAGACCTTCGACAACATCGATGGTGTCGGTCTTTGCAGTCAGCATCACGATCGGCACGCCGGATTCCGAGCGGATGTCGCGACACACATCGACGCCATCGCGGCCCGGCAGCATCAGATCTAACAGCACCAGGTCGGGCTTGGCCTCCTTGAACGCCGAAAACGCCTTGTCTCCGTGGGCGCACCAAATCGGCTCGAATCCCTCATTGCGAAGCACGATGGAGAGCATCTCGGCGAGCGCTGCGTCGTCGTCAACCACCAGCACCCGGCTGCGCGCCCCTGCACTCTTGGTTGTTTCAGACACTCATACCCCTTCAGTCATAGGGAAAAAGGCACCGACATCTCGGTAGGCGGAGCCGCGATGACCGTTATCATTCTGCGACTCTGCGACGTAATCCTATGCACCTGGAAAACACGCTTCACAGCATTGCCGATATCTCTCACAGCTGGCTAATTGAGCTCGGGATTCTCCAGCCAGGTAGAGAAGAATGCGATTTCAGTCTTCTGGCGACGCAACACGGTACGCCACAGCTCGAGCGGCCGGCCACTGAAGACATCGTTGTAGTCCACAGGCGCCAGATGCCACATGCCTTCTTCGATCTCGCTTTGCAGCTGACCGGCGGCCCAGCCGGCGTACCCGGCAAAAATCCGCAGGTCCCGATACGCGCCAGAGACGATCTCGATCGGGGTGTCCAGGTGCAGCAGGCCGACCGTCTCGAAGAGCGGCCGCCAACCCGGTGGCTCCTCACCGTCGGCAGCCACGCTCGCCAGGCAAATGGCGCCATTCGGCGATACCGGCCCGCCGTGAAAGAGCATCTTCGGCTCCGATACGGTGCCCACCCAGTCCGGCAGCACTGCATCCAGCGGCGTCTGAGAAATCTCGTTCAAAATCACCCCGAGTGCCCCGTCCTCGTCGGCATCCAGAATCAACACCACGGTCTGGTTGAAGACTCCATCGATGAGCAAGATGCTCGCGACGAGCAGATCTCCGGCGACTGGATCACGGCTCCTCGTCGGTTCAATCCTGGGCTCGCTCACGATGCTGCGAGACCTTCCGCCGCGCTGCGAGAGCGTCGCTGCACGATCAACCCGAACACCAGGGCCCCGACCGCGATGCCCGCCCAGTCCGCGATGACGTCAAGTGGATCGCCGGTCCGATGGCGGTACCACAGATGCTGGATGACCTCGCTCAGCACGGCATGCGCCGCGAATACGCCCACGATGAGCGCGCTGGTACGCGGGCTAGGCCACCGCCAACCGACGCCGCGCGTGGTGACAGTCAGCAAGATCAAAAGCACTGGAAGCAAGAACCCGACGACATGGTCGAGTTTGTCGACGTACGGAAACCAGGCCGGCTGCGGCGGACCAGTGACCCGGTAAAGGCCCCACAGCTGCAAGAACACGGCTAGTAGCGCTGCTGTAGCGGCCAGGTGCCAGCCACGCATCCAGACGCGCGTACGGTGCGGGGAAGTGGTGTGCTGCATCTGTCAAAGCACAACTTCGGTGTCGGTCGGCAGTTCGGTTGGGCCCCCGGCTGCCCGGCGTACGGCCGCTGCCACGGTGTGATGCACGTCGGCATGAAACACGCTCGGCACGATGTACGCGGCATTGAGCTCGTCGTCGGTGACCACGCCGGCAAGCGCGCGGGCCGCAGCCAGCAGCATGGTGGACGTGACATGCGCGCAGTGGGCATCGAGCAGACCACGGAAGACCCCAGGGAACGCGAGCACGTTGTTGATCTGATTCGGGAAATCCGAACGGCCGGTCGCCACGACCGCCGCATACCGGGACGCTTCGGCCGGATCGACTTCCGGATCAGGATTGGCCAGCGCAAAGACAATAGACCGGTCTGCCATCGCCGCCACGTCAGAACCAGACAATATGCCGGGCACCGACAGACCAATGAACACGTCGGCGCCAACCACCGCCTCCTGGACCGAACCGGTGAACCCGAGCTGGTTGGTATTGCGGGCCAGCCATTCGAGCTCGCCGGTGAGATCCGCGCGGCCACGATGGACTACCCCGTCGATATCCGCCACGACAACATTGCGCGCACCAGCGGCAAGCAGCAGCTTGATGACAGCGGTGCCAGCCGCACCAGCGCCTGACATCACAATCCGTACGTCGGCGATCTGTTTGTCGACCACCCGTAACGCGTTGTACAGCGCGGCCAGCACCACGATCGCCGTGCCGTGCTGATCATCGTGGAATACCGGGATGTCCAGCTGCTGTCGCAGCCGGCGCTCGACCTCGAAACAGCGCGGCGCCGAAATATCCTCCAGATTGATTCCGGCAAATCCTGGGGCGACAGCCCGCACCACGGTGACGATCTCGTCGACGTCCTGGGTGTCCAGGCAGAGCGGCCAGGCGTCGATGTCGCCAAAGCGCTTGAACAGCGCCGCCTTTCCTTCCATCACCGGCAATGCAGCCTCGGGCCCAAGATTGCCGAGCCCCAGTACCGCCGACCCGTCGGTGATCACCGCAATGCTGTTCCGCTTGATCGTCAGCCTGCGGGCGTCCTCGGGGTTCTTGGCGATCGCCAAGCACACCCGTGCCACACCGGGGGTGTAGATCATGGATAGATCGTCCCGGTTGCGGATCGGGTGCTTGCTCATCATGGCGATCTTGCCGCCCAGATGCATCAAGAAGGTGCGATCGCTGACCTTGCCGATCACGACGCCCGCTACGCTGCGCATTGCCTCGACCAGCTGCTCGGCGTGCTCGGTGTCACGTGCCGCACACGTCACGTCGATGCGTAGTCGCTCGTGGCCAGAGGCCGTGACGTCAAGAGCAGTGACCGCACCGCCCGCCTGCTCGACCGCCGTCGTCAATTGGCTGACCGAGGTTCCCCCCGCCGGAACCTCCAGCCGCACGGTGATCGAGTACGAGATCGAGGGAACCGCTGTCACGGAGCCGATCCTCTCACGGCCGAGGCGAGTCCTGGCGGCTCCGCAACTCGGCTGGGAGCGGCGGCGACGCTAGCGGCAGTGGCAGCCCATTGGCCGATGTCGCCCTTGCTGACCGCAACAGCGAGCAGGTCTGGGAACTGGTCCGGCGTACACGCAAAGGCTGGCACTCCCAGCGCGGCGAGGGCCGCCGCGTGCTCGTGGTCGTACGCCGGCGCACCCGAATCCGACAGCGCCAGCAGCACGACCACCGTGACACCGGCCCGCAGCAACTCCGCAACGCGGCGCAGCATCTCCTCGGCGATGCCGCCCTCGTACAGGTCCGAAATCAGTACCAGGATCGATTCTGCCGGCTGGGTGATCAATTGCTGGCAGTACGCCAGCGCCCGATTGATGTCGGTGCCGCCACCCAGCTGGCAACCGAAGAGCACGTCAACCGGGTCTGACAGCTGGTCGGTGAGGTCCGCGATCTCGGTGTCGAACGCCACCACGGATGTCTTGATCGATCGAATGGAGGCGAGGGTGGCGCCGAAGACCGCGGCGTACACCACCGACTCAGCCATCGATCCGGACTGATCGATCGCGACTACCACCTCTTTCACCATGGCGTTTGCGCCTCGACCGTAACCCACCAGCCGCTCCGGAACGATGGTGCGCTGCTCGGGAAGGTAGTGATCGAGGTTACGGCGAATGGTGGCGTTCCAGTCGATATCTCGGGGCCGCGGGCGGCGAGTACGGCTGGCACGTCTCACCGCGCCTGTCACGGCGGTGCGGGTCTTGTTGGCGATCCGCCGTTCGATCTCAGCGACGACCTGGCCAACTACGACTCGGGCGGTCCGTTTGGTGGAGTCCGGCATCAGATGACTCAGGCTCACCAGTGAGCTGGCCAGATGAACGTCGGGCTGAATGGAATCGAGGAGCTCGGGCTCCAGCAGCATTGAGGTGAGATGCAACCGCTCGATGGCGTCTCGTTGCATTACCTGGACCACACTCGTCGGAAAGTAGGTCCGGATGTCGCCGAGCCAGCGCGCGACACGCGGTGCCGACGAGCCGAGCCCCCTCGACCGCCGCTGCGAGTCGATGCCTTCCTCGTCGTCGGCGTCATAGAGCGCGCCGAGCGCGGCGTCCATTTGCTGCTCCTCTCGGCTCAGCGACGCAGCGAGCTCATCCGCGGATGCCTCCCCCAGCAACATCCTCCAGCGCCGCATTCTGGCCTGGCGCTCGGTGGCCAACGCCTCACCCATCTCGCTTGCCCAGAATGAGATCGACGGTAGCCAGCGCGGCTGCTGCCAATTCGACGTCGAACCCCTCGTTACGCGGCCGATCGGGACTCTCGGCGCCGCGGGCGACCCGTTCGGCGATGGCCTGACGTTCAGTAGCGGCAAACGTGCCGAAGGTCCGCCGTAGCAGCGGCAGCGTGTCGACGAACTGGGTGTCGTCGAGCTGGCACACCCAGTCGTCGAGTAGCCCGCGTAATTCTGCATCGTGAATCAGTAGCAGTGCGCCATCGGAGAAGAATCCGTCCACCCAGGCCGCCTTGTCAGCAGCCGCAACTCCGGCCGACAAGGCACGTTGCAGCCGCAGGGAGACGTCGCTCAACCGCTCCGCGTCGAGCAGCAGCCGGACGATGCGGCCCAGCAAGAGGCCATGCACATCGGTTCGGTCGATCATCGTCGCAAGGGTGTCCAGCCACCGGTCCCGGACCGATTCGGTGAGCAGACCGATCGCGGTGTTAACGGCATCGATCCGGCGCCGCATGGTGGCCGCGTTCGTCGCATCCAGACTCGCGACGGCCCGTTGCAGACCGGCGCAAATCCGAACCACCAGAACCTCGCTGACTTTACGCAGCGCGCCCGTATCGGTCTGTCGCACGTCGCCGTAGCGTTGGGCACGCGCAAGGGCCGGCAGCGCGTCCATTAGATGCACCACATCGGCATCCACCGCGGCCTTGTCGGCGAGTGTCGCGAGCAGCCGATCCAACGCCCCGGGTAGATCGGCGAGGAGGCAACGCTCGACCGTGTCGGTCAGCTCGACCAGGGAGGCCTCGGCGATGATCTTGTCCACCCGCGCGGTGGCTGCAGACTCCACCGTCGTTCCCCACACTGATGCCTCGACGATGGCCACCGAATACTCCGGCTCCCAGCGAGACTGCCACGTCTCGCGGAACGTGCCCTGACTCTGCACCGAGCTTTCCGCTGGCAGGATCCAGCGCAGCCCGAGCAGCCGCAGTCGATGAAACAGCTGAGACCGAGCTTGATCAATCGGCCTTCGCAGATCAAGATCATGAAATCTGACCTGCGCCTCGCGTCGGACGCGAAGGGTCCGACAGGTACGGGTGATGTCAGCCTCCAACGGGACCGTCGGCACGCCCTGGTTGACGGAGCCGAGCGCCTGCCCGACCACAAGATGGTCCGTCACATAGCGGACGGCCAGCTCGTCACCATCGCAGAGCACCGCCCGGGTCGCCTCGGTAACCTCGGCCAGACCGGCCAGCGGTCGACCGCGCAAGCCGGCCAAGGTTTCCGCCAGCCGGACCGCCTCGATGACGTGGGCGCTGGACACCGGGAGGTCGCGTACCCGCAGGGCCTGTGCCACCTTGGCGAGCCAGCGCACGATCGGTCGATCCGGAGCAGTCCACAGATGGTGGTACCAGCCGGGCGAGGCAATGCCCGCGCCGTAGCCGGTCGCGTACGCGAGTCGCTGATGTGTCCACGGCACCCAAGTCAAGGTGATCTTCCGGCGCGGAGCGCCGCGCAGCGTCAGCACGTCCGCCGCAGCAGGTGGCAGCGGCCAGCGCAGTGCCGGAGCGTGCCAGGCGCCGCACACCACGGCAACGCGTTCGCGCCCTCGCTTCACAGCATCGCGGATCTTCTGGCGCATGTACGCCTCACGTCGGGCCTCACGATCGCGATCACCGGCAGTCTGATCCATGATCATTCGCAACTCTGCCATTGCATCGGTGATCATCGGAAACGGTGAGGAAGAGTCCAGCCGGGACTCGACAAGATCGTCCCACCACCGCTCCGGATCGTCGTAGCCTGCGGCGGCTGCCAGCAGGGCCAAGGGATCATGCTGCTCAATCGGCGTTGCTGGAGGGTGTTCGTCCGACCCACCCTCTTCCGGTTCTGTGTGATCATCCTCAGGCGGCCGGCGGCTCGGCCACCGAGCGAGCATCGCTGCTGCCGGAAGATCACATAAGCCAACCTCAATATTTCGCCGTAGCGCATAGGTCATGGCTTGCCACTCAGGAGAAAAGACTGCGTACGGCCAGAAAGCTGCCGTTTGCGGATGATCTGCCGCATAGCCGAGGAGGGCGAGCGGCGGCGTCATGCCATCAGCCAGGACCCAACGCAGCAACGGCTCCGCATCCGCTGGACCCTCGATGAGCACGGCATCTGGCTGGTAGTCGGTAAGCGCAGCGATCAGTGAGCGAGCCGAGCCGGGCCCGTGGTGGCGGACGCCGAACACTTCCACGGGCGGCCGTCCAACGGCACCGATCTCGGCTGAATGATCGGCCACGTCATCGAGGGGTCGATCACCCATCGAGTGCGGTGACAGCGTCGTCGTCACGAGACGTCGCGGCAGGCCGTATAGAACTCCGACCAGCCCTCCCGGTCGCGCGCAACCACCTCGAGATACTCGCTCCACGCCACCCGATCGGCGACCGGGTCTTTGACGACCGCGCCGACGATCCCGGCAGCGATGTCGGCCGGCCGGAGCTGACCGTCGCCGAAATGGGCCGACAGCGCAATGCCGCTCGTGACCACCGAGATCGCCTCAGCCGCGGAGAGCGACCCCGACGGCGATTTGAGCTTGGTGCGACCGTCAGCGGTAACGCCGGATCGCAGTTCTCGGAACACCGTGACCACACGGCGGATCTCCTCCTCGGCGGTAGGAACCTTGGGCAGCTCCAGCGAGGAAGACAGATCTGCGATTCGTGTCGTGACGATGCTGACCTCGTCATCCTCGCTGTCCGGCAGCGGCATGACGACAGTGTTGAAGCGTCGCCGGAGGGCCGACGACAGCTCGTTGATCCCCTTGTCGCGGTCGTTCGCCGTCGCGATCACATTGAATCCACGGACCGCCTGGACTTCCTGACCGAGTTCGGGAACTGGCAGGGTCTTCTCGGACAGGATCATGATCAGCGCGTCCTGCACCTCTGCTGGGATGCGGGTCAGCTCCTCGATGCGGGCAAGCGCGCCACGCTCCATGGCCACCATGACCGGTGAGGGAACCAGTGCCTGCGGTGTGGGACCTTCGGCAATGAGTCGGGCGTAGTTCCAGCCGTACCTGATGGCCTCCTCCGCCGTCCCCGAGGTGCCCTGGATCAGCAAGGTCGAATCGTCGGAGATTGCCGCGGCCAGGTGCTCCGATACCCAGGATTTGGCTGTACCTGGCACGCCGAGCAGCAGCAGCGCGCGATCGGTGGCCAAGGTTGCCACAGCCACCTCGATCAGCCGGCGAGAGCCGACGTACTTCGACGAGATCACGGTGCCGTCGGAGAGCACGTCACCCATCAGATACGTCACCACGGCCCAGGGCGACAGCCGCCAGTGCGGCGGCCGCGGTCGGTCATCGACGGCTCGCAACGCAGCCAGTTCCGCCTGATACGCCTGCTCGGCATGGGGTCGCAGTGGTGTGCGGTCCTGTGATATCACCATGGCGGAATCTCCAGGCGCTCGACGATGATCGGCTCGCCGGTGAAAGCGCTTCGGATCTCAAAGCGGAGCCAGGCCGTACGCTCCAAGGCGAGCAGAGCCTCGCGAACAAAACGCAGCCCGACCGGTGTCTGCAGCGCAGACCGGACGAGCTCGTAATGCTGGAGAGGCAGCCGTATTCCGACGACCGTGGCGTAACGGACGGCACGCTGCTGCAGCCGACCGCTGCGGATGATCTCCAGGACCGTCGAGCTGAGTTGCTTCGACCAGGGCGTTCCGGCGTGCATGATCAGCTCTGGATCGGCACGTACGGCATCCTCGGTCACCTCAACCCCTGTCACGCGATGCTGCGGCGCAGCGTCATCCCGCGGCCGCGACCGCAGATCCTTGGCAAGTCGAGCCCACTGGGGGTTCTGCTCGACGAACCACACTCCGCGGTCGCCGATAACTGCAGCAAACGCGGTGCGGTCGAGCTCAGCCATCCGCGCAGCCACCATCACCAAAGGAGTCCAGTAGGCGGCTGATACTTGCTGACCAGATTGGGCGGCAGCGGCCAGCCAGAGGTTCAACAGCGCAGCCTGCGGTGGGGAGAGCAGTCGCGCCAGGATCTCGTGCGCGGCGCGGCTCGCTGCGGGCACCCGATTAGGCGGGCCGACCGGGCCAGGCGGGCAGGACGGCAGAAGATCGCCAGCTCGCGACGCGGCGCGATGCCGGGCGGCAAGTGATAGCACCGCGTGAGCGGGATCGGAGACGTGATCAAGGCCCGATCCCCAGCTCGCCGGCAGCGCGTCCGGCACGGGTCGCCGATCTGTCCCGATCAGCCCTGTCGTCACGACGTCCTCCCACTCCGACATCTTCTCTAGGCCGCCCTTACCACAACTTCGGTGCTGAAGGGCTCAGTCGCGTCGACACCAGGCAGGCTGAGCGGCCGGAAGCCTCGGGGGGTCCATTCTCCGAAGATCGCGATCGGTTCACCGCCGGAGCGCGCGAGCACGGGCCAGGGCTCCTCGGGAAGATCAACGATCACGCAGCAGTCGCCACTCGTGGCCCGGAGCCGCCACTGGTCCCGGCCAGGTACCGGAGCTGCGTTGATCACAGCGGGCATCCGAGTCGCCCAAGGATCGGCCGCGATGAGATGAGCAAAGCGGGCGCGAACCTGCGGCAATGACTCAGCCGATGGCATCGTCGCACCCGCCGTTGCGCTGGTCTGTTCTCCGATCAGGCCACGAAACTGTCCCGCGCCGGGGTAGAAGTGCAGCTGAGCGTGTACCAGATGTCCCGCCAACACCGTGTCATCGCGTGGGCCGCCCGGTGGCGCAAAGCTCATGATCACGGCCCAGCGACCCGAAGCAGCGCCGTACAGCCAGACCCGCCGGGTATCCAGCCGATACTCCGTGGTGTCGACCATGCCGATCGCGAACCAGTGATCAACAACGCCGGGCGATGCCAGCACGTCGGACTTGCTGACGGGATATCCGATGCGGGCGCGAACGGTCGCAGCGAGGTCAGTGGGCAGCTCTTCAAGCCGACGATGCGCCTGGATGAGCAGGTGCAAACCGCCGAGTTGTTCGAGTACCCGACTCGGCCAGCCCACGCTGGCGAACTCAACCGGAATGGCGCGCAGCATGCCGGCAATCCCAGGGGCCTGTGCATCGACCATGCGCGCGGCCATGGTGTCGAAGTGACCGTAGCCCGCACGATCCAGACCGGCAATGCCACCGCGTATCTGGTCGCACAGCCATTGGTCCAGCTCGTCGAGCCCGGCCGCCACCCGCTCGGCCCGCGCTGCTGCACGCTTGAGAGCCGCGGCAGGGTCAGCCAGTTCACCAGGCTGACGCTGGGCCTTTGCCGGCTCCGACGTTTGTGCCGCCTGGATGGCCAACCAGGCCGCCGCAGAAGGTGGCGGTTCCCCGACCGGCACGAACCCATCGCTCCATTGCAAGAGCAGCGCCAGCGCATGCTTGCATGGGATTTTGCGGCTTGGGCAGTTGCAGGCGTACGCCGGAGGCGAGGCAAGCGCGACGACTATCTGGTACAGCCGACCGCGGCCGGCGCAGGATCCCCACAGAGCCTGGGAATCTGTCCCCATCTCGAGCCAGGTACGCGTTCCGGCGAGTGCAGTGGCGGCCAAGAGCGAGGCTCGATCAGGGGCCAGGGCGAGCACCTGTTCCCGCGACCAGATCTCCATGGCGAACACAGTAGTTGTCGTCACGGACAGGGTTTCGTCCTCGTACTCAGCTCACGTTGTGGCGTAGGTAAGCGGGCGGGCGGAGTCCCAGCACCGCCTCGATCATCCGAGCTGCTGCCACGGCAGCGGGGACGTCGTGCATCCGCAGGATCCTTGCGCCGTTGAGAACACAAATCGTCGCGGCAGCGATCGATGGAGGCATCCGGTCCGACTTTGCCAGGCCGGTTGCTTCGCCAACGAAGTCCTTGTTGGATACGGCTGCCAGCATCGGTAGACCAAGATCGGCAATTTCGGTCAACCGACAGGTCAGCTCCAAGGTGTGCAGAGTGTTCTTGTTGAGATCGTGTCCTGGATCGATGACGATCCGATCTTCCGGTAAACCATGATCAACAGCCAGCTGTACGCGTTCGGCGAGAAAGGCCTTGATGTCGCTAACGACATCAACGTATTGAGGCCGCTGGTGGTGCTGCTTCGGCAGCGCGAGGCTGTGAGTGATCACCAACGTGGCGCCCTGTGCCGCCGCAACATCGGCCAGCTCAGGATCGTGCAGTCCTGTCGTGTCGTTGATCACGGCCGCCCCCGCGGCAATGCTGGCGGCAGCGACCTCGGGTCGGAACGTATCGACAGAGATGACAATGTCGCTGGCATCGGCGACCTCCTTCACAACCGGCACCACACGGTCCACCTCTTCTGCGGCACCAACCTCTGGAGTGTCCGGCGAAAATGGCACGCCGCCGATATCAACCCAACCCGCACCACTCGCGGCGGCAACCAGCGCCGCTGCCACCGCATGAGCAAACCCGAACGTACGGCCATGATCAAAGAAGGAATCGGGAGTACGATTCACGATGCCCATCACGACTATTTCATGATCGAAATCGAACGTTCGCCCGCCGATCGTCCGAACCGGATTCCGCAGCGGTGGCAGATAGCTCACGGGGTAAGTCTCAAGCCCAGTTACTCTCCGGACAATCCGGTCTGCTCGCCAGCGGGAGGATAGTCGGCATGTACCCCGACACCCGAGCCGGCGGCGACGAGCCAGAGGCAGTGCAGCTGCACCTGCACAGGGGCATCGGCTGGGGGCTTTACGGGACTGCAACGACTGTTGTGCTGCTGATTGTCCTGGCTGGCGTCGGGAGCAACCTGAGCAGCGGCCGGCTCTTGATGGCGGGCGTCATTGCCGTTGTCGGGCTGCCGTTGACCGCGTTCCTTGCCCTGCTGACTTATTCGATCGTTGTGCCCTCGTTGACTGTGAGTGCGGCACGAGTCAGCGGACGGCTGTCGTGGCGGGGCCGGGTGGACGCCGACCGGCATGAGATCACCATCGACGTCGTCGACGAGGCCCCACCTGGCACTCTCCGGCTGGAGATCGGCGAGGAGTCGGTGTCTGTCAGCGGTCTGTCGTGGGTCGGCTTCAGAGAATTCATCGTCCTGGTTGCCAGTACGCCACAGGCTGCGGCCCGTTGACCCCGGCGGCGCGCACTGAAGTAAGGCGCCTGCTTCATATCGATGGATAGCCGTAGCTAGGGGACTCATGTGCGCGCGTCCCACTACCTCGGCTGGGGCGATCTATTTAACTGGTCACATGGCATTGAGTTGGAAGCTGGTCATTGACAGCACAAACGCACCCGCTCAAGCGGACTTCTGGGCCGCGGCACTGGAATATGAAGTGGAAGACCCGAGCGCGCTCGTCCAGCAACTGCTGGCCGCTGGTCGCATCGGCGCGGAGGCCATTGTCGAGCATCGTGGCCGCCAGATGTTCCGCGGCTACGCCGCGATCCGCCACCCCGATGATGCGTACGACGAGACGAGCGGTATCGGCCGCGGCCGGCGGCTGCTGTTCCAAGAGGTGCCCGAAGGCAAGTCCGGGAAGAACCGCTTGCACATCGATGTCCACAGTGAGCCCGGCGGCCTCGACAAGCTGGTGGCTCGGCTGGAAGAGCTGGGGGCGACCCGCGTCCGCGAGGTCGACAAGGGATCTGCGGGGCACTGGTGGATCATGCAGGATCCCGAGGGCAACGAGTTCTGCGCGGCTTAGCAGGGAGCGTGGCCTGTGGTGGTACATGACTCCGTCACGACACGGCACGAGGCCAGTGTCCCCGGTAAGTGGCCCGGGGGGGGGAAGACACACGGTCGGAGGTGTTCGTCGACGCCGCAGCCGACCTCGCCCCGACCCTGAAGTGCACGCCCTCGACCCCGGCCTACCCCTCACCATAGATGAGGACCGAATGGCCCGCGATGGCGAAAGGTGAGCCCGGCTCGCCTGAGGCTGCACGAGTCGTCGACGAGATCTCCGAGCACCTGGCCGCGATCCCCACCACAACTCAGGACGAGCTGCAGTACAAAGGCATCGAAGCCGACCGATTCAACGACCTGGTCACGGCGCGATCCGCTCGCCTGGACTTCACCGATCAGGGCGTGCCCGGGGTGTTGTGGGCGGCAATCATCGTCGGCGCTGTGGTCACCATCGGCTTCGTGATGATCTTCGGACTGCGTAGTGCCCTGCTACATGCGCTGATGACCGCTGGCCTGGCTGCGCTCATCGGGGTCCTGCTGTTCGTCGCAATTGCGATCAACCACCCGTTCGCGGGCGATATCGCGGTCCATCCCGCCCCCCTCGAACGCGTCCTCGCCGACTTCGGCTGACTCGACGAGACAACGAAACACCGCAGCGGCCTTCTCGCCACCGCAGTGTTAGGTGGTGTGTGAGTAAGGCCGCTGGGGCGTGCGCATGGTGGAGGTGGCGGGAATCGAACCCGCGTCCTTGAGCGACGAACCAGGTCTTCTCCGGGCGCAGCTGGCTAGGCGTTCTCTCGGCTCCTGCACTCGCGCCAGCACGTTGCAGACAAGCCCAGTCTCAATTTATGTTCCTGCTAAGTCTTGAGACCACTCTCAGCAGGTAAGCCTCCTGAATGAGGCCAGGGTCCGGGACGGAGGCACACCCGGTCTGACCCCTCGATCACTGTTTAAGCAGCGAGAGCGAGGTCAGTGCGCTTAACGTTGGCACTTGTTGGTTCCCAAGGGACATTTACGAGTTGACCTTGGATTCTCGGCCCGCTTCTCCTGGGACTATCGACCCAAGTCGAAACCGATCACCCCCTATTGAGTTGTGCTGTTGAGTCGCGCTGGGCGATCCTGCCGACACGGCTGAGATCGACCGCAACCGCACACAGTCTATCCATGGTCCTAATGCGGCGGCAGCCCAATTGATTCCCGTACCCAGGCACGAAACAGCGCCGGATCCGGCGGGATCCGGCGCTGCGTTTCGGGCTACTTTTCCGACAGCACCTCAAGCTTGACCACGCTCTTGATCGGGTTCCGCCAGTCATCGCCTTGCAGGGCCTTGGCGCCACCGACGATAGTCAGGATGAACCAACCCAGGCCCATGAACGGGATCAGCCAGCCGAAGAAATCGAGATCGGTGATACCGCCCAAGATGGCGACCAGCGCAAACGCGATCGACGAGATCAGCTGGAAGTTGAAGGACTTTGCCGCTTCCCTGCGTGCGTACGTCCCTGGCGTTGATAACGCGTACACCAGGCCCGGGCCGAAGAGCCAGAGGAAGAACACCGAGAAGTGCGCGACTGCCGCCGCGCCGCGACCTGCCTGCTGACGAGTCTCCGGTCGCACCAATGGCTTGTACGCCGGGTGGACGCCGAGGGCTCTCGACGAGGTCGGAACCTGGACAAGCCCGTAGAAGGCTTCGTTCAGCTCTTTGCGCGTGACTGCTGTGAGGACTTGCCCAATGCGGTGGTCGAACTCGGACTCGCTCAACCGGCCGTCGGCGTAGGCCTCCTTGAGCCAGGACTCGGCGCGGTCACGCTGTTCCGGCGTGACCTGCATCTTCAGACTGGGGTGCTCGTAGATCGCGTTCATGCTGACCAGCATCGTTTCGTGGCCAGTCGTGCACCATCGGGCACTCCCCCGGGCCTACCCCGAGTACTGCCATGAGCTGCCTGCATAGCAGCGGCTCATTACCAGCTACCGCTGCCGCCTCCGCCGCCACCCCCGCCGGAGAATCCGCCGCCGCCGAAGGAACTGCCGCCGCCAAAGCCGGTGCCGCCGGCTCCTGAGGAGGAGGCAACCGGTGTAGCGGCCGAGGTGAGACTGCTGGTCAGGAACGAGGTGTTGAACGCAGCCATCTGGTAGTTGCCGATGTACCAGTAGGGCGTCTCATTCGGCAGCCGGCCCATTGCGACAAGATCACCGCAGATCTTGGCCCAGCGGTCCGCCAACTCGAAGATGATCGCCCAAGGGAGGTACTTGGAGAAGATGTCCTCGCCCTCTTCAAACTTCAGCTGATCAGCCTCGGCAGTGGCCAGATAGGTCTTGAAACCCTCGACCTGGTCGCACACGGCACGGCCTTCGGCGGTGCGCTGCCCACGCCTTAGCTTCACCCGGATCACCGCGAGGGTGATGATGATCGGCAGCAGGGGAATGAGCAACAACAGCAGCCAGAACCCGACCGCGAAGGCCGCGAAGATCGCGATCGCGAAAATGCCAAAGCCGAAGCCGCCAGCGGCTGCGGCCGAGGGCACCTTGCGGAACCAGCCGCGAGACGCGACCTGGTTGCGGACGGAGTCTCGCATTCGTTGGTGCGCCTCTACCAAGCTGCCGCGGTCGGAGAGATCCCTCGCCGCCCCTGGCGCCTCGCCGTCGAAGAGGCTGGTCAAAAGCACCATTTCGTGTGGAGCCGTCGCCTTGTCCGGATCAACCAGGGTGACTTGGAACTCGTCCTCGCGGTAGCTCTGAACAGTCAGGGCGCCCCGCACGGCTAGGTCGATGATCGTGGCCGCCGTCTCCCTGGCATCGACTTGGCCGTCGATCAGCAGGCCGGCCTCTGCAACCGGAATCTTCGGAGGCGAGAACGCGACCGGGATGGGGATGTCGGGGTCGTTGGGCACGATCTGGCTTTCCTGACCGGCAAGCGGAACCATTCCCGGAGGTAGACCCGCGTAGCGCTGATCGCGGCCGTTCTTGCGCCACCAGAGCACGCCGACAATCGGCGAGCCGATCGCGATCAGAAGTGAGACACCCGCCAGTGCGAAAGCGCCAATTCTCTCCGCCGGCGAAAGCTTGGAACCATTAGGTTCCATGTGCGGCTTGTTGTCCGCTACGAGACCGGGCTTGATCTTGACACCAACGCTGACACTTGCTCCAGGTTGCACATTGGTCTGTTCGAAGGTGGCTTCGCCACCTTTGGTGATGTCCTTCGTTTCACAGGCGGTGGTACTGCGCGGCGGTCCCGTGAAGCAGCTGACCTCCTGAGCCCCACCAGGCACCGTTGTGGTGATCTTTACGTCTTTGATCAACGGGTTGCCGAAGCCTGGCCCGTCCCAGAAGAACTCGTCGTAGCCGCTGAAGGAGCGCATGGCGCCGGTGACGTCATAGCTAATGACGTAAGTCGCGGTGGGCGTGGAGATGGTCCGATTGGGGTCGCCGATCCTTACGTTGAGCTCCGCCTCGCGACCGCCCTGGGACTCGGTGGTCTTTGAGCTGAAGTCCGTTGCCACATTGGGGTCCGGGCTGGTGACCTTGATGTTCGTGATGCCATAGACGAAGTCCTGGTCGCTGTCTGGATCAGGTTCTCGCGTCACCAGGTCGCGCTGGATACCGTGCCGGCCGGAATCGCTGCCGAACCGCCAGGTGATGGTCTCCTTCACCTTGAGCACGCCGCTCGGCTGCATGTCGTAGTTGATGATGAAGGAATCGATCTGGTCGTCGGCCGCGTACGCCCTGGTCGGGGTGAACATAGCCCAGGCCAGGGCGGTCATCAGCATCAAGATGAACGCAACAAGGACCCGAGAAGCCCGGCCGCCAACCTGCCAGACGCGTTCGCCGGCGGACGCGCGGAATTGCACCATTAGTTCATTGTCTCCGATTCGGGGTTCCTGCGTCATTGCCTCCGATTGCGGGCGGCGAGAGCTCGTTCTGCCTCCCGCCTCGATTCGCGGGCAGCGATGGCGACGCGCTTGTCGTATTCCCGCTTGCCTGTGGCCAACGCGATCTCAACCTTCGCGTACCCGTTTGAAAAGTAGAGCGACAAAGGAACCAGTGTGGTTCCCGAGGTCGTGAGCTCGCGCTCGATCTTGGCGATCTCCCGGCGGGTCAACAACAACTTGCGGGTACGGCGCGCCGAGTGGTTCGTCCACGTGCCGTGGCTGTATTCGGGGATGTGCGCCCCGCGCAACCAGGCCTCACCATCCTCGACAGTCGCATAGGCGTCGGTGAGGTTGGCGCGTCCCTCGCGCAGCGACTTGACCTCGGTCCCACTGAGGACGACCCCGGCCTCATAGATGTCGTGGATGTGGTAGTCGTGCCGAGCCTTGCGGTTCTGCGCGATGAGCCTGCGGCCCTTCTCCTTCGCCATGCCCTCAATCATGCCGGTTTGCGCTAGACCACCCACTTCTCAGCATCGATGGTCGTCATAGCGACCACACGCGCTGACAAGTCGGCCTCTCAAAACCAGGTCATGGGGTTGCGCAACCGACCGCCGATCCAGACCATCAGATGGAGGTGGCAACCGGTCGAGAATCCAGTAGTGCCGACGTAGCCGATGATCTGCCCCTCGCGCACTCGCTGCCCGACATGGACGATGTAGTGGCTGGCATGGTTGTAGCCCGTGGTCACATACCGGCCGCCGACATAGCCGTGGTCGATCATCAGACGGTTGCCGTAACCCGCGTTGTAGTAGCGCTCGGCGACACGGCCGGCGTAGGCAGCCCGGATCGGCGTACCGCATGCGGCGCCGAAGTCGGTGCCATCGTGCAGCTTCCAGTAGTGCAGTACCGGATGGAATCGCATGCCGAACGGAGAGGTGATCCGAGCAGCCACAGGGAACGAGAAGCCGTGGCTGGCACTCGACGCGGTGGAGCCGGTCGAGTGATGCGTGTGCTTGCTCGTCGCGTGAGAAGAGCGCCGCGCAGCGCCCGCCTTGCGCTTCGCGGCCGCTCGCTCAGCTGCCCGTTTACGCTCCGCGGCGGCCTTGGCAATCCGGGCGGCAATGCGTTTCTCGACCGAGGCGCGTTCCTTGACCAAATCTGCATAGTGGGCCTTGTCTTGCGCTACGTCGGCCTCGGCTTGATCTTCAGTGGCTTTTCGCTGGTGTACCAGCTGCGCCACCGTGGCCTTCTCGGCCGTAGCGCGTAACTGTAAAGACTTCTTGATCTTGAGGTTGGCTGACGCCTCGTGGCGTGCTGCGGCAACCTTCGCTTTCAGTTCGGCCTTCCGAACGCGCGCAGCATCGAGCTGGCGCTGCAGCGAGGTGAGCCGGTCGATCTGGGCTTGCGTGGAGTCGAACAGGGTGGTTGACCACTGCAGGCGGGTTTGCACATCCTCCGTGGAGTGCGGATCGAGGAGGACTGCGACCGGCAGTAGGTTGCTCTGCTGCTGATACTGGTCCCGAATCATCTGTCCGGCTTTGGTTTGCTCGGCGTCCAATCGCGCCTGTCCGGCGTTCACCGCGGCGACGGCCGCGGCGAAATCGGCTCGAGCTATCCGCAGCCTCATGGCCATCCGAGAATCCTGGATCTCGGCTGCCGACAGTTCTTGTCTCGTTGTCGCGAGCTGTGCGCTCGCCGCTTCCAACCTGTGCTGCGCCTTGTCGACCGCAACCGCAGCCTTGCTGAGCGCCTTGGTCGATTCGCCGAGGTCGCTTTTGGTCTTGGCGATCTGTTGTTTGACCTGCGCCCGGCGCGCGCCCAACTCGTCACCAGAGGCCATGGGAACAAGCGTGGCAGAGCGCGACTGCCGACGCCACTGCGACAGCAACGGCTATCCGCGCGATGCGCGCACCCGCGACGTGCAGTGCCGACAAAAATGCAGTTATGCCCTTGGACGCAGGCGTTCGAGCAAGAAGTTCTTTACTTCTTGACAGCCTGGCGAAGCGACCACCAACCTGAGGTGCTTCGCTGTCGTCCGGAACGTCCTGGCGGACGTAGGGAAGATCCGGAGCCACAGCTTTCCCCAATCCAATTTTCGGTTGTCAACGGCTCAGCCGCTCCGCCTGCTGTCACCGGTTGCAACCGCATGCGGCCTCGGCATGATAGGCAGGTCGCGATGTGCGCTGGCACGACCGAAACACCGAAATCGACATTTCGTCATGTATCAGGCATAAAGTCTCAAGTTAAACTTGAGTTAATTGGGTTAACTCGTGATGTTCTTGTGACAAAACGTGCCGGTGGGATGACCAACTGGGTCTAGGCAGCCTGGGCTGTACGGAAGGTCTTGGCGCTGTACATGCCATGCAACCCGCGTACAGCGTGAACGTCCCACGCAGCGTGGGTTAGTGACGCAGCTGGGGCCTTTGACAGGGTTGAGGCACGTCGGGCGGTAGTGACTCGAACTCAGGCCGCATCAGACCCGTAGGTATCGACGGGTCGTGACCAACGTCGGGATCACCGCGAGGACAACGCCCACCACAACGACACCAAGCATGGCCAGGGCAGTCTGCTGCCAACCGATCCAGGCGATGAACCGGATCGAGTTGCGAACTCCGCGGATGATCCAGAAGTAGACACCGGCAGCCATGGTCAGACACGCGAGAGCCACACCGAGCAATGCCGAGATCACCGCGCCCAGCAAGAACGGCATGGTGATGTAGAAGTTGCTCGCACCGACCAAGCGCATGATGCCAATCTCTCGGCGTCGCGCGAAGGTCGCGAGGCGAATTGTGTTACCAATCTGGAGCGCAGAAGCAAGCAACAACAGCGCCGATGCTCCAGCGGTCGACCACTGGAGCACATTCAGTGCGCGGAAAAACGGATCAAGTAATTGGTGCAGGTCCTGGACTTTCTGCACACCCTTGAGCCCGACGACCGAGCTCACAACGCCTTGGTACTCCTCCGGGTTCTTCAGCTTGACTCGGTACGACTCCTGCATCTGCTCGACGGTCAGCGAGTCTTGGATCGGGCTTCCCTCGTACGCTCTCTGGAACTCCGCGTACGCCTCTTGCTTGGTCTCGAAGTAGATCCCGTCCTGTGCCACCTCCGGGTTGCCTTCCAGCGTTCGGAGGATCTCATCCTTCTGTACCTGTGTGACGTCCTGACCAGGATCACACTGGTCCCCGCGAGTGTCCTTGGCGCACAGAAAGATCGAAATCTCGATCTTGTCGTACCAGCGCCCTTTCATCAGGTCGACCTGCTGGCTGGCGAGTAGGCCGGCGCCGAACAGCGACAGCGACACCCACATGGTCATGATGACCGCCAGGGTCATGGTCAGGTTCTGCCGTAGCCCCGCGCGGGTCTCGGACAAGATGTGACGGAAACGCATTAACTATCCCCAATAGATCGATTGGCAGCGGTCGTTCGGTCTTCGGCTCGGCGACACCTACTGGTAGCCGTAGACGCCTCTGCTCTGATCCCGGACGACTTCACCGTCATCCAGCTCGATCACTCGCTTCCGCATCTGGTCGACGATGGTCGAGTCGTGCGTCGCCATCAGCACCGTGGTGTCGGCGCGGTTGATGCGATCGAGCAGCTTCATGATCCCAACGCTGGTGGCCGGATCCAGGTTTCCCGTCGGCTCGTCGGCGATCAAGATCATCGGCCGGTTCACGAACGCGCGAGCGATCGCGACGCGCTGCTGCTCGCCGCCTGACAACTCCTCGGGCAGCCGATCCCCCTTGCCACCGAGACCAACAAGCTCCAACACCTCGGGGACCACCCGATTGATGGTCGAGGCAGGTTTGCCGATCACCTGGAGGGCGAATGCGACGTTTTCGGTCACGTTCTTGTTCGGCAGCAGCCTGAAATCTTGGAAGACCGTGCCGATCTGGCGGCGCATGGCCGGGATCTTCCAGCTACGCAGCTTGTTGAGCTCGCGGCCGGCGACAAATACCTTGCCCGTGCTGGCCCGCTGCTCGCGCAAAATTAGTCTCAAGAACGTCGACTTGCCAGACCCGGATGCCCCGACCAAGAAGACGAACTCCCCTTTGTCAATGTCGACATCGATGTTGTCGAGCGCTGCCCGGCGCTGACCGTCGTATGTCTTGGATACATTCTCGAAACGAATCACGCTGTGCTTCCCCCGATAGACAGCTCCGACGTCCTGCGGACGCCAGACGGCCAGGATCGAGTCTAAGTCAAGCTCTGGTAACGGAGCACGATCACCGGTGCGAGCCCGTCATTTGGGCTCAGGCACGAGAAGGAAGCCGCGACCGAGTAGAAGATTTGGGCAAACGACCGTCGGTGCTCAGGCCGACGCGCTGGTCATCCGCCAACGAATCCCGGACTCGATAAAGCCGTCGAGATCTCCGTCGAAGACAGCATCCGGATTCGAGACCTCGTAATCAGTGCGCAAGTCCTTCACCATCTGGTACGGGTGAAGCACATAGGAGCGCATCTGGGAGCCCCAGCTGTTTCCGCCATCGCCCTTCAGCGCATTGAGCTGCGCCTCGCGCTCCTGCCTGGCCCGTTCCAGCAGCCGTGCCTGCAGGACGCGAAGCGCTGCCGCCTTGTTCTGCAGCTGCGATTTTTCGTTTTGACACGAGACGACGATGCCGGTGGGCAGATGTGTAATCCGTACGGCCGAGTCGGTGGTGTTGACGCTCTGCCCGCCGGGCCCCGACGACCGGAAAACATCAATCCGCAGATCCGACTCGGGTATATCGATGTGATCAGCTGCTTCGGTAACTGGCAGCACCTCCACACCCGCAAACGAGGTTTGTCGCCGTCCCTGGTTGTCGAAAGGCGAGATCCGAACAAGCCGATGCGTGCCTTGCTCAACCGAGAGCGTCCCGTACGCGAAGGGTGCCTTGACTTGGAATGTTGCGGACTTGATACCCGCTTCTTCGGCGTAGGACGTGTCATAGACCTCGGTCGGGTAGCGATGCCGTTCGGCCCAGCGCAGATACATCCGCAACAACATGGCAGCAAAGTCGGCCGCATCAACGCCACCCGCCTCAGAGCGAATGGTGACCAGCGCGTCGCGCTCGTCGTACTCGCCGGACAGCAGCGTTCGGACCTCGAGCACTTCTACGGCCTGTTGTAGGGCCGTGAGCGCTTCCGCCGCCTCGGCGAGGCTGGCTGGATCTCCTTCTTCTTGTCCAAGCTCGACCAGCGCGCCGATGTCTTCCAGTTGGGCGCGCAGTCCAACCAACCGATCAACCTCGGCTTGCAGTGCGGATAGCCGCGATGTCACACGTTGGGCGTTGTCCTGGTTGTCCCACAGGTCCGGAGCGGCTACCTGCTGCTCCAGTACAGCGATCTCGGCGCGTTTGCGATCGGGGTCGACCACAGCCTCGATCGAGCTCAATGACCTATCAAGGTCTGCGAGCGCAACGGCGAAGTCGGGTCCAGCCACAATGATCCACTCTACTTGCGCTCCTCGTGCTCCCAGAGCAAGTCGTTCTGGCTGCGCTGGTGCCAGGTCGCAGGTCAAGAGTCATCTGCGCGACGCAACTCCTCGATGCGCACGAACCTCTCTTCGGTCATCGGCCGCCGCGCCGGCCAGTCGCTGACCCAGATGACCACGAAGGCAGCTAATGAGCAACTCAACGCAATCACCGCGCCAAGGACGGAAAGCCACACAACGCCACATCCGACAAGGTTCACGAGCAGCACCGCGAGAGCGCCCCGCCGGCTGAGATGACCGTGACCGGCGCGCCATGCCGCGTACCCGATCCAGGGCAGCATGGCCAACAGAATCGCCACCCATGCGAACGTCGACATTCCCTGGGTGAAGGCCCCAGAGACCAGCCGAATCATCGCGACCAGGCCGACCAGGCCAGTCAGCGCTCCAAGCGCTGCGGCGAGATGTTTGTTGGGCACGCCTACTCCCGTAGCCATACTCGTGAGCTGCGAGCGCGGGATTGCGCGAGCAGCTCTAGGTGTCCTCGTCGAGCCAGCACCGACACACTAGCTGGGTCCGCCGAGTACGAGTCGCAACGACCCGGCAGCAGAACCTGATCGGCCCAGTCGGCGAGGGCGTCAGTTGCCGTTGTCAGTTGCCGTTGTCCGTCGTCGCATCAGCAGCTCCCGGCTGCATAGACTGTCGCAGCGACCCGGGAGCATAGCTCAGTTGGTAGAGCACTTCCCTTACAAGGAAGGGGTCAGCAGTTCGAGTCTGCTTGCTCCCACCACCGACGTACGTGCCACTGAATTACCTGGTCAGGACCGCATCGTCAGACGAATAGCGGCTCGAGTCCGAAGGCGATCTCGAGGGCTCTCATCTGCTCATCGCTGGGCCGCTGGGTGAACCGTTCAGCGGCATCGATCACCTTCGGCAAGAGGTGGATGTCGCCGACCGTGTTGAGGAAGACCCCCTCGCGGCCGAGCACCCACCCGACCGCAGTGTCGATGGCATCCTGGTCCCTAAGCGGCTCGTACCAAGTGTTGGCAGTCGGCTGATGATCACCCCACGGCCCGCGGGTGATGGCCTTGATCGTTTGGATGGCCACGCCGCGCTCGAGACAGACCGCAACCAGGTCCTCGAAGTCTGCAACGTAGCGCTCGTTGCGCCACATCGGGAAGTTGTAGGGCAACAGCACCGAGTCGAACGGATATTCCTGCAACGATCGCAGGTGCTGAGCAGCGACTGTCACGCCATGACCCGTCACCCCGATGAAGCGGACGAGGCCGTCCTCCTTGGCCTCCACCACACCCTCCAAGGCGCCACCCGGCGAGAAGGCCGTCCGCCAGTCCTCCTCATCGACCAGGTTGTGGAGCTGGATCAGATCGATCCGGTCGGTGCGCAGCCGTTCCAGCGAGCGTTGGATCTCGTTGTAGGCCTCGGCCCGAGTACGCTCACCGGTCTTGGTGGCGAGGAAGAACTCGTCGCGGTGCGTCTCTATCCATGGCCCTAGGCGCAACTCCGCGTCGCCATAACTGGCGGCCGTGTCAATGTGGTTGATCCCATGTGCCCGGATGAGTTCCATGGTCTGATCTGCCTCATCCTGGTTGACGTTGCCGAGAGCGGCAGCTCCAAAGAGAAGGCGAGTGCTCTGGTGGCCGGTACGGCCGAATGGCAGGACAGGGATCATGGACGTCATTCTGCTCCGCAGTGGCTCAGCTGCGAGCGCCGGTCTCCTGCCCCACGAGCTACCTCCGCTCGACCAGCAGGACGGGAATCTGTCGCTCGGTCTTCTCCTGATAACTCGCGTACGTCGGATAGGCCTCGACGGCTCGCTGCCACCAGATCTCCCGTTCCTCGCCGCTGAGTTCACGCGCCAGTGGCGTCGAACCGTTCGGCGCCATCCTGCACCATCAGCGCCTCAGGATCGGCCTTGAGGTTGAGATACCAGTCCGGATGCTTCGGAGCTACCGCCCAGGGAGGCCACCATGGCGTACTTGCCGTCATGCTCTACCCGCATCAACGCGAACTTTCTGATCTTGCCGCTCTTGCGACCTCGCGTCGTAAAGATCACCACCGGCAGATTGGGTACCGGCGAGGGTGTTGGCTTCGCGGCCGTCGGTGGCCTCGTATCGCTCTACCTGATCGCGCACCCACTTGCGCGGACTCGGCTCGTACTCCCCTGTCAGCGGCACTCGGCCATCATAGATTCGCCGTCGCCGCAAGCACGGCGGTGATCTCACGCGGCTCGTTGATCTGGTTGATCTGCTGCCACCTGATCAGGCCTGCGGAGTCCAGCACAAACGTGCCGCGGCGCGCACAGCCCGCCAGCTCGTCGAAGACTCCATACGCCTGGGCGATCGCGCCGTGTGGCCAATGATCGCTGAGCAGGTCGAATGGGATGTCCTCGGTGTCTGCATAGGCACGCAGGCTGTACATCGCATCGCAAGAGACCGCCAAGACCTTCGAGCCCAGAGTCACAAAATTCTCATGATCATCGCGAAGAGCCGCCAGCTCGCCGCGGCAGATGCTGGAGAATGCCCAGGGGTAGAAGATGATCACCGCTGGAGAGCCGCGCAATCCATGCGTCGTCACCAACTCGCCGTGTTGGTTGCGGGCCGTAAAGCTCGGAGCGTGCTGGCCGAGGGTCAGACTCACCGACGCGTGCCCTTGGGCCGTACCAGCTTGGTGGCGGCCCAGTCAGAAGACACCTGCACGCTATTGGTGAGCGCTAAACCGGCTGTCACCGCAGCCTCGGCCAGGTCTGCAGCGTCGACGTAGCCGCTGCGCCCAACCTTCGGGGTCATCAGCCAGATATAGCCGCTGTCGGTCAGATCGGTCAGGGCATCGACCAGGCCATCGACAAGATCTCCGTCCTCATCGCGCCACCACAGCAGCACGAGATCAACGGCTTCCATTGCCTCTTCGATCAATTCGCCGTCGATCGCGTCCTCGACCATGACCCGTACGTCGTCGTCGACATCCTCATCCCAGCCGAGCTCTTGGACGACCAGGCCACGGGACAGGCCGAGCAGGTCGCTCAAACCCTTGGATCCCCCGGCACCAGCTGTGGAGGTCACCCACACCTCCATGACAATGAGCCGGACGAGGAGAACCACGATGATGGGGACGAAGAACGCTGGCGGCCTCGGCGCGCCGGCATAGTCCAATCAAGGCGAGAAGAGATCCCGCTCATTGCGGCGTGCCGCCTCCTTTTCAACCAGCTTCGGCAAGTACCGAAGCTATGAATTCTGTTCGGGGTGAACTTCTTGGGCACAGCCTGCCAGAGGCACGCTGTACCGCGTAACCCCACGGTGTCATGAGCGAGAGCTCAGCGTCGCAATCGACCCGCGGATCGGCCGCCGCTGACCGGAGAGGACGCCCGAGACGACACGCACACCGTCGCCAAGCAAGGACGACTGCAGCGGATTCTCCAGGCGATCCCCGCGACGCGTAGCGTCGCCATGTATGGCGCATCTCGCGGGGTGCAGTTGATCAAACGGAAGTGACAGGATGGGTGTCGCAACACTGCGACCTGCACGCCAGTTCCGCCCGGTGCTGGATGAGACGTAAGGAGCTTGCAATGGCTACGCCAGGACCTCATCCGGCTATCACCGCCGAAGGCTTGCCCAGCCAACTTCCCGATATCGATCCCGATGAGACTGCCGACTGGCTGGAATCACTCGACGGCTTGCTCCAGGACAAGGGACGCAACCGCGCGCGGTTCATCATGCTGAAGTTGCTCGAGCGAGCCCGGGCGCGTCAGATCGGTCTGCCTGCATTGCGGAGCAGTGACTACATCAACACGATTCCCCCGGAATCCGAGCCCTGGTTCCCAGGTGATGAGCATGTCGAACGGCGGATTCGCGCCTTCATCCGGTGGAATGCGGCGATCATGGTCAGCAAGGCCAACCGCAAAGGTCTTGAAGTCGGCGGCCATATAGCGACATATCAGAGCGCGGCCAGCCTGTACGAGGTGGGGTTCAACCACTTCTTTCGCGGTAAGGATCATCCCGGTGGCGGTGATCACATCTTCATTCAGGGCCATGCCTCTCCGGGCATCTACGCCCGGGCGTACCTGGAAGGTCGGTTGACCACCGAGCATCTGGACGCATTCCGCCAGGAGGTGTCGCGCGGACCGGGCAACGGGCTGTCCTCCTACCCGCACCCGCGACTGATGCCACACTTCTGGGAGTTCCCGACGGTCTCCATGGGCATTGGTGCGATCAACTCGATTTATCAGGCGCGTTTTAACCACTATCTGCAGAACCGGGGCATCAAAGACACCTCTCAGCAACGCATCTGGGGCTTCCTTGGCGACGGCGAGATGGGTGAACCGGAGTCACTGGGCGCGATCGGACTTCCTGCTCGTGAGGAACTCGACAACCTCACCTGGGTGATCAACTGCAACCTGCAACAGCTGGACGGTCCGGTACGCGGCAACGGCAAGATCGTTCAGGAGCTCGAGTCGCTCTTCCTCGGCGCCGGCTGGCACGTGATCAAGGTGCTGTGGGGTCGCGACTGGGATCCGCTGCTCGCCGCCGATGCGGATGGCGCGCTGGTGAACAAGATGAACACCACGCCGGACGGGCAGTTCCAGACGTATCTGGTGGAGGACGGCGCCTACATTCGCAACAACTTCTTCTCCGATCCTCGGTTGCAGAAGATGGTCTCGGGCATGACCGATGATCAGATCAAGGTGCTCTCTCGGGGTGGGCACGACTATCGCAAGGTGTATGCAGCGTTCAAGGCCGCCACTGAGCACGTCGGCCAACCGACCGTGATCTTGGCCCAAACGGTGAAGGGCTGGACCATCGACGCCCTGGAGGGCAAGAACGCCACCCACCAGATGAAGAAGCTGACCACCAAGGACCTCAAGGCATTCCGAGATCGCCTCTACCTGGAGATTCCCGACAGTGCCCTTGAGGACGCCTACAACCCGCCTTACTACCATCCCGGCGAAGACTCAGATGAGATCAAGTACCTCCAGGAGCGGCGCCGCGCGTTACAGGGCTACCTCCCCGAGCGTCGGGTACGACCGACCATCATCAAGCTGCCGGGCGATGAGGTCTACGCGGCGCTAATGGAGCCTGCCGGAG
This sequence comes from uncultured Actinomycetota bacterium, assembly GCA_963815975.1. Classification (GTDB taxonomy): domain Bacteria; phylum Actinomycetota; class Actinomycetes; order Propionibacteriales; family Propionibacteriaceae; genus Microlunatus. The sequence continues at coordinate 152,898 of CAWFJC010000016.1, forward strand.
AAAAGACCAAGGTTGCCACCACGCAGGCATTCGTCCGGCTGCTTCGGGATCTGATGCGAGACAAGGAAATCGGACATCGGATCGTGCCGATCGCACCCGATGAATTCCGGACGTTCGGCATGGATTCGATGTTCCCGACGGCGAAGATCTACAACCCGCATGGCCAGACCTATGAGTCGGTCGACCGCAAGCTTTTGCTTTCCTACAAGGAATCCGAGAAGGGCCAGCTGCTACACGAGGGCATCTCCGAGGTCGGCGCCATGGGGTCGGTGATTGCTGCCGGATCCTCCTACGCCATGCACGGGGAGCCGATGATCCCGTTCTACATCTTCTACTCGATGTTCGGGTTCCAGCGCACGGGCGACTGGATCTGGGCGATGGCGGACCAGTTGGCCCGCGGCTTCCTTCTTGGAGCGACAGCCGGCCGCACCACGCTCACCGGCGAAGGACTGCAACACGCCGACGGCCACTCACCGCTGCTCGCCAGCACCAACCCGGCTGTGGTTCACTACGATCCGGCCTTCGCCTACGAGGTCGCGCATATCGTCAAGGACGGGCTGCGGCGGATGTACGGGCACGACGACCCGGATCATCCTGACGGCGAGGATCTCATCTACTACATCACCGTCTACAACGAGCCGGTTTCCCAGCCAGGAGCTCCGGAGAACCTTGATGTGGAGGCGTTGCTGCGAGGGATCTACCACTACGCCTCAGCTCCGCTGGAGGGCGATCAGCCACGTGCCCAGATCCTCGTCTCAGGCGTGACGATGACGGCGGCGCTCAAGGCACAGCGGATACTCGCCGACGAGTGGGGCGTTGCCGCCGACGTCTGGTCAGTGACTTCATGGAACGAGTTGCGCCGCGATGCGCTCGTTGCTGAGAAATGGAACCTTACGCATCCGGGTGAGGAACGACGCGAGCCGTACATCACGGGTGCCCTGGATGGCGCGCCGGGGCCAGTGATCGCAGTCAGTGACTACATGCGGGCCGTTCAAGATCAGATCGCTCCATGGGTACGCCATACCTGGTGTTCTCTAGGCACTGACGGGTTCGGCTTTGCCGATACGCGGGCGGCAGCGCGACGTTACTTCCTGGTCGATGCCGAGTCGATCGTGGTTGCCACGCTGGAGTCGCTGGCTAGGGACGGTCTGTACGACGCGAGCGCTGCTTCCGAAGCCTTCGATAATTACCGCATCGGCGACCCCACCGCGGTTGCCGGAGTGGCCCAAGAGGGCGCCGGCGCCTAGCTGACGCGTGAGGGAGTCGTCGGGCCCTAGAGCGGGGCTTGAAGTGCGGTTTTCACATCCTCGACGGCACGCGCATTCCCAGCGATCTGCCAGCGGGTCCCACCGACGACGAGTTCGTCGGCGACTCCGCCGGCACCGATCACCAGCGCCGCGCCTGGATACCAGTCCCACGCGTTGAGATTGGCCTGCAGGAAGACGCCGAGCCAGCCGCTCGCGACCCCGGCCAAGTCGATCGAGGCGGATCCGAGTATGCGCAACGTAGCGGCCGAAGCCACCACCGACTGCCACGCGGTCAGGCGTTGCTGGTCCGGGAGATGTCGCGGGTGGTAGTAGGTCGCGATCGAGATCTCGGAGAGACCTTGGCTGAGCAGTGCGGGCACCGGTTCTCCGTTGAGGGTGGTCGGAGTGTCTCGGCCACCCAGCCACAGCTGGTCGAGGTCTGGGTAAAAAACTGCCCCGAGCAGCGGCCCATCGGCGTCAACCAGACCCACGGCCGAACACCAGTACGGGATGCCGGAGAGGAAGTTGTACGTGCCATCGACCGGGTCGACATACCAGGTGCGGCCCTCTCCCGCCTTACGCGCGCCTTCCTCTCCCACGAGTCCGTCATCGGGTCGGCTTTCAGTGAGCCGGGCGATGATTTTTTCCTCGCTCGCGTGATCCGCTGCCGATACCACGTCGGAAAGGGAAGTCTTGTAGTGAACCTCCAGACCCTGGTGAAGCATCTCGCTGGCCAAGGTTCCCGCCTCACGCACCAGTTCGGCGGCCAGGCTTATGTCATCCACCCGCCGACCCTAACGCGCCGACGTGACGAACGCCGTCGGAAGGGGCTCCGCTCGACAAGCTCAGCGCGATTTGAGATGTGCCCTGAGCACGTCGGAGTGCACGTGCCACAAGCCCCGCCGCATCTAGGAAGTTGCCGCCGCTGGTTTGCCGAGCCTGATCCAGGTATCAACCACCGTGTCCGGGTTCAGCGAGATGCTGTCAATGCCTTGATCCAACAACCACTCCGCAAGGTCAGGATGATCACTGGGCCCCTGTCCGCAGATTCCTACGTATTTCCCCCGAGCCTTGCAAGCCTTGATCGCCATGCTGATCAGAGCCTTGACGGCTGGATCACGTTCATCGAATGACCCGGCTACCAGTCCGGAGTCCCGGTCCAGTCCCAAGGTGAGCTGAGTCAGATCGTTCGAGCCGATCGAGAAGCCATCGAAATGATCAAGAAACTCATCTGCGAGAACTGCGTTGGACGGCAGCTCGCACATCATGATCACCTCTAGGCCATTCTCGCCTCGTCGAAGGCCGTGCTCCTCGAGCAGCCGTACCACGCCCGCACCTTCGGCGAGGGTACGTACGAAGGGAATCATGATCTTTACATTCGTGAGGCCCATGTCGTCGCGCACGTACTGCAATGCCTCGCACTCCATGGCGAAGCATTCGGCGAAGTCGGCGGAGAGATATCGTGCCGCCCCCCGATAGCCGATCATCGGGTTCTCCTCGTGCGGCTCGTAGCGGTCCCCGCCGAGCAGGCTGGCGTACTCGTTGGACTTGAAGTCCGACGTGCGCACGATCACCGGGTGTGGCGCAAAAGCGGCAGCAATGGTCGCAACTCCCTCTGCAACCCGGCGGAGGAAGAATTCGCGTGGCGTCCGGTACGCCCCAATAGCATCATTGATCTTGCTACGCAGCGGCTCATCCAGGCGATCGAACTCCAGCAGGGCCTTTGGATGGACGCCGATCTGGTTGTTGATGATGAATTCCAGCCGCGCCAACCCCACGCCAGCGTTAGGTAACCGGGAGAACGCGAACGCCTGGTCGGGGGTGCCCACGTTCATCATGATCTTGACATCGATGTTTGGCATGCTTTGCTGCTCGGACTCCTCGACGTCGAAGTCGAGCAGGCCCGCGTACACATAGCCGGTGTCGCCCTCGGCGCATGAGACCGTCACCGCCTGACCGTCCTGCAATGATCCAGTTGCGGTGCCGGTGCCAACGACAGCAGGGATTCCGAGCTCCCGAGCGATGATCGCCGCATGACAGGTCCGTCCGCCACGATTGGTGATGATCGCTGCGGCTCGTTTCATGATCGGCTCCCAATCGGGGTCGGTCATGTCAGCGACCAGCACCTCACCCGGTTGGAAAAGGTGCATATCGGCGATTTCGGAGAGCACCCGTACCGCGCCGGCCCCGATCTTCTGTCCAATAGCGCGTCCTTCGATGATGACCGCTCCGCGCTCGCGTATCCGGTACCGCTGCACCCGCGCAGTGCCCAGCCGAGACTTCACTGTCTCGGGACGTGCCTGGAGGATGTAGAGCTGGCCGTCCTGTCCGTCCTTACCCCATTCGATGTCCATCGGTCGCCCGTAATGGTCCTCGATGGCAAGTGCCTGGCGCGCCAGCTCAGTGATCTCCTCATCTGTGAGGGACAGCTGCCTCCGCTCCGCCTGATCAACGTCGACGAACATGGTTGTCGGGCCGCTGTCGGACTGCGGAGCGTAGATCATCTTGATTGCTTTGCTCCCAACGCCGCGCTTGAGGATGGCCGGCCGGCCCGCACGCAATCCCGGTTTGTAGACGTAGAACTCGTCAGGGTTGACCGCACCCTGAACGACGGCCTCTCCCAACCCGTAGGACGAGGTGAGAAAGACGGCATCGGCAAAGCCCGATTCGGTGTCTATGGTGAACATCACCCCGGACGCGGCAAGGTCGGATCGCACCATCCGCTGCACGCCAACGGAGAGCGCCACGGCCTCGTGCTCGAAGCGGTGATGGACCCGATAGGCGATCGCGCGGTCGTTGTACAGGGACGCAAAGACCTTGCTGATCGCGTCGAGAATGGCGTCGATGCCGCGGACGTTGAGGTACGTCTCCTGCTGGCCAGCGAAGGACGCGTCCGGCAGGTCTTCCGCCGTTGCGCTAGATCGTACGGCGAATGACACGTTGTCAGGGGAGGCATTGGCTGAGTCGCCGGCCAGCCGGGCATAAGCGGTGCGGATGTCGGCTTCCAGATTGGCCGGCAGAGGCTGCCGGATGATCGCGGAGCGGATCCTGCGACCGACCGCAGCCAGCTGTTCGACGTTCTCGGTATCCAGTGCAGCAAGCTCGGCGGTGATCATCTCGGCCAAACCGCCCTCGGCAATGAAGCGGCGGTAGGCATCCGCGGTGGTGGCAAATCCGTCAGGTACCCGGACGCCCGCAGAGGCCAGGCCGCGGATCATTTCGCCCAAGGATGAATTCTTGCCGCCGACCTGATCGAGATCGGCCAGACCGAGGTCGGAGAACCACGCAATGGTTGATGTGGTCGAGGCTGCGGGCATAGCTGATTCCTTCTCTGTCGATCTCTCTCAAGACTTGTGATTGAGGGTCTGCAAGATCACGGTGGACATCTCCTCCACCGATTTGGTTGAGGAGTTGATCACGGGAAGGCGATGGTTGCGATACATCGCCTCGGCCTGGCGCAGCTCGTAACTGCACTGTTCAAGTGAGGCATAGCGCGAGTTCGGCCTTCGCTCGTGTCGAACCTGGCTAAGGCGGGCCGGCGTAGTGGTCATGCCGAAGCATCGCTCTCGCAGCTGCTGCACCGGGCGTGGCAGCTCCGCGGTCTCGAAGTCCTCCTCGACCAGCGGATAGTTGGCGACGAAAATGCCATGTTGCAGCGCGAGGTACATCGTTGTTGGTGTCTTGCCGCAGCGCGATGGCGCAACCAAGATCACATCCGCCTTGTGTAGTGCCCGCATGCTCTGTCCGTCGTCATGTTCGATCGCATATTCGACTGCGGCCATCCGAGCGTTGTACCGCTGGACATCTCCCATGCCGTGCAACCGGGCCGCTAACCGGACCCCTTTGGCTCCCAAGATCGACTCGACGCGTGCCATGTGCAGGTCGAAGAAGTCGATCAGCGGGCACGTCGTACGGAGTAGCTCCAGACGAACCTCTTCGACGGCGGTCGTGGAGAACGCCAGCGGCATCACCGGACCTGTTGCCGCGGCGTCCAAGATCGCGACCACCCGGCGGGCTTCGTCGACGCTGGAGATGAACGGGATAAGGCGACGTTCGAAACGGAGATGAGGAAACTGAATGAGTAGCGCATTGCCCATCGTCTCGGCCGTGATTCCCGTGCTGTCGGAGAGGAAGAACACGGGAACTGGCGGCGGCTCTGCCGTCACATCAGCCCGCTCCCCGTCTTCGCTCACCGGCCATCACCTCCGACGGTCCGCACATCCCTTCGTTGAGCCTGCCCTCATTGAGTCTGCCCTCATTGGATCTGCACTCGTCGACCAGTGCCTCAGGCTATACCAGCCGTTCGACTGGTATTACCCGCAACCGGTTGGATCGAGCGGTGAAACTGGTCACATCACGCTGCCGACAGCGATCGGTTATCCCTTGGCGCACCAGTCGAGCAGCTCGTCAGCCGGCCAGCTGTTGATCACCCGACTCGGATCCAGTCCCAGATCCTCGGCCCGCTGGCAGCCATAGATCTGGAATTCGAGCTGTCCGGGAGCGTGGGCGTCGGTATCGATGGAGAACAGGCATCCCATGTCCATCGCCAGCTTCAACAGTCTGGTAGGGGGATCGCGTCGCTCGGGTCGTGAGTTGATCTCCACAGCAACGTCGAAGGTACGGCAGGCCTCGAAGACGACCTCGGCGTCGAAAACCGACTCCGGCCGAGTGCCCCGTTCACCCTCGAGCAAACGACCGGTGCAATGGCCGAGGATGTTGGTCCGTGAATTGGCTATGCCACCCACCATTCGGTGCGTCATGGTCTCCGAATCCGAGCGCAGCTTGGAGTGCACACTCGAGACGACCACATCCAACTCCGCCAGCAGCCCGTCGCTTTGATCAAGACCGCCGTCCTCGAGAATGTCGACTTCGATCCCACGCAGACAACGGAACGGCGCCATGACCTGATTCAGATCTGCCACGACGGCCATCTGCTGTCGCAGCCGTTCAGCGCTCAGCCCACGCGCCACTTGCAGCCGTGGCGAGTGATCAGTAATAGCGCAGTAGTCGTGGCCAAGCGCTCGAGCAGTGATCATCATCTCCTCGAGCGGGCTGCCGCCGTCGGACCACGACGAGTGAGTGTGAAGATCACCCTTGATCGCCGCACGAATGCTCAGCCCGCCCTCGACAAGAGGCTGCTTCTCATCGCGCAACTTCTGCAAGTACTCTGGCACCTGGCCGTCCATAGCCTGCATGATCACGGTCGCTGTCTTGGGCCCGACACCTGAAACTTTGGCCCAGGTGTGCTGGTCCTGATGAGCACGGCGCTCTTCTTCGCTGAGCCTTGAGATAACGTCTGCGGCACCTCGGTAGGCACGTACCCGATAGGTGTCGGCGCGCGAGCGTTCCAGCAGGAATCCAATTTCCCGCAAGGCCTCCACCGGGTTCACTCGGCCCGGCTCCTTCGTGCTCGCGGCTTCAGGGTGATCGTCGGCATCGGCGGCGCCTCCATGACCTTCTCCGCGCGGCTGACGATGGGCGGAAATCGCGGGTCGCGGGTTTCCCAGGCTGTCCGGAATTCCACGATGTCCTCGTGACTGCGGCCGATGAAGTTCCACCACATCACGATTTCCTCGTCGAAGGGCTGACCGCCGAGCATGATCACCCGGCCTCCCGCTGAGCTGCGTAGGCGGATTTCTCGCCGGCCGTTGCCGAGGTAGACCAGTTGGTCGACTTCGGCCGTCGTCGATTCCGCGACAACTGAACCAGCGACCACGAAGATGCCGTACTCGAAACTCTCCTCGACCGAAAGCATCACATCGGCGCCAGCGGCAAGGTTCAGGTCAGCGCCACACATCGGCGAGTAGGCCAACGCCGGCGATGTCGTCCCGTCAACTTCTCCGATCAGCACCTTGCCGCTCACTCCAGGCCGACTCAGGTCGGGCAGGTCGGCGTAACTTTCGAACGCGGGTTCGCGATCGCGCATGGCATCAGGCAGCGCGACCCACAGCTGTACCCCGTGGAGCATCGGTGGCTTGTCCGGCTGGGAGATCTCGCTGTGCACGATGCCGTGACCGGCGGTCATGATGTTGAGTTCACCCGGCCGTACCATCGCCTGCGAGCCGAGACTGTCACGATGTTCTACTTCACCCTCGAGCAACCAGCTAACGGTCTGAAGCCCGGTGTGGGGATGTGCCCAGACCTGCATACCAGCCGCACCGCTCACGTCTTCGGGGCCGTAATGATCAAGGAAGCACCACGCTCCGATCATGCGAATGAGTTTGTCTGGGAGTGCGCGAGACACTTCGGTGGTCTTGCCGAGATAGACCCGGCGAGCCGTCAGCAGCAACTCCTCAGGTCCGCCGCCCACTCGTCCAGCACACACGTACTCCTGTGGTCGCAGATCAAGATCACTCACGCATTCGTCCTTGCTCGGCTCACGCATCGCAAAGCGGTCAGCACTGCGAGCGGTTTACAGTCAGCCTATGGCCGCGAGCACTCGAGGGATCAATAGGTCCTTGCTCCCGTCGGCCAAGACTCGAGCCACGATCGCGAAACGGCTCGCTGGGGTCACCGACAAGATGACGACCGCGACGATCGCGGAGATGGAGGAGCGGCACCTCTGGTTCCGCCGGCTCGACGCTGAGCACCGATCGTGGATCACGCTCGTGGCCCAGGCCGGCATCGATGGCTTCGTGAAGTGGTTCGCCGCGCCCGGTCCTGAGATGCCGAGCACGTCCGAGGTCTTTGGATCGGCGCCGCGCGAGCTGGCCCGCAAGATCTCCCTTTATCAAACAGTTGAATTGGTACGGACCACCATCGAGGTGGTCGAGAAACAGATTGATGAATTGATGCCGAAGGGCGACCGGCCTATCCTGCATGCCGCGATCGATCAGTACAGCCGGGAAGTCGCCTTCTCGGCAGCCGAGATCTACGCGCGTGCGGCCGAGCTGCGGGGAGCCTGGGATGAGCGGCTGGAGGCCTTGGTCGTGGACGCCGTGCTGCGCGGGGAGACCGACGAGACGGTGCTGTCACGCGCATCGACACTCGGCTGGCATTCGACCACCGGGGTGGTGGTTGTCGTCGGGCCTGCTCCCCAGATGGAACCCAGCCAGGCGCTGGAGGCAATTCGGCATACCGCAGCCATCGCAGGGACTGACATGCTCGGCGCCGTGCAGGGCGACCGGATGATCGTGGTGCTTGGCGGCGCCTCCGTCAATGCGCCTGATCAGGCCGTGGACATCGTCGGTAGGTTTGTCACGCTGTTTGGTCCTGGTGCAGTGATCGTGGGTCCGCCCGTCGAGCATTTGATGGACGCGGCCACAAGTACGCGAGAGGCGGTATCGGCTTACCGAGCCGCCGCTGGCTGGCCCGAGGCGCCGCGGCCCGTGGCATCTCTGGATCTGCTGCCCGAGCGCGCGCTCTCTGGTGACGGTCATGCGAGGCGGGCACTGGCCCATGACATCTACGAGCCCTTACAAGCTGCCGGAAGCGGCCTGCTCGAGACGCTGGTCACGTTCTTGGATCAAGGGCTGTCTGTGGAGGCCGCTTCGCGTGCCTTGTTCGTTCACGCCAACACCGTCCGCTACCGGCTGCGACGAATCCATGAAGTCACCGGCTACAGCCCGACGGATCCGCGCGACGCGTACGCGCTCCGACTAGCGATCACCCTGGGCCGCCTCTTCGCCCGCTCCCGCCCGGAGGAGCCAGCACCAACCGGGCGCTGAATAATCTGCCGCCGAAGCGGGAAATAGACCAGATCGCGGGTCAGACCGAGATCGCGCTTCCGCGCGATGACAATACGTGTCAGCGCATGCGCGAGCGAGCGGACAAATCAGCGCGCCTCCGCAACCAGACTGCGCCGCATGCTGCGAGCGTCGGAAAATCGCGCGCCGACGTACGGAGGAGAAGCGAGCTGAGGCGTTCTTCCTCCGCGAGCGACGACGACGGCGGCGGATTCCCAGCGCGATTGCGCGAGCAGCAGGCCCAAACAAATTGTCAGAAACCGACAATAGGACATCCGAATATTCGTGGCGTCCCCGTACGCCCTTTTCGTCCGGGCCAGGAAATAGTACAGATGTGCTTGCGATTGTGGCGCCCGGTCAGGGTGCCCAGACACCAGGGTTTCTCGGGCCCTGGCTCGACGTACCCACGTTCGCTGACCGGCTCAATTGGCTCTCGGCTGTGTCGGGCCTCGATCTCAGGCACTACGGCACAGCAGCCGACACCGAAACCATCCGAGACACCGCGATCGCCCAACCTCTCCTGGTTGCTGCTGGGCTGCTGGCCGCACTCGAACTCTTCCCGCATCCGGCGGATGGCTATCCATTCGTCGGCGTCGTTGCTGGGCACTCAGTAGGCGAGATCACCGCTGCAGCCGGGGTCGGCGTCTTGTCGGCGGAACAAGCCATGGTCTTCGTACGCGAGCGTGGCCTTGCTATGGCCGAAGCCAGCGCGGTGACCCCCACATCGATGACGGCCGTCATCGGCGGTGATCCTGACGACGTGCTGGCCGCTCTCGAGGCACACGGCCTGACTGCAGCCAACAACAATGGCAGCGGCCAGATTGTCGCGGCTGGTACGACTGAGCAGCTGGCTGCGCTGGTGGCTGATCCGCCGAGGCGCACCAGACTCATTCCGCTCAGCGTTGCCGGTGCCTTTCATACCGTCCACATGCAGCCCGCTGTTGCGCGTCTCGCCGCGCTAGCGCGGGCCATTTCCACCCACGACCCGCGAACCCGCTTATTGTCGAACGCCGATGGGCAGGTCGTTCACGATGGTCGGGAGGTTCTCAAGCGGTTGGTCGGCCAACTGGCCGCGCCAGTTCGTTGGGATCTGTGCATGGCTGCTATGGGCGACTTGGGTGTTACTGGCCTCTTGGAAATGCCACCGGCGGGCACACTGACCGGGATTGCCAAGCGAAACCTCAAGGGCGTGGAACTGTTCGCACTCAACACGCCAGACCAGTTGGAGGAGGCCATGGAATTCGTGCACCAGCACGGCAGAACCGCCTCCGCTTCACCGATTGCGGGCAATCCCACCTGGCGACTCGTCGTCTCCCCCGGGAAGGGCCAATTCATTCGCACCGAAGACATCGAGATGGACACGATTCTGCCCAACCACAGCACGGTCGGAATGGTCAAGAACCTTCGAGATGAAATGCCGGTCAGCGCGCCGCATGGCGGGATCGTGGTCGAGTGGCTGGTCGAGAACGGCGATCCTGTGTCGCCTGGTCAACCGCTGCTGCGACTGCATCCGACAGTTGAATCCGCAGACGCAACTGAGGTCACCCGATGATGCTCAAAGTAACGCCTGGAGCAAAGTACGCCGCCATCCTCGGAGTGGGCGGCTACCGGCCGCGTCGGGTCGTCGACAATGCCGAGATCTGCACCATGATCGACTCCTCCGACGAGTGGATCCGTACCCGCTCCGGAATCATCGAGCGTCGCTGGGCATCCGATGACGAGACCATCCAGATGATGGCGATGGCTGCCGCGCGCAAGGCGCTGGACCGGGCCAGCGTCGCTGCCGGCCAGATCGACACCGTGATCGTTTCGACCGTCACACACCTCTACCAAACACCCGCCATAGCCACCACGATCGCGAGCGAGCTCGGTGCGAAGAGCGCCGCGGCATTCGATATCTCAGCCGCCTGTGCTGGGTTCTGCTACGCGACCGCGATGGCAGACTCATTCATTCGCACTGGCGCGTCCAAGTACGTGTTGATCATCGGCGTCGAGCGGCTCACTGACATGACCAACCGGTCTGATCGGTCCACGGCCTTCCTCTTCGCCGATGGCGCTGGTGCCGCGGTGATCGGACCGAGCGATTTCCCTGGCATTGGACCCGTGGTCTGGGGATCTGATGGCGACCAGGCGCCACTGATCCAACAGACCCAGCCATGGGACGCAGCTTTGGCCTGGGACCCCGTGGCCTATCGCGCCACCGAGGGCGACGCGAACTGGCCAACCCTGAAGATGGAAGGCAATCCAGTCTTCAAGTGGGCTTCGTACACGATGGCCAAGACTGCCGCGGAGGCCCTGGACGCTGCCGGCGTACGCGCCGAGGATCTCGACGTCTTTGCCCCTCACCAGGCAAATATGCGCATCACAGACGCCATGTTCCGCGCTCTCAAGCTGCCCAGCCGGGTCGTGGTCGCGCGCGACATTGCTCGGCAGGGCAACACCTCGGCTGCCTCGATTCCACTGGCCATCGAGGCATTGCTGGAGTCCGGCGAGGCTCACCAAGGCCAGACCTGTCTGATCATCGGCTTCGGCGCCGGGCTGGTTTACGCCGGTCAGGTGATCATCCTGCCCTGAAATCTGGATCCAAGAAATCCATCCCAACCACCATCAAAGGAGCACTGTTCATGCCCACCACCGAGGAAGTCCGCGCCGATCTTGCCGAGATCGTCAATGAGGTCGCCGGTGTCCCAGTCAACGATGTCCAGCTGGACAAGTCGTTCACCGATGATCTTGATGTGGACTCACTGTCGATGGTCGAGATCATCTATGCCGCCGAAGAGAAGTTCGGCGTCAGTATTCCCGATGAAGAGGCCAAGAACCTCAAGACTGTGGGCGATGCCGTCGCCTACATCGAGCGTGCTGCCGCCTGATCAACAAACCGTGATCGCCTAAGGGCCATCCAATACCAGGACGGCCCCGAAATCAGCCAAGAAACTCGACACGCCAACGCAGGAGTCACCCAATGTCACGCATCCGCGTCGTCGTCACCGGGCTAGGAGCCACCACCCCGCTGGGGGGCGACGTTTCGAGCACGTGGGAGAACCTACTGGCCGGAAAGTCCGGCGTAGCGAAGATCAAGGCGGACTGGGCCGATGATCTGCCGGTAAAGATCGCGGCGCAGGCGGCGGTGGACCCCGCCGAGATCTTAGAACGGGTCGAAGCGCGCCGGCTCGACCGGTGCGCGCAATTCGCCGTCGTCGCGGCGTTGGAGGCTTGGCAAGACGCTGGATACGGGCTGCGGGAGGAAAATCCGGTCGACCGAGAGCGGCTAGGCGTCGCCGTCGCCACCGGCATCGGCGGAATGGTCACGCTGCTGTCCAACTGGGATATCCAGAGAGAGAAAGGCGCTCGCCGGGTTAGCCCGCTGGCGATCCCGATGCTGATGGCGAATGCCTCGGCAGCCAATGTCAGCCTGCGGCTCGGAGCCCGGGCTGGGGCGCATACGCCGGTGTCGGCCTGCGCGTCGAGCAACGAGTCGATTTCGCTCGGCCTGGACATGCTCCGGCTTGGGCGCGCCGACGTTGCCGTTGTGGGCGGAACGGAAGGTGTCATCCACCCCTTGCCGATCGCCAGCTTCGCTCAAATGCAGGCGATGAGCCGCCGCAACGACGAGCCAGAGCGCGCGTCGCGGCCATGGGACGTCGATCGAGACGGCTTCGTGCTCGGAGAGGGCGCCGCCATGTTCGTCATCGAAACCCTGGAGCACGCTCAGGCCCGTGGCGCTCGCATCTATGGTGAGCTGGCCGGAGCTGGCATCACCGCAGATGCCCACGACATGGTCCAACCTGATCCGAGCGGTGCGAGTCAGGCCTTGGCCATGACAAAGGCGCTGCGCGAGGCTGAACTTGCTCCTGGCGACATCGTGCACGTCAACGCGCACGCCACGTCCACGCCGCAGGGAGATGTCACCGAGGCGAGCTCGATCAGGCAGTCTCTCGGTGACCATACCGAGGCGATTGTCACTGCAACCAAATCCATGACTGGTCATCTGCTCGGTGGCGCCGGCGCACTGGAGTCGCTCGCCACCCTGCTCGCGCTGCGTTACCGCAAGGTGCCACCCACGATCAACCTGGACAACCCAGAACCTGATCTTGGTATAGACATCGCCACCAAAGTACGCGACCTGCCAGGCGGTGATCTGGCCGCGATCAACAACTCATTCGGCTTCGGCGGCCACAACGTCGCCGTTGCCTTCACCAATGCCTACGCCACAGGAGGCTTGAGATGACCACCACCACCGAGCGGGGCGTGGCCCCGAGCACGGCTCCCGCTCCACAGGGAACCAGAGCATCAGCCGAGTCGGCAGCGCCAGCTGCGCCAAAAAAGATCAAGCTTCCTCGTGATCAGGACCCGCGCAATCCCAACGCCCGGCTGGAGGCATTGCTCGACGCAGGTTCCGTCGAGTTGATCACTGCGGACGACGACTCGGGGATGTTGGCAGCGACCGGCATGATCAACGGTTGCCGCGTTGTCGCCTTCTGCTCCGACCCCACCGTGATGGGCGGCGCCATGGGGATGGATGGCTGCGACGTGGTTGTGCGGGCCTACGAGCGAGCCATCCATGATCGGGTACCGATCCTCGGCATCTGGCACTCGGGCGGCGCCCGACTGGCCGAGGGCGTGCTATCGCTGCACGGCGTGGGCCGGATCTTCCACGCGATGACCCAGGCCTCGGGCAAGATCCCGCAGATCTCCATCGTGCTGGGCTTCGCGGCCGGTGGCGCGGCGTACGGGCCTGCCTTGACTGATCTGGTGATCTTGGCGCCAGAAGGTCGAATCTTCGTCACCGGTCCCGACGTCGTGCGGTCGGTCACCGGTGAAGATGTCGACATGCTCCGGCTCGGGGGTCCAGACACCCATGGGCGCCGCTCAGGGGTCGTCCACGTCGTGGCCGACGACGAAAGGCACGCGATCGACCAGGGCCGGGCACTCGCTACCTTGCTTGCCAACCAGGGACAGACTGCAAGGGTCGTGGATGATGTCGATCTTGCTGCACTGCTGCCCGAGTCGCCGCGCCGCGCGTACGACGTTCATCCGCTGATCAGTGGTCTTCTGGATGAGGGCTCGACAGTCGAGTTGCACGCCCGTTGGGCTCCCAACGTCACCATCGCGCTAGGCCGCCTCGGTGGGCGCACCGTCGGAGTGATCGCCAACAATCCCCTGCGCCTGGGAGGCTGCTTGGACGCGCTCAGTGCCGAGAAGGCGGCCCGATTCGTGCGGATGTGCGACACCTTCGGGGTGCCGCTCGTCGTCCTCGTCGATGTGCCGGGCTACCTGCCGGGCGTCGGGCAGGAGTGGGACGGTGTGGTACGACGTGGCGCAAAACTGCTGCACGCTTTCGGCGAAGCAGTCGTGCCGCGGGTCACTCTGGTCACTCGCAAGGCGTACGGCGGCGCGTACATCGCCATGAATGCGCGCTCCCTCGGTGCGACCCGGGTCTTTGCCTGGCCGGGTGCCGAGGTCGCGGTGATGGGTCCGATTGCCGCGGTGCGGATCCTGCACCGGCGCAAGCTGGCTGAAGTTGCCGATGACCTACGCCCCCAGGTGGAGGCCGAGCTGGCTGCGGAACATGAGCGCATCGCAGGTGGAGTGGAAAAGGCAGTGGAGATCGGCGTGGTGGACGAGATCGTCGCGCCCGGCGTGACCCGCTCGGCGCTGGCCGCTGCCATTCGCAGTGCCGACACCGGCGAGCGTGGCGCGCACACCAACATCCCCCTCTGATTGGCGTCGCTCCCTGACGGCTTGGAGTCGTCTTTTGGAGTACGTGGGAGAAGTTAGATTTGCCTTATGCAGATCGACGCTGATTCACGCGAGGACTACTTCTCCTCCGTCGGCTCGCGGGAGGCCGAATTGCGTCGAATGGACGCAATCATCCAGGAGCACGCACCGGCGCTCTCACCAGGGTTGACCGGTGAGCTGGGCGCTCGGATGCTTGGCTACGGCGAGCAGCTGTACCAGAGCAAGTCGATGAAAGAGCCCGGTGTCTTACCGGTGGTGGCACTCGCCGCCCAGAAGCGGTATGTGAGTTTGTACCTCTGCGCCGTGGTCGACGGGGAGTATCTCGCCGAACGGCACGCGAGCGAACTCGGGACGGTCAGTTGCGGCAAGAGCTGTATTCGTTTCACCAAAGTCGACCAGTTGAACCTGGAGACGATGAAGAAGATCTTGGTCGAGGTGAACGATCGATATGTCGCCGGTGAGAAGCTCTACGGCGTGTAATCACTCTGACTGACACCGAATTGTCAGAACCCCGTTCGGATATGGCCCAACGGGGTTCTGACAGATCGGCGTTAGGTGGGGAGTCCTAGACGACTTCATGCAGCCAGCGAACGGGTGCGCCGTCGCCCGCGTAGCGGAAGGGTTCCAGCTCGTCGTCCCAGGCACTGCCGAGTAGCCCGTACAAGGCCTCGGTGAGATCTTTGCCGCTGAGTGCGGACACGGCTATCGCGTGCTTGATCCGGTCTTCGGGGATCATGATGTCGCCGTGGATCCCTACGGTCGCATGAAAGACGCCCAGCGTCGGGGTGTAGGAGTAACGCTCACCATGGGTACTCGAGGTACCCTCCTCGGTTACCTCGAAACGAACCCGCTGCCAGCCTTTCAGAGCGCTCGCGAGTCGGGCCCCGGTGCCGGTCGGGCCGGTCCAGGAATATTCGGTTCGATAACAGGCACGCTCGATTGGCTGCGGGATCCAGTCGACGCGTATAGGCATACCAAAGACGCCGCCCACAGCCCACTCGATGTGCGGGCACAGTGCTGACGGCGCAGAGTGGACGTACAAGACTCCACGGGTCGTGCTCATGCCAGATCCTCCAGTGCGAGACCAAAAGACAACCTGAGGGCTGCCTTCCCCTGCATCCTCAAGTCAGGTCTCACCGGGTGGATCCGTTGTGCTCCTATCTTGCACCATGGGCCACATCCGCACCAGCTTTTGCCTACTAGCTCGCGCATCGCGCCGGAAGCGCGATTTGCTCGACACCCGCAGCGAAGGCACATTGACCTTCATGAGGATTGCGCCGTACGGATCCTGGGCGTCTGCTATCTCAGTTGATCAGTTGATTGGCTCCTCGACCAGGCTTTCCGCCGTGCAGATCGACGGAGGACAGCTGTATTGGCTGGAGTCTCGAGCCGACGAACGTGGCAGGACCAGCCTGTGGCGACGAACGCTGTCGGGCGGTGAGCCGGTCGAGATCACTCCCCCGCCTGGCTACGTACGCGATCGGGTTCACGAGTACGGCGGCGGTGAATACCACGTCGCGGGCGGTACCGTCGTCTACTCCGAATTCACCGACGGTCGCTTGTACGCAATCCGCGACGATGGCCCACCAACCCCGATCACTCCGGAGAGCGAATTCCGATTCGGTGACATTCGCGTCCACCCCGATCGCCACCTCGTACTTGCGGTACGTGAAGACCATTCGGGTGCTGGCGAACCAACCAACACCATCGTCGCTCTTGATCTTGATGGGCCGAATCCGGATGGCGGCGTGGTGCTCTGCAGTGGTGCCGATTTCTACTCCACTCCCGAGCTCTCTGCGAACGGGCGCTTGGCGTGGACCCAATGGAACCACCCGAACATGCCCTGGGACTCAACAACGATCATGACCGGAACGATGATTGGAACCATGATCATCGACAGCCGTGCGGTCGCCGGCACTCTTGACGAATCCGCCGTACAGCCGCGCTGGCTCAACGAAAAGTTGATCTTCGCTTCTGATCGTAACAACTGGTGGAATCTCTATCTCTGGAGCGAAAACGGCACAGTCCCACTGTGCCCGACCGATGCGGAGTTCTGCCCGGCACAGTGGACGCTGGGTCAGCGAGCATATGCGATCATCGACGGTGATCATTTGCTGTGCACCCTGAACCGCTGCGGCAAGCAGAGCATTGAGGTATTGACGATCTCCGACGGCACACTTCGTCCGATAGCTGATCCCGGCACGGCGGCAACCTCAGTGGACGTCGGCGCCGGGCAGGTCGCTGCGTTGCTCAACTATCCTGATCGACCCGCTGCGTTGGCGCTCTACGACCTTGATCAGCACAGCTGGACCACCGTACGGTCCACAACCGAGATGATCATGGACGCGGCCTCCGTGTCTCTTGCCCGATTGGTCAATTGGGCCACCGAGCACGGGACCGTCTACGGGTGGCTCTACCTGCCAGTCAATGGTGAATTCCGAGCACCTACGGGCAGTTTGCCGCCGATGATCACGCTTTCGCATGGCGGCCCGACCGCATTCTCGGCCGGCGATTTCAAGATCGCCTACCAGTTCTGGACATCGCGCGGGTTTGCGATCCTCGATGTCAACTACGGCGGCAGCACCGGGTTTGGTAGGGAATATCGTGATCGCCTGAAGGGCCGTTGGGGCATCGTCGACGTGCAGGATTGCATCACGGGCGCTGTAGCGATGGGCGCCCAACAGTTGGCCGATCCCGCTCGACTGGCCATCCGAGGCGGCAGCGCCGGTGGCTTTACGACTCTGGCAGCACTCACCAGCTCAGATGTGTTCGGCGCCGGCATCAGCCAGTTCGGCATCGCCGACCTAGAAGCGCTGGCGAAGGACTCGCACAAGTTCGAGGCGCGCTACATGGATAGCTTGGTGGGACCGTATCCCGAAGAGCGGGCTCGCTACCTCGAGCGCTCACCGATCAACCACCTGGATCGGCTGTCGGCGCCAATTCTGCTGCTTCAGGGAACAGAAGACACCGTCGTCCCGCCACTACAAGCCGAGATGCTGGCCGACGCTGCGCGGCGCAAGGGCCTACCCGTTGCCTTGATCATGTTCAAGGGCGAAGGGCACGGCTTCCGCCGCGGCGAGACGATCAAGGCCTCCATCGAGGCGCAGATCTATTTTCTCAGCCGGATCTTCGGCTTCGAACCGGCGGATCGCGTCTCGTCGATTCGCATTGACAATTTGGCGCACTCTTGATCAGGCGGCTTTATTGCCCGGCTCTCGGTCAGGCCGCCATGGGCGCAGCCGCGGCAACCAGGCGGGCACCGCTTGACGGTAGCGCTGGTACTCATCGCCGTAGCTCGTCAATAACGCCGGTTCCTCATACCAGTGGACGAACGCGGCCATAACCGCCCACACAACTCCGGCGTACACCAGCAGCGGTAGCGAGCCGAAGATCATCGCCTGACTTAGCACCGCTCCGACCACTGCGACATACATCGGGTTTCGCACAAAGCGATACTCACCGCCGACGACGAGCCGTTCGGTCGGAGCGACTGGCGCGGGGGTACCCCGGCCCTCAATCACGAAACGGGCAAAGGCGCGGATCAACACCACGATTGCAACGATCAGGAGGCCAGCGCCGACAGTCATGACGACGACCGCAGGTGCTGACCTTGGCCACCGCACGTCCCAGCCGCTGATCAACCAAGGCACGAGCCCAGCCACGATGCCAGGCGCGAGAAAAAAGAAGACAGTGCTGCCAGCTGCCGCCGCCGACCCCCGCATCCTTACGACCCGCACGCCGCCGCTACTGCGGCGACCAATAGTTGTCTACTGTTGGCCGCGGCCCGAAGATCGCCTGACCTACTCGTACGGTGGTCGCCCCGTACTCGACGGCCAGCTCAAGATCACCGGACATCCCCATGGACAACTCATCGTAGGTGCCGGCGACATCCTCGTTGCTCTGGAGGCGACGTTGCAGTTCACGCATCCGTTCGAAGCAAGCTCTGATAGCCCACTGATCATCCGACAGCACGGCCAAGGTCATCAGTCCGCGGACTCGTAGGGTGCCATATGCCTTGAGTGCGATGGCGAACGGCTCCACCTCATCAGGAGGCAACCCGAACTTCTGGGGTTCGCCCGACGAGTTGATTTGCAAGAAGACGTCGAGGCCGCGACCTTGATCAATCAGCGCCTTATCAAGCGCCGCCGCTATTCGGATGCTGCTCAGCGCGTGAAATTCCGACGCGAAGGCCGCTACCTGTCTCGCCTTGTTGGTCTGCAGATGACCAACGATCGCCCATCTGAGGTCGGGCCGATCAGCAAAATGCCTTGCTTTCTCTGCCGCCTCCTGAACCCTGTTCTCACCGAAGATGCGGATTCCGGAGTCGTAGGCCTCCGCGATCAGCTCCATACTTTGGTTCTTGCTTACCGGCAGCAGCCGTACTTCGCTGGGATCTCGACCCACTCGAGTGCACGCCGCCTTGATCCGTGCCTCCACCGCGGCAAGGTTTTCCGCCACGTTCACCATGCCTGCACCTTAGTCTCGCGGAGGGGTCGCGTGGGACGTTGTACTGACCTCGATTGAATGGTCGATGCGCTACGGCCAACGAGCGCCGAGGGAGATCATTCCGAGCGCCGCGAGAATCGCGAATCCCAGCCCGAAACCGGCGTATCGGGAGGTGACCTCCCGGTCCACCTTTTCCTTGCCGACGGAGCTTCCGATGTCCCTGTAGACCTCTTTCAGCTCGCCTGCGGACGACGCGGTGTACGCCTCGCCGCCACTGATCTTGGAGACCCGGGCCAGTTCAGCGCGATCCACTGGCACCGGCTCCCGCCGGCCACCGATATCGATGTAACCGTCGGTGGTTCCGTACGCGATGGTGTAGATCGGGACCGATTGAGCCCGTGCCGCCATCGCGGCCTGATCTGAAGGCCGGCCGACCTGTGTCTTGCCATCACTGAGTAGGACGATGCGTGCGGGTGCAACGGCTTTCGGGTTGTCGGGATCAGGTGGCACCTGAGCCAGCGCGGCCAGCGAGGTGTATATCCCCTCACCAATCGCCGTCGAGGCCTGGGGACGTAGCGAGCGGATTGCGGCTGTCACCGCACCTCGATCGAGAGTGGGCGGCACCAGAGTCGTCGCGGTGCCGGCGAACGTCACCAGTGCGACATTGAACTTCGGCGGCAACGATGTCACGAACTGCTCGGCCGCAGCCTTCGCCGCATCCAGCCTGTTGGGATCGACATCCTTGGCCTCCATGGACAGGGAGACGTCGATGGTCACCACGATGGTGGCCCGCTCCCGGGGCACCGAGACTTGATCTTTCGGCTTGGCAAAGGCAAGCGTCAAAGTCAGCAAGCTGAGGATCGACAGGCCGACCGCTAGATGCCGCAACCAGGTGCGATCCCGCGGGATGACCAGGTCGAACATGGTCTTGCCCAGCTGCGCGCTGCGGTTCCGCTTGCGCTGCACCATCAAGAGGTAAAGAACGACCAGCAGCGGGATGAGCAGCAGCAGCCAGAGCCTCGTCGGGGCGAGAAAAGAGAGGAGCGGAATCATGGGCGCCGCCTCTCCTGAGAAGAGTGGTCACGAACGACACAGATCCGACCACATCTGTTGTCGTTGCTGACCACTTTCGCAGCGAGGAAAGCGAAAACATCCATCATGGCCACTTCGCCCCCAGGGAGATGGCGCCCAGGGCGGCGAGGACGGCGAGGGCCAGTCCGTAACCAGCAAAGCGTGCGGTCACTTCGCGGTCAGCCTTCTCGTATCCCACATCGGACCCGATGTTCTCGTACACCGTCTTCAGCTGCTCGGCGGTAGCCGCGGCGAAGTAATCGCCGTTGGTGGCGGCGGCGATTTGCTTCATCTCCTGATGGTCGACCGGTACCGGCTCACGCTTGCCGTCCAGATCGACATACCCGTTCTCGGTGCCGTACGCGATTGTGTAGATCGGCACTTTCGCCGTTCTCGCCTCGGCGGCCGCCTGCTGCGGGGACCGACCCGCGGTATTCGAGCCGTCGCTGAGCAGCACGATGGCACCCGGGGCAATTGAATTCGGATTTTTCGGATCCTTCGGCGCCTGCTGCAAGGCCCGAAGCGCGGTGGCAATCCCCTCTCCGATGGCCGTCGAGTCCTGCAGCTGAATGCTGTTGATTGCGTTTTCCACGGTGTTGTGCGCCGTCGTTGGCGGGACCAAGACCGCTGAAGCGCCCGCCATTGAGACGACCGAGACGTTGTATTTCTCAGGCAGCTTGTTGACGAAGTCAATCGCCGCCTGCTTGGCTGCATCGAGCCGGGTCGGCTTCACATCGGTCGCCTGCATCGATTGGGATGCATCGATCACCAAGACGACCGTGGCACGCTCCCGTGGCACATCAATCTGAGTTTTGGGACGAGCGAACGCCGCTGTGAGGGTGATCAAGCTCAGCAGCGAGAGTGCGACAGCGAGGTGCCGCCGCCACTGCGACTGCTTGGGTACCACGACATCGAGCATCGAGGTATTGGTGAACCGCATGCCACGTCGGTTCTTCCGCAGACTCGCGAAGATGTAAGCGAGGATCAGCGCCGGAATGATGAGCAAGATCAGCAGTCGACTTGGGGCCAGAAAGGCGAGCTGCGGAATCAGCTGCTGCACCAGCAGCGCGGAACTCATTTCGTCACTCCCTGTGGCGGGGCGTGCAACATACTCGCCACGCGACGGTACGCCAGCACGAACCGAGCGATGTCTTGCACCCAGTCACGATCGGTCCGCAGCTGGATGTGCCCGACACCTGCACGACGAAGCGAGATACGGATTCGTTCCCGCTGCGCGGCGCTGGCCGCGTCCATCCTGGAGCGCGCATCAGAGTCGCCAGTGTTGACGTAGCGTTCGAAGTCGGTTTCGGGATCGCGGATCAACATATCCCCGACGTTGGGAAACTCGATCTCTCGTCGATCGACCACCTCGACCGCCAGCACCTGGTTGCGTACCCCGAGCCGCCGCATCGAGCGCTCCCAGTCAGGCGGCACATTCGGGTCCAGCTCATGATCACCGGGGGTCAGGAAGTCGGACACGACAACGCGGAGCCCGCGCCGACGCTGCAATCGGGAGAGCTTCTCAACGCTTGCTGCGAGGGTCATGGGCCCGACGGCATGATCGGGGACAAAGGGCTCGGTCAGCATTTTGCGGAGCAGCCCATAGAGCGCGGAGCGGCCCGATCGGGCAGGCAGCCGACGTAAGCTTCCCGGCCGCAGAATGTAGCCGCCAAATCGGTCGCCCATCTTCTGGCTCAGGAAGCCGATCGTTGCGATCGCCGCAATGCCCAGGTCCCTCTTCGTCACCCCTTCCGTTCCCCAGTTCATCGACGGTGTGACGTCGAGCAGGGCCCACACCTCGAGCTCGCGGTCGGAGATGGTGTCGCGAACGTACGGCACGGTAGTCCGCGCGGTGACCGCCCAGTCAATCCTGCGTACGTCGTCCTCGCCCGGGACGTAGATCCGAGCGTCGCTGATGTCCGAACCGGGTCCGGGCAGGAGGCCGAGGTGGTCGCCATGCAGGAACCCCTCGAGGCGGCGCACGATGGTGAGCTCCAACCTCCGCAGCGCCGCCTCCGGCGCCAACTTGTTCAGAGGAATGGTGGCCCGGGTCGGCGCACCAACGACTGAGGTTACGGCCCCCATGTTCGCCTCCGGAGATGCGAACTGCATGGGAGGACCGGGTGGCGGTGGGTTGACCGGCGGAACGGCAGACGGCGGAAAGCTGGCTGAGCCAACGGGCCGACCGCCTGGCGGCGGGTACGACACGTGAGCCTCTAGCTGAAGTCGGGCTGATTAGGCATGTTCGGCACAGACTGCTGGTATTGCGCCGGCGGCTGGTTGTAGTTGTTGGCCGAGGGCACCGTGCGGCCGGGTTGACTCTGGTGGTTCGTCCCAGACTGTTGGTTCCAGACCGGCGTCGGCGGCGGCACCATGGCCACGATGCGCTCAATCACTTGGGCCGGCGCGATGTTGTCTGCTACGGCGTCAAAGCCGAGCACGATACGGTGCGCCATCACATCTTTGGCCACCGACTGAACGTCGGTAGGAAGCACATAGTCGCGACCGTGGATCAGGGCTAGGGCGCGCGCGGCAGCCACCAAGCCGAGCGTGGCACGCGGGCTGCAGCCGATCTGGATAACCGAGGTGAGATCCGGCAGGCTGAACTCGGCGGGCATACGGGTAGCCAAAACCAGCCGGACGATGTATTCCGCGACAAGGTTGTGGACGAAGACCTCCTCAGCCTGCCGCTGCAGCTGGAGGATCATCTGTGGGTTCAAGACTGGCTGTGAGCTCGGCGGATCGACGCTCATCCGCCGGAGGATTTCGAATTCTTCGTTGCCCGCCGGGTAGGGAACGTCGACCTTGAGCAAGAACCGGTCGCGCTGCGCTTCGGGGAGCGGATAGACACCTTCGGACTCAATAGGGTTCTGAGTCGCAATCACGATGAAAGGCTGCGGAACCGGGTAGGTCGTGCCGCCAATCGATACTTGCTGCTCGGCCATCGCCTCCAGCATCGCCGCCTGAACCTTCGCCGGCGCGCGGTTGATTTCGTCAGCGAGCAGGAAATTCACGAAGATCGGCCCGAGCTCGACGTCGAACTTCTCCTGGCTTGATCGATAAATCCGGGTGCCGACGATGTCCGACGGGACCAGGTCGGGAGTGAACTGAATCCGGGCGAATTCACCGCCAACGACGGTGGCGAAGCTGCGTACCGCCAGCGTCTTCGCTACGCCCGGCACGCCTTCGAGCAAACAATGGCCTTGGGCAAGCAAAGCAACCATCAGCTGCTCGACCATGTGTTCCTGTCCGACGATCACCCGCTGAACCTGGGCGATGGCGTCGCCGAGGAGCTTCGAGGCGGTTTGATTTCCGGGCTGGCCCGACGTCCGAGCGGCGGCGCGCTCCTCGACGGGTTGGCCAAACGACGGACTACTCACGCACTCTCCTGTTACTCGTCAACGACGTCGTGCGACAGACACGCTGAACCGTCCGCGCTCTTCGCCGGACACCGAGCCATTCTCGCAGACGCAGGACTCAAGGCTATGGGCGTGCGCAAACCCCACGCTGTGACCGACATAAGAGCCAGCTGTGAAATTCATTCGAGTGCGCCCTGCATCTGCTTTCTTTACCCGCAGGACACCCGCGTACGCCGGAGTCTTTCGTTTCATCCGATCAAGTCCTCTGTAACTTCCCGATTAGACTCTCCGTGCCCCGCACGCTGTGGTCAGCCTCGTCCGATCGAGGCTGCGAGATGGAGAGTGATGTCGCCCGCTGAGCCACCGGCCCCGCCACCGGATCCGCCATGGGCACCCGATTCACCGTCACCGGATCCAGGGTGGCCGACCCCTGACGCCGCGGACCGAGTCTTTGAGGGCGCATCTGCTGCACGTTCCGCGTACGTGCCGGTCACGCCGCTGCTAGCTGCGGATCCGCCGAAGGTCGGTGAGTTCTGGCTCGACGCGCGGCTAGATGCAACGCCGGCAGGGATCGTGTTCACCGCACACGATGCAGCCAACACGCCAGCGATGGTGATCTTGCTGTCCGAGGGGGCAGCGGCAGATGCGGCTGCCCGATCTCGCTTCGCAGGCGAGATCAATGCCTTGCACATCGACACGGTCCTGGCACGGGGTGGCCATGGGCAGGACGCCGGACGCCTGGGCCGTAAGTTTCGCAAGGGAGACGGACGATCCGGTTGCACCGGACGACCGTCTCGTCGCGCCATGGGCAGCTTTGGTCTATGACGGCTCGCCAGCCGCAGCAGCACAGGCAAGCCAGATCCTCGACGCAGTACAGATCGCGACACTTCCCCCTCAGGGTGTGCCAGCAGGCCCCGATTATCAGCAGTACTGGATCGAACGCGTCCAGCCCGGGCTGGCGCGCCTCTGGCCGCTTCCGTGGCCCGGCCGGTTCGACCGTGCAGGTTGGCGAACGATCTTGGTCTCGTGGCTCCTCATGGTGCTGCTCGCCGCGCTCGCCGTCCTGATTGCAATCTTGATCTTCCGCAATCAGCCACCCCAGTCACCGCCGCCACCAACAGGCAGTTCCGCTCAATCCGGACCACCACAATCGGGTTCGCCACAATCTGGATCTCAGTCGGGGTCTCCGTCGCCAGGACCGTCGGGATCGCCGACGTCGGGATCGCCTGGACCATCGGGTACGGAGTCGGGTGGAGGTCAGCCCACGGAATCGGTGACTGGATCGCCTGCGAACAGCCAGAGCCCGCCCTCGAAGCTCTAATGTCAAGCACATCGACCAGATTCTCGATGTCCCCGACTAGCGCGGCTGTGACGTACGCTCCCCCCGCACAGCCGGGTTTCTGGATTCGGTTCGCGCGCGGAATCGGCATCTCCCTGCCGCCCGTACTGGTTGCGCTGTACGTCGGCGCGACCACCTTCGGCGGCGGCACTTTCCTTCCCTGGCAACCGATCATGGTCGATCTCGGCGTCTACCGGCAGGCTGGATCGGTGCTGCTTGCCGGTGGCGATTTTTACGATCTTCCCGGGCCTCTGCAGTTTCTGTATCCACCCTTCGCGGCTGTCCTGGCCGTGCCCTTGGCGTTGCTGCCGACGGCGGTGGTGCAGGTCGGGTGGACCGCAGCAGGCGCCTTGGCGCTGGTGGCGGTACTGCACCGATTCGGGCTCAAGGGCTGGGTGCTCAGCTTGGCTAGCACCGCTGCCGTCTACATCGTTGAGCCCGTCGTTCAAACGCTCGCCTTCGGCCAGCTCGGGATTTTCCTGGTCGCTCTGATCGTCTTGGACCTCGTCCCCGGACCGCGGGTGTTTTCTCGCAGGCTGTTGCCGGAGGGAGTGCTGACCGCTGTTGCCACGGCGATCAAACTGACTCCCGCGATCTTCGTGGTGTACCTCCTCCTGGTGCGGAAGTTCCGGGCCTTCTGGACAGCGGTCATCACCGGAATTGTTGTCACGTTGATCACCTTTGCCATCGTGCCCGCGGCATCGTGGGAGTTTTGGACGAGGCTGGCGCACGGTGATACCGGGCTTGGGCACAGCATCATCTACTACACGAATCAGTCTGTGATGGCCGACATCGTGCGGATCTTAGGACTCGGACAAGCGGCGGCGATCGCGGGGCTCGTGCTCTCGGCGGCGGTCGCCGTAGCCGGTGTCTGGGCGGCCATGCTCTGGCATCGACTCGGCGATATCCGACTAGCGGTCAACCTGTGCGGTGTAGCGGGGCTGCTGGCCTCTCCGGTGTCGTGGTTGCACCACTTCGTCTGGGTGGTGCCGCTGACGATGAGCCTGATCGAGCGACGACCAATCGGGCCGCGGCGACTCCCCACCTGGTACCTGGCTTTGGGCTGGTTCTTTGTCGGCTGGGTGACGGTGGCACCGTTCACCGACTTGCCCAACGGAGCAGATGTGGAACTGCAATGGACCTGGTCGCAGCACCTGCTCGCTTCGATTACGGCCGTAGCTGGTTTGCTCCTACTCGTCGGTGCAATCGTCATCGCGCGGCCCCGGGTCTTGACGGTCTTCGCTCGTGCGACCGGAAGTCAGTTACCCAGCATCAGTGATCAGCCTAGCCACGGAAATTGATCAAGACCGACGCAGCTGGAGCATGATCATCGAGCCCCGACCAGTCTCAGGCTCCCCGAGCGAGCTGATCAGTGATGAAACCGATGATCACGGCTGTCCACCAAAACATTTGGGAGAAACCAGCGAGGACCATGCCGCGTTCGACCATGGGCCGTGCAGGAGTCGGCATCTGACGTTCCAGAGTCCTTGAAGTGGACAAGGCAAGCACTCCGACAATCCCCACGCCAACTACGCAGGAGAGCTTCACAATAACCAGCCATGAACTGAGCTGCGGCTCAAGAAGCGCGCCAGTAATGGTCAGCCCTGTGAGTCCAATCCAAATCATGGGTGTCATTCGATTGGCGACAAGCAAGACGTCGCCGATGGTCGTCCAGCCAAATAGGGAAAGCAGCCCGTACCAGTCGACGGCCAGCACCGAACCGAAGCCGATGACCAGAAAAATGAGATGTCCAAACAGCGCCGCGACCTGAAGCCAGTGCGGAGGATTAATCAATGTGGAAAGGAAAACCAATGCGACAATGGCCAAGATCACGACACCGATCAGCCGTGTCTCCGAAGGTGTCGCTAGCCCACGGCCCTTCACCGTGCGAGCCAACGAGTGCAGCACAAACAGCTCTCCCCCCTGAAAGACCTCTCCGCGCGACGCAAACATACTGACTCTACTGCTCGCGACTGGATCGGAGAGCACCGGCCCCAGCGCCGAGATGTCAACCGTTACAGGGAATTTACAAGATCAATTTGGATAACCGACACCTCGGAAGTTGACCCGGAGGCTGTACAGCGAGCTCGTCGCGGTCATGTAGAGGTGATTGCGTTGTCGACCGCCGAATGTGAGATTAGATGTGATTTCCGGCAGCCGCAGCTTGCCGATCAAGGTGCCGTCCGGGTCGTAGCAGTGCAAGCCGTCATGAGCCGCTCCCCAAAGCCGACCGAGATGATCAAATCGGATGCCGTCGTAGCCCTTGTCGTCGGCACAGAACAATTCGCCGCCGGTGAGCTTTCCATGATCAACATTGAAGACTCTGATGTGGTGCAGTTGGCTGTCGACGATGAACAGCCGGCGTTCGTCAGGCGAGAAGGCCAGGCCGTTGGGCTGGGCGAAGTCTTCGACCACCGCGGTGATGTCTCCGCCGTCCGGATCGATGCGATAGACATTGCGCGAATTGATCTCGGATGAGGCTTCGTGGCCCTCGTAGTCGGTGTGGATGCCGTAGGTCGGATCGGTGAACCAGATAGATCCGTCCGAATGCTCAACGACATCGTTAGGGCTGTTGAGCCGGTGTTCCTGGTAGGAGGCTGCCAGCACTGTGATCGAGCCGTCGTGCTCTGTTCTGGTAACCCGACGCTCGCCATGCTCACAGGCCACGAATCGACCACGTCGATCAACGGTGCGGCCGTTGCTAAAGCCAGCAGGTGTCAAGAAAACGTCGATACGCTCGCTCACTTCGTCGTATCGGAGCACCCGATCATTGGGGATGTCGCTGAACAACACGAAGCGGCCAGCAGGGTGGTACGCCGGTCCCTCCAGCCATCGCCCACCAGCGAAGAGGCGGGCAACCTTACGGTCGCCGCCAGTTCCAGCGAACCGCGGATCGAGTACCTCGAACTCGGCAGAGATGAGATCAGGCACGGATCCTCCTCGTTGTCGGCACTCGTGTCTGTAGGCTGCGGCGACTCTATCGACATCAGTCGAAAGGCAGCGTGGCTATCATCAGCCTCGGCTGACGTAGCACCTGGGGCGGTAGCTCAGCCGGTTAGAGCAGGGGACTCATAATCCCTTGGCCGTGGGTTCGAGTCCCACCCGCCCTACAAAGGTCGTGACCATCTTTGTTTATTCGGGTTTAGCTATTCGGGTGGTCCTGGATGGCCTGCCCACGCCGATAAGCGATGACGGCACTGGGCCCGGCCGGGCCTCGGTTTCGGCTCTCTCACGCCCAGCACCGTGTGCGCACCTATGGGTAGTCTGAAATTGCGAACTGACGCGTAATGCACGCTGAATTGACGGAGGTCTGACGTGGAGGTCACTGGGATCATCACAGCTTTGGTCATCGGGCTGATCATCGGCGTCCTCGGCCGGATTGTGGCGCCCGGCAGGCAAAACATTCCGATATGGCTCACCCTCCTCGTGGGGGTCGCCGCGGCCCTCGTTGGCACACTTATCGCCTCGGCCTTCGGTGTTGCGGTGACCCGCGGCATTGACTGGATCGAGTTGATCATTCAGGTTGCGCTCGCCGCCATTGGCGTCTCCATCGTCGCTGGGATGTACCACAGGCGCGGCAAGGCCGTGTGACTTCTGGCGGCGGTGCGCGATTCGGTCCCTCTCAGGCCGGGCCGGCCGAGCATCTGGATGGGCCGCCTAACATCTGGATGTGGGCGGGGAACATCGGTTCGGGCGGCATGCGGTGATTGCGTTGGGATGCGCACTCCTGTTGAGTGGCTGCTCGAGTAGCGCCACTCCTGCCAGCTCAAGCAATCCGACCGTTGCCAGCTCGAGCAATCCGACCCTCGCCAGCTCGACGCCTCGCGAGGTTTGGTCGGTTGTCGCCCTGGGCGACTCGGTGCCACGTGGCACCAACTGCGGATGCACGCCCTACCCACAGTTGACTGCCTCGTACCTGACCGCCTCTGACCGCCGAGAGGTGAAGGCAACCAACGATGCGGTCGGCGGATTCACCAGCGCGGACGTAGTCAAGCAGCTCAGCTCGGATTCCGCTGTGGTCTCCGATGTGGCGAATGCCGATGTTGTCGAGATCGAGATCGGTGCCAACGATGTCGCGTACAGCGGGTCGTGTGGCACCGCCGTCGCGTGTTACCAGCCGATGATCTCCTCGACCGAGCGCAACCTCGCCCAGATCGTCACCCGGGTCCATGAACTGACCGAGGGAAGGCCGGTCCTACTGATCTTGCTGGACTACTGGAGCGTCTGGCTCGGCGGTCAGTACGCCAAGGCGGAAGGGGACGTCTATGTCAACGCGGCGGCCAGCGTGACCGACCAGCTCAACACCGTCATCAAGAGGACGGCCACCAATACGGACTCCGATTACGTCGACCTTCGCGCGGCATTCAAGGGCCCGGACTACGACTCTGACGAGACCCGCTACCTGGCAAGTGACGGCGACCATCCGAACGCAGCCGGACATCAACAGATCGCCGAGGCCGTAGTCGACGTAGTCACCCAGACCATGCACTAGGTGTATCCAGCTTGTCCGGTTTTGCTCGCTTGGGGCGATGTCAATGCCAGTCAAGCTCAGGCGCGATGTGGCGCAGCACACTGTCGATGAGATGAGCGTTGTAATCCACGCCAAGCTGGTTGGGAACCGTCAGCAGCAGCGTGTCAGCGGCGGCAATTGCTTCGTCGTCGGCAAGTTCCTTGACGAGCCGATCGGGCTCTCCGGCATAGGTCTTGCCGAATCGAGCCAGCCCACCGTCCAGGTAACCGACTTGGTCCTGACTACCGGCCGCGTCCGCGAAATACGCGCGGTCCAGATCGCTGACAACCGGGAAGATGCTGCGACTAACTGAGACCCGCGGCTCCCGTTGATGGCCGGCCGCAGTCCAGGCGGCCCGGAACAACTGGATCTGCTCCGCCTGGAGCTTATGGAAAGGCACCCCGGTATCCTCGGTGAGCAGGGTGGAACTCATCAGGTTCATGCCTTGCTCCCCGACCCACTCAGCAGTCCGGCGGGTTCCGGCCCCCCACCAGATGCGGTCGCGAAGTCCCGGCGAGTGTGGCTCGATCCGGAGTAGCCCAGGCGGGTTGGGGAACATCGGACGTGGGTTGGGCTCGGCGAATCCCTCGCCCTTGATCACCTCAAGAAAGACCGCGGCGTGCTCACGAGCCATGGCTGCATGATCGGATCCCTCGGCGGGCGCATGCCCGAAGTAGCGAAACCCGTCGACCACCTGCTCCGGTGATCCGCGGCTAATACCCAGCTGTAGCCGTCCCCCGGAGATGAGGTCCGCCGCGCCAGCGTCCTCGGCCATGTAGAGCGGGTTCTCATAGCGCATGTCGATGACGCCGGTGCCGATCTCGATACGGCTCGTCTTCGCGCCAATCGCAGCGAGGAGCGGGAAGGGAGAGGACAACTGGCGCGCGAAGTGGTGCACCCGGAAGTAGGCGCCGTCGGCCCCGAGCTCTTCAGCCGCAACCGCCAGGTCGATGGACTGGAGTAGTGCGTCGGAGGCTGACCGGGTCTGGGACTGCGGCGACGGCGTCCAGTGACCAAACGACAAGAACCCAATCTTCTTCATGCCTCAATGCAACAACAGCAAAGGACTTCGTGATTCGCTGGGTCGGCAGAAGCGCTACCGGGACCAGGTGAAGCCGTGATCACGCGAGATGACGTCCTCGCCGCACGCAGACGTATCAACGGCTATGTGCGCCGTACGCCGTTACTGCGGCCCGAGACGCGAACGGCGCAGCTTTGGCTGAAGTGCGAGTTTCTGCAGCACACCGGCGTATTCAAGGCGCGTGGCGCCTTCAACCGTCTCCTCGCTGCCCGGGAACGCGGTGAGCTCGACCCGTCAGCCGGCGTCGTGATTGCCTCTGGTGGCAATGCGGGACTCGCCAACGCGTACGCCGCAGCCACGCTTGGGGTCAGCGCCACCGTATTCGTGCCGGAGACCGCACCGTTGGTCAAGATCGACCGGATCCGCGAGTACGGCGCCGAAGTCCGCCAGGTGGGCGCCGAGTATGCGGAGGCATCTGAAGCGGCGATCGACTACGCCATGACGCGCGGAGCACTTCTAAGCCACGCTTACGACCAACTCGAGGTCGCAGCAGGCGCCGGTACGCTCGCCGAGGAGATCTTTGAGGACGAACCAAGCATTCACACTCTCATCGTCGCCGTCGGTGGCGGCGGTCTCTACGCCGGCATCGCAGCCGTGGCACGCGATCGGGCACACGTCGTTGCTGTTGAACCGTTCACCTGCCCGACTCTGCACGCAGCGCTCGACGCCGGTCACCCCGTAGACGTCGCCGTGTCCGGCGTAGCGGCGGACTCACTGGGGGCACGCCGGATCGGCGAGATCGCGTACGGCATTGCTTCACGAATTGTCCCGACCTCAGTCCTGGTGGAGGACGACGCCATTGTCTCCGCGCGGTTGCAGCTTTGGCGCTCCTACCGAATACCGGCCGAGCACGGAGCGGCAGCCGCGTTTGCCGCGCTCACGTCCGGTGCCTACCAACCTGCCCCGGGCGAACGTCTCGCCGTTGTGGTGTGCGGAGCAAACACCGATGTTCGCACGCTAGAGCCCGAGTGAGATCGACATATGGGTGTTGACGACTCACGCCGGCTTGGCGGCGTCCACCCGCGCGACGGCAGCGATAGGAATGATCAACAAGGCGAGCAGGCCGCCCGCGATAGTGAGCGTGCCAAAGCTCGAGGCTGCGATGATCAGACCAGAGCTCAGTCCAGCCCCGGCCCCAGCGAGAGCGATGCCGAGATCAACCACACCTTGGGTGCGAGCACGCGTCTCCAATGGCGCAGCATTGGTCACCAGGGTGGTACCGCTGACCAGGCCCAGATTCCATCCCACGCCGAGCAGGACCAAGGCAAGCACCAATGTCGCCACCGAGTCGACGGGGGCCCACGCAGCGATCAGCCCAGCTGCGAGCAAGGTGATGCCCGCAGCCACAGCGACGGTGAGATAGCCAAAACGATCGACGAGCCAACCCGACAACGGTGACGGGAGAAACATGCCTGCAATGTGAGCGCCGATGACGATTCCAGTAACACCGATGGCGTAGCCATGGTGCTCGATGTGGATCGGAGTGATCGTCATGATCGCGACCATGATCAACTGGGTGAGGATCATGATGCCAGCGCCGCCCGCCAGCGCCCACGACCACGTTCTCCGGGGCTCGGCAGCGGCTGCCGACGTCAATTGCCGCCCTGTGGGTTTACCCGCCGCCGACGCCATAGCTGCGGCCCTGCTCTGCGCTAGCAGCAAGGGATCTGGCCTCAGCAGCAGCCAGAGCGCCAGGGCCCCCGACACGTACGCCAGAGCAGCAAGCATGAACGGACCCGCTAAGGCTGGCACACCAAGACTGCCGGCCACCGCGCCCGTGACCTCAACCAGATTGGGGCCGAGGATCGCCCCAACTGCCGTGGCGACCAGCACGATGCTGACCGCCCGCCCGCGGCGGGAGGGTGCGGCCAGATCTGCTCCCGCGTAGCGCGCCTGCAGATTCGTGGCGGCGCCAGCGCCGTAAACCAGCAGCGATGCGAAGAGCAGCACAAGGTTGCCGATGCTGGCCGCGACCACGACTCCTACGCTGCCGATGGCGCCGGTCAGGTAACCCGCGCTTAGTCCCGTGCGGCGGCCGAAACGCTGGCTGAGCCTGCCCAGGACGACCGCTGCCGCCGCCGAACCGATCGTGAAGAAAACGGTGGGTAGTCCAGACAAGCGGCTGGAGCCCAACATCTGCTCAGCGAGCAGCGCACCGACCGTAATGCCGGCGGCAAGCCCAGCGCCGCTCAAGATCTGCGCCAGCAGCAGAACGGCGAGTGTCCGCCGTTGCTCAGGCGCATCCTCGGTGAGGCTCGCACGGGTTGAGCCTGCAGCGGGGCTGGTCATGGCGCATCAGCGCCAAGCCGTTCGGCGAGCTCGGTTAGCCAGATGGCCAAGCCTCGTGGACCGTCGACAACGACATCGGACAGCTCCGTGAGGGCATCTTCCTCGTCCGAGCTGGAGCACACCAGCAGTCCGGCCAGACCTGCCTTCTCCAGATCCCGGACAGCACGAAAAGCCGCCAGATCACCAAGATCATCACCAGCGAAAATCACCTGACGGGCGCCGGTCTCCGCCACGATGGCTTGCAGCGCCTGGCCCTTGTCCACCCCTGGCGCTCGGATCTCCCACACGTTCTTGCCCTGTTCCACCACCAAGCCGTGACGAGCCGCCAGCTCGTGCAGTGGTGCGGACAACGTGGTGAATGCGGCCCGGGGATCCGAGAGCTTACGGGTATGGACCGCGACTGCCCGTCCCTTGTTCTCGACCCTGACCTCAGCAAGATCAAGTGACTGCACGATTGCCGGGAGTTCCTCGGCGACGGCAGTGATCTCTGGGGGATCCGGCGGCAGCTGGTAGGTGTCGTCGGCCGCGCTCCAGCGCTCGACTCCGTACTGGCCGAGCACGGTCATCGACCGCAAGCCGTCCACCTCCCGGAAGCGGCCGAGGCGAACTGCCGTACGTGCTGGGCGGCCAGTGATCACGACCACAGCGCCGACGCGGTGCCCGAGTCGGCCGAGTGCTGCTACAGCTTCCGGATTCGCGTACGCCTGCTCCGGGTCGTCGACAATCGGTGCCAAGGTGCCGTCGAAATCCGTTGCGATGAGGGTGTCCGACGGCGAGCCTAGGATCGCCTCGAGAGCCTTGGCCCCGGCGGCCGTCAGCGGTTCGGGAAGGCTCATGTGCCGAGCCTCCCAGAGATCGTGTCGCGTATCCACACCGCGGGTAGGTGGGGTAAACCAAGCGGGCTGCGCCAGCCCAAGGGGCCTATCGCACCATGTGCTCGCTGGCCCTGACCGCAGGGTGCCACTAAGGTCGAAGGACAACGCCGTAGGGAGGTCACGACGTTCATGAGTCCCAAACGCGAAGAATGGAAGCTGGATCCGGCCTCCTTCGTCGTCGTGGCAAACAGACTCCCCGTCGACCGTGTGGAAGGCCCTGACGGCACCGCCGACTGGCGACCGTCGCCCGGCGGGCTCGTCACGGCATTCGACCCGATCATGCACAAGCGCCATGGTGCGTGGGTCGGCTGGCATGGAGCAGCCGATGAGGGACCTGGAACCCTTCGAAGAGGACGGACTTTCGCTCGTTCCGGTCCCGCTGTCATCCTCAGATGTCGCGGAGTACTACGAAGGATTCTCCAACGCGACGCTCTGGCCGCTGTATCACGACGCCATCGCAACGCCGCAATTCCACCGGGAATGGTGGGAGACCTATGTCGAGGTGAACCAGCGATTTGCCGACTACACGGCGAAGGTTGCAGCCGACGAGGCAGTGGTCTGGGTTCAGGACTATCAGCTGCAGCTGGTGCCGCAGATGCTGCGTGAACAGCGTCCGGACCTCAGGATCGGGTTCTTCCTGCACATTCCCTTCCCTCCCACCGAGCTTTACGTCCAACTCCCGTGGCGGCGGCAGATTCTCGAAGGCCTGCTCGGGGCGGATCTGGTGGGGTTCCAGCTGCCTGGTGGGGCTCAGAATTTTGTTCGGCTCGTCCGGCAGCGACTCGGCCTGGAGACCTTGCGGGATCGGATTCGGATGCCGAACGGCCGCCAGGTACTCGCGCGGTCGTATCCGATTGCAATCGACGCCAAGGGCCTCAACGAGCTGGCGGCCAGCGACGAGGCCGCCGAACGTGCAGAAGCTGTCAGGCATGATCTTGGTGACCCGCGGGTGATGTTCCTCGGCGTCGATCGCCTGGACTATACGAAGGGGATCGTGGAGCGAATCCAGGCCTTCGGGGAGCTGATCGCCGAGGGAAGGATCGACCCGGACGAAGCCGTGCTCCTCCAGCTGGCCATTCCCTCTCGCGAGCGAGTAGATCTCTATCGGCAGCTCAGAGACGACATTGACATGCTGGTTGGCCGCATCAATGCCGAGGGCCAGCGGATCGGCCGACCGCCGATCATCTACCTGCACACCTCGTATCCGCGCATTGAGATTGCCGGGATCTATCGAGCGGCCGATGTCATGGTCGTCACACCCTTGCGCGACGGCATGAACTTGGTCGCCAAGGAGTATGTCGCGTGCCGTCAGCGCGACGACGGTGCCCTGGTGCTGAGCGAGTTCACCGGAGCGGCGCGGGAACTGCGCCAGGCGTACCTCGTCAACCCGCACGACATCAACGGCCTCAAGGATCGCCTTGAGGAGGCCATGAATGATTCCTCGCGCAACAAGGCCCGCCGGATGAAGGCGATGCGCCGCCAGGTGTTCGAAAACGACATCGACAGATGGGCGACCACGTTCCTCGAGGATTTAGAGAGCCTGAACGGAAAGCCAAGCACCCAAGCGGCCGGCTGAATTCCGAGCGCCCTGGGGTATGACATCCGGCCCCATGTCACATCCGTAGTAGCGATGGCGTCTCATGGGAAGACAAGCGTCGCGAGCTGGGAGGAGTGCGCGCGGATGGCATCCGAGGAGGTCTTCGAGGAGCTGCGACCCGGGCTGACCAGAGCGTCCTATCAGATCTTGGGGTCCTGGGCGGATGCCGAGGACATCGTGCAGAGCACCTGGCTCAAGTGGCGACGTCACCACGACTCGGTTGAGTCGCCGCGTGCATGGCTCACGAAGGTGGCGACGCGTGAGTCGATCGACGGGCTACGAGCCCGTCAGGCGCGCCGGGAAAGGTATCCCGGCGAGTGGCTTCCGGAGCCGGTGAGCGTAGCGCCCGGACCTGAGGATGTCGTGACTGATCGCAGCGCACTGTCGTTGGGCGTCTTGGTGATGATGGAGTCGCTCTCGCCGCTCGAGCGAGCAGTGTTCGTCTTGCGCCGAGGATTCAACTGGCCGTACGAGGAGATCGCGGAGATCCTCGACCGGTCGCCCGAAGCGGTCCGGCAGCTCGACCATCGGGCGCGACAGCAACTGCGCGAGCGCCCCGAGCGGTTCGAGCCCGACCCCGAGCGGGTGCAGGCAGCGACGGAACGCTTCCTGGCTGCCTGTGTAGGAGGCAGCGTCGAGGCGCTGATGGCGGTTCTGGCGCCCGATGTCGTGCTGCATAGCGACGGCGGCGGCGAGGCGAAGGCGCCGCCGCGTCAGATCCGCGGCGCGGAGAAGGTCGCACGGTTCTTCATCGCGGTCGTGCAGTCTGTCCTGGCCGAGAGCGAGGCGTACATAGTCGACATCAACGGGCTGCCCGGCGTGGTCACCCTCAGGCACGGGGAGCTGGTGTCCGCACTCGCTTTCGACCTTGAGGGAGGCCGGATCGCCGACCTCTATCTGGTGGCTGCACCATCCAAGCTCGGCGCCGTACGACGCCCCGCCTGACAGGTCGATCACTCGCGGCCCGACCAGATGGCGTCGAAATCGGCGGCGTCCAGTGGCAGCATCCAGCATCGACGGATGCGCCCATCGGCGACCTCGTACAACCCCGCCGTGCCCCAGGTGTGCACGTTGTCCGACCGCAGCGCGACCCCGTCGGTGACCGCGGCAATCCGCTGGCCGCGGCCCACGAGGACGTCGCGTCGAACCAGCCGAAGGGTGCATGCGGCAAGACGTCGGCGGCGTTCCATGTAGTCCAGGACCTCAGCTACACCGATGTACACGCCGGCAAAGGCATTGTCACCGGGTACGGACCACCGGACGTCGCCAGCCAGGAGATCCGACAGGCCACGACTGTCACCGCCCGCGTAGTACTCGTTCTGCGCACGGTGCAGTCTGTCGAGTAACTCCTGAGCCGTACGACGCTCCACGGTCAGTTCCGGAAAGGACCGGACGCTTATGCGTCCCTGCCGGAGTGCGCACAGCGTCGCGGTAGCAGAGTCTGAAGAATTCACACCACACCGACGGGTCGGGACGCCTGGTTGTGACACTTCATCACCTGCTGAGCATGGGTGAGTTCGCAACGAGCCTGAGGGCTCCGAGCCCTCGTGATGCCATGTCACGTCTCGGATGCGGTAGCCGTCTTCGCTGCCGAATAGCACCGACGAAGGAGCACCCCATGAACATCGCACTCTGGGTAACCCAGATCCTGCTGGTCGTCGTATTCGGCTACAGCGCCCTGATCAAGGGCACCCAATCGACTGAACGGGCCGTGCAGCTGGGCATGACCGGTGTCGTGAACGTGCCGCTTCCCGTGATGCGATTCACCGCGTATTGCGAGGTGCTTGGGGTGCTGGGGCTCATCGTTCCGTATGGCACCGGGGTGCTGCCGATCCTCACCCCGCTGGCCGCCATCGGATTAGGAGTGATCATGGTGCTGGCGGCAAGGATTCATCTGGGTCTGGGCGAGCCGGCCACGGCGGCCGGCAACATGGTGCTGCTGGCGATGTGCCTTTTCGTCGCGTGGGGCCGGTGGCCGGGATGAGGGTGCCCGGATGCCACCAGGTCGGTGAGTTATGACGAGAGTCCTGCCTGGACAAGCGGCCCGGGGTCACCCTCGGCAATGGAGTGGATACACCCTGCTTGTGTCAGCCGTGGACGCCGACGCCGCGCCGCTGCCACTCACCGTCCTCGGGAGCTTGAGCGGCTACAACGAGGGGCTGTACACCAGCCAGGATTGAGTGGGGTCGATGAGGTAGGTCAGCGCTGGGAAATTGACCAACAACCCGACCTGTCGTCCATGCGCTTCTCCGCACTCGGCCCCGAAGGCAGCTCACATCGGGGCCGATTGGCCGTGCATATCCGGCTGTGCTGAGAACGATCGCCGGCGCTGCGATGCCTTGATGATGTTTCCCCATCGCCCGAGAGGATCCTCGTCGTATGAAGACGCCGCGGAGTCCATGATCTGACAATGACGTGAAATTCTCTGCGAAGCAGTCGTCGACGGCGAGCAACGTCGCATACGTGACCGCCGGAAGTAGCGGAACACGAAGGAGCTGTAAACATGACTGTGCTCGTGATGGGTGCGGCGGGGAACGTCGGGGGTGCCATTGTCCAGGCGCTGCGGGAGCGTGAGTTGGGGTCACGGCCGTCAGCCGGCATGAGCATCAGTGGCCGTCCGGGGTCGATGGATCGATCCCCGGGACGCCTCGAGGACTGGCTCATCCGCCACCGCGACGAGCTCTGAAACGTTCGCGGCATCGCCACCCGGATCTGGAGCAGCTGTTACGCGGCGCATCACCGGTCAGCGCTCTTGTCGCGCGAATGACGGGGTACTGAGCAGACCATGGGCGACCAGACCGATCCCACCAAGCAGAACGACCAACCCTGCCCTCTTTTGGTTCGATGATGCTCACCTGAGAAGGTTTGAGTCAGGGCTGAGGCGAGTCCGTCCGTGAGGAGGAGGTCAGGAAGTGTCGTGGGTTAGCCACGTGATCTGGTGGCAGGTCTATCCCCTAGGTTTCCTCGGAGCCGAGAAGGACCTTGGCGCGCTCCAGGGCGAGGTAGAGCGGCTGCCAAGGCTGCAGGGGTGGCTCGATCACCTGATTTCCTGGGGTGGCAATGGCCTGCTGCTCGGGCCGATCTTCACCTCCAGCAGTCACGGCTACGACACCGTCGACTACTTCCAGATTGACCCGCGCTTGGGCGACGACGACGACTTCGACGCCTTGGTCGACGCCTGCCGGAAGAGGGGCGTGCGGCTGCTGCTCGATGGTGTCTTCAACCACGTGGGCCGGGACTTTCCGCCAGTCGCGAAGGCACTCGTTGAAGGACCGGGATCGGCAACCGAGGATTGGGTGTCCCGGCTCTACGACACCGACGGCGTGATCACTGCCGACTACTTCGAGGGCCACGACAACCTCATCACCCTGAATCACAGCTCGACACGGGTGCAGGAGTATGTGCGTGACGTGATGTTGCACTGGCTGCGTCGCGGCATCGACGGCTGGCGGCTGGACGCCGCGTACGCCGTGCCGGCGAGCTTCTGGGCGGCGGTGCTGCCGGCGGTCCGCGAGGAGTTCCCCGACGCCTGGTTTGTGGGCGAGATGATTCACGGCGATTACATCGACTACGTGAAGACGTCCGGCCTGGACTCGGTGACGCAGTACGAGCTGTGGTGGGCCATCTGGACCTCCATTGAGACCATCAACTTCCACGAGCTGCAATGGACGCTGGGCCGCAATGCCAAGTTCGTGGAGCACTTCATCCCCCTGACCTTCCTGGGCAACCACGATGTGACCCGGGTGGCCAGCCAGATCAGCGATTCGCGGCACTGGTCGCACGCGGTGGCGCTGCTCGGCTTCCTGCCAGGGGTTCCCTGCGTCTACTACGGCGACGAGTTCGGCCTTGAGGCAGTTAAAGAACAACGCCCCAGCGGCGACGACGCCGTACGGCCGGAGATGCCGAAGGAGCGGTGGCTGTTCACCCACTCCCACCCCGAAGTTGAGCAGGCATATCGGCGGGTCATCGGGCTGCGCCGCCGCAACCCCTGGCTGGTCGACGCGATGATCGACATCGAACAGGTGGAAAACGCCCGCCTCGTCATCCGGGCAAGGGCCCGGCACGGCGACCAGTCCTTGGTCCTGGCCCTCAACCTGACAGGTGAACCGTTCGAGCTCGCCGATAGCGAGGAGGTGCTGGAGGCCGAGCCTCACCTCGCAGACCGAGCCGTGGCTCCACACGGCTGGGCGGTCATCGCGCGCTGAAACCATCCGCGTGCAACTCGACCGCGGTGTCGATCGCCCAGTCAAGCTCCCCCGGTTGGACTCGAACCAACAACCCTTCGGCTTGTCGGCCGTGCTACGGCACTACTGATCGATGACTGTCATTAGTCGCTCTGACTAGCGCCGACGCTCATTGA
Source organism: uncultured Actinomycetota bacterium (assembly GCA_963815975.1). Classification (GTDB taxonomy): domain Bacteria; phylum Actinomycetota; class Actinomycetes; order Propionibacteriales; family Propionibacteriaceae; genus Microlunatus. Next base: position 192,496 of record CAWFJC010000016.1, read on the forward strand.
GCGAGGTCTAGAGCGAGCGTTATCGATCGTCGATGCGGGTCGTCACCGGGGGCTGCCGCCGACCAGCATTTCAGCCAGAATGAGGCATGCCGACAGACGACCCGTTCGTAGGGCGGGCCGACGAGTTAGCCCTGCTCAACGCAGAGATGCAGCGGGTTCGCAGCGGTGAGCCACGGCTGGTCTGGTTGACCGGCGAGGCGGGCATTGGCAAGACCTCCCTGGTGCGGCGATTCGTCGGCGGCCTTTCTGGTGTACGAGTGCTGTGGGCGGGCGGCGATGAGAACGAAACCGATCTGCCGTACGGAGTGGTCAACCAGCTACTGTCCGATCTTCCAGCGAGCGAGCCGGGCTCCGGTCTGGCGGCGCTACGTCTCGATGCCGATCCGCTGGCGGTGGGTGCGGACTTGCTGTCCGAGCTGGGGACGCTGCAGACCTCGGGCCCCGTGCTAGTGGTGATCGACGATGCCCAGTGGGCGGATCATCGTTCCGCCCAGGCCCTCGTCTTCGTGGCGCGCCGGCTCCGTAGCGACCAGGTGATGATCTTGCTCAGCAGCCGTTCGGGCGCGCCGGATCCTCGGCAGCTCTGGGAGCGAGCGCTGGCACAGAGTCAGCTGACCCGACGGCTACCGCTTGGCGGCCTCACCGCAGAGGATTTGCGGCGGTTGTCGTCGAGCGTCGATGGTGTGCTCCTCTCGCCAGCGGCGAGCCGCCGGCTACACGAGCACACCGGCGGCCATCCCTTGTACGCGCGGGCGCTGCTGGAGGAACTCCCCGCCGAGGCGTTGATGGAAGCCTCCGCCGCACTCCCCGCTCCGCACTCGATGAGCTTCCTGGTGCTCGTACGGCTGGCCAAACTCTCGTCGCCCGCTCAGCACCTCGTGGCGGCGGCGGTGCTGGGTTCGCGGTGTGCGCTCTCCGACGCCGTGCGCGTGGCTAACGTGGCCGATCCGGTGGCCGCACTGGACGAAGCCGTAAGAGCTGGACTGCTGATCAACGGCCCGCCTGGCCATCCGCGGGACGTAGCTTTCCCGCACGTCCTCGTCCGGGCGGCGATCTACGCCGATCTGTCGCCCGCGCGGCGCCACGCCCTGCATCGGCGGGCGGGCGAGGTTTTAGGAGGAGCGCCTTCGCTCAACCACCGGGTGGCGGCGGCGGTCGGTCCGGACGCCGAATTGGCCGATGAGCTGGATGCCCTGGCTGGTCAGGAGCTCACCCAGCTGAACTGGGCGGCGGCGGCGGAGCACATGTTGGCCGCTGCTGACCTCACCGCAACCCCGGAGCAGAAAGGTCACCGGCTGGCTCGCGCCGTCGCGGCGATGATCGCTGACGGAGACGTCGCTCGGGCCGCTCGGCACGAGGACTCGGTGCGGGCGACGCCGCCGAGTACGGCGCGCAGCCGGGTGCTGGGCCAGATCGCGCTCTTCACTGGCCGACTTCGCCAGCGCGCCGCGAGTTGGCGGCGGCGCGGCAGTCGGGCGCCTCGGACGGAGCCCGACAACCCTGACCAGGCCGCGATAGCGGCCTATCTGGGCCTGCTGTCGATGATCGAGGGGGACGTCGAGCAGGCAGTGGAGCTGTGCCTCGATGCGTTGCTCGCCGGACCACCGGCCGAGGTGGCCCCGTTAGCCCGGTTCGCTCTGATGCTTTCGCTGGCCGCGCAAGGTCGCCAACAGGAACTTCTCGGACTCATCGATGCCGCCACGGACGCTGGTTTTCTTCCGGCGAGCGGGTTCGAGCGGCGGGCGTTGCAGGGCATGCTCGCCTTGTGGTCTGGGCAGGATCGCCTCGCCGAGCCCAACTTGTCGGCAGTGTTGCGGGATGCTCCACCAGGTCTGCTACTGCAGGGCCGGCTCATGCTCCAGACTGGACTCGCGGAGGCGCTGTATCGCTTGGGCGACTGGGATGGCGCGGCCAGCCAAGCCGAGCTGGCGATTTCCCTGGCTGAGGATGCCGGGATCCAGCTCGGCCTCGGGATGACCTACGCAGTGGCGGGCTAAGTGTCGGCGGGGCGAGGGTTGTGGGAGCTGGCCGAATCGCAGGTAGCCATCGCGAGCAGCTCTGCCGAGATGCTGCCCGGTCGGGGAGCCGGGCCTACGCGGCGGTGGCTCGGGCGACCCTGGCGCAGGCTCGCGGAGACTATCCGGCCATGCACCGCGCGCTGCGAGAGTTCGACGATGCCGCCGTACGCGAGCGGGTCGACGGCCTGGGTTCCCCGGCCTGGCGGGCGCTGCGCATCGAAGCGCTCTTGGGATTGGGCCGTCTGGACACCGCAGAGGATCAGGCTGCGCGAGCTGCAGGACCGGACCAGACAGGCGCCGGGATGGGCGGCGCTGAGCCGTACGGCTGGAGGCCTGGCTCGCCGAGCTGCGGCAGGATGCGTCTGCCGCGCAACAGGCGTACGAGCGGGGGCTGGCGCGGCGGTGGAGCTGCCGCCCACGCTTGTACGAGCTCGACTCGAGAAATAGGCTACGGCCGGTTCCTCCTGGCCCAGGGGAGCGGCGACCCGCCCTTGATTTGCTCCGTAGCGCTCACGAAAAGCTTCGAGCGGTTACGGCCACGCCCTTTCTTGCGGTTTGCGATGCGCTGCTGCAGACCGCTGGTCTCGCGGCCGGCGAGCAGGGGCGCCCCCCTCGACTTCACCCATCAGGAGCTCGCGGTCGCGCGGCTGGTCGCCGCCGGTCGAACCAACTCCGAGGTGGGCCGGGAGCTGTTCATCACCAGTCGGACTGTCGCGTTTCACCTGAGCAACATCTACGCCAAGGCTGGCATCGCGTCCCGGCGTGAGCTAGCTGGACGATTTCCCCGGCCTGCTCGGCTGATCCACCTCTCATCCCGAAGCGAAACCTGTCAGCCCACTGGAAGGTGCTGCCAGGGACAAACCGGCATCGCGTCCACCAGGCTTGCAGCCATGCCCAGCCGTCGCCGCGCTGGGGAGGAGTGCAGATGGAGTGATTGTCGAGGTGTATCGCGAGGCCGGCGGCCGATTGACCGGCGCAGTTCACCATCCCGACGGAACCCGAGACCTCTTCGCAAGCACTCTCGATCTGCTCCGGGTTTGGAGGCGCTCGACCTGAGCCGCAGGGCGGACTCCACTCCCCAGTCGCCCCCGCGGACGAGGAAAGGCTCCGAACCCGGAATCCGAGGTCAGTGATGACTACGTTCCTCGACGGCGCCGCCCACGACCACCCCGACCGGGCGGGTCGCGCCGAGGACTGTCCGACAGTTGCCAAGCTCGCCCGGCTGTCGAGTCTCGACCGGCATCCTCTTTGCTGCGCTCTTCGTGGTCGCGTTGGTTCTGGTCCACACGACGCCCACGCTGTCTGCCTCGGATGCGGAGTATCACCACCTACTACGCCGGCGGCAACACGTTGCTCGCCACCGTCGGCCTCTATCTCGATCCCGTTCGCCGGCAATCACGTTCTTCTGGCACGCGCATTGCACCAGGCTGCTGATAGCGACGCGTACGGCGGCACCATCGGCCATCCCTACGGGCTGCAGCTGGTGTCGGGTGTGTCGTTCGTCGTGCTGCTCTTTGCAGGGACGGCATCGGCTGGCTCTGTTGCGCTCCTGAAGGACCTGACCAGTGCGCCGCGCCTTCAGCCGACTTCGTCCGGGGCATGCTCGCGGTCGGCTACGGAATCGTCTTCGTCTACGCGCTGCGCGGTGCCGGCATGTACACGCTGACTACGACGACTCTGCTCCGACAAGCCGGGGATCATGCCCAAGTGGGTAGGGCTTGATGAGCTACCTGCTGGCCGCCTTCCTGCTGTTCGAGCACGGTGATGCACCCCGCCGCCATGCTCATCTTCTCCCACGTGGGTCGTGATCGCCGGCCTAGTGATCTTCATCCGTGCCGGCGTGTCCCGAACCGGCCGTACCTGAAAGGCAATCCGCATGACCACACGCAGCCGGTCGAGGACCTCAGACGACACCGTTGACCGTTGAGGACATACCAGGACCGAAGGGGCTGCCCGTCGTGGGCAACATGTTCGACGTGCCCCAGAGCGCACGATCCTCACGCTGATGGGGCTGGCCCGCGAGTACGGTCCGATGATCAGATTGCGTACCCCGGCCGGTGACCGGTTCGCGGCCTCAGGCCTGGCGATGATCGACGACCTGTGCGACGACGAGCGGTTCGACAAGCTCGTCGGAGACGGTCAGAAAGCGGTGCGGAGCTTCGGCCGGAGCGCGCGGATTGTTCACCTCCGATACCGATGATCCGAACTGGTCGAAGGCGCCACAACATCTTGTTGCCGAACTTCAGCCAGCAGGCGATGCGCGATTACGTGCCGATGATGAATGACATCGCCACCCAGTTGATGCAAAAGTGGCAGCGGTTGAACCCGGGCGAACCGGTCGACGTGACGGCGGACATGACCCGGCTCACCTGGACACGATCGCGTTGTGCGTGTTCGGGTACGCCTTCAACTCCTTCTACCGCGACACCATGCACCCGTTCGTCGAGGCCATGTACGGCGTGTTGGGCGAGAGTCAACGACGCGCTCGGGCACTGCCCATCCAGACCAAGCTTCGGCGCGGTGCCTCGCGCCGACTCGGGCCGAGAACTACCGCTACATGGAGGGCGAAGATCGCAACAGATCATCGACGAGCGGCGGCGTAGCGGGAGATATCGAAGAGCACAAGGACTTGTTCAGCCGCATGCTGACCGGGGCGGACAAGCAAACCGGCGAGAAGCTGAGCGACGACAACATCGTGGCCCAGTGTCAGACGTTCCTGATTGCCGGTCACAAACCATTAGCGGTCTGCTCTCCTTCGCCATCAGCTTTCTGATCAAGCATCCCGACGTAGTCGCCCAAGCTCAGCAGGAGGTGGATCGCGTTCTCGGGCACGCAGATCCTCGGTGCTGCCCACCTATCAGCAAGTGGTTGGCCTCACCTACGCTCAATCAGGTCCTCAGCGAGACGCTGCGGCTGTGGCCCACCGTGTCGGGTTCACGCGCTACCCGTACGAAGATGCCGAGAGTCGGACCGTACTGATGTCGAAGGATCCTCGATCACCGCGCTGACGATCATGCTGCATCGCGACCCGAGCGTCTGGGGCGACGATGCCGAGGAGTTCAACCCCGATCACTTCCGTGCCGAAACTCGGTCGCAGCTGCCGCCTAACGCATTCAAGCCCTTCCGCTCTGGTCAGCGAGCCTGCATCGGCCGCCTGTTCGCCATGCAAGAAGCCATGCTCGTCCTGGGCATGCTGCTGCAACGCTTCGACTTCGTCGATCATCTGAACTATGAGCTGAAGGTCAAGAGGGTCTGACGATCAGACCGGAAGGCTCGTGATGAAGTAAGGAGCGGGCCGGGCCACATCACCGGAAGGCCTCTACACCCATTACCCTCACCGACCGCGCCGACCAACGGGCAAGCGCTCAGCCGCAAGACGCGCCCACAAAGGAGTTGGCGAGGGACATAAGACTCCGCTGATGGTGCTTCGGCTCCAACCTGGG
>CAWFJC010000017.1:0-111192 GCA_963815975.1 uncultured Actinomycetota bacterium
GCCCGCTCCAGCGCGGATGTTGACGCCAACCGTTGCCCTGCATGCTCGTCGTGGCGCTGGCTGTCGGCAACCACATCAGGCTCATGATCAGACCGGCACCGACCAGGACAGCAGCGGCTCGTATCTTGATCACGGTTCTGCGCATTGTGAGGCCTTCCGGCAGTGGTGGGGGAAGTGACCACTTTTGTCACATAAGTCACATAAGACTCAAACTGCGCAAAACTCTATTCTCGTCACATTCGTAACCGCAAGGTGTTGGCTCACATTCGAGCTAGCTTGCGGCCTGGTCATTCAGTCCGGCCGGTCTAGGCTGCGGCTGTGAGTCGCCCTGGCATGCACATGTCGGCCGAGGAATTCGAGCTGCTCGTGGCTGGGGCTCTGGACGAGATTCCGGCCGAGCTGGCGGCGTTGATCGACAACTGCGTGATCTTGGTGGAGGACTATCCGCCACCAGATCTGCCGGACGTGCTCGGGCTGTATTCAGGCATCCCGCTCACCGAACGCGGTCGAGTACTACACCGGCTTGCCGGACCGGATCCTGATCTTTCGCTATCCGATTCTGGCGATCTGCGACACGTACGAGGAGGTCATCGAGGAAGTCAGGATCACCGTCGTACACGAGATCGCGCATCACTTCGGGATCGAACGACCACCGCCTCCACGAACTCGGGTACGACTAACTCGGGGTAAGAGATCCAGCTAGGCGACGGCGACGTACAGCAACCCTCCGAAGGCGGTTAGCACCACCAGCAGGCTGGTCAGGGCGTGCGCTTTGCCGTCGCCGAGCTGCTCCTCCCGATGAACGGCGATGTTGTTCAATCGGAACCGCCGGATCGCGACGTAGCCGAGCCCCGCCGTACACAGCAAAGCCAGCAGTCCAATGATGATCGACAAGATCAGCGAGACTGAGGCAAGAAGTCGGGCGACCAATACGCTGCAGGTCAGACCTGCCGACATGGTGCGCTGCCGGCCAGGCCAGTTCGCTCGTTCTGCAGCCCAGGGTCCCAGGGCGCGCGTGTCATCCGAATCCCACGATGATCAAGGCCACATTCCCACTGCCGCGACGATCGCGGTAAGCACCAGCAGCAGCGGTGAGGACGGCAAAGGTTGATTGAGTCGCATAGCCCGCTCGTTGACCATCCACCTTTGAAAAGCACCGATTCCGCAGGCCAGCCCACACATCACCAATACCGCAGAAGCCAGCCGAATCTCCAGGCCGAGCCGGTCTGTCATGCGCGCGACCGTAGCAATGGCTACGCCTGCGGCCAGGAAGCCCAGACCCGTTCGGATCCAGGCCAGGAAAGTCCGCTCGTTGGCGAACGTGAATCGCGGGTCGGGCTCGGAGCCCGCTGCGTAGACGCGGCGCGGCCAGCGACGGTCGTGGTGCTGCGTCGGTGCGCTCACACTCGCGATGCTAGTGGGGATCGGCGGAGTCGGTCCAAGGTTCCCGGTTGTCCGAGTACGACCGAGACGAGAATGAGCAGGGCGCCAAGAATCTGCCAGGCATTGAGCCGTTGGTCGAGCACCACCCAGCCCAACAGGGCGGCAGTTACCGGGTTGAGCAGCGTCAGGAAGGTGACCGCACTTGCCGACAGTCGCTCCAGACCCCAGAACCAGACGACGTACGCGACAATCCCGCTGATTACCACGAGATAGGTCAACCCGGCGACATTGCGTGCCGTGAGGTGGTCGGGCACCCCTTCGATGATCAAGGTAACTGGCAGCAACGTGAGACCGGCGAACAGGAAGGTCCAGCCGGTGACTCTGAGAGAGGTCATTCCCTCCGGGCGGCCCCAGCGTTTCGTGAGCACCGTGGCCGCACTGAACATGATCACTGTACCTGCCATGGCGATCAAACCAACCAGATCCAGTTTGGCGTTCGATCGCAGTACCAGCAATGCGACACCTGCAGCGCCCACGAAGCCCGCGATGATCTGGACAGCATGTATCCGAGTATTGAGCAGCGGCACGGAGATCACCACGACCAGCAACGGACTCAGCGAGTTGATTACCGCCGCGACCCCTCCCGGCAGCCGGTAGGCAGCTATGAAGAGTAATGGAAAGAGTCCGGAGGCATACAGCACGGACAGCACGAAGAAGCGAGCCATCCAGCGCTTGGGCGGAATCCGGCTGCCAATGATCAACACCAGCCCGGTGGGTAGCGAGCGCATCAGGCCAGCGAGCAGCGGACGGCCCGGTGGCAGGAATTCAGTCGTCAGCAGGTAAGTGGTGCCAAAGATGATCGGAGTCAGCGCGGCCAGGTAGCCCCAACCGCCGGTGTGCTGATCCGATATCGCTGTGCCGGGCGAGATGCCGGCCGTCATACGGATTCTTGCCTCGTCGCCGCAGCAACGATGAGGTGGCTGGATGTCGGGCTGCTGATCCAGCGCTCACAGTGGCCGAGATGCTCCGCACCGAGATAGCCGGACTGCCGGTCAGATCGGTCGGCGATCACCGCTTGGCAAGCCGCCGCAACGGTCTTGAGGCCGGCGGGATCGCAGATCACGGCAAGCAGTCGCATCGGTCTGCCTGATCGTGTTCACCTCTAGCGTCCCCAACACATCCTTGGCAATCACCGGTGCCGCAACGACCAGCGGCGTCCTACTCAAGATCAACTTTTCCATCGGGCCGAGCAGCTCGCGAAAGCTCTCGATCGGATCGCCGCAGACGAGCACCGCGGGACGCTCGAGTACCGCCCAACCCGAAGTGGTGTCGGTGATGAAGTCCCGCGAGGCATAACCGACTCCTACCGTGATGGTGCGTGGATCGGCTAGCTGCTGACTGATCGATTCGCGCTCAGCGGGGCTGAGATCGGTGTGCTCTGCATTCTCGGGTCGACGCCGGGCCTGAAGATCAGAAAGGTAATGCGGTGCGGGAGCATCGGGTGTGAAGTGCGGGATGATGCGCGGCGGCGGAGCCAGCATCTCGGCCGCTCGCCTCTTGTTGCGCCGGCGATCCCAGAGCGCACCGAAGATGATCGCTGCCAGTCCCAGGACGATCAGCACAATCAGCCCGATGCTCCACGCATCCACGCTGTTCAGCGTGCCACATGTGGAGCAGACGAGCTCTGCAAGAATTCTCTCGATGCCATACGAATCCTGGGTGGAGCGTCAGATCCGCGAGGCGACCGAGCGCGGAGAGTTCGACAACCTGGCGGGCCAGGGCAAGCCGATCAAGGGCTTGAATGGCCGCGACGAGGAGAACTGGTGGGTCAAGGCCTACCTCGAACGCGAGCAGCTACCGCTGCCGCTACCGACCTCCCTGGCCCTTCGCAAGGAGGTCACCGAGCTGCCCGACACACTGGCCGACGTGCCGGACGAACAGTCGGTACGCGAGATCGTCAGCGATCTCAACCATCGGATCGCTGCCTCACACCGGATCCGGGCAGACGGTCCGCCGATCGTGGTCAGGGTTGTCGACGTCGAAGCTACGGTGGCCGCCTGGCGTCGTCGACAGCGATCATCCGGTGAGGCGGTTTGAGGACTTACGGTCCTGAGCTGGTGAGGGGCCAGTCCGGCACCCCGGGCAGCTCGCCGGTGCGCACCAGCTCCTCGGCGATGTCATGCAACTTGCGGTTGCTTTGCTGGCTGATCCGGGCCAGCACCTTGAATGCTTGCTGAGCATCCAGCTCATAGCGCGTCATCACCATACCAACGGCGGTACCGGTGGTGCGGTTGCTCTGCATGGCATCGCGGAGCTGTCCGACGGTGGTCTCTGCCTCGTCAATCGCAAGATCACGCAACTGATTCATCTGGTAGTGAGCGCGCACCCGAGCCAGCAGCTCGGCGGAGTTGAAGGGCTTGGACACGAAGTCGTCGGCACCTGCGGCAAAGGCCGCCACGGCTGATTCCGCATCGGCCAGCGCGGTGAGCACAACCACTGGCAGCCGAGCCATCTGATCCTGTTGGCGGATCAGCCCAAGAAGATCAAGGCCGCTCTGCCCCGGGAGCATCACATCGGTGATCACCATGTCCGGCGGGTTGTCAGCATTGTTCTCGAGCCAGGCATGCGCGTTCTCGGCGTCACCCACCGATTCCACGGCGTAGCCGTCCTTGGTAAACAGTCGGGTCAGATACGTGCGAAGATCAGGTTCGTCCTCGATGATCAACAGCCGTGGTCGATTCCCGGCAGTGTCTTCCTCGCCGTCCGATGTCGCGGGACTTTCAGCCAGCGCCACGTTCGCCTGTGATCCGTTGTAGCGCGGCAGCCGTACGACGAACCGGCTGCCCGCACCCGGCTCGCTGTCCACCTCGACTGTGCCACCGTGTGCAGACGTCAGGTCGGCCACTAGGGCCAGGCCGATTCCGGAGCCTGGATGTTGATCACTTGACGTTCCCCGGTGGAACCGCTCGAAGATCTTCGCCCGCTCGTCGTGCGGAATCCCAATGCCGGTGTCAGCGACGGTGAGTACGACATGGCTCTCGTTGCCGCTCAAGATCACCGCGACCTCCCCGTCGGGAGTGAACTTCAGCGCATTGTTAACCAGGTTGCTCACGATGGTGGTCCACATGGTCCGGTCGACATACGCCCGGACCGGGTCGTTCGGCATGTCGACGCGCAGGTTCAGCCGACCCTCAACCGTCGGCCGGAACCCCTCGACCACATCGACCGTCACCGACACCAGATCGATCTCTTCGCGATACGGAATCAGCGCGCTTGATTCGACACGGGAAATGTCCAGCAGGGCATCGACAACGCGCTGCAAACGATCACCTGCGCGTAGCGAGGTTTCCACCGTGTCGCGCGCGGCGGCCGGAAGCACGACGCCACGCTCGACAAGGATGTCTTGCAGCGGCATGAGCAGCATCGTCAGCGGTGCACGCAACTCGTGGCTGATGTTCTGGAAGAACTCCGTCCTCGCCCGCTCCAGCTCCTGAAGAGCCTGTTGTCGCTTGAGCTCGCCCTGATAGGAGACAGCATCGGTGACCATGACCCCCAACTGCCGGGACGCCATCACGGCGAAAGCGGTATAGCTGTCATCGGGCCGCAGGTAGGGGTTGACGCCTAGGACCAGCACTCCCAGCGGCTTGCGGGCACCCAGCATGATCACCGGCAGCACGAATGCCTGGTCTGGGGTGAGCGGTCCCAGCGGTCCAGCCGTGAAGACATCCGGGTATCGTTCGCGCAACCCAGAAACCAGCTCGGTGCCACCGTCCTCCAATACCTCGAGCACCGGTCCGCTGGTTGGTGCCAGCGCAACCAGTTCGCAGGATTCCGCGGCAGCTTCGTCGAAGCCATAGCCGGCCGCACGCCGTGGACTTTGACTAGCAAGATCACGCAGGAAGACGGCCGCAAAGGGAACACTCGCCCGGGCCTTGGCGATCACCTCCAGGCCGGCTCGGCAGGTCGAAGCCAGCGAATCGTCCGCGGTGATCGAGACCCACCGAGTCTGCGGAGGGCCTGCAGGCGCCGCTCGTACTGAACGTGCCATGTCGGCTCGGAGATTGCAGTGAAAACGCCGACGATCGTGCCGTCGGCATCTCGGATCACGCTGACGGAGAAGCTGAAGTACGCCTCCTCGAGATAGCCCGACCGGTCGATGATCAGTAGTTGATCATCACTGTGATATGGCCGGCCAGTCCGCATGATTTCAGGTACGCGTTCCTCGTCTGCCGGCCACAGCCGCGGCTTTACCTCGCTCGCTGGCCGGCCGAGGGCCCAGGGGTGCTTCTCGGCACCTAGTAGCGGGATATAGGCCTCGTTGTAGAGCATGAGAAGGTCTGGGCCCCAGCCGATTTGGACGGGGGAGTCGGAGTCCAGGCACAGATCCGCTACCAGCCGAAGCAGCGCTGGCCAGGTCTCTTGGGGACCCAAGGCCGTGGCCGACCAATCGACCTGCTGGTAGACCGAGCGCATAGCGGTACCGTCCCGGGAACCGTTCGGCCGGTGGAGTTCCGGTTGCCTCTTCGACAGCGTCAGAGGACTCGGTCATGGCAGTCCCTCCGATCTGTCGCGCTCCGCGACAGCGGAGCGCGATGACGCTGTGAAATGTCCCGGGGATGGCACGATCGCGCCTATCAGGGCAGGTCGCTCCGCGCGCCGCCCAATCTAGTACGCAGTTCGGCGCGCGGTTGTCTGTCAGGACGATTTCGGCTGCGAGCGTCGGGAATCGCGCGCCGCAGTGCTGAGGAGGAGCGAGCGGAGGTGTTCTTCCTCTGCGAGCGACGACGAAGTAGGCGGGTGCCACGCGCGATTGCGCGAGCAGCTCTAATTCCAAACGCGTGTCGACTGACCGCCAGCGGGTACTGCCTAGACATGAGCAGTGATGAAGTGCGCCAGCGCGTGGTCGCCGTGACAGGTGCGAGCGGCGGGGTTGGGCGGGCCGTCGTCAGGGAATTCGCCAAACGAGGGGACTCCATCGCGCTGTTGTCCCGCGGCGAGGTTGGGCTGTCCGCCGCGGCCGCTGACGTGAGTGCTGCGGGCGCTACGGCGATGGTCGTGCCGGTCGATGTCGCCGACCATGCCCAGGTCGAAGCAGCGGTGGCGCGTATCGAGAACGAACTTGGCCCGATCGACGTCTGGGTCAACTCTGCGTTCACCTCGGTCTTTGCTCCTCTTGCCGAGATCAGCCCCGAGGAGTTCGCACGGGTCACCGAGGTGACCTATCTCGGCGCGGTGTACGCCACCATGGCGGCGCTGCGCAGGATGCGGGAGCGCGACGCCGGGACGATCGTGCAGGTGGGTTCTACGCTGGCGTACCGCGGGATTCCGTTGCAGAGCGCTTATTGCGGCGCGAAGCACGCGTTGCAGGGATTCCACGAGTCGTTGCGCTGCGAGCTGTTGCATGATCACAGCAACGTGCACGTGACGATGGTGCAACTTCCGGCGGTGAATACTCCGCAGTTCTCCTGGGTGCTCTCGCGGCTGCCCGAGCGCGCTCAGCCGGTGCCGCCGATCTATCAGCCCGAGGTCGCTGCCCGGGCTGTCGTGTACGCCGCGGATCATCCAGATCGTCGGGAGTATTGGGTCGGGGCGAGCACTGCTGCCACGTTGATCGTGAACGCCGTCGCGCCCGGTTTGCTTGATCGCTATCTGGCCCGGACCGGATTCGAGGCGCAGCAGACCGGACAGCCTAAAGATCCCGATCAGCCGGCCAACTTGTGGGAGCCGGCGGACGGCAATGGAGGACGCGACTTTGGCGCCCATGGTGCTTTTGATCAAACGGCCAAACCGCGGAGCGTGCAGGTGTTTGCATCCCAGCATCACGCGGCACTGTTCGGTGCCGGAGCAGCCGCCGTAGCCGGTCTCGTTGCGACCCTCGGCCGGAAGGCGTGGAAATCATGATCAAGAAATGGTATGAGCAGGCTGTCATCTACAGCCTCGACGTGTCTTCATTCCAAGATTCCGATGGGGACGGCCGAGGCGACCTGCGCGGTTTGATCAGTCGGCTGGATTACCTGTCTCGCCTCGGTGTCAGCTGCCTGTGGCTGAATCCCATCCATCCCAGCCCGTGGCTTGACAACGGCTATGACATCAGCGACTACTACGGCATCCATCCCGCGATCGGCAGCCTGGGTGACTTCGCCGATCTGGTCCGGGAAGCCCAAGAGCGCGGTATCCGCATCGTCCTCGACCTGGTGGTCAACCACACCTCGGATGAACATCCGTGGTTCACCTCAGCCCGAAGCAGCCCCGATTCGCCGTATCGGAATTGGTATATCTGGAGCGCGGAAGAGCCGACCAACCGACGCCAGGGCACGGTGTTTCCAGGCGAGCAGAGCGAGACGTGGACCTTCGACGAGCAGGCGCAGGCCTGGTATTTCCATCGCTTCTACAACTTCCAGCCTGACCTGAATTGGGCCAATCCCGCCGTACGCAAGGAAATGACCAAGGTCATGAACTTCTGGCTACAGCTGGGCGCCGCTGGCTTCCGCATCGACGCTGCACCGTTCATTCTCGAGCAAGTGAAGCCAGGGGTCGATCAGGCCCCGAAAGACTTTTCGATCTTGGACTCGTGGCGGCAGGAAACCCAATGGGCGCGCGGCGATTCGGTGCTGCTGTGCGAGGCAAACGTGCCCCCGAGCGAGATCAGCAGCTACGTCGGCAGCCGGCCCGACGGTCCGAGTAACCGGACCCAGATGATGTTCGACTTCCTGCTCAATCCACGCGTCTGGCTCGCGCTGGCCCGCTGCGATGCCGAGCCACTCATCGAGGCACTGACGGCTGCCGTGCGGCTGCCCGAAGGTGGGCAATGGGTTACCTTCCTGCGCAACCACGATGAGCTTGACCTCAGCCGACTGACCGACGAACAGCGTGGTGACGTCTTCCGTGAATTTGCGCCGCGATCGGAGATGCGGTTGTACGGCCGCGGCATCAGGCGCCGGCTGGCACCGATGCTGCATGGTGATCGCCGCCGGATGGAGCTCGCGTACGCACTGCAATTCTCGCTGCCGGGCAGTCCGGCCTTGCGGTACGGCGAAGAGATCGGGATGGGCGAGGACCTGAGCCTTGACGGTCGCGAGTCGATCCGTACGCCCATGCAATGGGATGCCACGCCGAACGGCGGATTCAGCACAGCCGCACCTGATGTGCTCTTCCGGCCTGTTGCCATGCAGGGCCGGTTCGGCGCCAAGAAGGTCAACGTGCGGGCGCAGCAACAAGATGCCAATTCACTGCTGCGCTGGTTTGAGCACTTGATCTACACCCTGCGCAATGCACCGGAGATCGGCACTGGCAAGTGCTCGGTGATCGATGCTCCGCTGCCGCGGTCAGTGCTGGCACACCGATTCGACGCGGAGGCTGGAGCGATCCTGCTGCTGCACAACTTGGCGGACGAGAAGGTCACTGTGGACATCGGCCCGCAGTCGGGCACGAATGGCGATCCGTATGACCTGTTCGTCGACGGCCCGTACGCGGGACCGACTAAGAAGCTCAGCGACCTGGAGCTGAACGGTTGGGGATATCGATGGATCAGGCTGTCTCGAAGCGATCAAGGCTAGCCCGGGGCTGGCCAAAAAGGTTGATGCGCGATGCGTGACTGGCTGCGTGATCATGGACTGTTGATCGCTAATCTGGCGCTCTTTGTGATCTTCTTCGGCGGCATGGTGCTGTCCGGAGTTCGGGGTCTATAACTCCGAGCAACTCCAACACGTGCAGCAGGCCGTGTCGCTCGGTGGCTATCTGATCGTTTGGGCCTCGGTTTATCTTCGGCAACGGGGATCGCCGGAGTCCAAGCCGGTGGCCGAATCGCATCATGAGACCGGAGCTTGAGCCGGCACCCTGGGCCCAGCCCAGATTGACTCGGCCTAGATCGAGCCGGCACCGATTCGTACGATCGTTCCCATGCAACTGCGCCGCAAGCGCTTCGACCGGCCCGACGAGGTCCGCGTAGTCGAGAAGGCCCGAGTCGAGCTGGTAGAGCTAGGAGAGTTGGCCGTAGGACGGGCCATCTTCGAGCCAGGGTGGCGCTGGTCCGAGCACGTCAAGCCGATCGTTGGCACCGAAAGCTGCCAGGTGCACCACATCGGCTTTGTTGTGTCCGGGCATCTGCACGTCGAAATGACCGACGGCGCTTCGTTGGAAGTCGTGGCCGGCGATGCCTTCGAGATTCCGCCTGGTCACGACGCGTGGGTCGTCGGGGACGAGCCCTGGGTCTCGGTTGACTGGGCTGGCCGCCGGCTCTTTGCGAAGTCGCCGAATGAGATTTCCGACCGCATCTTCGCGACCCTGGTCTTCACCGACCTGTCCGGTTCTACCGAGACGCTGACCAGACTCGGCGACGCCCGCTGGCGGCTGCTACTGGCCGAGCACAACCAAGCGGTGCGCACCGAAATCGAGCGTTTTGGCGGACGCGAGGCGAAGACCACCGGTGACGGCTTCTTCGTTCTCTTCGACAGCCCGGCCCGTGCGGTGCGCGGTGCCGCGGCCATGATCGACGTCGCCACGACCCACGGCCTCACCGCTCGCGCCGGGATTCAGGCGGGTGAAGTCGAGCTCCAGGGTGACGAGGTACGCGGTATCGCGGTCCATGCGGCGGCGCGCATTCTCGGCGTGGCAAAGCCGGGAGAAGTGCTGGTTTCCAGCACGATCCGCGACCTACTCTCTGGGTCTGGCCTTGACTTTGTCGATCGGGGCGGGTTCGAGCTGCGCGGCCTGAACGGATTTCACAGCCTGGCGGCGCTGGTCCGCTAGTCGGTGGACAGGCGCCCGCGACGTTGCGCATCGTCATGGGCTGGGCCTCGATGCGCTGGTCGCAGCGGTGGCCGATGCGACTCTTGATGGAACGCATCTTCAGCAAGGCCGACGCCATTGACCTTCCTGACTACGAAGCCCTCAAGGTGGTGCATAGCGGAGCGTGAGCCGGGCCATCTTTGCGGAAGAGGAGAGGGCGGCAGCGAGCGATCTATCTGGCGTCGTTGATCTGGATTCGCAGGCGGCGAAAGCCGCGACCCTTACTCTCCATCTTCGTCACCGCGATGCGGCCGATCATGGCCGTGGAGGCCACGTGAGTTCCGCCGTCGGCCTGGATGTCGATGCCGTCGATATCAACGATCCGGATCATCTCGATGTCCGGCGGCAGCAGGTCGCTCGCGGTGCGGATGACGTTCGGGATCGCCAGTGCCCGCTCCCGCGGTAGCACCTGGACGTCGATGCGCCGGTCCAGCCGTACCGCCTCGTTGCAGGCATCCTCGACACGCTGCTTGAAGTCCGCGGGCACGTCGGGTAGATCGAAGTCCATCCGCGCGATGAGCGGTTCCATGTTTCCGCCGGTTACTGGGGCGCCGAAGTCCCGTAGCACGATCGCGCTGAGCACATGAAGGCCGGAATGCGTGCGCATCAGGCTGGTGCGGCGTTCGTCGTCGAGGCCACCGTGGACGCTGGTGCCTGCCGGGGGCAGGGGGTCTCCTTCGGCCGGCAGCAGGTAGAGGTCGTCACCCTTGCGGGTGCCGACGATCCGAGTCCGGACATTCCCCCACAGCAGCACGCCGTGATCGGGCGGCTGGCCGCCGCCGCCGGGATAAAACGCGGACCGGTCCAGCACGATGCCCTGATCGGCGTCGGCGAGCAGCACAGTGGCGTCCCACTCGCGGATCGTGGGGTCGTCGAGGTCAAGGCGATGCGTGTGGTGTTGATACGGGTTTCCGACTGCGGTCATGGATGCGATTCTGCACCGAGGTCGGTTGCGACTGTCCTGGCTCGCTGCGCCGCGAGACTCGGGTTTGCTGCTAATTGAGGTCGCCAGCCAAATTCTCAAAATCGCCCCCGAGCGGAGGGACCGCTAGGGAATCTGAGCGTGAAATCGGATAGGCAGCTTCGGCTCGGGGGCGATTCTGAGAAAACGTCGACGATCTGGGCCCACCGCGATCGCATCAGGTCCGCCTTAGGAAAGCGCAAGGTTCGGGCGCCTGCTCGCTGGGTAACTCAACGATCACGACTGATATGAAGGAGGACCCATGGGCCAGCCTGCACAGCAACAAGAGGTACCAGGCATTCAATCGAAGATGACACCGATACCAGACTGCGGTGAGGAAAGCTACCGGGGCAGCGGAAAGCTCACAGACAAGATCGCCGTGATCACTGGTGGTGACTCCGGAATCGGGCGCGCGGTGGCAATCGCGTACGCGCGGGAAGGCGCCGATGTACTGATTTCTTATCTCAGCGAGGATTCCGATGCCAAGGACACGGCCGGCTACGTCGAGCAGGCCGGTCGCCGCGCCGTACTCGTCAAAGGCGACGTCGCAGATTCGCAGCACTGCAGGGAAATCATCAAGACAGCGATCGATGAGCTCGGCGGCATCGACATCTTGGTCAGCAATGCCGCGTACCAGATGACGCACGAGACGCTCGACGAGATCTCCGACGATGAGTGGGACTACACCTTCGACACCAACATCGGCGCAATGTTCCGTCTTTGCAAGGCTGCGATCCCGCACATGAAGCCGGGCTCGTCGATCATCGGCAGCTCTTCGGTCAACTCCGACATGCCCAACCCAACGCTTGCCCCGTACGCCGCGACGAAGGCCGCGATTGCCAACTTCTGTGCCAGCCTCGCCCAAATGCTGGGCGACAAGGGCATCCGTGTCAACAGCGTCGCGCCGGGACCGATTTGGACACCGCTGATCCCCGCGACGATGCCCAGCGAAAGGGTGGAGAGCTTCGGCGAGAACACTCCACTGGGACGGGCGGGTCAGCCGAAGGAACTTGCGCCGGTCTACGTGCTGCTCGCCTCCGATGACGCCAGCTATGTCTCGGGAGCTCGGGTGGCCGTAACAGGCGGTAAGCCGATGCTTTGATGTCACGTCACGTGAGGTGAGGGTATGACACTGCCACGGGAAGTAGATGCGGTTGTCATCGGCGCCGGTCCGAATGGATTGGTGGCTGCCAACCGGCTGGCCGAGGCTGGTTGGGACACTCTGCTGCTGGAGGCACAGCCCGACGTGGGCGGCGCCGTACGCAGTGATCGCGAACTTGAACCGGATTTCGTCACCGACACCTTCAGCGCCTTCTATCCCCTTGGCGCAGCTTCGCGAGTGCTGAGGGGATTGGACCTTGAGGAGTATGGGCTGCGCTGGCGCCACGCGCCTGCGGTCTTAGGACATCCCCGACGCGATGGCAGCTGGGCGATGTTGCATCGCGATCTTGATATTACGGCGGGCTTGCTGGACGCCGAGCATCCTGGCGACGGGGCTGCTTGGCGATCACTTGTTGATCAGTGGCGGATCATCGGGCCTAGCCTGATCGATTCGCTTGTAACGCCGTTCCCGCCGATACGGCCGGGCATCCGCGCCATGATCAAGTTGCCACGGGTGGGTGGTCTGTCCTTCGTGCGGGAGCTGCTGAGCCCCGCCACTTCGGCTTTCGAGGATGAGTTCGGAGGTAGTGCGTTTCGACTGCTGCTCGCCGGAAACGCCTTGCATGCAGACATTGCCTTGGACGGCGCAGGCTCGGGCTTTCTCGGTCTGCTGTTGATCATGCTTGGTCAGACTCTCGGATTTCCGGTTCCAGAGGGCGGTGCCGGCAAGCTGTCAGAGGCGTTGCGGGACCGATTTCTGGCACATGGAGGTGCTCTGGAATGCAACGCCGAGGTGACCAAGATCGCTATTGCACGGGGCCGAGCGGTCGGCGTCCAGGTTCATGATCAACTTGTCCGAGTCCGCCAGGTGGTGCTGGCTGATGTTGCGGCCGAGCATCTTTATGGACGGCTGGTGACTTTCGACGAGCTACCTGCGCGGGTGCGGGTCAAGATGGCAGGATTCCGCCGGGACCCTGCGACTTTCAAGGTCGACTATGCGCTGAGCTCGCCCGTGCCCTGGCGTACGCCGCCGCCGTACGCGCCGGGGACCGTCCACATCAGCGACTCCACGGAGGAACTGGTTACGACCTTTGCCCAGCTCACCGTCGGCAGCATCCCGGACCGTCCGTTCCTGTTGATGGGCCAGATGACCACAGCTGATCCGACGCGTTCTCCGACTGGGACGGAGTCGCTATGGGCGTACACCCATGTACCGCAGCGGGTGCTCAGCGATGCCGGTGGCAATCTCACCGGGGCGTGGGACACCGACGAGGCGGAGCGGTTCGCTGATCGCATGCAGGATCGCATCGAGCAGCAGGCTCCGGGATTCTCAACACGGATTATCAAGCGACGGATCCTGACTCCATTGGACCTGGAGCGTCGCAATGCGAACCTCGTGGGTGGCTCACTCAACGGTGGGACCGCAGCGCTCGACCAGCAGTTGATCTTTAGACCCATTCCAGGTCTCGGCAGAGCCGGTACGCCGATCCACGGTTTGTATCTGGCCTCGGCCTCAGCGCATCCTGGCGGCAGCGTGCACGGGGCCTGCGGCATGAACGCAGCGCGAGCTGCCTTGACGCGCGCACGACTGACGAAACCAGCCCGGGCAGTGACGAAACGCGCGACTGAGGCGATTACGAAGTAGCTGAGTTTTCAGCGCGGCCCTCGGCCAGGTAGGCGAGGCGGCGCAGCGTTTCTCTGTTGCGTACGTCCATGGCCGCCACCCGAATGGACTGCGGAACCAGCAACCCAGGACCGCTGGAGACGTCCTCGACGATCGAGACCAGTGAGCCATTGCCATCTGGCTGCACCGTGATCTCTACCCGCGCCGTTCCGACAGGCCAGCCGCGAGCCTCGAGAACGATCCGCTGATCGGGCTGGATCTCAATCACCTCGGTCGTGTCGTCGATCACCAGCGGCCAGACCCCGAAGGAGTGGTGGAGTTTCCTGCCCTCCGCTGGCCAACCGTCGTCCACGTCGCGAATGCGCGATGCTCCGACCACCCACAAGGGGTAGAGCCAGCCGTCGCTGAGTACATCCCAAACCTGCTCGGTCGAGCAGGCGAACCACCGCTGCGTAGCCATCTCAGCGTTCCTGCTTTGGTGACTCGGGATCCTCCCCAGGGATCGAGTCGGCCTTGGTAGCGCCTCGCTCGCCCAGCGGCTCTTCCGGACCTTTCGTGGTATCGGCGATCGTCTGCTGCTCGGACTCGGCGTTGATCTCCGCGCCCAGCAAGATCGCGTACGCGCTGAGGTAGAGCCAGAACATCAGCACCACGATTCCGGCGAAGACGCCATAGGTCTTGGCGTAGTTGCCGAAGGTGGAGGAATAGATCGAGAAGCCGATCGAGGCAAGCAGCCAGATCACCGTGGCGACGACGGCGCCGACGGACACCCATTTCAGCTTTGGCGCGTCGCGGTCTGGCGCCACGCGGTAAAGGATGGCCAGCACCACGATGACGAGGACGAGCAGCACGAGCCAGCCGAGGATCTGGAAAACCCAGCGCAGCGCGCCGCTCCCGAACAGGTTTTCCAGCAGCGGGGGCAGTACGGCGACGATGCCAAGCATGATCAACATGAAGACGATGGCGCCAAGGGTCATCCCGAGCGAAAGCAGCCGCTTCTTGAGGAAGTTCCGCTTCTCTTCCTCGTCGTAGGCGGCGTTGATCGCCGTGATCAGATTACTGACACCGCCTGATGCGCTCCACAATGCGATCGCGACGGAGATGATCAAGCCGATGCCGAGTGCCGAACGGCGCGCGGTCAGCGCGGTGACCTGGTCGGTGATCACCTGGCGCGCTTGAGCGGGAAGTGCCTCGGTGAGTGAGTTCAGTTGAGCCGTGATCGTCGCCGGATCGGCGAAGAGGCCATAGAGCGACACGATCGCGATGAGCGCGGGGAAGATGGCCAGGAACGAGTAGAACGCCACACCTGCGGAAAGCAGCGGAACCTGGTCGGCTTTCGCCTCCTTCCAGCCGCGCTTGAGTATCTGCTTCCAGCCGCGGGCCGGGATGTCGGCAGGTCGGTCTGCTTCACCTCCCGGCACAGCTACGGCTTGCTGCTTCTGTTGCGTGCTTGTGATGGCCTTTTCCCTTTCCGTCCGGCAGGTGCTTGAGTGGCTCCTACCCCGGAGGTCGAGCAGGTAATCAAGCTGTGCGGAATGGGTGAGCAGGAACTCCCTCAGTTCCAGGGATCTCGGACCAGCTCACGACGCCGGTGCAGTTCAGTGTCTACCGAGCCGGATGTCGAGATGACCCCTTCCCCTGCCGCGGTCGCGCGGGGATGACGAAGCTGGCGAAGGCGCCTGCCAGCGCGATGACGCCAGCCTGGCTCGGCAACGCGCCCCGCGGCTCACACGCGGGTGATGCTCACTCGCCAAGCGCGGATCGGCTCCATGTTCGTGCCCATTGTCACGGCATCAACGGCATCGACTCGCCAGTCCGGAGGCCCGAATGCTTCCCTGATCTCCGACTCGCTGACCCGTCGCGGCCCCATTGTTCCGGGTTGCCGATCACTGAAGCACAGCAGGTAGTAATGACCGCCAGCGGAGATGGCAGTCCCAAGCGAGGCGACGAACCGAGAGCGGTCCTCGTCGCTGAAGATGTGGAAGAGTCCGCTGTCGAGCACGGTGTCGAACTGCTCGCCAAGATCAGCCAGCCGAAGGGCATCCGCGACGAGAAATCGCGCTGTCAGACCGCGATCTTCGGCCTTTCGCTGCGCCTGGCTGATCGCCTTTGGAACGGCATCAATGCCGGTCGCGTCTAGGCCTCGCGCGGCCGCCATGAGGGCATGCTCGCCAGTACCACACCCGACATCGAGAACGCGTCCCACCAGCAGACCTTGATCAGCTAGCTCGACGAATGTTGGCTGCGGTCGTCCGATGTCCCACGGTGGTGGTCCGCCGTCGTACATCTCATCGAAGGCGCGTACCTGCTCAGACGGGCTGGGCCGACTGGCTGGGCTGGGCGGATTGTCGGAAACACTCATGCCGCCATCATCCTTCGAAGTTGCGAATGACGCGGGCCGGATTCCCGACAGCGACGACATTTGCGGGAAGATCACGAACCACAATCGCCCCGGCGCCGACCACCGTGTTCTGACCGATCGTGACGCCCGGACAGACGATCACACCACCGCCCAGCCAGACATTGTCCATGATCACGATGGGCTCGGCGGCCTCCCACTTGTCGAGCCGCAGGCCGGGATTGATCGGATGCGTTGCGGTCAGCAGCTGCACGTTGGGACCGATCTGGACATCGTCGCCGATCGTCACCGCCGCCACGTCGAGTGAGACCAGACCCCAGTTTGCAAAGCAGCGCGCCCCGAACGAGGTCTGGTAGCCGTAATCGCAATAAAAAGGCGGGCGGATCTCACTTCCCTCGCCGAACGCCCCGAGCAGCTCAGCCAGAATCTCGTGAAGTTTCGCCGCATCGCGCGGATCCGAGGTGTTCAGCTGGTGGATCAGCCATCGCGCACGTGCCGACTCATCGGCGATCTCCGGATCGTCGGCGATGTAGAGCTGTCCAGCAAGCATGCGCTCCCGCATCGACGGAGTCTGAGTCATTGCCGGTGTCTCCTCTCAAGCGCTTCTATTTCTGCATCCAGTAGTCGACATGATCAACAACCAGCCCGTCAGGATCGAAGCGCAGCACCGTCGTGCCCGCCAGCGTGACGGCCTGATCGGCCTCGACAAAGCTGGCCGACCACTCGACGGCCGCGCGCTGCCAGGTTTCGGCCCAGCGCCGAGCCGCCGCTTCAACGTCCATGCTTGCTTCCTCCCCAACCTTCACCGACTTGTCAGACTCTCAACGAGCTATAGCCCGCTGAGAGTCTGACAAGTCGGTGGGGCGGAAGTCGCGGCGGGTTTGGCTGCGGAAAGAGGCGGGTAGGTGCTCGGCGCAGTAGCCCAGAAGGATGGAAGAAGGCCGTGCGCGTTGCCCTGGTGTCCGAACATGCGAGTCCGTTGGCCGCGATTCGGGGCGCCGACGCCGGAGGTCAGAATGTTCACGTCGCCGAGCTCGCTGCAGGACTGGTCCGACTCGGACATTCGGTAGCGGTCTACACACAGGCGTGATGATCCGAGGTTGCCGGAGCGGCTAACGACCGCCGCGGGATACGAAGTGGTACACATTCCGGCTGGGCCAGCTGAGCAGGTTCCCACGGACGACTTGTGGCCATACATGGCCGCCTTCGCTGACCACCTCGCCGAAATGCTGACGTTCCAACGGCCAGATGTCCTGCACGCACATTTTTGGATGTCGGCCTGGGCAGCCGCGGCAGCCGCTGGGCGGCTGAACCTTCCTCTTCTTGTCACCCTTTACGCCCTTGGCACAGTCGCGCGCCGCTATCAGGGTCAAGCGGATACCAGCCCGCTCAACAGAATCAGGGTGGAGGCCGCGGTGGCAGCTGAAGCCGACTGCATAGTTGCGACCTGTGGGGATGAGGTCACCGAACTCGGCTTCCTCGGGGTACCGGCCAGCAAGGTTGCGGTTGTGCCCGGCGGTGTTGATCTTGCGCATTTCTCACCGGCTAGGGGCAGGACGGCCTCCGCCACGGTACCGGACCGGGCCTATGGCTTTCGACTGGTGAGCGCGGGTCGATTGGTACGACGCAATGGTTACGACACCACGATCCGGGCACTTACCCAACTGCCGGACACCGAGTTGCTGATTGCCGGCGGCGATGCGACCTCGGAGTCGGAGCATCATCGGCTTACGGCCCTTGCTGAGCAACTGGGCGTTGCTGAGCGCGTGCGGCTGATCGGACAGGTGGCGCGTACGGAGATGCCCGCGCTACTGCGCTCGGCGGATCTGGTCGTCTGCTCACCTTGGTACGAGCCGTTCGGCCTTGTCCCGCTGGAAGCGATGGCCTGCGGCGTTCCCGTCGTTGCTAGTGCCGTCGGCGGGATGCTCGACAGCGTTGTCGGCGGTGTCACCGGAGCGCACGTGCCGCCACGTGATCCGGTCGTCCTGGCGGAGGTGATCGGGGCGCTACTTGATGCGCCGGACCACCGCGCCGGGCTGTCTCGAGCCGGCTTGGAACGAGTCCGCAGCCGCTACTCGTGGGATCGGGTGGCTGCCGACACCGCTGCGGTGTACCAACGAACTGTTAGGCGTCAGGACACCGAGCACGCACGGACCGCGCCGTACAACTGACTGGCCAGGAGAAAGGGCTCCGACCTGGTTTTCGTACCCGTCGACTTGGGTACTACGTCATGGCGTGGGGTGAGCGGGTAACGACCCACCCGCTCGCCTCGCCAATCACTGGCGGGGCAACGTGAATGTCCATACGTATAGCGCCAGCTACGCGCCGAAGGCGCGGGTGAAGATTGCTGATATGCGTTCGGGGCCCACCGGCCGAGGGCCCAAACGCCGTGATCTGGCGGGGGCCACAGGGGACCCTCACAGCCGGTGGGTCTATCCAGCACTTCTCGAGAGCTGTGAGCGAGAGGTGCCGCATGCGGCGAAGGCCCGGGCTTGGAAACTCGAACCTCAACCAGCTGCATTAAGAATAGCCAAATTACGCAGATATAGCCGATGGGCGCAGCATCGTCCTAGAATTTGGCCGCACACTGAGCCTGAATCCAGCGAGCATCGCCGCGGACCGACGCCGAGCGAATGCGACAGTATCGGGCGCTTCATGAGCACCTCGAAACTTCATGAGACCCCGGCTGCTGACTAAGGTCGGCCCTGATGGCAACGGGATGAGTGAGAAATCAACTGCCCAGGCGGACTCGATCTACTCGGCGGTGGTAGCGCATGCCGGCCAGTCCACCGAGCAGCGCCCCGATCAGGCTCGCGGCCACGACACCGATCGCCACGATGATGCCGCCGGTGGTCAGCGTGCCCTCGTTAAGAGGGAGACGCGGGAAGCTGTTCAGCTGAGCGAGTACGTCAAAGCGGGCACCGGCCAGCAAGCCGGCTGCCGCGGCCACGATCGCGATGATCACTGCCCAGAGCCACACGCCCAAGCCCTGCTTCAGTCCGTTGAATCGGGCCATCCGACCGGCCACATACCCGCCGGCAAGGTAGGAAACGAAGATGATGGCTAGCAACGTGATGCCGCCGACGAGTCCGACCGACGCCGTACCCGCTGCCGTGGTGTCGGCGGTCTCAACATTGCGACTCAGCCCGAGCGCGGCGCCGATGCCGGTAACGATCGCGGCAAGCAGCACGGCCGTACCCGATGCAGTCAGCCAACCGAAGAAACAGCTGCCGAATTTCATCCCGCCGAAGGCTTCTTTCTCGCGACCGACGACATCGCGCCGGTCGGGTACGAGTGCGGCGTCGTCGGCTTCGGTCGCTACCGGAGCCGCAGACGTGGTTGTAGCGTCCGAGGTTGCGGTGTCCGTAGCTGGATGATCGGCGACATCGTTCCGGCCGGGCTTGTCGTGCGGCGGATTGTCGGGGTACCTCATCAAGCCTCCTTGAGAGAAAGCAACATGACGGAGGCTCTTTCGAGCCACAGTCGCGTTCAATTTCTTACCCGTCGGCAGCAGACGCAATCATCGTGTGCGGCTGCCGGCCTCCTTGAAGGCTGCCAGATCCCAAGGTTGCAGCTGAGGACCGGCGCGCCGCTCTGATCACGAATGATCGCTACGGGCTATGCCCATGGCTTCAGCATGATCTTGATCGCACCGTCTTCTTTGCTTTGGAACACCTCGTACGCCTTTGGCGCGTCTGCCAGCGGCAGTCGATGAGTGGCAAATTCCTCAACGCCGAGCGGATCCTCATCGGTGAGGAACGGCATGATGTCGGGAATCCAGCGCTTCACATTGGCCTGGCCCATCCGGAGCTGAATCTGCTTGTCGAACAGCGACATCATCGGCATGGGATCAGCCATGCCGCCATACACGCCTGACAGCGACACAGTTCCGCCGCGGCGCACGGTCTCGATCGCCGTATAGACAGCAGAGAGCCGATCAAGCCCGGCTTTCTTCATCAATGGCTCGGTGACCGCATCGGGGAGGACCGTCGCCACGCGCTGCGCAAAAGCCGCGGCAGGCGAGCCGTGCGCCTCCATGCCCACCGCGTCGATGACCGAATCCGGGCCACGTCCGTCGGTCAGCGCGCGTACCACATCAGCAAGATCATCTTCATGATCCCGGAGATCGATCACCTGGATGCCTCGGGCCTGCGCCCGCGCCAGGCGCTCGTCCACCAGATCCACCGCGATGATCTTGTCGATCCACTTCTGCTGGGCAATCCGGCATGCCATGTCGCCGATCGGTCCGAGTCCCAAGATCAACAACGAGCCACCGTCTGGTACTCCCGCGTACTCCACCGCCTGCCAGGCGGTCGGCAGTACGTCGGACAGGAAGATGAAGCGGTCGTCGGGCGGACCCTCAGGCACGAGAATGTGGGTGAATTGAGCT
Source organism: uncultured Actinomycetota bacterium (assembly GCA_963815975.1). GTDB lineage: Bacteria > Actinomycetota > Actinomycetes > Propionibacteriales > Propionibacteriaceae > Microlunatus. The sequence goes on from CAWFJC010000017.1 coordinate 20,606, forward strand.
TCGGGGATCCGAAGGTACTCGGCTTGGCAGCCCGGCACTTGCCCGTACAACTTGGAATAGCCGAACAATGCGGCGCCACTGCCCTCTCCGCGTACCTGTGTCGTCTCGCATTGGGTGTAGAGCGAGCGTTCGCACATCCAGCAGTAGCCGCAGGAGATCTGGAAAGGCACCACGACCCGGTCGCCGGGCCGGATCTGGCTGACGTCTCGGCCGACCTCCAGCACGATGCCGATCGCCTCGTGGCCTAGCACGTCACCGGGGCTCATGAAGGCGCCCAGAGTCTCGTACAGATGAAGATCAGAACCGCAGATATTCGTGCTCGTGACCTTGATGATCGCGTCGTTGGGCTCTTTGATCACTGGGTCAGCGACCTCTTCGACCGACACGTTACGGCGGCCTTGCCAGGTAACAGCTTTCACTTCTGCCTCACGCCTTATGCCTTACGCCAATCGTTGCTGGTCAGATGCGAGCCAGCCTGCGGCCCCATCTGCAACATGCCCCCGTCCACGACCCACGACGCACCCGTCATGTACCCGGCCTGCGGGCTCGCAAGAAATGCAATCACAGCGGCGATTTCGCGAGCATCGCCGGGTCGACCGAGCGGGACGCCGAGCCGCTCCTGGTTCCGCGGCTCGCGGGTGCGACGGCTCGCGGTGAGACGCTGAGTGACGAGCGATGCAGCCCGGCCGGCTGCTGCCGCGCTGGTGGCGCGGTCAGCGTCGTGTTCACTATGTGTTTCGCGGCCTGCCGCATGCAAACGAAGGTGCCGTCCAAGTTGGTGGCGATGATCTTGCGCAACTCGTCAGGGGATCAAATGTCATGCATGAGGTATTCCCCGCCGCCCTGTACGGCAAACCGGTGCTGTCGCCGCGCGGCCGGTCGGCCGCGGCTCGCCGCGCCCGTCGGGTCGTTTTTGACGGCTGAGCGGCGAAACGTACCCGTCTGGCCGCAACGGGCGGGCCCTTTTCACGCATGTGCTGCATAACGTGCCCGCGCTAGGACTCCTGAGGCACGAAACCTAGGAGTCCGAGCCCAGCAACTCACAAGATTCGTCCGATTCGCCCGGGGCCCCGCGAAACCTACGGTCATAAGCGCCGATCCCACGACGCGAGCGGAGTTGTTCCAGTGATTCGCCAGAGACCCTTGGCATTAACCGCCACCATCGCTTTCTCAGTCGTGGCTGCTGGCTTCGGTTTGGCTACCCCCCAACGCGCCGAAGCCGCAGCCCCGCCCACCGTGGATCCGGTCATCGAGTGGAACCGGACGGTCCTGCAGCTCATCCGTACTCCGGGCGTTCAGCCGGCGACCGTCCATCCCACCCGAAACCTGGCCATGATGTTCGGTTCGATCCGAGGCGCTGCCGGGCGTGCAGTGGTCGTTTACCAGTTTCTCGGGAGCCGCGCAGGAGGCGGCACTCAGTCGGATCTACGCCGGGCAACCCACGCGCGTCGAGCACGTGGCCGGCGTCGAACTGGGCCGCAATGTCGCGCACTACGTGCTCCGCCGCCATTTTTGAAGGCCGCTCGCGCATCGCGCGCATTGAATCCGCCACCGTCGTCGTCGCGCGCAAAGGAAAGAATGCCTCCGCTCGCTTCTCCTCCCTGCGGCGGGCACGCGATTCCCGACGCTCGCGGCCAGGACGGCAGCCATGAGTGATCCTGCCGTCGACCGGTTCCAATCCGAGGCCGTACGGGGCATACTCCTCGCCATGGCGGGGAGCGTCGCCACCTCGCATTTCGTCGGTCGCACAGCTGAGCTCGACCGGCTACGCGCCGCATTCGAGTCCACCCGCGTCGGCGATCCGGTCACGCTCTGCGTGGGCGGAGAAGCCGGCGTCGGCAAGACCCGGCTGGTCACTCGGTTTGCTGACCAGGTCAGCGAGGCGGGCGGTTTGGTACTGGTCGGCGGCTGCATCGAACTAGGCGAAGGATCGCTACCGTACGGCCCGGTGATCCAGGCGCTTCGCGGTCTCGGCCGGCGTCTCGATTCTGCCCTGCTGGCCGATCTCGTCGGGCCGGGCCGAGCACTCCTGGCCCGGATGCTGCCTGAGTTCGGGGCGCCCGATGACGCGGCCGAGTGGACGTCCGGCTCGCGGGTCGTCAGCTCGTCGTCTCAGGCAAGGCTGTTCGAGGCTTTTCTCGGCTTGCTGGATCGCTTGGCGAAACGATCCCCGACAGTGTTGGTGATCGAGGACCTGCACTGGGCCGACCGCTCGACTCTGGACTTGCTCACGTTCTTGGTCCGCAACCTGCGGACGGGATTGCTGCTGGTGCTGACCTACCGCACCGACGACCTGCACCGCCGCCATCCGGTCCGTCCCTTCCTCGCCGAATTGGACCGCAGTGAGCGAGTTGACCGGCTGGATGTCGATCGCTTTGATCGTGAGGAGATCGCGCAGCTCCTCCAGGGCAGTCTGGGCGGCAGTCCGGCAACGGATCTGGTGGAGCAGATCTTCCGGCGATCCGGTGGTAATGCGTTCTTCGCCGAGGAACTATTTGCCGCCGTACGCGACCGCAACGCCAGCCCCAATCTGCCGCCAAGCCTGGAGAACGTGCTGCTGAGCCGCGTGCAGGTCTTGCCGGAGGACACCCAGGCGACCCTCCGTATCGTTGCCGCTGCAAGCGGACCGGTGGAGCACCAGATGCTTGCCGCTGTCAGCGACCTTCCTGAGCCCGAATTGCTTGCTGCGCTGCGCAACGCGGTCGCCCACCAGGTGCTTGTTCCCGATCCCGACACCGAGACGTACGCCTTCCGACACGCGCTTACCCAGGAGGCGCTGTACGGCGACCTACTGCCCGGCGAGCGGGCTCAGCTGCATGCCGCCTTTGCCAAAGCACTCGCTGAGCGCCGCGGGGCCGCCGATCCGGGTCATGGCGACAGGTCGGCTCGGCTTGCCTACCACTGGGTCAGGGCACATCAGCCGGCGCAGGCGCTGCCTGCCGCACTGGAAGCCGGGTTGCAATCCCAGGCGGCGTACGGCTTCGCTGACGCGCGGCGTCATTTCGAGACGGTTCTCGAGCTTTGGGATCAGGTTGCCGATGCCGAGCAGCGACTGGGCCTGGACCGTGTCTCGGTGCTGCGGTATGCGGCCGAGTCGGCCTATCTCGCCGGTGACCCGAGCAGGGCAATCACCTTGACGAAGGCAGCCCTCGGCGCGGTCGATGAGACCGGAGACCCCGTACGCGCCGGCCTGCTGCACGCGCTGCTCGGCGGTTATCTCCATGCGACTGGCGGCCAGAATGCGATAGCGGAATATGAGGCCGCTGTACGCCTGGTGCCAGCGCTACCGCCGAGAGCCGAGCGAGCCCAGGTGCTCGCTGCCTTCGCCGAGGCGCTGATCGGCCAAGGACGCCACCGGGAATCCCGGGAGCTGTGCGAAGAGGCGATCCGGATCGCTCAGCAGGTCGGCGCCCTGGCGCAGGAGGGCGACGCCCGCAAGGCACTGGGGGTCGACCTGGCCTTTCTCGGTGATCTTGAAGCGGGCGTCCAGGAGCTGACTGAGGCGCGCCGGATCGCCGAGGCTGTCGGCAGGGTAGATGAGGTAGCCCGCTGCTACGCGATGCTCTCCGGACTGCTGGAAACCTTGGGAGCGCTCGATGCAGCGGCCAAGGTCGCGCTGGAGGGTGCTGAGCAGGCGGCCAGCCACGGGCTCGGGCGGTGGCACAGCCCGTTCCTCACCGCGACCGCCGGGCGTGCGCTGTTTGCGCTCGGCCGCTGGGACGAAGCTGACGTGCTACTGCGCCGTGCAGCAGACCGGGCCGCTCCTGAACTAGCTGCCACCCGGGTGCTCATCTGCTCGGCCCGCGGCCGATTGGCGATCGGCCGAGGCCGTGCAGACGTAGCTGCGGAGTGTCTTGCGGAGGCCGGCGAGGCCTATCTGCGCACGGTGAAGCAGCCGTGGTTCGCTACGCCGCTGTTCGTTGCAAGGGCAGAGCTGGCCCTGCTGGAGGGCCGATTCGCCGATGCTGACGCCGCTATCGCCGAGGGTTTGCAGGTCGACGCCGTGGAGCTCGCTTTCGCTGCGCCGCTCTATGTCATCGGAGTACGTGCGGCCGCTGACCGTGCCGACCTCGCGCGGGCGCGCCGCGCCGAATCAGAGTTGGCGGAGGCACGCGGGCTCGGAGACCGCTTGGGTCGCGAGCTCGGCGCTCGGATGTCGCCTGAGCAGCCCGACGATTCGGTGCCGACACCTCGCATGTGGGCCTGTGCCGTTGTTTGCGATGCGGAGCTTGCCAGACTCGCGGGCCGTAGCAATGCCGAGCTCTGGAAAACGGCCGCAGAGTCCTGGGAGCGGCTCGCCGAGCCGTACCCAGCTGCCTACGCCCGCTGGCGTGAGGCTGAGGCGCTGCTGCTGGCTGGTCTCGCCCGGGGACGGGCCGAGACATTGTTACGTGGGGCGTACGCGATGGCACGCGGTCTGGGCGCCTTGCCGCTCTGCGCCGAAATTGAGGGCTTGGCGCGCCGCGGCCGTATCAACCTGAGCATGGATAGCGAGAAAGCCACGTCCACCACCGAGTCGTCGTCGCCCCTGGCGCAGCTCGGCCTCACGGCTCGGGAGCAGGAGGTCCTCACCCTGGTGGCGACCGGAGCTACGAACCGTCAGATTGCGGAGACGCTTTTCATCAGCCCGAAGACGGCCACGTTGCACGTGTCCAACATCCTCAGCAAGCTCGGCGTCACCAATCGGGTGGAAGCGGCGACAATCGCCCATCGGCTCGGCGTAATAACGCCGAGCACCTGAGAGCGGGCGCCAGCCAGCCGATGAGGGCTACGCCGTGGAACGACACTGGCTGGCTGGGCTGGGAGCTCCGTCAGCCGTTGTCGATTTTCTTGCCGTCCTTGGCCAGCACGTACCACTTGGCACCGAACTGATCGATGTCTTGGCCTGTCGTGTCACCTGGCGCTTTGTCGCCGACGAAGTAATAGAGGGGATGACCGGCGTAGGTCACCTGGGTCGTGCCATCGCCCCGCGCTGTGGTGCCGAGGAGGCTGGCGGATGCGCCCATGGCGGCTTGCGGCGCGCCAGTACTGAGGAGCGGTGGCCAAGCAGTGGCGCATGGGCCCTCGCAGTTGGACTTGCCACCTTTGTCTGCTTCGAACAGGTAGAGCGTTCGGCCTTGAGCATCGACCAGGACCTGGCCGAGACTCACCGTACGAAGATCAACAGTGGCGGCCGTCCCGGCTGCAGCACTTGGCGTTGCCGATGGCGCGCCATAGCCACCGGCACCATAGGCCGACGTGCCGCCGCCACATGCGGCGAGAACCAGCGTTAGTGCCGCGAGTCCGGAGGCCGCGAGGCTGCCACGCCGGATGTTGCGCGCCCGCGGTCGGGGAGCAGAGTGCTGTGCCTGGTCAATTGTTGGCTGCTGAACGGGTGATTCGAGTACTGAAGTTGGGGCTTTGGCATACACGTTGTGCTCCTCGGGGTGCTGGGCCAGAATGTCGAGCGGCGTGCCACCGCTCCTTCTCCCTTGCACGCTATGGCCGACGCAGCACCTCAGAAATCGGACGATGAGCCAGTCCTGCCGCGCACACAACCCCTAATTCTCCCGAGCCACCCTCCTATCTGAGCAGCTCAGAGCACGCCCTGGGCCGGCACCCGTACGCCGGCCCGGGGCCAGCCTCGCTACGAGGCGGCGGGCAGCGCATCGGGTAGCCCGATGATCGAGCGCATCTTGACCATCAGACGCGACAGCACCCGCGAGACTTGCATCTGGCTGGTGCCGATCTCCTCGGCGATATCCGCCTGAGATCGCTGCTCGTAGAACCGCAGCCAGATCAGCCGCCGCTCATCCTCATCCAGATCAGCCAATGCCTTGTCGATGATCATCCGCGCCTCGGCACGATCAATGTCTTCGTCCGTCTCGTTGGAGCAGAAGCAGATCCCTCGCGAAATCGCCAGATCGATAGATGAGGCGCTGTAGCCCAGGCTTGCGAACCGAGCCTGCTGTACCGCACCAACCGGTTCTCCGAGCTCGTCGGCGAGATCTTGGGAGCGGGGTAGGCCGCCCATCCGCTGCACCAGCGTGGGCCAGCGCCGCCAAATGGTCGACGCCAGTTCTTGGGTTGGCCTCGGCGGCCGTACCACCCAACCAAAATCACGGAAATGCCGTTTGAGTACGCCAGTGATCGTCGGCACCGCAAAGCCAATGAACGAGCCCTGGTGGGGGTCGAAGCGCTGGCACGCCTCAACCAATCCGGCGCAGGCGACCTGGATCAGGTCCTCCTGGTCTTCGCCGCGATGCCTAAACCGCCGCGCGAGCGTTTCAGCCAACCAGAGATGGGACGTCACCACCTCTCCAATGATCCGCTCTCGCTGCACCGGCCCCGCCGTCTCGGCAGCAACGAGAAGATCATGAGTGTGGGCCGCAAGCTCCTCCCGGGAGACCTGCTGGGGCGAAAAAGTGAAAAGTTTCGGTGATCGCCATGAGCGCGTCACCCTTCGTGAAGAAATGCGGGCGTGGCGCGCTTCTCGGCCACAGCAAGATGTAACCACTGAATTAGTGCCGGCGACAACCCTCTGACTATCCAAAAAACGAAAAAGTTCCTGAGAAACGCATGTGAGAGCCACGCTCAAGTTGCTCTCACTGACCCCACGGTATCCACTAAACGCAGCTGCTCGCCTCCAGATGTTGATCAAGACAGCCATGATCAACATCGAGTGCGCTCAGCGTCCAGGGCACACGAGCGGCATTAGCGGAAGGTTCATCGCCATGTCGGCGTTGGCTTGTCGCCGATTGGGTAAGTCGAATAACAGGGTGGCGAGCACAACCTAGGATCAGCCGCCACGCTAGGCCCCGTAGCTGAGCAGACATGCTGCGGGGCCGTTCCCTTGTCCTCCTGCGACGGCTTCGAGTGGCGACTAGACTCGCTGTGGTTTATATCGGTTATCCGCCCTGTGTCTGCGGACCTGACGCCATCGAGGTGACATGGTCTCGCAGCGGCACGCCGAGGTTTCGCAGTCGCCAATCGGGATTGGTCCGGTCTTCGCGAGTTTGGAGACCAGCCGGGTGGCGCAGCTGGAGGCGGAGATCGCACAACTCAAGGACGCCCTGGCCCGCCGGCAGCAGATCGGCGTGGCGACTGGGCTGCTAGCACAACGATTCGCCATCAGCCCGGAGCAGGCGTGGTCATTGCTGGTCCGACTCTCGCAGAACGGCCACGTCAAGGTTCGTGACATTGCCCAGGCCTTGATCAACGGGCACTGCGGTCGGCTCGGTCCCGCGGAGGCTCAGATCTTTGCTGCGATTCAGTCCTACCTGCCGGATGGCATACGCCTCGTCGGTCCCAGACCGGATACTCAATGCCATGGCAATTGATCCCGAAGGCCTCGCAGCCAGCATCCGCCGGCTCGCCACGCTGGGCAAACCGGGCATCAGCGTGGTCGAGGCACTCCGGCACGTGACGGAGGCTTGTGTCGACCTCTTTGGTGTCACGGGCAGCGGCATCATGCTGGCTGACGAGCAGAACGTGCCACGCTACGTGGCTGCCTCAGATGGACCCGGCCGCATGCTCGAGCTGGCCGAAAGTGACACCGGGCAGGGCCCGTGCACTGAGGCGTTTGTCAACAACACAGTCGTTGCCAGTACCGACGTCACCGCCGAAGCGCGTTGGCCCGACCTTGCCTTGGCAATCCGTCCGCATGCGGTACGCGCTGTGTTGGGTCTGCCGGTACGCCTGGGCGGTGTCACCGTTGGCACTCTTGACGTGTTCTACGACCGGCCGCACGTCTGGCAGGACGACGAGTGTCAAGCCTTGGCCCGCTATCGCGATGTGATCGAATCCACTCTGGCTACAGCCGTCGCCGCTCACAATGCCGACGAACTGGCCGCGCAGCTGCAATATGCGCTGGACTATCGGGTGATCATCGAGCGGGGCGTGGGCTATCTGATGGCCCGGGATCAGGTGGACTCCATGGCTGCCTTCAACAAGCTGCGCCGCGCTGCGCGCGATCACCAGAGCAAGATCGGCGATGTCGCGCAGCGACTCGTCTCGACGGGACTGCTGCCCACCGAGAGGGCCCGCGAGCGCAGCTCAGCTACGTAGCGTCTGGCTCGGGTACGTGCCGAATCGGCGCCGGTAATCGACGGCGAAACGACCAAGATGGGTGAAGCCCCACTTGCCAGCCAGTGCTGCCACGCTGACGCCGTTCCCCGGCTCAGCACCTTGCAGATCGCGGTGCGCACGTTCCATTCGTACGCCACGCAGATAAGACAGCGGCGTGGTATCCAGGTGTCGGCGGAACGCAGCCTGCACCCCGCGCGGGCTGAGCTTCGCTGCCGCGGCGATTTCGTCAAGTGTGATCGGGTCGCCAGCGTGCTCATCGATGAACGACAGCGCGCGACGAAGCGGCTGCGGCGTGTCGCCGGTGTACAAGATCGACCCAGCGTCGAGCGTTGAGTTGGGGAAGCACGTCAAGGCGGCACTGTTGACCAGCCAGCCTAACTCTCGGCGAGCCAGCGGTGCAGAGGCCAGCATCGGGCTGTTGCTGATCGCATTGCGCACGTAGCGGACGGTCTGCGACCAGTGCCGACCAGCGGCTGGAGTAATAGGCCGGCTGAAGTCGATCTCGAGCTTTGCATGATCGATCCGGCCGACCGCGTCACGTTGCAATTCCTCCAATGACAGCGTGGTCACACCAACGCCGATCGATCTCCAGGCCACCGAGAGGGGCCGATCGGGAAGCAGCAGATAGCAATCATCTGGTCTCAGATTGACGCTGTCGCGGCCGAATCTGAGTCGCAGTGGCTCACCCTCTTGGTGCTCGATGATCGAGAGATCCCGGAGACCATCAGCGCTCTCGACCTCAACGGCCATCGAGTGTGCGATGGTGCCGAACGTCATCCCATCAAGGCTGATGAGGTCGGCAGAGAAGGCGAAATCCTCAGTACTGCCAGCGATCTTGACCTGGTGGTCCGCGTACACCCTGCGAAGCCACGCATGAGCCTCGTCGGGGACGTCGCTCTGGAACTCCTGGCGATGCACGGTCTCGATCAGTTCACCGGCCTCTCAGCCTTCGACGTCGTCAGCTGACGCGATCGCGGAGAGGTCCTCCATCAGTTGCTCAGCAATCCCGTCGCGCAGATTGCCGTCGGCGCGGACGGCCCGACTCCTACCGCGAACGTTACTTCGACCTGAAAGCTGCTGCCCATCGCTTCGTGGAGCAACATGGCGATCACGGCAGTCGAGCTCATGATGTCCTGGGGTTGGTGAGCCTCATCGACCTTCCCTTCTGTCGGGGCTCGGCTCGCGGCGGCCCGGCCAGGCGGGGGACTCTTGGTCCGAAAGCGGACATTGTCGACTCTACTCCCGCCAGCTGCGGGCAGCGTCGTCGAGTTTCCAGGGCCGTCAGCCCACAGGGCCGATGCCTTAAGCGCGGGGCCGGGCGCCGATCTGATATGCCGCGGGATCCACTCGGGCCGTTCGCCGGCGGTAGCTCGTAAAGGTCCACGGCCACTGATTGGGATCGTGTCCGTTCTCGTCGACATACCAATTCGTGCAGCCGCTGTGCCACACCGTTCCTGCGAGTGCGCTGCGCAGCTCGGCATCAAAGCTGTCGGCGACCTCTTGTCGAATCTCGATCCGCTGACCGTCGGCCTGCCCGAGAGCATCGAGCGCCGAGATCACGTGGCGCATGCCAGCCTCGATCATGTAGATCACCGAACCTGCGCCGCCACCGGTGTTTGGCCCGTAGAGCAGGAAGAGATTCGGGAAGTCCGGGACGCTGAGGCCGAGATACGCGCGTGGCACGCGGTCCCAGACCTGCGCTAGCGTGCGGTCGCCTTGACCCGTGATCTCCATCGGCGTGACGAAGCCATGGGTCTTGAAACCGGTCGCGAAGATGATCACGTCTACGGCATTCTCGGAACCGTTGTCGGTCTGTATGCCGCGTCGGGTCACCGCAGCGATCGGATCGGTGATGAGTTCGACGTTGGGCCTGGTCAGCGTCGGGTACCAGGCGTCGGTCGGCATTATGCGCTTGCAGCCCACCTCATCCATGGGGGTCACCTTGCGGCGCAGCTCGGGGTCCTTGATCGTCTTGGTGATCTGGTGGCGCGCGAGCCCCCGGAAGGCCGGCCTGAGCCAGGGCTGGCTCGTCAAGGCCAGCGTGCCGAACTCGAAGAAGCCGAACGCGGCGGCCCGGTCGAGCCGTTGCAACGCCGGGACACGGGCAAACACGCGCTGGGCGAGCGCCGAATAGCGGAAGTCAAGCCGCGGAATCGTCCACGCCGGGGAGCGCTGGTAGACGCTCAATCGATCGACGATCGGCTGAATCGCCGGCACGACTTGGATTGCGCTGCAACCGGTTCCAACGACGGCGACACGCTTTCCGGAAAGGTCCACGTCGTGCCGCCACTCGGCGGTGTGGAATGCCGGGCCCTCGAAGGTCTCGAGCCCCTCGATCGCTGGCAGCTTGGGAACCGAGAGCTGTCCGCAGGCGGTGATCAACACATCGGCCTCATGATCACCAGCGCTGGTCTTGATCAACCACGTGTCACGGGCCTCCTGCCAGTGCGCGCTGATCACCTCGGTACCGGTACGGATCCGGTCGAGTACGCCGAAATCTCGGGCGACCTTCTCGAGGTAGGCCTGGATCTCGGGCTGCGGCGCGTACCGGCGCGACCACCGTGGGTTAGGGGCGAAGGAGAACTCGTAGAGATGGGAGGGTACGTCGCACGCCGCCCCGGGATAGGTGTTGTGGTGCCAGACTCCGCCGACGCGCTCGCCGCGCTCGAAGACCGTGACGTTCTCGTAGCCGGCTTGGTGCAGCATCACAGCCGCACCGACTCCGCCGAAGCCGCCGCCAACAACCGCCACTGACCGTGAGCTTCCTGCCACGACGCCGAGGCTACTGCTGTGCCCGCCAGAGCGACCGGAGGCTACGCCTCCGCGCGCCGCCATCGGCTGTGCTGCAAGCCCGAGCTGTTGAAGTAGCCCGAGATCGTCAAGACGCCCCCACCGTTCCGTGATCTTGCCGTTGGCGATGCGGAAGATATTGACCCCGCGGAGCACCACGTCGCGCCCGGTGGGCGATTCGCCCATCACGGAGCCGCGGTGGGTGCCATGGGCGACGAAATGCTCGGCTACAAGATCACCTTCGGCGATCATGTGCTGTTGGTCGCTTCGCCAGTCAGGAAAGGCGTTGCGGAAGATCACCGCTGCCTGACGCATGCCTTCCGAGCCGTCCGGCGAGCTCGGCAACGGCGGGTCATGGTTGATGAAGTGTGGATCGAGGTAACGGTCGACGGCCGTCAGGTCCCCGTCGGTGAATAGGGCGGTGATGAACTGCTCGACGATCTGCTTGTTGTTGGTCATGCCGCCATCGTCGGCTCGCCCGGACCGCTCCACCATCCCTCCAAGGAGGGATGTTTCTCAAACACAATGCGGGGGAGGATGGCGTTGTGGAACAAAGCCGCGCGGTCGCGCGGCGCGCGGATGATCTGGTGCGCCGCTGTTACTCGGGACTACGCGGCACGGCTTTTCAAGCTGAGGTGGTGCGGGCTATCCATGCTCTGCTTCCCGTCGACGCCGTCTTCTTGGCCACGGCTGACCCGGGGACGTTGTTGTTCACTGGCGTCTTTGCCGAGGAACCATTGGTCGGTGTCGCTGATCGATTCCTCGCCAACGAGTTCGGTGAGGACGACGTGAACAAGTTCCAGTCGCTGGCCGCCGGCGCTCGCCACGTGGCGACGCTCGACTCGGTCACTCGCGGTGAGCGGGCTGGCAGCGCACGATTTCGCGACATCATGGCGCCCATCGGATTTGGTGACGAGCTTCGTGCTGCACTGGTTACCCCGTCCGGATGTTGGGGCTATTTATGCCTGCACCGGGCCGAGTCGCCGTATGGGTTTACGCCTGCCGAGGTGCGTCTCATCGCGCGGCTAGCGGCAAACCTTGGCAATGGGTGCCGGCTCAGCCTTGCCCCCTCGGAGAGCGAAGGGATCGCCACCATTGCTCCCGGGGTCCTCGTCCTGCATCCGGACCACACTCTCGCCGCGATAACCAGTGAGGCTCAACGTTTGCTGGCCGGGATCGCCGACTACTCCGCCACTTCAGGCCGGCTGCCGACTGCCATCTACTCCGTAGCGGCGTGCCTGCAGAGCATCGACCGTGGCACAGCCGCACCTGGGTCCTCGCCGACGGCACGGGTGCGGACCGTCAACGGTGGTTGGCTACTCGTTCATGCAACACATTTGCACGGCTCGGTGGATGAAGACATCGCAGTGATCATCGAGTCCGCCCACCCAAGCAGCACCGCACAGTTGGTCCTCAGCTCGCTCGGACTGACCCGCCGGGAATCCGAGGTCGCACTGCTCGTGCTGCGAGGGGCATCAACCAAGGCAATCGGCGCAGAGCTGCACCTGTCCGCGTACACGGTCAAAGATCATCTGAAGTCGATCTTCGACAAGACCGGCGTACGCAGTAGGCGTGATCTTGTTGCCCAGGTCCTCACGGGCCGGGTTTGAGGCTCGGCTACGAGGCGGCGGCGCTTTCTGGTTCACCGATCATGCTGCGCAACTTGAGCAGCAGTCGCGAGAGCAGCCTCGAGACCTGCATCTGGCTGATACCAAGCTCATCGGCGATGTCGGATTGCGAACGTTGCTCGAAGAACCGCAGCCAGATCAGCCGGCGTTCGGATTCCTCCAGTCGTGCCACGGCGCGGTCGATGATCAATCGCGTCTCCATCCGAGCCTTGTCATCGTCGCTCTCGCTCGAGAGAAAGCAGACTCCTCGAGACATGGCAGTGTCGATGGACAAGGCGCTGTAGCCCTCACTCGCTATCCGGGCCTGCTGCACCGCGTTAACCGTCGCGTCTAACTCATCGGCGAGATCTCGGGCGCCCGGCAGGCTGCCCATCTCCTGAACCAGCGACGGCCACCGACGCCAGATGCTCGCGGCTAGCTCCTGAGTCGGGCGTGGCGGGCGAACGGTCCAGCCGTGATCACGAAAGTGCCGCTTGAGCACTCCGCTGATGGTGGGTTCCGCAAACCCGACGAATGAGCCTTGATGGGGATCGAAGCGTAGGCATGCCTCGACGAGCCCGGTGTAGGCAACCTGGACGAGATCGTCGTCATCCACGCCGCGGTGCCGGAACTGTCGGGCCAGCTTCTCCGCAAGCCACAGATGGGAGGTGATGACCTCATCGATGACCTGCTGCCGCCGGACGGGCCCCGCCGTCTCGGCTTCCAGGAGCAACGCGCGAGTACGTTCGGCCAGCTCCTCACGGGCGGAACGCGGCTCTGGGGAGATGACAGGCTGATTAGGGCCGACGGGCCGATTGGGGACGACAGGCCGATCGGGGATGACCGTAAGAAGGGAGTTCGCCATGAGCGCGCCACCCTTTCGTCATGAAAGATTGGTTGTGGCGCGCTTCTCGGCCACACCTGCACTAAACCACGAGCGCTACCCATCATCAAGCCCTGCCACGCGCATACCAAGAAAATTGCGAAAAGACCTTCTGGTAACTGAAAATGTTGCGAAATTTCTGTCCAGTACGCAATATCTCTTGCGGCGAGACTAAGCCGTAATGACCTCCCGGGCCAGCGCGGCGGGCATGTAGTCATAACGCACGAAGGACCGCTTGAACGTGCCGGTGCCGTGCGACACCGAACGCAGATCAATGGGGTACCGCGACAGCTCATGTGCCGGCACCTCGGCATGAATAACCGCGTAACCCGGCAGGTCCGGGGCGGTCTCCGTGCCGTGCACCTGACCGCGGCGCCCGCGCAGATCGGCCAATACGGCGCCGACCGAATCATCGGCGACCGTGATCTCCACCTTGTCGATCGGTTCCAGGAGCGCAACCGTCGATTCATTCGCCGCGTCGCGAAGTGCCATGGCTCCCGCCGTCTGGAACGCCATATCCGAGGAGTCGACCGAATGCGCCTTGCCGTCGACCAAGGTCACCCGAAGATCAACCAGGGGATAGCCGGCAAGTACGCCCTTGGGCAGCTGACTGCGAATTCCCTTCTCGACGGAGGGGATGAACTGCCGAGGTACGGCTCCACCCACCACGCGCTCGGTGAATTCAAAGCCAGCACCGCGTGCCAGCGGCTCGATCTCCATCATGCAGACCGCGTACTGACCATGTCCGCCGGACTGTTTGACCAATCGGCCCTGTGCCGTGATGGGACGGATGAAGGTCTCGCGGAGCGAGGTACGTACCGGCTCGACATCAACCTGGATGTGCCAGGACTCCCGCAACGCTGTCAGAAGCTTGTCGACATGTGCCGGGCCCATCGCCCAGATCACAAGCTGATGGGTCTCAGCATTGTGCTCCAGCCGCATCGTGACGTCCTCAGCGACCAGCCGTTGTAGCGCCGACCCCAGCTTCTCCTCATCACCACGAGAGCTGACATGTACCGCCACTGGGAGCAGCGGCTCGGGCAGCAGCCACGGTTCGACCAGTGCAGGTTGGGCTTTGCTCGACAAGGTGTCGGAGGTTTCCGCGGCCGCGAGCTTGGAGACCAGAACAAGATCACCAGCGATCGCGTACGGCTTTGGCCTCGCCTCCTCCGCCAGCGGTGCGGTGAGCGGACCAACTCGATCATCGCTGTCGTGATTGGGATGGGCGTCGACATGATGAGAAGCAAACTGCTGCAGGTGCCCCGAGACATGCAGCGGAGTGTCCGGACTGAGTGTTCCGGAGAACACCCGGACCAAGGAGAGCCGGCCGACAAACGGGTCGCTGGTCGTTCGTACCACTTCAGCGACCAATGGACCGTCTGGGTCGCAGCTCACCGGGCCGAATGTGACTCCGCTTGGCTTGTATACCGTTGGCAGTGGCGAGGATGCCGGCGACGGGAAGCCCTGCTCGAACAACTCGTACAGCCCTTCGATGCCCATCCCCGTCGGTGCGTGCGCCGGGATGATCGGGAAGAAGCGCGCCGTACCCACCGCTGCGCGCAGGTCGGGCATCACGATGTCCAGGTCGATCTGTTCGCCACTGAGATGCCGATCCAGCAGGGTCTCGTCCTCGGATTCTTCAATGATCGATTCGATCAAGGGATCCCAGTACTCCTCGATCATCCCGGCTTCGGTTTCATCAGGCTCACGCCTGACCGGCTCCCCACTTCGATAGTCGGTGACGCTGCGACGCAGCAAGTTGATCGCACCGACGACGTGGCCGTCCTCGATCAGCGGTACGCCGAGTGGTTGCACGTCGCCGAAGACCCGTCGGCATCGCGCAACGGCTTCCTCGTAGTCCGCGCGAGACTGCTCGAGCTTGGTTACCGCGATTGCCCGCGGCATGTTCGTCGACTCGCACTCACGCCACAACATTCGGGTGGCATCGTCGATCTCATCGCTCGCCGAGACCACGAACAGCACCGCATCGGCGGCGCGCAGTCCGGCGCGCACCTCGCCGACAAAGTCGGGGTTGCCGGGTGTGTCGAGGAGATTGATCACGACATCGCCACTGGCGATGGAGGCGGCAGCGAGTGCCTGCGTCGGCGCCGGTTCGCCGCGTACATGCCGAGCCGGCGTACGCGCAGTGATCAAACCCTCGAACAGCGTGCTCTTGCCGGCGCCTGCCGGCCCGACGAGCACCACGTTGCGGATCAGTTCCGGCGACTGCGGACCGTGTTGGCCCGAATCGGCTCCGTTGCCCATGCCTCACCCTTTCCAGTACGCCTCTGCGCAAGCCGACGCCCGTGGAGAGCCAATCCGCTTCCCCTAACTCGCCACGCGCGCGTTCCAGCAACCCTACGATGCAACCGTGAGTGAAATCGACCCGATGGACCTCGCAACTCCAGCGCAGGACCAGCGAAAGTCGGTTGGCCGTCTCACCCGCCTCATCGCGCGAAGCTTGTCCATGGTCTGGCAGTCTGCACGGGCCCCATTCGCGGCGCTAATTGGGTTGCAAATTCTCAATGCCGTCGCTTTGTTATTCCAGATCGTTGCCATTGAGCTGGCCTTGACTGCCGTCTTGGAGATCTCGGGCAGCGGCGGGAACTTCTGGAGTCTGGCGCAGCCAGTCCTACTGCTTGCCGGGCTCACTGCGGCGACCGCGGTCATTGCCTCGGTGCAGGTCGGGCTGGGCCGCTACACCGCCGAGCTTGTCGCGGCGATCATGTGGCAGCGCGTTTTGCGGGTGGCCACCCGTGTCGATCTTCGCAAGTTCGAGTCAGCTCGGTTTTACGATCGCCTGCAGCGCGTTCAGGCGAGTGCCCTGACGCGCCCATACCAGATCACCTACGGGCTGGTGGCAACCATCGGGGCTGCTGCGGCGAGTGCCGGGCTGGCGGTCGCGATCGTGCTGCTGCATCCCGCATTGCTGCCGTTGCTGATCATTGGCGGCGTACCAGTGTTGATCACCAGTCGACGGCAGAGTCAGCTGGAGTTCGATTTTCTGGCTCGGCAGTCGGAATCGACGCGAATGCGGAACTACCTGACCTGGGTGCAGACGGGCCGAGACGAAGCCAAGGAAGTCCGGGCGTTCGGGCTGGCGCGGAACTTCGGCACGCGCTTGAACCTCTTGTACACCGAATACCTTCGTGATCTTGCACAACATCTCTGGCACCGATCCAGGCTGGGCGCTATCGGTAGCTTCGGCTCAGCCGTGCTGCTTGCGCTGACGCTGTTGGTGCTGGTGTGGTTGATCTTCATCGGTCGGCTGAGCATCTCGGAAGCCGCTGCCGCGCTGGTCGCCATCCGCATTCTGGCTGGTCAGGTGCACTCCGGCTTCACCGGCGTCCAAGCGATCTTCGAATCGGGTTCCTTCATCGATGATCTGGACGGTTTCCTCACCTTGGCACCGGCTGCGGAGGGCGGCACCCGCGAGATCGCACCGCCGACGGAGTTTCATCGCATGCGGGCCGATGCGGTGAGCTTCTCCTATCCTGGCCGCAGCCAGCTCGCGCTGCAGTCCGCCGACATCGAGATCAACCGCGGCGAGGTCGTGGCGCTGGTTGGTGAGAACGGTTCAGGCAAGACCACGCTCGCGAAGGTGATCGCCGGGCTGTACGAGCCCGGAAGCGGAGCCGTGCGGTGGGATGGCATCGACGTACGCAGCTTCCGGCCTGAGCTGTTCCGCGAGCGCGTTGCGATCATCTTCCAAGATTTTGTCCGGTACGCGCTCTCCGCGGAGGAGAACATCGCGATAGCTAGACCGGACGAGGACATAGATCATGCTGCGATCCGCGAGGCGGCCAAGATCGCGGACGCCGAGTCGTTCCTCGCTGCGCTCCCGGCCGGCTATCAGACTCCGCTGTCCCGTCGCTTCGCCGGCGGGCACGAGCTGTCCGGCGGCCAGTGGCAGAAGGTGGCGATCGCTCGCGCGTTCTATCGCAGTGCCCCGCTGTTGATCATCGATGAACCAACCGCAGCTCTGGATGCCAGGGCAGAATATGAGTTGTTCTCCTCACTGCACGAGGTACTTCGGGGACGCAGCGCCTTGATCATTTCGCATCGGTTCTCTACGGTGCGCACCGCTGATCGGATCTACGTTCTTGATCATGGACGGGTGGTCGAGCACGGCACTCATGACGACTTGGTGGCTCTCGGTGGTCAGTACGCGGAGCTGTTCCATCTGCAGGCATCGGCCTACTCGGTCGACCACGTCATGGATTAGGGCGTCACCTACAGCTGCGAGCGTCGGAAATCGCGCGCCCGACGTGCTGAGCCAGGCTGGCGCAGCGCTGTCCTGGACGAGCGAACGAGCGGACATCTTTTCGTCTGCGAGTGAGAGAGGAAGGCAGCGGCTTCCAAGCGCGATCCTCGCGAGCGGAGCGAGCAATCGGACATTGCGCGAGCAGTTCCAGATAGAGGGAAGTCGTAAAGTTGACTCGACGGCTGCCCGGAGGAGTCCGTGATGTCGCAATACTTTCCTGGCCAACCCGGACCGCCTCCTGGCGATCTGTCGTATCTGATTCAGGGCACTCGGGGTCAAGTAAGCACGTACTTGATCAAGGCCCGGGCACGACAGCGGCGCCTGCTCACCCTGGCCGTATTGGCTGGTGCACTGGCGACACTCTTCGCTGGCGCGCCAGCTGTTGGCGGTAAGGCGCTCTCCGACTCGCTCGACGCAACATTCGGTCTCTCATCGCCGGTGTGGCAGCTGCTGTGCACCGTCGCCGCCCTCTGTTCGCTGGCGGCCGCTGTTTCTACTCAGTTGCTGAAATCCCAGAATATTGAGGAGCACGTTTCCAAGGCCGAAGGCGTCAGAGCAAGGTTGGAAATTCTGGAGGTGGGACGGGTCACCGGAACGCTGACACCTGAGCAGGTAGCGGCCGAGTACACCGCTTGTGTTGCACTTGTCTCATTCATTTGACTCGCGCCAATGGGCGGGCGACTTGCCGAGCCACCGTTTGAAGGCGCGGCTGAAGGCCTCCTCCGAGGTGTAGCCGACGCGGGTGGCGATCTCGGTGATACCGGACTGCGTCGTACGCAACAGACCGGAGGCCAAGTTGAGCCGCCACTCCGTCAAGTAGCGGATCGGCGGCCGGCCCACCAAGAGGTTGAAGCGGTCGATCAGCACCGTCTTCGAGGTGGCGACGGCGCGGGAGAGCTCGGCGACGGTCCAGTCGTGGGCCGGTCGGGTATGGAATAGTGCCAGCGCTGGGCCGACTACTGGATCGCGCAATGCGGCAAGCCATCCGGTCAGGTCACGATGCGCGCTGTCGCTGAGGAAGATCCGCAGCACCTCAGTGAACAGCAGCTCGGGAAGGCGTTGATTCGCACTC
The DNA here is from genome assembly GCA_963815975.1 of uncultured Actinomycetota bacterium. Lineage (GTDB taxonomy): Bacteria > Actinomycetota > Actinomycetes > Propionibacteriales > Propionibacteriaceae > Microlunatus. The sequence goes on from CAWFJC010000017.1 coordinate 39,289, forward strand.
GTTGAGTTCAGCTCGGTGGCCTGCAACGCATACTCGACGCTCGCGGTGACCCACGCAGCGGCCGGGCCCGCCGGTTTGACCACGAACAGTGGTGGCAATGCCCGGAGTACGGGGTCGAACAGTACGGCGTCGCCGCGGAGGTAACCGCAAACCATACGGGTGTTCTCGCCGTCGCCGCCGTAATCGATCTGCGGGAACGTCGTCCAAGGCGGAGGCGGGAGCAGCGAGGTAATGGAAATCGGTTCGGCCTCCTCCTCAGATCCGGATGCGTACGCGTCCGCGTACGGCATGACCACGACGTCGCCGCGGCTCAGATGCCGCTTGACGCCATCACCCAAGGCGATCCAGCAATTGCCCTCCGCAACGATGTGGAACAAGACGAGACTGCCCGGCGCTGGTGGCAATGCTCCGGCCAGCTCCAGGACCGGCGGAGATGTGTATGCCCAGGGCGAGCGGAAGTGGGATCGGAAGAAGATCGCGCCGTTGAGCCGTACCAGATCAAGCACCTGCGGGACGATCGCGAATGGGTCGCGCATCGCCGCCCGCAGATCCAGATCCGGAGTCTTGATCAAGGACCCCGTCGTCTCGGTCATGGTCAGCTCCCTCCCTCCCGCCGATAGTTGAGGCAACCGCCACAGTGGCGGATTCGGCGGTGATCACCACCGCTGATAACGATGGAGGGAAGCATTTGATGCCAACGTACATGGACGTTCACGACGGATTCGTTGGAGTGAGCCAGGAGCAGTTCGAGGAAGCTCACCGGCGCGATCTCGAGGTCCAGGGCGAGGAGGGGGTCAGCTACGACCACGCCTGGCTTGATCCCGCGACTGGTCGGGCCTTCTGCTTGATCACCGGGCCGAACAAGGAGGCAGTCACCCGCGTCCACGAGAAGGCAGGTCATCCGGCGAAAGAGCTCTATGAGCTGTCGATCCAAACTGCGTAGCCAGAAACTCACGGATTGGGGAAACAAAGCCCCCGCCGGCGGTGTTCCAACGACTAGATCGCCGCATGAGGTAACTGGCGACTTGTCAGCGTCCCAGCGGGCTATAGCCAGCCGAGACGCTGACAAGTCCGCGGCCGTAGGGAGGTGTAGACGATCATGACCCGAGCAGATTCCCTACTACCGCTGGCCGAGGTCACCGATCGGCTCCGGGTCAGCGGGCACGGGTACGTCGGCGTCCGCAGCATCCCGTTGGACAAGATCATCGGATCGGTCGATCGGGCGTCGGAATTCCACCGCGACTTTCATCCGCAGCGCCGTGACTCCGAAGCACGGATGCGCAAACTCGAAGCCGCATTCCCCGATGGCGACTTCCCGGCGATCTCGGTTTTCGAGGTAGGCGGCGCATATTTCGTCTCCGACGGCCACCATCGGGTCGCGCTGGCCCACCAGCGCGGCCAGGAATTTATCGAGGCCGAGGTCGTACAGCTGGCGACCAACTATCGCTTGTCGCCAGATGTTGACATTCCGCAGCTGGTGCACACGGAACTGCGTCGGATGGTCATGGAGGAAAGCGGCCTGCAGCTGGTGCGGCCCGACCTCGACATCTCCTTCTCCAACCCAGCCGGCTACCTCGAGCTGCTCGAGACGATCAAGGCGCACGGCTGGGAGCTCGCGAGGTGTCTCGGGCGACTGCCCAGCCCTGAACAGCTCGGCACGAGCTGGCTCACCGAGGTCTATCAACCGGGCCTGCGAGCGCTGCACGAGGCTGGGTTGAGCTGCCCACACGAGGATGCCACCGAGGCAGACAGCTTCCTCTGGCTCTATCAGCGGCGTCGGGCCCTGTGGATGCGGGGCGCCCGGGCTACCTATCGCGATGCCGTGTACGACATTCGCCACGCGCGCAAGCTGTCGCGACGGGAGCGTCGTGCGCTACGACGAGCAGCGGCTGGAGTCGAGACGGTGCAGAAGACTCCGGAGCTGGTCACCTCCTAAGAGCGCCTAGCCGCCATCGCTTGCGGTCGAGGACAGGCGAGGGCCTACGGTGATGGCATGGCTGCCTTTCCCGGCCGACGGCCGCAGACCTTGCTGGAACTCGACCTCAGTGAGCCTCTGTTTTCGCCCGAGGCTGACGATCCGATCGCCCGGTTCCGAGCCCGTGGCCGACGGCTGCTCCGTCCGACGCTTCGCGCGTTGCACGATGCGGCCGAAGACCGACACGTCGTCGGACTGATCGCCAAGGTCGGTGGCACCTGGCCGTGGGCGGAGATGCAGGAGCTGCGATTGGGAGTCAAGGCCTTCGTTGCGAGCGGCAAGCCGGCGCTGGCGTGGACGGAGAGCTTTGCCGAGGGCTCGCGGAACATGGCCGCCTACGTCATGGCGACAGCGTTCGGCGAGGTATGGCTGCAGCCGGGCGGTGAGGTCGGGCTGCTCGGCGTGGGTATCGAGACAACATTCATACGCGGAGCGCTCAACCGGCTCGGCATTGAGCCGCAGTTCGAACAGCGGCACGAGTACAAGAATGCGGCCGACGTGTTGCTGCGTACCGAGTTCACCGAGGCGCATCACGAGGCACTCGAGCGGCTCACCGAGTCGGTCTATAGCGAGGCTGTGGAGACCATCGCAGCTGACCGCAGGCTCCCTCATGATCGAGTTCGTGAGCTGATCGACACGGGGCCGCGGACGGCTTCGGAGGCTCACGCAGCGGGTCTGGTCGACAGGCTCGGCTACCGCGATCAGGCGTACGAGGCGATGCGCGGTCGAACTGGTGACAAGCCTGAGCTGCTGTTCGCCGATCGATGGCGGCCCCGCCGCAAGATCGCGTTGCCGCCGCACCGCCGCGGTCACGTTGCCCTCGTCGAAGTCCGTGGGGCAATAGCGACCGGCCGGTCTCGGCGGGGACCTCTCGGCCGCCAGGCCGGCAGTGACACAGTGTCGGCGCAGCTGCGTGCGGCACACGACAATGACCGAGCGCGGGCGGTGGTGTTGCGGATCGACTCACCTGGAGGCTCGGCTGTGGCCTCGGACGTGATCTGGCGCGAAGTCTGCCGGCTGGGCGAATCGGGTAAGCCTGTGGTTGTCTCGATGGGCGACGTTGCCGCCTCGGGTGGCTACTACATCGCGTGCCCGGCCGCGGTGATCGTCGCGCTGCCGTCGACACTGACCGGCTCGATTGGCGTCCTGGGCGGCAAGCTGGTCACGAACAATCTGCTGCACCGGCTCGGACTGACGACGGGCACCGTGCAGCAGGGTGATCGTGCGTTGATGTACTCATCCCGGCGCGGGTTCAGCGAGGACGAGCGAGCCCGTTTCGGGGTGATGATTGACGCCATCTACGACGACTTTGTGGCCAAGGTCGCTGCTGGCCGGAGCCGGCCCGTAGCGGAGATCGAAAGCGTGGCCCGCGGTCGGGTGTGGACTGGCCGGGATGCGGCCGAAGCAGGCTTGGTCGATGAGCTTGGCGGTCTTCGCCACGCCGTGCGTGTCGCCCGAGAACGCGCCAACCTGCCCGACGATGCACCAGTGCTCGGTGCGATCCGAATATCCCCACTGGCGCGCTTGGGGCGGGCCAAGAACAGCGAGGATCCGCGCACCTGGGCAACTACCGCGATGCCGCGGGGTGTCACCGCCTCTCGCCTGATCCACGACCTCGCTGATCTCGCTGCTGCACTCGGCTTGCCCGCCGATGCCATGCTGCGGATGCCCGATATTCACCTGGATTAGTCGCAGGCTCCCTGAAAACGCATCGCCAGTGGGCTGAAATGGCCTCGAAACCTGCCTTTTGTCGTCACTCGTGATGCAAATTCAGGGATTCTCACATGGAAGAGCGTGCGGCTCGTTGGTAACGCTCGGCGAGACGTATGAATGCATCGGCGAGCTCTGCTGGCTCGATGATGTCGAAGTCGATGTCGAGGAGCCCGACGTAAAGAGCGAGCTGATGCGGGGTATCCGAACCGACCTCGACGATGCAGCGGTCTGCTCCGTCGGTCAATACCGACACTGCCAATGGGAGCAGGGGTCGCACCTGATTGGCTGGCGCGTGCACACGGATGCGGGCGCGGTAGCGCCAGGTCGCCGTACCGGCCGAGCGTTGCACGTACGCGCTTGCCTCGTCATCGCTGAGCGTTCTCGGCTTGAAGCGAGGCCCGGTTGGGAGCTTGGGCGTGATGCGGTCGACCCGGAATGTGCGCCAATCGTCTCGCGCGACGTCCCAAGCCAGCAGATACCAACGGCGACCCCAGACGACCAGCCGCTCCGGCTCGGCAGTCCGTACGGTTTGGTTGCCGTCATGGTCCACGTAGTCGAACCGCAAGCGCTCACTGGCTCGAATCGCGCCGGCGATCGCGCTCAACACCTCCGGATCCACAGTCGGGCCAGTTCCGACCACGCTCACGGTCGCGGTCCGCATGGCATCAATTCGATGCCGCAGGCGTGACGGCATGAGTTGCTCGAGCTTGACGAGTGCACGGAGCGAGGCCTCCTCGATGCCCGCAACGCCGGCACCCGTGGCGGTACGAAGCCCGACACTGACTGCGATGACCTCGTCGTCATCGAGCAGCAGTGGCGGCATAGTCGCTCCGCTGCCGAGGCGATATCCGCCACCGACGCCGGGCGTCGCCGCGACGGGGTAGCCAAGATCGCGGAGCCGCTCGATATCGGTCCTGATGGTCCGAGTGCTCACTTCGAGCCGGGATGCCAGCTCACGTCCCGACCAATCGCGGCGCGCTTGCAGCATCGCCAGCAACTGGAGCAAGCGCGTGGATGTCTGCCACACAATCGCAAGTTTGGCAGCAATCGAGGAACAAATCCTTCCGCGATTGCCTCTAGCATTTCTGTCATGACAACAAACGCCGCACCCCAAGAGTTCAAGATCAAGATCACCGACGCCGAGCTGGATGATCTGTATCGGCGATTGGATGCCACTCGCTGGCCCGATCCGGCGCCGGACACGAGGGCGGACTTTTCCCGCGGAGTTCCCTTGCCCTACCTCCAGGAGCTCGCCCACTACTGGCGGCATGACTACAACTGGCGCGCCCAGGAGGCCCGGCTCAATGAGATTCCGCAGTTCAGCACCGAGATCGACGGGCAGCGGATCCACTACCTGCACGTCCGTTCGTCGGAAGCGGATGCTCTGCCGCTGTTGATCGCTCACGGCTATCCGTCGTCCGTCGTTGAGTTCGTGGACCTGATCGGTCCGCTATCCGATCCGCGGTCTCACGGTGGCGATCCGCGGGACGCGTTTGACCTCGTCATCCCGTCACTCCCCGGCTTTGGGTTCTCTACACCCGTCCGCCAGCCAGGCTGGGAAGTGGGCCGGACAACTGCTGCATTCGCCGAATTGATGGCTCTACTGGGCTATACCCGATACGGCGCCCACGGCGGGGACATCGGCGCCGGAGTGAGCGGTCGGCTCGGCGCGACCGACGCTGCACATGTCGTCGGCACGATCGTTGTCACTGACCCGGGCTCGCTTGGACTGGCAGGGGAGCAGTTTCCGATCCCGGATCACCTCACCGACGAGGAGCGAACACGGGTCGAGCAGGAGCGTACGACCTGGCGCGGCGAGCGAGGCTATCTGGACCTGCAGGGCCATCGACCAGAGACGATCGCTGCGGCCCTCACCGATTCACCGGTCGGCCAGCTTGCCTGGATCGTCGAGAAGTTCCAGACCTGGACCAACCCGGCATCCAAGACTCCCGACGAGGCGGTGGATCGGGATCAGCTGCTGAGCAATGTGAGCCTCTACTGGTTTACTCGAAGTGGCGCCACGGCTGCCCGCTTCCTGTCCGAGGCCGCCCACTCGAACCTCGACTGGGTGGCACCGGCCGGTGTACCGAGCGGCTGGGTGGTGTTCAACACCGAGCCGATCATGCGGCGGTTCATGGATCCGCAGCACCAGATGGCTTACTGGGCCGAGCACAAAGAAGGCGGGCACTTCGCAGCCATGGAAGAACCGGCGCTGCTGGTTGATGATCTCCGAGCCTTCTTCCGGGAGTTGCGCTGACTAGAAGAGACTCGGCTCAGTGAGCGCCAGGTGCGGCGGGATCGGTGCCGCCTGCGTGTCGGGGATCCGCAGCATGGTGTCCTTGCGGTCGAGGCCATGCTTACGCAGCAGCACCGATGATCTTTCGGCCAGGTCAGTGGCATAGCTCCGGGTGACGTAGGAGCCCTTGCGATACAGCTCGGCATACGCGTCGACGAGTTTCGGCTGGTATCTGAAGAGGTAGCGCATGAACCACTCGCGCGCACCGGGACGCAAATGCAACGCGAACACCGTTGCCCCAGTAGCTCCTGCGGCGGCAATCTCACTCAGCGTCGTATCCAGCTGCTCATCGCTGTCGGTGATCATCGGCAGGATCGGCGCGACCAGCACCTGACAGGGCAAACCCGCGTCGACGATGGCCCGTACCAGATCCAGTCGAGCTCGCGGCGTCGGCGTACCGGGCTCTAGCGCAGCATGGATGGTCTCATCAGTCAGCGCAATAGACACGCCCATGCTGACCGGCACCGCGGTGCTTGCGACGGTCAGCAGCGGTAGGTCACGCCGGGCCGTGGTGCCTTTGGTCAAGATCGAAAACGGAGTTCCCGACCCAGCCAGGGCAGCAATGATGCCCGGCATCAAGCGGTAGCGGCCCTCGGCGCGCTGGTACGGATCGGTGTTCGTCCCGAGCGCTACCGGCTCGTGGGTCCAACTCGCCCGGCGTAGCTCGCGCGCCAGGATGTCGCCGATGTTGATCTTGACAATGATCTGTCGGTCGAAGTCGTCTCCGGCATCGAGATCGAGGTAAGTATGGGTATGTCTGGCGAAGCAGTAGACGCATCCGTGACTGCACCCGCGATAGGGATTGACCGTCCAGTTGAAGGGGAGATGTGCTGCCTTCGGTATCCGATTGAGCGCCGACTTCGCCAGCACCTCGTGGAAGGTGATGCCCGCAAACTCCGGCGTGCGCACTGACCGCACCAGAGTGTGCAGCTGGTCCAACCCGGGTAGCGCCGCGGGGTCGCCGGCCTCGTTGGAAATCTCTTGCCCAGACCATCGCATTTGAGTCTATTCAAACACATATTCTATTATGCGTCGAGCTGTGTTCGCATCGCTCGATTCGTCTCGGAGGCGATGCAGAGCACGGTCTGGCCCGCGTCCCAGAGCATGATCAGCAGTGCCCGAAGTGCGGCTTGGTCCAGGTGGTCGACGACCAAGACCTGGCAGCCAAAAGCCGGGGCGTCAGCGATATCAAACCGCATGCTGGCCAATTCCCGAAGCGAGGCTGGACAAGGATCGTCCAACGTGATCACGTAACGCCCGAGCGTTGACCTCATGCTGACAAGTCTCGGCTCGACGACGGGCGTCCGGCACACCCAGCAGCCAAGAGCACCCGGGGTAGCTCAGATCAGTCCGAGTTGACGAGCGACGGTGACCGCATCATGGCGCGAGTTGACACCCAGCTTGCGGTAGAGGTTTTTGTTGTAGGCCTTGATGGTGTTCAGGGAGAGGTACAGGGCGGCACCGATTTCGCGCTGCGTCGCCGAACCGGGCAGCGTACGGAGGATGGCCAGCTCGCGATCGGTCAACTCCTCCACCAGCCCCCCCGAACGCGCGGCTGCCCGCGCGCCGGCTCGCCCTATCCGACTTTCTGCGTGTTCCAGCTCGGCAATCGCGTACGGCGGCACCGGCTCATTGCTGACTACTTCCCGCCCGCGAGCCAGCGTGGCGCGGGCTGCGGACCGGTCACCGCAGGCCAGCTCCGCGTCGGCGAGGAAAACCAGCCCAAGAACCTGAGTGAAAGCGCGCAGTGGAACGTCGGGGGCGACAGCGCGGACGAGCCGCTCTCTCGCCTGGCCAGGTTCAGCGCGGTGATAGAGCTGTCGAGCCTCCACGAGCCGCACCAGTGCGAGCGATGGGCCTGCCGCCGCGCCCCAGTCCCGTTCGGCCGCGTTGGCGAGCGGCACGCTGGTCTGCAGCAACCGGTCCAGATCAGCGTCGCGACCGAGCTGGAGAAGGGTGAGACCGAGCAGGCCGGCAAGCTGCAGAACCACACCAGATGACCAGTCGGTCTGGTTCCGGCTCCGCCACGCATCGCCCAGGATTTCCGTGGCCTCCGCGAACCGACCGTCCCGGGTGAGGGCAGCTCCAAGGGCGAGAAGGGCCGTACGTGGATGCGGTTCACCCGCCGCGCGCTCCAGCTCAACGGCCTGTCGCGTCAACTCAACCGAGCGGTCGGTTTTGGCTTCTGAGGTCCCTATCAGTCCGTGCATCATCAGCGCGCCGGCTCGGGCACTTGACCAGCCCCGTACCGACGTGCTGGGAGTGATCAGCTGATCGCAGCTGTCGAGCCAACGCGGGATCCGGTCGCGTCGGCCGCATGCCTCCGCGGCGTACGCCATGACCAGCGCGAGCTGGGGCGTGACCGTCGAGTCCGGCAGCGCGTCCCCGAACGCCAGGTATGTTGCGGCGAGCCCACGCTCGAAGAACCAAGACTCCGACGACTCCAGCAGCCGGGCGGCTGCTGTGCCGTCACCGGCCCGAAGCAGGTAGTGCGCCGCGTCATCGAGCAGATCCTGATCAATCAGCCAATCAGCGGCGCGGCGAAGGACTTGATCTGTCTCACCGTCTCCGCGGCCGCCGCGGAGGGTTGCCTCCCGCAGCAAGGCTTCACGGAACAGGTGATGGCAGCGATACCACTCCCGGTGGCCGTCGAGGGCAACGACGAAGAGACTTTGGCGATCGAGGTCATCTAGTACGCCGCTGGAACCGGTCAAGCCGAGAGCGGCGTTGCACAACGGCCCGGACAGCCTGTCCAGCGGTGCGGCCCGAACCAGCAGGTCATACTGCTCGGCAGTGAGCTCCGGCATGACCTCGGCCGCGAAGAAGTCGATCATGTTCCGATCGTGGTCAACCAGCTCAAGTCGCGTGCCGTCTGGCCGGCTCCGCAGGGCCAGGCCGGCGAGCTGGAGTCCGGCCGCCCAGCCCTCAGTCCGCCGCCACGCGGCAACCATGTCGCTCTCGGCAAGATCAGGACCGGCCAGTGCGGTGAGCATGGCGGTCGATTCGGCCTGGTCGAAGCGAAGGTCCTCAGCGCGTACTTCGGTGAGCTCACCCCTGGCCCGCAGCCGAGCCAGAGGCAGTGGCGGATCCTGCCGGCTTCCGACGAGCAGTCGCAGTGTCGGGGGTAGGTAGGACACGAAGTACTCGACCTCCTCATGCAGCTGGCTGCTGTTGATCATGTGGAAGTCGTCGAGGACCAGGACATGCGGTGCCGAGGCAGCAGCAAGCTCGTTCAGCAGCATCGGCACGGCGAGATCCAATGGCCTAAGCCCGGGGGCCAGTAGCGCCTCCAACGCTGCAGCGCTGATGGCGTCGCTTGCGGTGCGCAATGCGCCGATCAGATAGCGCCAGAAACGTACGGGCTCATCATCGTCCTCGTCCAAAGTGAGCCAGGCGACCTTAGCGTCCGGCCCGAGGCTGGTCGCCCAGCTGCTCAGCAGTACCGTCTTTCCCCAACCCGCTGGGGCAACAACTAGGGTGAGCCGACTCGTTGCGCTGGTCAGCCGTTCATTGAGGCTGTCTCGGCACACTGCGCCATCGCGTACCCGCGGGATGATCTGCTTGACAGTCAGCAGCGGCGCGACCGGCCGATCTGAGGTCATGTGTCGCCTCCCACCCGGCGGCCCGCGCCGCGACGGAAAAGCCATTCTCCCAGTCAGTACCCTCGCCGCCGATATCTGCACCCAGGGTGTAATCGCCGTCCGGGTGGTGCGCTGACCCCCCGAGGCGCGCGAGCGTTGTGTTGATCAACCGCGACGACCATCCCAGCTGTGGAAGGACCAGCCTCATGACGACCACCTCGGACGAGACGCAGAACCCGGAGATCGAGCAGCAGGGCGCACGGAAGATGAGCCGCCGGTCCGTACTGACCTGGATCGGCATCGGGGCGGGGACGGCGGCGCTTGCCGCGGGAACCGGCATTGGCGTACGGGCCGCATCGAATGGTGCGTTCACGGCCGGATTAGGTACGCCGTACGCGCTCTGGCGTGACTGGGCAGCGCTGTCCGGTGTCGAGCGTGTGGTCGCCGCCGGGGTGCTCGCCTGCAATCCGCACAACACCCAGCCCTGGCGTCTCGGCGTCAGCTCCGAGGTCATCCAGATTCGCTCCGACCCGTCCCGGCGGATGCCGATCAACGACGCCAGCGACCGCGAGCATTTCGCCGGCCTTGGTTGTGCGATCGAGAACATGATGATCGCGGCGAGCGCTGCCGGGCTTGGTCCGTCGCTCGGGTTGCTGCCCGAGGGACCGACCTCTGATCTGGTCGCCACGATCACGCTGCGCGGCTCCGGCCCGGGGTCGGCTGCGGACGCAGCGCTCGCCAACGCCATCCCGTTGCGGCACACCAACCGCGGGCCGTATACCGGCGAACCGATGGGCCCGGATGTCTTGAGTGCACTGAGCGAGCAGACCTCCGAGGTCAACGGCACCGGACTGGTCTTGATCACCGATCCCGATCGGCGGGCCCGGCTGGGCGCCCTCTACGTAGCGGCGACCGAGGCCATCATCCACCGACACCCCACAGTCGGAGGAGGCGTTTTCATGGTTCCGCAATGACCGAGCGGAGATCGATCAGCACCGCGACGGACTCACCCTGGATGGTCAAGGTCTGGGCGAACTGACCCTGCTCGCGGCCAAGATCTTGCCCGCTCAATCGCGCAGCGACGGCGACGCGTTCTGGCTGAAGGCGACCCGCGACGTGCATACCGCCACCGCTGCGACGTACGGCGTGATCACGGTTGACGACGTCTTCGACCGGGCGGCACAGATCACGGGCGGCCGGCTGCTCGCTCGGCTGCATCTGGCTGCGACGTCGCTCGGACTCGGCTTCCATCACATGAATCAGATCACCGAGCGGATCGACCGTGATCGTTCGCTCGGCCGGCCTGAGGAGTTCTCGGCGCGCTGGGCCGAAATCATTGGCCGCCCCGCCAGCGCTGGCCTGGTGTCGTTCAGGATCGGCCGACCCGTCCGAGAAGCCGGACTGAGCCCGCGTCGCAGCCTCACTGACATGGTCTCGGCACTCTAGGGGCGGCGCTGGGCGTCAACACACCGTGAGAAGCTTCACCGCCAGACAGCCTCTACGGGTAGCGCGGCCAACCTCGGCCCAAAGGGAATGGCATCGGGGGCCGCCGAGAGCAGAACCCCGAACGCGAAACGATCGCCCAGGCGCTGAGCCAGATATCGAAGCCCCCGAAAATCTTCGGCTCGAGGCGTACTGGTCGCCTTGACCTCGATGCCGACGATTCGCCCGTCGGGATGCTCGAGGACTATGTCGACCTCTACTCCGTCCCGATCCCGAAAGTGATACATCGATACACGCGGTTCAGCCCACGTCAATTGCTTGCGAATCTCACTGATGATGAAAGTTTCGAGCAGCGGACCGAATGGCCCACCCGGTCGATCGACCGTAGTTGGCGTCGCCCCGATCAAATGGGCCGCCAGGCCGGAATCGAGCATGATCAGCTTCGGTCGGCGAATGACTTTCGCGCTGAGATTGGTCGACCAGGCCGGAATGAGCTGGATCAGGAAGGCAGTCGCCAGATGCGCAACATAGCCGCTGACGGTCCTTGCCGGCACTCGGAACTCGTCCGCGAGATTGCTGATATTGAGTTCTTGGGCGGTTCGCGCGGCACAAAGCCGCATTAATCGTGGCATTTCAGCTGCCCGCTCGATGTCGGCTACCTGTCGGACCACCCGTTCAATCGTCGTAATCACATATCCGTCAAACCACGAGGCTCTCCGCCCCAGCGGGCGTCCCACGGCGTCGGGAAATCCGCCGGCGCAAATCCGTTCAACCAGTTCTTGCCGCGACACCGTGCCCGGCTGCATGAGCTTGTCCGGCATCTCAAAGGCGGAGCTAATGAACTCCGAGCGCTTCCTCAGGAGTTCATCTTGCGAAAACGGCCATAACTCGATCATCTCGACCCTTCCGACCAGCGCGTCTGCCATGTCAGGAGCGGACAGTAGGCGGGACGAGCCCGTGATCAGGAATCTGCCCGGGCGGCGGTCGCGATCGACCTCCGCCTTGATGGCACGAAAGAGCGACGGCTCGAGCTGCACTTCATCAATGACCAATGTGTCAACCGAACGCTGCACGAAGGCTCGCGGATCAAATCGCGCAGCTGAGCGCGTGGCAGTGTCGTCGAGAGTGACGAGCTCCCTTGTGCCCGGGTACGTGAGTGATGTGACCAGAGTGGACTTGCCAACCTGCCGAGCACCGTTGAGCACGACGACGGGCGTATCTGAGAGTGCTTCGAGGATTGGCGACGCGCCCCACCGCGGGACGCCCTTGTTGTCCATCGACAAATCATACTGCGAATTCGTCGAAGGCCTTATTGCCGATTTGTCGAAGTGATTGTTGCCGATCCGTCCGCCGTATGGCTGCGAATCCGTCATGGCGGCAACTGACCACTTCGCATTGGTTACAGGCAGTGCATCCGCTGCAGGGCCGCCAAGACCAAGCAGTTGATGCGACGTGCTGCCAAGGTTGCCAGCCGCCGCGAGAAAACACGGAGGAGATTGGCCCCAGACGGTAGTCTCCTCGCTGGCCCGCCGTACCTTCGTATATGACGCAGGTACCAATCCGATAGGCAGGATCGAAGCTCATGACACGCGTCTTCAACTTCAGCGCCGGCCCCGGCACTCTTCCCGAGGAGGTGCTGCTCCGGGCGGCCGATGAGATGCTCGATTGGCACGGCTCTGGCCAGTCCGTCATGGAAATGAGCCACCGGGGCAAGGACTACGTCTCGATCGCAGAGGCGGCCGAGGCAGATCTACGTACGCTGCTCGCGGTGCCCGAGGGCTATCAGGTGCTCTTCCTGCAGGGCGGGGCGTCGCTGCAGTTCGAGATGATCCCGATGAATCTCATCCAGGGCCGGGCGGTCGCTGACTACATCCACACCGGCGAGTGGGCGAAGAAGGCGATCAACGCGGCAAAAGGATTGGCTGATGTCAATGTCGCCGCGAGTGCCGAGGATCGCTCGTTCACGTATGTGCCGTCGCAATCGGCGTGGCGGCGCAGCGACAACGCGGCGTACCTGCACTACACGGCCAACGAGACCATTGGTGGCGTCGAATTCGGGGGCATACCCGATGTCGGCGACGTGCCCGTCGTCAGCGACATGTCCTCAAATCTGCTCTCCCGTCCATTGGATGTCAGCCGGCTAGGTCTGATCTACGCCGGCGCCCAGAAGAACATTGGACCCGCCGGACTCGCCTTGGTGATCATCCGCGAGGACCTCATCGGGATTGGTGAGCCGGCACCGCCGGCGATGCTCGACTATGCGACTCATGCAAAGGCGCGGTCGCTGTACAACACGCCTCCCACTTTCGCGGTCTACGTCGCCGGCCTGGTTTTCCAGTGGCTGCTGGAAAACGGCGGTCTCGCTGCTGCCGAGGAGCGCAATATCGCGAAGGCACGGCTGTTGTACGACTACATCGACAGCTCTGATTTCTACCTCAACCCCGTCGACAAAGCCGACCGGTCGCGGATGAATGTTCCGTTCCGGCTGGCCAACCCCGAGCTTGAGGCAGATTTCCTTGCGGGTGCGGCTACGAACAACATGATGGAACTCAAGGGGCATCGCTCGGTCGGCGGCGTGCGGGCCTCGCTCTACAACGCAATGCCCATCGAGGGTGTCCAGGCGTTGGTCGACTACATGGCCGAGTTCGAGGCAAAGAAGGGCTGACTCACGCAGTGACCGAGAAATATCGAGTAAGGGTTCTCAACAACATCTCCGCCGGCGGTCTCAAGCGGCTGCCCTGGGATAGGTTTGCGGTGTCGGCAGATGTCGGCGATCCGCACGCGATCTTGGTTCGGTCCGCCGATCTGCACGGCATGGACATCTCGGAATCGTTGCTTGCGGTCGGTCGGGCCGGATCAGGCACCAACAACATTCCAGTCCCGGCGATGTCTGAGCGAGGCATCCCGGTGTTCAATGCGCCCGGCGCCAACGCAAACGCCGTCAAAGAGCTAGTCGTGGCAGGCATGCTGATTGCCGCGCGCAACATCGACGATGCGCTGTCCTACCTGGCCACGATCGAACCGGACGACGCCGAGCTGGAGAAGAAGGTCGAGGCCGGTAAGAAGGTCTTTGCCGGCTACGAGTTGGCTCATCACACGCTTGGCATTGTCGGTCTCGGCAAGATCGGCTGCCTGGTGGCCGACGCGGCGATCAAGCTCGGCATGCACGTCATCGGGTACGACCCAGAGATTACGGTCGAGTCCGCATGGAGCTTGCCGGCGACGGTCAAGAAAGCGAATAGCCTCGGCGAGGTCCTCAAGCACAGCAACTTCCTCAGCCTGCATGTACCCCTCGTCGACGCCACCCGCAGCATGATCGACGCCGGCGGCATTGCACAGATGAAGCCGGGTGCTGTGGTGCTCAACTTCTCGCGCGGCGGAGTTGTCGAAGAGGTCGCGATCCTCGAGGCGCTGCAGACTGGTCAATTGTCGAAGTACGTCTGTGATTTCCCGGATTCGCAGCTGGCGGGGCAACGGGGAGTGATCTTGCTCCCGCACCTCGGCGCCTCGACGCAAGAGGCTGAGGAGAACTGTGCGGTGATGGTCGTTGATCAGGTACGCGACTACTTGCTGGACGGCACGATCCAGAACTCGGTCAACTTTCCAGACGTGATCTTGCCCCGGGAATCACAGTTCCGCGTGGCGATTGCCAACGCCAACGTGCCCAACATGGTCGGCGGAATCTCTCACGAGATGGCCGTGGCCGGGCTGAATATCGCGACTATGACGAACAAGTCCCGCAGGGATCTGGCGTACACACTGGTGGACGTCGACAGCGAAGTGCCGGACTCAGTGATCAAGGCGATCAGTGCCATCGACGGCGTACTGATGGTCCGCTACCTCCGGCTGGAGAGCTGACTCTCAGGGACGTCGTGCTGCCACCACGATGAATCCCGCCGGCAGCCCGATTCCCAACTCGTTCCGACGATGGGTGTAGTCCTCCGTCAACGCGACCTCGACCTCCGCTCGAACCATCTCGGGTTGGCCTTCCAGTAGCGCCTGCACCGGTCCAGCTGCCATGGTCATCTTCGCCGCAGCATTCGGATCGGAGGGCAGATGCAGAGTTCGGTTGTCAACCGCAGTATCGATCTGGGCCCAGCCAGCCGCGCTGAGGACGTCGCGGATTGTCTCGGGTTGACCGAGGCTGAAGAGGATTCCGTCGGGCGGAAAGCCTTGGTATTCGGCGCCGAGCCGGTGGAGCGTCGTCGTGGCGACTGTGTACGGAATGCCGAATAGTCCGGTGGCGTAAAGGGACGACCAGACGGTCACGATAAGTCGGCCGCCAGGACGCGTGGCCTCACATAGATTCCGGAACGCCGCAGCAGGATCAGCGAAGAACATCACCCCGAATCGGGAGATTACAGCGTCATAGGTGTTGGGCGGGAAGTCATAGGTCCCTGCGTCGCCGACGATCCACTTGATCTCGGGAGCCGCGATGCGCTGTCGGGCCGCGTTGATCATCGGCGCGGCAATGTCGATGCCGGTCACCGAACCATCGGGCCGAACCGCCTCCCAGGCCTGGCCGGTGGTAGGTCCAGAGCCGACTCCGACATCGAGTACGCGCTCGCCGGGCCGCAAGGACGCTCGCTCGAACAGGGCATCTGAGACCGGTTGCAGCTGCCTTTCGCGCGCATCAGCGTTAGCCAACCACCAGGCGGCGCGCTCCTCCCACGTCGGCTGCCCACCCGAGACTGGGCTCTGAGTGGAGTTGATATCAAGCGTTCCGTCGCTCACGTTTCCTCCTCGATCCCGCCTTCGCGAACTATTGCACTGCACCACGATGAGCGTGCGCCCAAGCCGAGGGTTCGGCTCAGTCGCCGAGTCCAGCGGAGCGGGCCCGTACGATGGCCTCCGCTCGGCTGGCGACCTGCAACTTGGCGAAGATGTTCGATATGTGATTGCCGACGGTGTTGGTCGCCAAGCCGAGCCGACTGGCGATTGCAGCGTTACCCAACCCGCTCGCGATCAGCGTCAGGACCTCCCGCTCCCGAGGTGTGAGTTCGGGAAACACCTTAGGGTCGGCGCGCGGCGTGCTGAAGTAGCTGAGTGCCCGCGTGGCGACACCGGCACCGAAGATTGCCTCACCACCAGCCACTACGGCGATCGCCCTGATCATGCTCTCGGGCGCGGCTCCTTTGAGTACGTAACCGAGCGCACCGGCTCGCATTGCAGCGAACACCGACTCGTCGTCGTCGAACATTGTCAACATCAGCACGGCCACCGTGGGCGACACCCGACGAATCTCCCGGGTCGCCTCGATCCCAGTCATGTCAGGCATCTGGATGTCCATCACCACTACGTCCGGACGCAACGTGACCGCCGCCTTCACTGCCTCGGCACCCGTCGCTGCCGCGCCTACCAGCTCGTACCCGTCGACTGCCGACAGCAGGGCGCGCAGGCCTTCTCGTACGACGGAGTGGTCGTCGGCCACCACGATCCGCAGTGTCACGGCTGCTGCACCGCGTCATCGGTCACGGCGCGCTCGGGGAGCCGCGTCGGGGAGCCGCAAGGCAGTTCGACGTCGACTCGGCCGCCGGTGCGGTCGTGCTCGATGCGGCATCGTCCGCCCAGTTCTGCGGCCCGCTCACGAATCGAGGTCAGCCCAACGCCGGCCTGCCAGCCAGCACCGAGGTTGATCCCGTCGTCGTGCACCGAGATCTGGAGTACACCTGCGGTCACGGTCAGCGTGACGACGGCCGCCGACGCACTCGAGTGCCGTACCACATTGGTCAGCGCCTCGGTGACGATCCGGTACGCGGCAACCTCCGCCGCGGCAGGCAGTTCGGGCAGCGGTGTGGGCGCCTCGACGCTGACCTGCAACGGCGCAGCACTTTCCCGTTTGCCCAGCGCCGCCGCCTGTTCGCGCAGCGCCTCTACAAGCCCGAGACTGTCCAGCGCCGGGGGCCTGAGATCGTAGACCAGTCGGCGGATGTCCTCCAGGGCTCCGGTTGCTTGATCGCGCAGCTGGACCAGCAAGTCTGCGGTCTGTGCTGGGTCACTAGCCAGGCGTCGCAGCGCTGCCTCGGCGTTCAGGACGACGCCCGTAAGCACGGGTCCGAGCCCGTCGTGCAGATCGCGCCGGAGCCGCCGGCGCTCCTCCTCACGGGCGGTGATCACCTGTTCGCGGGAGGAACGCAGCTGCTCAGCGAGCGCCACCGCCTGGACGGTCGCCGCTATCGGCGCGCTGACCAGGTCCAGGACCCGCGCGTCGTCAGGATCGAGTCGAGCCTCCCCGGGACGCAAGCCGACGATCAATTCGCCGACGACCTGACCGCCCTGGCGCAAGGGCGTGGCGTGCCGCGCGGCGGGCGGGTCTCCGTACGAGGCGATCTCGGCACCCCTGACGACCACTGCTGCCCAGGGGAAGCGCATCACGGTGGCCAGCGCCTGCAAGACGCCGGGAAGTCCGGCGCTGTCGGCGCCACCCACCTCGCCGAGCCGAGCGCCGACCGCTGCCATGGCTTCGGCAGGATCACGGCGAGCACCGTAGATCACGCGCTCGACCTTGCGCTGCAACCAGACCCGGACCGGGTTGAAGGCAACCGCAACCAGCAGCGTGGCTAGTACGGAGGTCCCAAGCCCCAGCTCGGTTCGAAGCACGGCATCCAAGACGGCAACGATCAACAGATACGCGCCGACGACTGCCGCAGTGAGAAGGACATAGAGCACTGATCGGGAGAGAACGAGCCGGATGTCTAGCAGCTGGTAGCGCAGTACGGCCACTGTGATCGACAGCGGAATGAGTGCGATGACCAAGATCGAGAAGATGCTGTCCGGCAGTATCGGGTCGAGTGCGGAGACGACCACAACGATGAGGCTGGCGAGCAGCACCCAGGACAGCTGCCGCCGGACCTGATCGCTCGCGCGGTAGAAGCGCACCAAGAGCGCCGCCAGGGCCAGCCCGTACGAGCCCAGGACCGTCACGCCTAGCACGGCTCCCGGCCAGGACAAGGCATGGATCTCGGGCCAGGAGAAGTAGCCCGGCACGCCGACCGCCATGCTGAAGTTGAAGAGCACGCCGAGGGCAGCAAACGCCAGTCCATTGAAGGCCAGCAGTGGCAGCGCCCAGCGCCAGCGTCTGCCCGGCAGGCGGCCGTCCGGCAGCAGCAGCAGCGCCAGCGGCAGGCAGACCGTGAGGGCCCACGTCCAGCCCATGTTCGTGACGGTTGCCACGACTCGCCATGCCCAGCTCTCGCGATCATGGGAATGGGCCCACGCCAGCAGGGCAATTCCGGCGCCTGTCGAGGCCCAGCAGCACCCGCCGGCTAGCAGGGACCAGCCAATCGCGTTTCGCGGTCGATGGAGGGCGATCGGCCAGCCGGCCACAGCGAGCGCGAGCCCGAGAATGGCGTTGCTGACGACCAGCAGGTCGACCAATTCGGCCCAGCTCAGCGGCGAGAGGAAGCCAAAGACGATCGCGGTCGCAACCTCGGCCGCGGCCAGGCCAAAGAGGATCCCAGCTGCCACGCCGGCTCGAGATCGTGCGCCAACCATATGGTCATTCTCGCCGTGGCCACCCCTAGGTGAGTAGTGCTGCGACCCCAAGTCAGACCGGAAATCCCCTGGCTTATCGGCCGAGTAGCCCCTGCCGCTCGGGAGGAGTCCGGATCGACCCTGGGATCGGGAGCAAGATCATCAACCAGTAGGAGCCGAGCATGTCCGACACTAGCTTGCGGGCCGACAGCCTCCCGAGTGGGAACTCGACCAAGATCGCGCCGCGCCGTCGCCGCGAGGCCCGTACCTTCTGGCGGCTCCTTCTTGCCATCGTCGCGCCGCTGCCCATGATGTGCATGGGAATCGTCTATGTGATCAAACCCTTCGAGGGTGATGCGCCCCTGCCTGATACAGCGGCGGCTATCGCTACGCACCTGCGGCTCTACGAGGTGACCCTGTGGCTAGGCCTGCCGTTCTTGGTGGGGTTGATTCCGGCCGTCATTGCGCTGGCGTGGGTGACGAGGCGACGCACGCCGGTGCTGACCACCGTCGGCGCGGTCTGGACGCTGCTCGGATGCTTGAGTGCGTTTCCGCTGTTGGTTCCCGACGATCTGCTGGCCTATCTGGCGGTGACCGAACGGCTCGATGTCGCAACCGTCGCGGCGCTGGATGAGGCGTGGTGGGCGCTCCCGGTGACCGGAGCTGCAGCGCTGCTGTTCATCTCTGGCATCGTGGTCGGACTTCCGTTGCTTGGCATCGCCCTGTGGCGTAGCCGGGTGGCGCCGAGGTGGATGGCTATCGCCTTGATCATCGGCGGAGCCACCCACCCGTTCCTACCGAACCATGTGGTTGCGGGCATCGGGCTGCTGGTTGCCGGCATCGGGTTCGCCGGGGCCACGCGAGCGCTGCTCCGGATGACCAACGACGAGTTCGATCTGCCTCCGATGCCGCTGGCCGAGGCGTAGACCATCCACCTTCTTCTCGAGAGGAAGTCATGATCAAGCAGCTCTATCGGGTGTTGGCGTACCTGATCGCAGCAGGCGTCGTCTTGCAGGCGGCGGCCATCGCATACGCCGTGTTCGGGATGTTCGAGTGGGTCTCGGCCGGCGGCACCATCGACAAGGCGCTTATCGAGAGCGAGAGTCCCCGAATCGGCGGGATCACCGGCTTCAACCTGCACCAGCTCGTCGGCGTGAACATCCTTCCGCTGCTGGCGCTGCTGTTGTTGATCAGCTCGTTCTTCGCTCGGATCCCCGGCGGTATCAGATGGGGGCTGATCGTCTTCGCCGCCACACTGGCGCAAAGCCTCCTCGGCATTTACGCGCACGAAAACTCGGCGGTGGGCTGGCTTCACGGGGCCATGGCACTGATCCTGTTCAGCTGCGCGCTCATATCCGGGATCCGAGTCAGCGGGGCAGTGGCGAAGCGGTCTGGCCCGAGGGGAGTGCCCGACAAGCGCAATCATCCTGACATGGCAGGGAGGCTGACACCGCCGTAGGAATGCGATAAGACAGCAATGGTGGACGACATAGCAGAGCGGTCGCACTGAGCTGTCAAGCCGTGCCCTTGAACGCGGCGGGTTAGCCGAAGGAGGCTTCAGCAATGGTGCTCGAGATCACTGGCCCCCCGATCTTGGTTGTGATGGGTGTCGCAGGTACCGGCAAGTCAACGGTGGCGGGAATGCTCGCCGAACGTCTCCACTGGGAGTTGCAGGAAGGAGACGATCTTCATCCGCCGGCGAATGTCGCCAAGATGGCCGCAGGAATTCCACTCGACGATCAAGATCGCTGGCCATGGCTGGATGCAATCGCCGCTTGGATCGCGAGCAAGCGGGAACGCGGAGAACCTGGACTCGTCACCTGCTCCGCTCTGAAACGCAGCTATCGTGATCGGCTCCGGGGACCGAATGTGATCTTCGTTTTCATCAACGGGCCGCGAGAGGTGATCGAGGCTCGGATAGCGAGCCGGAAAGGCCACTACATGCCGCCCTCGCTGCTCGACTCGCAGCTGGCAACGCTGGAGCCACCGGCCTCCGATGAGAATGTGCTACAGGTCAATCTTGCGGCCGAGCCGCAGGAGGAAGTAGCCGGAGTGCTGCGTTCGCTCGAGGGCCGCATCGGCCCCTCCTAGCTCCGGCCGCGCTCGCTTGCGACCTGGACGCGTACGGCCGGCACGACCTCCTCGGCGAAAAGAGCAAGCTGGTCATCGCCCTCGCCCCAGAACATGAACGTGTCGAAGCCGTAACCGACTGCGAGGTCGGTGACCTCGTCGACCCACTGATCGACCGGACCGCGCAACAGGCCGAGGCGGGCTCCGTCGGTGATGTGGCCATTGACGTTCAGGACCCGTCGGATGTCCGCCGGCTCGCGGCCAGCAGCAGTTGCGGCGTCATCAATGCGAGCTGCACCTTCACCCAGGAAGGTCGTCTCACCACGAAGGGAAGGCACCCACCCATCGGAAAGCCGTCCGGCCAGACGCAGTGCCCGCGGGCCGTACACGCCGAGCCAGATACCGATCGGATGGACCGGTACCGGGCCAGATTGCGCCCCGGCGAGACGGTAATGCGCGCCATCGAAGCGCAAATTACGCTCGCCACTCCAGATCAGTCGAATAACCTGGATCGCCTCCTCGAGGGCGGCAAGCGCGTCGCGCGGCTCGCGTCGAGATCCGCCGTACGCCTCAATCGCGTCCCAGAAGTTGCCGGCACCAAGGGCAAGCTCGAACCGACCACCGCTGAGCACGTCGAGGCTGGCGGCCGCTTTTCCCATCATCGCCGGCGGGCGTAGCGGAAGATTCGCCACATCGGGAAAGAAGCCGACTCGGGTGGTTGCGGCCGCAATCGCGCCCATCAAGGTCCAGGTGTCGACGAAGCGCCGCTGATACGGATGATCTTGAATGCCGATCCAGTCCAGGCCGAGCTGCTCGATGTCGCGGGCAGTGTCAAGCAGTGGATCGGCAGCGTTGGGGATGAGGAAGTATCCGAACGTCAGGTCGCGGCCGTAGTCGGGCACGATCACACGTTAACCCTCCCGGCGGCGCAAGCGCGCAGCACCGGGCAGCAGACTGTTGGCGTCGGAACGACCGGATCCAGACAGGAGATGACGATCATGGGACTGATGCAAACTGTGCGCTCATGGCTCCAGCGGGTACGGGGAGAGCCGGCCGTGCAATGCACGCATCTTGATCAAATTCGTGACGTCACACCGCTGACGTCGGGCTGCCAGGAGTGCCTGAAACTCGGCGACAGCTGGGTACATCTGCGGATGTGTATGACCGATGGTGAGGTCAGATGCTGCGACTCCTCGAAGAACAAGCACGCCAGCCGGCACGCTCGTGAGCATGCGCCTGACCATCAGATCGCGCAGTCGTTGGAGCCGGGTGAGGACTGGCTGTGGTGCTACACCGACGAACTGGTGGTCTCAGCCCCACGTCGCGAGGTGTAGTGCAGCGTCAGAATCCACCCAGATCCAGCCAGCGCGACCGCCGCCGCCAATCCAAAGGCAAAGGGGATACCGCTGGCCTGCGCCGCAAGCCCTAGCAGTATCGGGCCGCCACCCATCGCAAGATCGAGAAACACACTTGCGGTGCCGGAAGCCGCGCCACGTTCACTTGGCCGTGCAGTCGCGAAGATTGCGGAAAAGAACGCCGGCGTGCTCAGGGTGATGCCTAGTGCGAACACCGCCGCGCCCAGCACCATCCCGAGCGGTGTCGTCCAGAGTGCCATGATCATCAAGCCACCGGCAATGATCACGAGTGCGACAGCGCCGAGCAGCAGGGGCCGGAATCGGTCGAGAACCCGAGCAAGCAGCAGCCTGCCAGCCACCACAACGACCCCGTAGACGAACAGTGGCGTACTCACCGGCATGAGTCCCACCGCGTCGGCTTGCAAGGAGCCGAAGGCAAACAGCGCACCCATGGCCACTACGGACGCGAAGAAGCCCAGCGCTGCGGGTACCGCCTTCCAATGGATCAGCCGCATCCGACCGTTAGCCGGCGCACCCTTTCGGAGATCCCTGATGCTGACAGCCACCAGGGCCGCGATCACCGACAGCGTCGCAGCGCCATACCAGGCCGCGCTGAAGCCGCCTGCTCGCACCAGCAACTCTGCTAGTGGCGGACCGAATGCAAGACCCAGATAGAGGCCGAGGGAGTTGTAGCTGGTGGCCTCACCCATTCTGCTGGGCGGCGCCAGGTCGGCTAGTGCGGCAATGGAGGCAACGAAGAAGGCTGCTTCGGCAACGCCGAGCAGCAGGCGCAGCACGATAACGAGTCCCAGGCTCTCGGCGTACGCGGTCCCAAGCATTCCCACTGCACTGATCAACGCGCCGCCGACGAGCAATGGACGTCGCCCTCTGGTGTCGGCCAGCCAACCGGCGACGGGTCGAAGGAGCAGCGCGGAGACCGCGAAGGCTCCGAATGCGAGCCCGGCGCCTGACTTGTCGGAGCCGACTGGCCCCGTGACCCAGAGCGGCAGGGTGTAAATCGCGACGCCGGTTGAGGTGAAGTAGGCGACGTCAGCAAACGTCAGCCGGATGAATGCAGGTGTGAGCAGCCGTTCGCGGGTCGATTCTGCTCCAGATGTGGTGAGCGTCACATCAGCATTCTGAGCGCGGATGATCTTCTTCGGCATGGGCAGAACTACCCAGATCTACTCAAGCAGGCCGTGCTGCATCGCGAACATGGCCGCTCCGGCGCGGGTCGAGGAGCCGATCTTGAGATAGACGTCTTGAACGTGGTGCTCGACGGTACGTCGAGACAGCACCAGCCGCTCCGCGATCTCGGCATTGGACAGGCCGCGGGAGACCAATCGAAGTACCTCCACCTGGCGTTCGGTCAGGTCCGCCGGGCGGCTGCGCCGAACCGCCCGCCGGCGGCCGATGGCCTCGATGACTGCACTCACAGCATCTGCATCAAGCCGTCCAGCCCGCGCCTCGGCCTCGAGGCGATCAACGGCACGCCCCTGAGCGATGGCTCGGCGGTGTGGGCGGTCTTCGATCATGCGGCGGTACGCGTCGGCACAAGCGAGGACGCGTGACGATATCGACAGCTGGGCTGCGGTGGAGCCTCGGTGATATCCGCTGCCATCGCAGCGTTCGTGATGCTGGCCAGCGAGGGTGGCCAGCGAGGCAAGGGGAGGGATTCGAGCAAGGATGCGTTCGCTGTGGTACGCGTGCAGTCGCGCTTGGTCGCGCTCAGCGCCGCTCAATGGGCCAGGCTTGTCCCAGATCGCACTTGAGACGCCGACCCTTCCAAGATCATGTAAATACCCCGCGATGCGTAATGTCTCCATCTCACCACGCAACCCCAGCGTCCCCGCCGCACCGGCTGCAAGATCACCAACCGCCGCAGAATGGCCATGAAACCAAGGACTCTTGAGATCCACCAGGTTGCCGAAGGTACGCGCTACGCCGGCCATCTCGTTCTCCTCCACCCGGCGTAGCGGGGGTGGCTCGGCTTCGAGCACGGCCTGGTAGGCGTCCAGCTCGTCCAGCTCGCCAAGCAGTTCCTCCGCTCGCTCGAGCAATAGATCGGCAATGTGCGGATCCAGCTGGGTGCCGGCGCGCCGCCGAACCTCCGTGACGGCGACCTCAGCGGTGGCATGTGATGCGAACATCACCGCCGTCAAGGAGACCTGCATAATCCGGGCGGCGAGCGGGATCGCATCACCCGCCGTGTTCGGGAAGCCCTTCCCGTTCCACAGCGCAAACATCTGCGACAGGCCCATCTGGACCGACTCCGGAAGTCCGAGCCCTTGCGAAGCGCTGCGAGCCACTTCGCAGGTCGCTGTCTTGCCCTCAGACTCCATTCGCCGTGAGGTGACGACCGTCGTAGCGAGCACCCGGGCCTTGGACCGGCCGGTCGCCATTGCAACTCCCGGAAGCCAAACGCGCCACATGTCTGCGGGCTCGCCCGAACTGCTGAGGAAATTCACCCGCGTGGTGACAACGTCGTCGCCCCACACCCGGGCGACCTCGTGCGCGTACGCGGTGCAGCCGAGATGCTGCAGCAAGGCGGTATAGAGCACGTCGCTGACCTCGGCATCCGAGCAGCCCATGATTCGGGCCAGCCGGGTTGCCACCAAGCAGCGCTTCAGCGACTCCTCCAGAGGTGATCCCGTGCCAATGTCAGTGATCAGCGAGAGCCCGCCCAACAGCTCCAGCATCCGGAACACGCGTTCAGCATCGCATAGGTTTTCTGGTGGCCTCGAGCTCATTTCTGAGGCTATGGCGCGAACCGGGGTGGATACCGTCGGAGGACGATGTCGCCGCCGACTGGAGGAGGAGACGCCTCACAGGGCAACGATGCTTCCATGATCCGCACGCTGATAACCGGGATGTCGGCTGTCGGCAAGTCCAGCACGATCTGCGAGTTGAGCAAGCTCGGGCACCGCGCGATAGACCTGGACACCGACGAATGGTCACAGCTCGTACCGGATGACTCGGCTTATGCAAATCCCGCGACACCGGCGCCAATGGACTGGAGATGGCGTGAGCAGGAAGTTCAGACACTCCTGGCGGGAGCCGTCGAGGACATGCTATTCGTGGCCGGCACCGCTACCAATCAGTCTCGGTGCTATCCGCTCCTAGACCATGTTGTGCTGCTGACGATTCCCACAGTCGTCGCGATCGATCGCCTGGCCAATCGGACGACCAATGCCTACGGACAGGACCCAGCCGAGCTGCGCCGCGAACTGCAGCTACGCACAGTTGTCGAACCACTGCTGCGGAGCTCCGCCTGCTTAGAGATCGATACGTCGACGCACCCGGTCGCGGACGTCATTGCCGTGATCATGAACCATGTAGCTCAGGGACACTCAGGTTAAAGCCGGGGTACACGACTACTCCGCGTACCTGTGGCGGTCGAGTAGGGCTGGGAGTGCCGACCTGAGCCGATCGTACGGATCGGCAATACGCCGGTGACGAGCCAGCGCGCATGATCGAGATCATCAGCCCAGCGGGATTCGAGAAATACTTCATGGAGCTGGCCGAGGCGACCGCAGCCGCTGGCGGCGTACGACCGGATCCATAGTCACAGCGCCGATCGCCGAGCGCTTCGGCCTGTCCTTCGATTTCACCGAGGTGTCCGACCTCGTTGCTCGTCATGGGCTGCGATCGCCGCGCTAGCTGAGCGCGTTCCAGTCGCTGCGAGGTCCTTTTGGCGGCTGTGCGGCGAAACGCACCAGTTCCAGCCCGCGCCGAGGGGTCATCTTGACGGCCATGCGGCGAAACGTTACCCGGGCCAGCACGTCTGCTGCCTGCCGCATGCGAGCAGACCCGGCACGACAAGAATGCTGCATGTGGGGACGGAGCGCTGGACCGCGTACTGGACGATGGCTCCGCGGCACGGCGTGCTGCGGACCGAACCGGCTCGCGAGCCGCGAGCCGATGAAGCGCTGGTACGGACCATCTGCTCCGGCATCAGCCGCGGCACCGAGATGCTGGTGCATGCCGGGTACGTCCCTCCCGAGGTGGCGGAGTCGATGCGTGCACCATTCCAAGTCGGAAGCTGGCCGGGGCCTGTCAAGTACGGATACCTGTCGGTCGGCGTGGTGGAGACGGGCCCGGTACCGCTGCAGGATCAACGCGTGTTCTGCTTGCACCCCCACCAAGATCGCTATGTGGTGCCGGCGAGTGCCCTGGCCCCAGTACCCGACGGAGTTCCGAGCGATCGTGCGGTGTTGGCCGGCACCGTCGAGACCGCTGTCAATGCGCTCTGGGATGCGGGGCCGCGGATCGGCGACCGGGTCGCGGTGCTCGGCGCAGGCATGGTGGGCGGCAGCCTCGCCGCCCTGCTGCGGAGTTTCCCGCTCGACCGGCTTCAGCTCGTCGACGTTAATCCAGCTCGATCTACGCTGGCCGCTGCGTTGGGTGTCGACCTGGTGCATCCCGACGACGCTGCCGGTAACAATGATCTTGTTTTCCACTGTTCGGCCACCGAGTCAGGGCTCGCTAGAGGCCTGCAATTGCTGGGTGAGGAGGCCGAGCTCATCGAGCTGTCCTGGTACGGGATGGTTCAGCCGCGGGTGCCCCTCGGTGCCGCATTCCACTCCCGGCGGCTGACGATCCGGGCCAGTCAGGTCGGCGCCGTCGCGCCTCCGAGACGTGTCCGACGAACGACTGGTGATCGGCTCCGGCTAGCGTTGCAGCTCCTCGAAGATCCGACCTTCGACGCCTTCATCACCGGACACGCGCCCTTCGGCGCACTGCCCCAGACGATGGAATCGATCTTCAACGACGGCGCTGAGACACTGTGTCAAGTGATCGACTATCCGGCGGAGAAGGAGTCCTGAGCGTGTTCCACCTCACGGTTCGTGATCATGTGATGATCGCCCACAGCCTGCCGCACCCCTCGTTCGGCCCTGCTCAGAATTTGCACGGTGCCACCTATGTTGTGGAGCTCACGCTCTGGCGTAACGCTCTCAGCCCGGAATCGATCGTGATCGACATCGGCGAAGCCACCGAGGTGCTCCACAATGCGCTCAGTGATCTCAACTACCGCAATCTCGACGAACACCCTGATCTCATCGGCACCCTGACCACGACCGAGGCGGTCGCGCGGCTGATTGCGGAACGGGTCGCGGCCGCACTCCCGGACCGGCACCTGATCAAGCTGGATGTGACCTTGCGGGAGCATCCAGATGCTTGGGCCGGTTACACCCTGACGCTGGAGTGAGATGGCGGCAGCGGGCATCTCACAGCTTGGGTTTGTGACCTGGGACCGGGACACTCCCACCGGCGGCACTGTCTACGACCAAAATTTAGTCACCGAGTTGCGTGCGCTCGGGATCGCCATGCGGCTGCATCGGCTTGCCGGTCCGTGGCCGGAGGCCGATGCATCGACCCAGGCCAATCTCGCAGGAGCCCTACGGGCACAGCCTGCTTGCTTGGTCGATGGGATCCTCGTTGGCACCTCACCAGAAGTTGTTGCCTCCGCGGTCGAGTCGGGCCACGCAGTCACCATAGTGGTGCACCTGCCGATCAGCGATGAACTCGGTCTCGACCCCGCACGACGCGAGCGGTACGCCGCCTTGGAGGCAGAAGCGGTGCGCGCCGCGTCCGGGGTCGTGTGTCCGAGCCGCTGGTGTGCTGCCGAGCTGCGCCGACGCTACGGGCGCTCTGATCTTGGCGTGGCAGTTCCGGGCGTGACGCCTGCGCCGGCAGCGCGGGGAAGTCAGCATTCGGGACTCCCGAGACTGCTCACCCTCGCGTCCTTGACCCCCACCAAGGACCAGGTGACGCTGGTACGCGCACTCGCGCAACTTACTGACCTTGCCTGGTTGGCCGACCTGGTGGGCTTGGATCTGGCTGATCAGGGTTACGCGGCCCGGGTACGCCGTGAAGTTGCCGAGGTCGGATTGGCGGATCGCATCCGCGTTACGGGGGCGCTAACCGGCTCCAGTCTTGATGAACGATGGGATGCCGCCGATCTGCTCGTACTCCCGTCCCGAGTCGAGACATTTGGCCTGGTCGTCACCGAAGCGCTAGCTCGCGGCATCCCGGCGATCGTCTCCGCGGGCACCGGCGCTGTAGAGGCACTCCAGCAAGGGGCGACAGTGCCAACTGACGCCATGCCAGGCACGGCAGGGCCCACCGACGCCATGCCAGGCGCGGCAGTGCCGCCCGGAGACCCGACAGCCCTGGCTGCGCTGCTGCGGAGATGGCTCACTGAGCCGACACTGCGGCGCGCATGGCAGCAATCGGCGCTGGCCAGGCGCGATACTCTGCCCGGATGGCAGCAGACGGCAGCGGCGGTGCTGAGCTATCTGGAGCGTCCGCCGCAACCGTTGTCGACCCCGACTGGCTCGCCGCCCGCGTTGCCGCCGACGACGCCGCCCGGGCCGCCACGGTCAGCACCCTCCTTCCAGAGCTGAACACGTATCTGATCGAGGCGGCCGGCCCGGGCAGCACTGTGCAGATCATTGATCTTGGCGCCGGGACGGGTGCCAACCAGCGCTGGCTGGCACCGCGGTTGCCGATTCGGCAGCGCTGGCTGCATCTTGATCACAACCCAGTGATCAGTCGATCGCTGCCGCTGCCGGCCGAGACCGAGATCGTCGACGAGAGTGTTGAGGCGCTGGGCCAGCTGCTGACCAGAGCGAGCGGCGATCGCCAGTTGGTGACCTGCTCAGCCCTGCTGGACGTCCTGACAACCGAGCAAGTCGAGGCCGTCTGCCGTGCGGTGATCGACAACCGGGTGCCCGCTTTCTTCAGCCTCACCGTCACCGGAGGGCTGAGACTGTCACCGAACGATCCGCATGATCGGCTCTTGTTGGCGGCCTTCAATGATCATCAACGCCGGGCTGGCGGAGCCGGACCGGAGGCCACCACGCTGACCGTCAGCCTGCTGCGCGCTGCGGAGTTCGCCGTAACGACCCAGGAAACTCCGTGGCGGCTGACAGCCGAGAGCGGCATCGCGTTTGTTGATCAAATGCTTGAGGAGCGGCTGGCCGCGGCCGTCGCCCAAGACCCTGCGCTTGCCGGGACCGCTGCCGCCTGGTTGGAGTTACGACGTGCCCAGCTGATTGCTGGGCTGCTGCAGATCGAGCTCGACCATTGCGACATTCTTGGTCTCCCGGGAGGACTCTAGGCCGAGTTGTGTCGCGGCGAAGTCGAACACAGTGCAGAGGTCACGGCCCAGGCTGAAGCGCCGTACAGACGCCGTCAGGGCGTCCGCCACGAAGTCGCTGCCAGCGAACCGTAAGCCCGGTACACCGTCTCCGACAAGGATTGGTGCGGTCGTCAGGTAGAGCTGGTCGAGAACACCCGCAGAGAGGAAATCGGAGACGGTGCGGCCGCCACCTTCGACCAGAACCCGACCAAGACCGCGCTCCCGCAACATGTCCAGTAGGCCAGTAGGCGGAATCCGGCCAGCTGCCATTGGAAGCGAAACAAGATCAACATGTGGTGCCAGGTTGGTAGCAGGACGGCATTCTGGGGCCACACACCAGATGGTCTTGGCATTTCCATCGGTGAGCACCCGAGTATCACGCGGGATTCGCGCCCGCGGATCGATGATCACCCGAACGGGCGAGGATCCGGAGACGGCTCGGGTGGTGAGCTGCGGATCGTCGGCGACGACGGTCTGGGCACCGACGACTACGGCGTCCACCAGGGCACGTAGCCGGTGCAGGTGCTCCCGGTCCTCTTCGCCGGAGACGTAGTTCGCGTCGCCCGTCCGGGAGGCGATGAATCCGTCGCTGCTCTGCGCCAGCTGAGCGATGGTGATTACGCGGCCCGCGGCTACCAATGGCCCGTACCGATCCAGCAGCACCGCTTCGGACCCAGCGACTGCCCGCTGGGGCACCCGGCCGTGCAGCAGTTCGCTCCACACGTCGGGCACGTCATGGCCGTTGTCGTGACCCATCCGGTTGCGCTTGGTGGCCAGATAGCGGGCGTTCTCCGCATGCTCAGTCACCGCCAACGGAAGCCTCGCCGTCACCTCGATACCGAGATCGCGCAGCTTCGCGCTCTTGGCTGGATTCGCTGACAGCAGCCGAATTCGGCGCACACCAAGATCACGAAGAATCGCCGCGGCCGCACCGTAGTCCCGCGCGTCGACCGGCAACCCGAGTCGCAGATTCGCATCAACGGTGTCAAGGCCGGTGTCCTGAAGGGCATACGCGTGGAGCTTGGCGTGTAGACCGATGCCGCGGCCCTCGTGGCCGCGGAGGTAGATCACGGCGCCGAGTCCCTCCTGGCTGATCGCGCGCATCGCGGCATCCAACTGCTCGCCACAATCGCAACGCCATGACCCCAGGGCGTCGCCGGTAAGGCACTCGGAGTGAACCCGAACCAGCGGAACGTGGCCGTTGTCCGTCACGCCTTCCAGATCGCCCAACACCAGTGCCAGATGCTCTTTGGTCGACTCAACGGCGTACCCGTGGAGCCGAAAGGTCCCATGAGCGGTCGGCAGCACCGTCGACACGACTCTGTGTGCCCGCTGCAGTTCGGTCATCATGCCTGCCTTACATCTGGGAGCAAACCCCCAATCGACGCCGTATGAGCCGGCATCGTTCGCTCACTTCCGCATCAATTACTTCGTCTTGCCATCAGCAGCGGATGATGCCAAGACCACGTAGCTGATGCTCGGCGTTCAGACCACTCAACTGATGCTCGGTGTCGCTATACCCGCGAGGGATGGCGCGAAGCATCTGCTCTCGCAACCGAGTTGTCAGAATTTCACCACCCTATGTGGTGCTGAAATCCTGACAAGTCGGCGTGAGCTGCCGGGCGCTACGGGAATCCACCCATCGGGCGCTTCTTGAGAAATGGGTGTCTGGCCCGACGTGCGAAGCGCCCGACGCTCCGTAACTTCTGGTGCATGTCGAGCGTGGCAGTTCTCGCGGGAATGGTTTCGACCGTACTGTTCGGTCTGAGCACCCTGCCGATGCTGATCAAGGCTGCACGAACCAAGGAACTCAATTCCTACAGCCGGGGAAACCTCGTGCTCGCCAATGTCGGCAACGCCGTGCACAGCATCTACGTCTTTCAGCTGCCGCCTGGCCCGATTTGGGCCCTACACGCCTTCTACATCGCTACGTCGGGACTGATGCTCGTCTGGCATCTGCGATACGCCAGCCGCGCGCCCCGGTCCGACGGCGTCCCTTCTCCCATTGGAGGTTCCCATGACGCTTGAACACATCGAAACTGCCATCATCGGTGCCGGCCAAGCCGGCCTGGCAACGGCGTACCACCTGCAGCAGCTCGGACGGCCCTGCCTGATCCTCGACGGCAACGAGCATGTCGGCGACAACTGGCGCACCACCCACTGGGACTCGTTGCGGCTCTATTCGCCAGCGTGGTCCGATTGTCTGCCGGGGCTCCCGTTCCCCGCTTCGAAGTGGTACTACCCAACCAAATACGAGGTCGCCGACTATCTGGCGGCGTACGCCGAGCGGTTCGAACTCCCGGTTCGGATGCATGCCCGCGTCGACCGGCTGGAAGCAGCCGACGGGAAGTATGTGCTCCAGCTCGGAGGGGACCGCATCATTGCCGACAACGTCGTCGTTGCAACCGGGACCTTTGGCCGTACGCCGAGCATTCCGGACTTTGCACTGGATCTCGACCCTTCGATCAGGCAACTGCACTCCAGCGAGTATCGCCGGCCGACGCAGCTCAAGCCTGGGCCGGTCCTCGTGGTCGGCGCCTCGCACTCAGGCACCGACATCGCCTACGAGGTTGCAACCACCCATCCGACGATCTTGGTCGGCCGCGACCCCGGTCAGATGCCGGTACGTCTGGACCACTGGAGCGTCCGGCTGATCCTTCCGGTCTTCGTCTTCCTTGGTACCCATGTGATCACTCGGCGTACGCCGATCGGCCGCAAAGCCATGAACGAGATTCGGTTCCACGGCGCACCCATGTTGCGGGTGAAGCGATCCGACCTGCAAGCACGCGGTGTGGAGCGAATTCTGGGCCGCGTGACCGGTGTGCACAACGGACTGCCGGCGGTCGACGGACAAGCGCTCGACGTTGTGAACGTGGTGTGGTGCACCGGCTTCCGCCAAGTATTCGACTGGATCGACCTCCCGGTTTTCGGAGCCGACGGCTGGCCGCTGGAGATGCGGGGCGTGGTGCCGGCCGCTCCTGGACTGTTTTTCTGTGGGCTCGCTTTCCAGTACGCGTTCAGCTCGACGGTGCTGCCGGGGGTGGGAAGGGATGCCGCCTACGTCGCGAAGCAGATCGACGCGCGAGTTGAAAGGGCATTGACCCTCGTCTCATGAGTCGGTTGACGCGTACCCTCTGAGCGGGAGGCTGCGCCATGGGCGTCGAACAGGACAAGACAATCGACGAGTTGCTGCAGGCCCGCGAGGCATTCGATCGCCGCGACTGGGTGGTTGCTTTCGAACGGCTGCGGAACGCTGGCGATCTTGGCGCCGAGGACACGATGGCGCTCGCCACGTCGGCCTATCTGGTGGGCAATGTCGATGAGGCCGTCCGCGCCCTGCAGGCCGGGTATCAGGACAGGATCCGGAATGCGGATTCGCTTGGCGCCGCGCGCTTCGCCTCGTGGCTCGGTCTGGTGCTGAACGTCCGAGGCGAGGTGGCTGTGGGAGGCGGCTGGGTCGCCCGGGCGCAGCGACTTCTCGAGACCGAGACTGATGATGTCGTCGAACGTGGCTACCTTCTTGCCCACGAGTTCTTCCAGTACCTCGCTCGCGGAGATTTCGCCAGGGCAGGCGAGACGGCCGCTCATATCGTCGAGACAGGTCGCCGCTTCTCCGAACCCGACCTGGTCGCTCAAGGCCTGATGATGCAGGGCAGGATCATGATCTACTCCGGCCGGGTCCCGGAAGGTCTTGCCCTGCTCGACGAGGCGATGGTCGGGATCTCGGCTGGAGAGGTCTCGCCCATCATCGCCGGAATGGTCTACTGCTCCATGATCGAGGCCTGTCAGGAGATCTCCGACTTCTCGCGAGCGGCGTCGTGGACCAGTGCCTTGACCCGATGGTGCGAGGCGCAGCCCGGCTTGGTTCCGTATACCGGTCAGTGCTCGTTGCATCGTGGCCAGATCATGCGGTTGCGCGGCGCCTATGACGACGCCCTCGCTGAGTTCTCGCTCGCCCAGCAGCGCTATCAGGTGGAGGGTACGGCTACAGCGGCCGCCCTGGCACTGACTGAGCAGGGCGACGTGCTGCGCATCTGCGGGAAGTTCGACGAGGCGGAGGCAGCCTATGGCAAGGCGGCTGAGCTGGGCTACGAGCCACAGCCGGGGCTGGTGTTGACATGGACGCTCCGGGGTCGCACCGCACCCGCAGTATCCGCGGTACGCCGATTGCTGGCTGAGGCGCGGACGCCCGTTCATCAGTCTCGGCTGCTCCCCGCGGCTGTCGAAGTCATGATTGCGGCGCGGCTTCCCGAAGAGGCTCAGGGGTATTGCGAGGAGCTGTCCGCGATCGCGGCAGCGTTTGGTAACTCCGAACTTCGGGCCATGTCGGCGTACGCCGCAGCGAGCGTCGAGTTGATCACTGACCATGATCAAGAAGCACTCGCCGACGCGCGCCAGTCATGTCGGCTGTGGAGCGACATCGGTTCGCCGTATGAAACTGCCCGGGCGCGAGTCCTGATTGGGCGGGCACTGCGCAACCTCGGTGATGAAGATTCCGCCGCGGCGGAACTCGCCGTTGCCCACCGAGCGTTTGTTGATCTTGGTGCGGCGCCGGCGGTTCAGGAGATCGACAGAATGCTGCGTCGCGGGCTGCCGGGAGGTCTTACCGAGCGAGAAGCTGAGGTGCTGAGACTGGTGGCCGCGGGCCGCAGCAACCACGACATTGCCAGCGTCTTGGTTTTGAGCCCGAAGACAGTCGAACGACACCTGAGCAATATCTTCGTCAAGCTGGACGTGTCGTCTCGGACGGCCGCAGCGGCGTACGCCCACGAGCACGGGTTGATGGGTTAGCCGCGTGTAGTTGTGCGCCCTTCAACAGGCGCCGTCCTGAGCTTGTCGAAGGGCTCAGGGCACATAGCGCGTGATCACTCGACCGTCCATGGCTCTCGCCAGCCGCCGGCACCGGCGATCAGGTCGTCGGCTGCGGCGGGCCCCCACGAGCCGGGCTGATAACCCTGCACATCCGGCGGCGCGTCAAGCAGCGGCTGCATGATGCGCCAGGTCTGCTCGACGCTGTCCTGGCGCATGAACCGGTTGGTCTCGCCGACCATTGCAGCGTGTAGTAACACCTCGTACGGCGTGGGCCCCTCGCCACCTTCCTGCGCGAATGTCATGTCCAAGCTGATCGCCTCCGGGCTGATGCTTGCCGCGCGACGAGCATCGAGCATGAACCGGACGCCCGTAGCGGGATCCATCCTCACCACGAGCTGATCCGGCTGTGCCATCCGATCTCCCCACAGGCCAAAGCCCAGCCGGGGCGGCTCTTTGAACACGAGTCGCAGCTCCGTCTGGGTGACGGGCAAGCATTTCCCCGCACGAATGAAGAACGGCACCCCGGACCAGCGCCAGTTGTCGATCTCCAAGCGGAGTGCCGCGAAGGTCTCGGTCGTAGAGTCGGCGGCGACGCCGTCGATCTCGCGATAGTGGTCGTACTGACCTCGGACGTAGTGTGCGGGATCGGCGGCCGGCATGGCCTTGAACAGCGCCACCTTGGACGAGTTCAGCGTGTCGGGATCGCCGCCCGCCGGCGGCTCCATCGCAGCTGCCGCGATCACTTGCATGAGGTGGTTCACGACGACGTCACGAAGGGCGCCAACCGGGTCGTAGAAGTGGCCTCGATCTTCGACTCCGAAGCTCTCGGCCATGGTGATCTGCACGCAGCTGGACATAGTTCCGATTCCAGACCGGCTCGAGCATCGTGTTGGCGAATCGCAGGTAGAGGATCTCTTCGAAGCCCATCTTTCCGAGGTAGTGATCGATCCGGAGCAGCTGCGATTCGTCCACGTATTGATGCAGGTCGGCTGCAAGTGCGCGTGCTGAAGCGAGATCATGGCCGAAAGGTTTCTCCACGACGACGCGGCCGCTCTTGATCAGATCTGCTTCAGACAGACCCTTGACGGTCGTCGCGAACAGGAACGGCGGGATCTCCAGATAGAACACCGGGCACTCCGCGTCCTTGATCGCCTCACCAACCCGCTTGTAGGTATCGGGCTCAGCAAAGTCGCCAGACACGTAGGAGAGTCGGGCCGTGAATCGCTCGAAGATCGTCTCGTCGAGCTGCTCGCCAGTCCCGGTGATCGACTCGCGGGCGCGCTGCACGAGTTGATCAAGGGTCCAGTCGCTGGATGCCACGCCGACGATGGGGCACTGCAGCAGCCCGCGTTTCTCCAGCCGATACAACGATCGGAACGTCATGACCTTCGCCAAGTCACCCGTGATACCGAAGATCACAAAGACATCGGCCTCCTGCTGCCCCGAACCCGACGAGCCGTCACGTCCCACCATTGCCGACCTCCTCCAATTCCGCTAGGCGATTGATGCTGAGGTTACGGCGGCAAGCCTCCGCCACTCCAGTGCTACGACGCTGCGGCGGACGCCGCGTCCTTATTCTGAACTGTCTCGAACTGGGGTCGTTCGCCCTCGTCGTCGTCGCCCCAGTCAATGCGGCCTTCATCTGCGGCATCGACCATGGCTGTCGCACGATTCTTGCTGAAGTAATCCCAGCCCCAGGCCATGAATGCGTCGATCTTGTTGCGTACGCCGCTCAGCAACATGGCATGTACGCCCAGCCACGCTGCGAAGGCCACCGGGCCGTCGACCTCATGGCGATGTGCGCCCATTTCGGCGACAGCGGCGTTGCGGCCGATCATCGCCATAATGCCCTTGTCCTTGTAACCGAACGGCTTGCGTTGCTTGCCGGCCATGTCGTCGAGGATGTTGCTAGCCGCCCAGGCTCCTGATTGCTGAGCGACAGAGCCTAGCTGCGGAAGAATCTGTCCGTCAGCGCCCGCGATATTCGCTGCGTCTCCCAGCACGTA
Source organism: uncultured Actinomycetota bacterium (assembly GCA_963815975.1). Lineage (GTDB taxonomy): Bacteria > Actinomycetota > Actinomycetes > Propionibacteriales > Propionibacteriaceae > Microlunatus. The sequence goes on from CAWFJC010000017.1 coordinate 75,157, forward strand.
GACCCGCGGGTAGTTGGCTACCGTGAGGTCTGGTTCGACATCGATCCGACCGCCGTGCCCCTCGGGCAGGCCAGCTACAGTGACGACGTCAACAGGCTTCTCGCCTCCGCCCCAGACCACCGTATGGGTCAGGATCGTGTCGCCATCGCTCAGCATGACCCGATCGGGGAACACCTCTTTGACGCCGACGCCAAGATGCAGCGTGACGCCGTCGTCTTCCAGCTTTTTCGCAGCGTAGGCATGGGCCTTGTCCGAGAACGGTGCCAGCAGCACCTTCCCACGATCGACAAGGTGGACCTGGGACCGCTCCGCCAGCGGCTTGTAGTGCTCCGGGACCACGTCTCGAAGGGCCTCGGCGAGGGCGCCGGCCGTCTCGACGCCGGTCGGCCCACCGCCGACGATCACGAAGTTCAGCGAACCCTTCTCGCTCAGCTCTGGGCGTTCGATGGTCGCATCCAGGACCTCGAGAATGCGGGAACGCAGCCGTACGGCGTCGTTCACCGAGTAGAGCGGCAACGAGTGCTCGGCCGCTCCTGGCGTACCGAAGAAGTTCGCTTGCGCGCCAGGTGCCAGGACGAGGTAATCCCCGGTGATGACTGATCCCAACTCAGTTGTGACTGAGCGAGCATCCGGGTCGATCGACGTCACGCCGGTATGCCGGACCTCAACGCATGTGTTGTGCCGGAAGATGGGGCGTAACGGCCGGGCGATGTCATAGGCAGCCAACTGGGCTGTGGCGACTTGATACAGCATCGGCTGGAACTGGTGGTAGTTGTTGCGGTCGAGCAGAATGACGTCGACGTCATGCTTGGCGAGCTGCTTGGGCGCAGGCGACCCCGGCGATCCCGCCTCCCACAATGAGCACTGTTGTGTCACTCACGCGTCATCGCCTTTCCTGGAACGCGGTCAGCACGTGCGAGTTGTGAGTGTCGTGGACGCTTGCCATCGTCCAACCGACGACGCCGAGCAGGCATCACCCCGCGCGGGTGATGCCCGAGATCGGCGGATCGGACAGGCTCGGATTGTTCCAGATCGTCTGCTGCTGGCGACGTCTCCGACCGAAGGATCAGCGTCAGAAGTGACCACGACACTCAGCGTCTTGACGGGCATCGTCTTCGTCAACCCCGTGCCATGGGCGCGAGCGCAGATGGCATTCACGCTGGGGTTTCACATCATCTTGGTGCCGCTCGGAGTCTCCTGGGCCTTCATGACCTTGATCGCCAACTATCGAGGGTTGCGGCACAACGACCGGAGCGCCTTGATCCTGGCCCAGCGCTGGTCGAAGTTCATGGCCGTCACGTTCGCCGTCGGCGCTGTGACCGGCACGGTCCTGACATTCGAGTTCGGATTGCTCTGGCCCCGCTTCATGGGCCAATGGGGCGAGGCATTCGGCGTGCCGTTCGGCTTCGAGGGCCTGTTCTTCTTCACCGAAGCGATCTTCATCGCGATCTACATCTTCGGGTGGCGACGGTTGCGGCCGTGGGCGCATTTCTGGACGGGAGTACCTGTCGTCATCGCGGGAATCTTCGGCAGCATTTCCGTGGTTGCCGCGAACGCCTGGATGAACGCGCCGACCGGATTCACCCTCGACTCAAACGGAAACGTTGTCGACGTCGATCCGATCCAGGTGATCTTCAACCCCTCCATGCCGTGGCAGGCGGCACACATGCTGGTTGCGGCGTACCTGGTCGGCGGCTTCTTGGTCGCCTCGGTGTACGCGGTGGGCATGCTGAGAGGTCGGCGGGATCGCTATCACTACCTTGGCTTCGTCATCGCTTTCACCGTCGGTGCAATCGCCACGCCTATTCAGTTAGGCATCGGCGATGGACTCGCTCGTTGGGTGTATCAAAATCAGCCGGTTAAATTCGCAGCACTCGAGCTGCTCCCCAACACCGAGAGCGACGCCCCCGAGACTCTGCTGGGTCATCTCAACGAGAACTACACCGTCAGCGGTGGCCTCCCTATCCCTGGCCTGGCCTCCTGGCTCTCTGATCCCAGTACCGGCAAGAACACAGTGGTACAAGGCCTGACCTCAGTGCCGCCAGACCAACGGCCAACCGTCCGACAGGTCAACATCGTGCATCTCTGCTGGGACATCATGGTGGGCCTGGGGACGGCCTTGTTCCTGTTGGCGGTCTGGTACGCGATGTCGTGGATCTTCCGACGACGCATGCCGCAGACCAAGTGGTTTCTGCGGGCCGCGGCAGTGGCCGGCCCTGCCGCAGTGCTCACCATGGAGGCCGGCTGGGTCGTAACCGAAGTCGGCCGCCAGCCCTGGATCGTCTATGGGCACATGAAAGTCGAGGACGCGGTCACCGCCAATCCAGGCGTGTGGATCACCTTCTTCGCGGTCGTGATCCTGTACGCCCTGGTCGGCACGACAACGATTCTCGTGTTACGGGGCATGGGCAAGCGTTTTCGGGCAACCGAGGGCTTCACCGATCAGGACACCCCGTACGGCCCGACTGCGCTGACCCAAGCGTCCAGCGAGGAGCCCGAGAAGACGGAGGAGACGGTCGGGTGAGCACGGCCGTCGCCGTGGTGCTGCTGCTGGCCGTTGTCGCGTACGCGATCTTCGGCGGTGCCGACTTCGGCGCTGGATTCTGGGACCTGACTGCCGGCGGAGCTGAGCGAGGTGCGCATCCGCGCGACACGATCGAGCATTCCATTGGGCCGGTGTGGGAAGCCAACCACGTCTGGTTGATCTTCATCTTCGTGATCTTGTGGACATCCTTCCCGGAGGCGTACGCGTCGATCACGCTGACCCTCTTCGTGCCGCTCACTCTCGCAGCCCTGGGGATTGTGCTGCGCGGCGCGAGTTTCGCGTTCCGGAAGGCGGTTGTGCAGCTGCGCCACCGGCGGCTGTTCGGCGCCGCGTTCGCTCTCTCCTCGGTCTTGGTGCCCTATTGCATGGGAGCCGTGGCAGGTGGGATCGCGTCGGGCCGGGTGCCGGCTGGTGGCCAGGCTGGGGATCCGGTGCACAGCTGGATCAACCCCACGTCCATTCTTGGCGGCATCCTGGCTGTCGCGGCCGCCGCGTACCTTGCCGCGGTCTATCTGGTGTGGGACGCTCGGCGGCTCAGCGACAACGAGATGACCGAACACTTCCGCCGTAGGGCGATCATTGCGGCCGGCGTGGTTGGCGTCCTCGGTGTTATTGGCATCTTTGTGCTGCGCGCTGACGCGTCCTACCTCTTTCACGGCCTGACGTCGCGGGCACTACCACTGGTGATACTCGGCACGTTGTGCGGGCTTGCCGCACTTGTGCTGCTCATTCGGGATGCACCGCGGGGCGCTCGACTGCTTGCCGTGTTTGCGGTCGCCAGCGTGATCATCGGTTGGGCCGTCGCGCAGTGGCCCTACATACTGCCGCAGACACTGACATTCTCAGCGGCGGCGTCGCCAAGCGGCACCCTCACTGCAGTATTGATAGTCGTTGTGCTAGCAGTGCTGATCGTAGGGCCGGGCTTCATCTTGTTGTATCTCCTTGATCAGCGAGGGCTGCTTCCGGAAGAAGGCGCTGAGGAGAAGCCGGCCGTTTGATCAATCGTCGGGGGTCGTCTGCGCCGCTGTCGCAGCGCTGATCATGCGAGGTCTGTCCGCTCAACCGAGTCGCCCCGCGCAACGATCACCGTGGCGACCATGTCCGGCGGAAACAAGCCGTGATCGACCACTCCGGGTGTCGCAGCCAGCTGTTGAGCAAGCAGAGCGGGGTCGCCAACCTCACCGTGGTAGTCGGCGATCACGCCGCCGTCGGGACTGAGCGGGACATCGCGCAGCGTCACCGAGCCGATTCGCCGCATCGTCGCGTGCAAGCCGAAGGAGAGGAGTTCCAGAGGAATCGGAGCGCGCAGCACGTCGACCGGCTTTGACGAGTCTGCGATGACGATGAAGCGATCCGCTGCGACCGCGACAAGTTTCTCGCGAGTGTGTGCTGCGCCGCCACCCTTGACCAGCCAACCGTCAGGCGAAATCTGGTCGGCGCCGTCGATCGCGACGTCGAACCGCTCGATCTCGCCGAACGGCTCGACCCTGATGCCCAGCTCGCGCGCAGCGTGCTCGGTGCGCGGCGACGTAGCGACGCAGCAGATGTCGATCGATCGGCGCGCCAACGCCGGCAGCAGGAAGGCAACCGTCGAGCCGGTGCCAAGCCCAACGGTCATCCCGTTCTCGACCAGCTCTGCCGCCGCCTCGGCAGCGGTTTGTTTCTCTCGCTCAGCGCTCATTGGTGGTTCCTCATCGCCGAAGACCTTTGGGGCCGGTTGCCACGCACGGGGCGTCATCGGTGTTGGGTGAAATCATGTCCTACCCGCCGTGGTGATCGAAAGCTTTGGCACGATGAGCGGCCAATGAGGGATGAGGCGGAATTAGGCTGCGATGAGGCCGATCTGGCGGAAGAGCCCTAGGTCATCGCGGACCGCCCAGTGCTCGCGCACGATCCCGACTTCGACACGGAACGCATGCATCGCCTCGAACGAGAACGCGCGCCCCGTCGGCGGGATGCCGAAGAAGTTGCCGACGTGTCGGCCTTCGCACCGGACCCAGGCCATCACCCGCTCCTCCTGGGCGACGATGTTGATCAAGGTCCAGGTCACTTTGTTGCTGCGGGACGCAGGCGCAGACGGTTAGCTGGGTTCCAGGGAATCCGAGAGAGCCCAGCGCAGCGTACGCATCGCAGAACGGCCCAGCGGCCTGATCACGGTACGTTCGGTGACCGGCAAGGCCGGCAGCCGCAGCTCGGTACGCGCCCAGGGCGGCAGGATCGAGACAGCGCCCGCCGCGAGTACGTGGTAGCCCGCTCGCGTGAAGCCGCTAAACGGCGGATGGAGCAGCAGCAGGCTGCTCGCCTCTCGGGCTGCGGATCCCGTACCACTGAGCTCGGGCCGATAGCTTTCCATGATCGAGGTCAACTCGGCCACCGTGGCCGGTGGATCGATGACACCCAGCCGGGCGGCAACTGAACCGGCTTGGCGTACGTACTCGTCCGCATCAGCCGGTGTGAGCGCCCCGTCACCAAAAGCCTGAAACGCCCTGTGGAAGCTATCTACCTCGGCCACATGGACCCACATCAACAAGTGCGGATCATCGGCAGAGTAGGGCCTGCCATCTGGGGTCGTGCCCCGGACCCGGCGATGAATGGCTTGCACGATCGCGATCGCGCGCTCAGCATCGGGCACCGTGCCGTAGGTGGTGAGCGCCACATACTTGCTGGTGCGCTGGAAGCGTCCCCAGAAATCGCGCTGGAAGCCGGCATGATCAACGACAGCCTGTAGCGCTACCGGATGAAGCGCCTGCAAGAGCAGCGCTCGTACTGCACCGATGAACATCGACGCATCGGCGTGTACCCGCCAGATCGCATCCTCTTCACTGAACCAGCGCTGGCCGTCCCGCCAGATCTCGGCATGCTGCGCCTCGAAGTCACCGGCAAGGCGTTCCCGGACGGCCTTGGCGATGGTTGTACGCGGACTGGGAAGTGTCGCGATCGCCACAAGCGGAGCGTACGCGCCACGGAAAGCCCGCTGCCTAAAACCAGCGGGTCAGACTTTGCTGATATCGGGAACGATGACCCACATCACGATATAGATCACCAGACCCGTTCCGCCGAACACGGCCAGGAGCAGGAACAACACGCGGACCAGCGTCGCGTCGATGTTGAAGTAGTCGGCTAAGCCGCCACAAACACCAGCGATCATGCGTTGACTTCGACTGCGATATAACTTGCGCGGTTCTTCCATGTCAGGTGACCTTCCTCGATGGGTGCCTGTCCTTATCGTGGCGTACCCGGCCCTGCTGCGTCTCTGGGGTATGCGGCCCGAGGCAAGGCCAGCATGACCCCACGGACCCCGGAGAGGGGCCGAATCCGCAGTGGCAGTAGCGACGTAGACGCCGTAGGTAACGCGCCGGAAGCGGGAGCCCTGGAGCGTCTTCCACGACAGCCCGACGGCGCGGGCGAACGAGGCCTCAAACGGCTGCCCATTGAGTGCTTGAGGCGTGACACTTTCTCGCACCGTGTCACTCTGCCGCCTTCAGACGCCCGCTCTCGGTGACCGAACCCAATCTGTGGATATCGCCTGTCTGCCGAGATCGCGCTCACCTCCCACGCCACAGCCCTGAAGTGGGGGATTGGCGCGCACTCGATGCGTTGGGCCACTAATCGGTGCTTGTGAAGGCTTCTCATCTTTTTCTCATGGCACGTTCGATGGAATTAGAAGTGACCTCGTCGCACTCGGGGGTCTATAGGACCAGGCAGGCCAATGACCAGCATGACCGTGGAAGCGGTGCGACTCACCAAACACTACGGGGACCGTAGTGCCGTCGAGGACGTCAGCTTCACGGCATCCCGGGGAGAAATCGTCGGGCTTCTGGGTCCAAATGGGGCCGGCAAGACCACCACCATTCGACTCCTGACCACGGTCTTGTCTCCCACCAGCGGCGAATTCTCCATTGCCGGACATCCCTCCACAGCGGCAGCCGAGATCCGGCGCTGCGTCGGCGTACTACCAGAGAGCAGCGGCTACCCAGCTCATCAAACGGGCGGCGAGTACCTGCGTTTTTTTGCGCGGCTCTACGGACTGAGCCGCGGCGTCGCTCGCACCGTGGCCGCCGAGCTGCTGGCAGCCGTCGGGCTCGAAGATCGCGCTGAATCACTGATCTCGAGCTACAGCCGCGGTATGCGGCAACGACTCGGAATCGCGCGCTCCTTGGTCAACGACCCCGTCGTGGTGTTCCTAGACGAGCCGACTCTCGGCCTTGACCCGGCCGGTCAAGCCCAGGTTTTGGAGATCATTCGTGGCATCGCCAAGAACCGCGACGCGACGGTCGTGTTGAGCACTCACTTGCTGCCGGAGGTGGAGCAGGTCTGCTCCAAGGTCGTGATTCTCAACCACGGGCGGGTGATCGTCTCCGGCAGCGTGGGCGAGGTGATCAGTACAGCCTTGATCAAGCAATCAGCCCAGCTTCGGGTGCCACTCGATCTTGTCGAGCGCGCCCGCAACGTACTGGCGGGCTTTCCCGACCTTACTGTCGACCAACTCATGGAGCAGCGCGATGTCCTGACTCTTGCCATGGACCGGCCCCGCGCTGGCTCAGCTTCGGGATCCGGCGACCTGATGAACGCCGCGTTGGCTGCCATCACGGCTGCAGGGATCCCAGTCCTCCGCTTCGAGCTCGAAGGTGCCCGCTTGTCAGATGCCTTCCTCAAGGTGACCAGTGAGGCGGCTGCATGACGCTTCAAGTGGCGCCTCCGGACGTGGCTACGCCGCAGCACCAAGCCGTGGCTGATCGGCAATCCGGATGGGTCTTGGTTGCCGAGCAAGAGACGCGGGACCTATGGACCAGTGGCCGTGGTTTGATCTTGCTGTTCCTTTTCAGCATTCTGCTGAGCGGCGTCACGTATCTGACCTCGACCAACCAGGCCCTGAACTTTCTCGAACAGCGTGAGTCAGTCAACCTCGTCCTGCAGCTCGCGGTGGCTGTCGGCGTGCTGGTGACGCTGGTGGTCAGTGCCGACGGCATCAGTGGAGAGCGGGAACGCGGAACCCTGGAGAGCCTGCTGGTGACGCCAGTTTCGCGGCGCTCGATCATCGCGGGCAAGCTCATTGCCGCGTTGACGATGTGGTTTGCCACATTCGGAATCACTATCCCGTACGTCTGGGTGCTGGCTCGCGACGTGGGAATCTTGGGTCAGGCCCTGGCTCTTGGCTTTCTGGTCGGCACCTTGGTGGCCATCGGCCTTGGTTCGGTTGGGTTGTTGATCAGCGGCCTCTGCAACTCGAACAAGACCAGCATTGCCGCCAGCATCTTCTTGCTGTTGATCCTGTTCGCACCGACCCAACTGCCCAGCGGCCTGCCGCAGGGCGGGTTCTTCGACGTGCTGCTGCGCGCCAACCCGGTGGCCTCGGCCTTGGCCTACATCTCCTCGGTGCTCGTCGAAGGCCAGAGCTGGACCGAGGATCTGGTCTTGCTGATCACGCCACTCCTCACCGCGATCATTGCAGGCGGCGCACTCGTACTCGCCGGCGAACGGCTGGTCAAGCTGACTCCCGGGGTGAATGCAGGATGAGGGCGCTGATCATGATCGTGCTGCTGGCCGGAGTCCTGAGCGGAGTGCCGGCTCCGGCCCTCGCCGACCCCCTGAATGTTCAGGTCGCCGCCGATCCGCCCGTTGTCTCGACCGTATTGGGTGGCCACTTCACGATTACGACGGAGGTCAAGAACGCTGGGAACGCGCCAACCGGCGAGATCCTGGCACACCTGAACGTCGCCAGCATCGAGGGCAGCGTCTATGTCGACCCAGAGGACTGGTCGTCCGATCGCAGTCAGCAGCTCTCACTCAAGCCGGGCGAAAGTCGAAAGCTCAGCTGGGAAATTCAGGCCGTTAACGCCGGACTCTTTGCCGCCTACGTCGTCGTCGTGCCGTTCGGCAACACGGTCAACGGCAACGAAGACCTCAGCACAAGTCCGCTGATCCGGGTCGACGTAGCCCAACGAACCACCTTGACAGCCGGAGGCGCATTGCCCGTGGTACTTGCGGTACCGCTGTTGATCGGCTTGGCCGCCGCCACGGTTCTTGTTCGCGTACGCCGGCGGAGGGCCTGATGATGACAGCGGCCCCACTAGCGCGTACGCCGCAGCCTCAATCTGCTGCAGACCAACATGTTGGCAAAGCAACGCCTGCGGTGTCGGTGATCATCGCGACCTACAATTCCGGCAGCCTGCTGACCTGCGCCCTGGACGCACTCGAGGCGCAGACCTTACCCGGACACTTGATCGAGGTTCTGGTTGTCGATGATGGGTCGACCGACGACACCTGGCGCTATCTCAGTGAGTTAGAGGACCGGCGCAGCAATATCAAGATCTTCCGGCAGTCCGCATACCGGGGGGCCTAGTGCCGGACGCAACCGTGCACTCGCCGAGGCCACCGGCGAATACGTCTTCTTCCATGATGCTGACGACTATCTCGGCGCTGACGCGCTACGCCGGCTTGTCGGATTTGCTCAGCAGCATGACTCGGATGTCGTAGCCGGCCGGGTCAGTTGGATCGGCCGGCCGGAGGGCGAGCCAGGGCCCACGAAAACGGTGTTCGACGCCGACCTGCTGGACGACGGTGTCTGGCGTTCATTGACACCGCACAAGTTGATCCGCCGGTCCTTGATCGAGGACCATCAGCTCCGCTTCCGGGACGACATGGTGCAGGGCGAAGATCAGGTATTCATGGCTAGCTGCCTCTTCGCCGCTCGCAAGATCAGCGTCCTGAGCGAGACGGATCTCTATCACCGTCGCATGCTCACCGACGGCAGCAACCTGTCGCGGCAACGGCAGAGTCTCGCCAATAAACGCCTGACGACGTCCCGGATGGTCGAGGTCGTCGCGGCCAACACCGCTCCGGGTCCGCGCCGGGATCGCCTGCTGCGACGGGTCTTCGTGCGCACTCTCCCACCAGCTTTGAACCGCCCGTTCATGGCGGCTAGACCGGCCGAGCGAAAGGAGTTCCTCGAGGTGATGCGAGCGGAGGTCTTTCCCTATCTCCCGTATTCGGTGTTGGGCGAGCTCGGCGATCAACAACGATTGAGAATGCTGACCGCGCAGGCCGGCGAGGCCAAGGACCTCGTCGAACTCAACCGAGTGCTGCGTTCGCCGATGCAGCCTGGCGAGGGCGAGCTCCCGACGTACACGCTCGGTCCTCAGCTCGACCGGCTGCTGAGCGCTGAGGATCGCCAGATCGGGGCACCGCGGCTATCTGCGGAGCCGATCTTGTGTCACGTTTCCCTGTCCCGCAATCGACTGACACTGGTGATCAATCTCGAGGCGCCCAGTGCTCAGGCGGCTCCGCTGAGCCTGGCTGCCTGGCTGCCGGGTGCCGATGACTTTGTTGATCTTGGGCCAGAGGTGTCGCGGGTCGGCTCGACATTGACGTTCGTGGTCAACACTCGGCAACTCTGGCGGGAGGGGATCGCCACCGCCGGTGGATCAGCGGACGACGCCGTCGAGCAGCGTCAATGGGTTCTGCTGGTTGAGGCGCAGCGGAAAGGCCGAAGGGTCGGGGCAAGCCCGATCACCTGGCCGGAGACGTTGGAGCTGGCGGCAATTCGTATCGACCGGCTGTCGAGGAGCCCGCACATCCAGCTCGGTGCCACCTCAGGTGGGTCAGTCATGATCACCGTGACGCGGCCAAAACGCTCGACGGCGTGGCATCGTCCGCGCCTGGTGGTGTGACCGCTCGGTTAGCGTACGACGGCGAATCCGCCGGTCCAGGGCAGCTTCTCGCCGGCCGCGAGCGTGAGTTGGAGGAATCCGAATGCCTCTAGTTCGCGGGCCCGGGTCAGCGCACCGGCGTCGATCGCGTCAACGCCGCCCGCCTGGATTGCCGAAATGAGCGCCGCTTTGGCGTCAGCGTCGTCACCGGCGATCAGAACGGTGGTCTTGTTCGGGCCGACAGCTTTGGCGCCGAGCGTCGCCGCGAACGTGGTGTTGAACGCCTTGAGGACCTTGGAGGACGGCAACGCGGCGGCGAGCTCAGCCGCTTTCGAGCTGTCCGCGGGCACAACAAGGGAATCGAAAGTCTCGAAGTTCAGCGGGTTGGTGATGTCGACGACGGTCTTACCGGCCAACTGGTCGGCGTACTGGTCGAGGATGTCCTGCAAGGCCGTGTGCGGCACTGCCAAGATCACGATGTCGCCGGAGATCGGGCCGGGCGGATCGTCACTGCGAATGTGATCGACTGTTGCGCCGCCGGTGCTGAGCACGCTATCGATGGCCGTGCCCATGTTGCCGACCCCGAAGATCGTGACGTCTGCCGTGAAATCCCCTTCACTAAGAACCCGCGTGGTGTAGCGGTGCTCGCAGATCGTACCCATCGCTGTCATTCCGCTCAGCACAAGGGCGATTCCGCCTGTCAGTGTCTGGACTGTATTGCCCCTCCTCCACCGCCCACTGATCAACACGAACGGCGCGTACCGTCGGTGTATGCAGGACGCGGCGGAGATCCGTCGCCGGAAACGACGGGCGAACCGAGCCGTATTGATCGGCCTCTGTCTGATGGCCCTTGCAATGCTGGTCAGCGCGCGGAACCTCGCGCCGCCTATCGCCACCACCGTCGCTGCGATCGTCGGCTTCGGACTAGTGAGCTACGGCGTACACGTGGCCTGGCTGGTGTTCTACGACCGCGAGCCTGAGGGCCCGTCCAGCTGATCGCGCTCAGGCCCGTCCGACATCGTGACAGTGGTCAGGCCGGTGTGGAAGCGTCGTGCAGCAGCCGCTGGACCATGTCGTCGTCGACCTGTGCAAAGAAGCCACCGACCACGTCCTCGATCTCATCGAAACCCTCGGCGCAGAAGAGCAACGGCTGGTAGTGGGTGATGTCGTATCCCTGGACTCCCATCCGCCCGACGTCGAGCGGCCGGAGTTCGGCATGAGCGATCTGCTGAATCTCCCCGTACGAGGAGAGCAGGCCCGCGCCGTAGGTGCGGACGTCGCCGCGCTCGCGTACCACACCGAACTCCAAGGAGAACCAAAAGACCTTGGACACGAACTCCAGCGCTTCGGTTGTCTGCACCCGTCGAGCGGCCTGACCGGCCACCCGGTAGAGCGCTGCGAAACGATCATGTGCCAGGCAGTTGCCGTGCCCGAGGACCTCGTGGATGACGTCGGGTTCGGGTGTGTAGAGCGGCACCGAATGGTGCCGAATGTACTGCGTCGAGTGGAAGATGCCATCCGCCAACGAGCCGTAGAACTCCAGGAGTGGAACCAGACCCGCCGCCGGCACGTACTGGAAACCGGTCAGTGGTCGGAGCATGTCGTTGACCTCGACCAGTTGCGGAATCCGATCCTCCGGAAGCCCTAGTCGCTCCTTGCCCTCGAGATACGCGGCGCAGGCCAGCCGCTCGTGCAGGTTGTGCAACTCGCCGCTGACGATCCGCCACACCTCGTGCTCCGCGTCGGTGTAGGTCGCAATAGGGGGTGGCGTACCCGGCTGCCAATCCATGGCGAGCGCGGCGAGAGCGTTACGTCGAGCCCGATACTCCGGGTCCACTGCTCCTGGATGGTTGTCACCGAGATGAACGGTGACGTCATCTCCGGTGCGGGTTACCGGTGCATAAAGCTGAGCTTCTTCGAACATCGCTGCCTCCGGGGTTTCCGGACGTCGCGCAGCGCGGCGTCGTTCTGTGTGGCAGTCGCTCTGCGTGCCAGATCATCGACCGCCGGGCCGGCTTGTGGCGGCCCACGACTCAGCTTGGCACAACCTTCCAAGCTGCGGAGACCTGCCCGAGCCGGTGCGGGCGGCAATGTGTCGAGCGATGTATTCGGCGTCCCGGGCGACCCCACCGACCAAGGACGAAGCGAGCGAAGTGAGAAAGAACAGTCCAATGAAGTAGCAGCCAGGCTCTGCCGTCATGCCACGATCATGGAGCGGCCGGCCGTCCTGACCGAATATGTCGAGGCTGACCCAGTCGTACGATGCCCGATAGCCGGTAGACCAGATGACATTGCCAGTGTCTGCGATCTGCCCGTCTTCCATGACCGGTCTGCCGTCCCGAACAGCGATCGTTCTGGGGAGGCGTACGACGCCGGCGGCGGCTAGATCTTTGGGCCTCAGTCGTCCCAGCGGCAGGGTCATTGCCAGCATCTGGGGGCGCATCCGGCGGCCGATCGGGTTGGTCACGCTGGCGACCCTTGAGATAAAGAACCAAAAGGGTGGCGTCAGAAGCCGGTCGACCCTGCTGCCTGGTCGGGCCGGCTCGTTGCCCGGGTGCGTGCCGGAGAGCCAGGTTCGGTGGCTCGCGGCAACCTCGAGCGCGATCTCGGCTCCCGAGTTGGCGGCGCCCACAACCAGCACATCACCCTCGCCCAGCTGCTCAGGTCTCCGGTATTCGCTGGAGTGCAGCTGCACGATGCTGGCGTCGAGCTGGTTTGCGAAGTCTGGCACGTACGGCGCCTGGTAGCCGCCGGTAGCCAGGACTACGTTGTCCGCCTCGAAACGACAATCATCGGCGGTGATCAGGAAACCATTCTTGATCTTGGTGACCGACTGCACCCGGGTATAGCTGCGGATCGGAAGATCAAATCTTGCTGCGTACGTCTCAAGGTAGTCGGCCATCTCATCCTTGCTCGGGCAGCGAGTCCGGGGGCCCGGGAAGTCCAGACCTGGTAAGTCGCTGAGGTAGGCAGGTGTGAACAGCTGCAGTGAGTCCCACCGTTGCCGCCAGGAATCGCCGGGTCGCTCGTTCGCATCCAAGATCAGAAATGATCTGCTCAGTTGGGCTAGGTGGTAACCGACCGCCATGCCTGCCTGACCGCCGCCGACAATGACAGTCTCGACTTGCTCGCTCATGAGGTGAAAATAGGCGTCGGGCCGAGATCCGGCATCGCTGAAATCACCCATCCTTGTTTCACTGCCATGGTCATTTCCGACCATCCTTCATCCTCAGATGAAGATGTGTTCGAGGGCGAAGGCCGTGGCTGTGGTGCGAGATGACACGCCCAGGGGGGAATGGTCGATTACCGGAATGGATCCCGCCCTGGTGGATCGACCCAGATCAATCAACTCCGATTCGCCGGCCTAGCCGGTACGCCGACGGCGGAGCGAAGGCTCCCGAAGAGCTGGCGGCAGATAGCCCGAGTCGTCACGATTGAGTGTCACTCCAGGCGGAACGATCTTGTCGATGCGATCAAGGACGTCATCGCTGAGCGTGACATCCACCGCACCCAGCTGGGATTCGAGCTGTTCCATCGTCCGCGGCCCAATGATCGGTGCGGTGACGGCTGGATGCGCAAGAGTGAAGGCCAGGGCGAGATGAACGAGCGACAGCCCGGCGTCCTCAGCGACCAAAGCGAGCTCTTCGGCGGCATCAAGCTTGGCCCGATTGCCGGGGTTGCTCAGGTCATAGCGCCCAGGAATCCGTTGCGCGCGGTGCGACTCCGGCACATCCTGTCCCTTGCGGTAGCGGCCGGTCAGCCAGCCACCAGCAAGTGGGCTCCACGGAATGACGCCCATCCCATACTTCTCCGCCGTCGGCAACACGTCGGCCTCGATGCCGCGTACCAAGATCGAATACGGCGGCTGCTCTGTCACGAACCGACCCAGGCCACGTCGCTCAGCCACCCATTGCGCCTCGATGATCTCGTGCGCGGGATAGGTTGACGAGCCAAAGACTCTGATCTTGCCCTGCCGCTGCAGGTCGGTCAGCGCTCCAAGCGTCTCCTCGACGTCTGTGGCTGGATCTGGACGATGAATCTGATACAGGTCGATCCAATCGGTCTGCAACCTGCGCAGGCTGTTCTCGACCTCGCGGCTGATCCAGCGTCGGGAGTTGCCGCGCTTGTTGGGGTCGCCCTGTTCACCGAGCTGCACGCCCATCTGGGCATGGACCTTCGTTGCCAGGATGACGTCGTCGCGCCGCCCACCGGCAAGCGCCTTGCCAACGATCTCCTCGGACTCGCCTTGGGAGTAGACGTCAGCGGTATCGATGAAGTTGATGCCGGCATCCAGCGCGCGGTTAATGATCTTGATTGAGACATCATGATCAGGCTCACCCCAGACGCCGAACATCATGGCGCCCAAGCAGAGCGAGCTGACCTGCATCCCGGTACGTCCTAAGCTGCGATATTCCATAGCAACAGCCTAGGTATGGCGCGCGAGCGGTAAACGCTGCCCTACGTGGCTTACGCCCGGGTGCGACCGTAAGCCAGGTAAGCGTGAAGCTCAGGAGGCCAGCGCCTTCTGCTTCAGCTTGTCGAACTCGTCTTGGCTGATCGTGCCGTTGTCCAGCAGCGTCTTCGCTGAGGCGATTTGCTCCGCCGGGTTGCCGCGACTCGCCACCGACTGAATGTATTGATCGGTGGCTGCCTGTGCGCTCTGCACCGCGCCAGCCTGCCGTTCGGCCATTCCACGGCCTCGAGCAATCAAGTAAATGAGGGCCGCGAGGAACGGGAAGATGATCAAGAAGATGATCCAGAGAGCCTTCCACCATCCGCTCAGATCCTTGTCCCGGAAGAGATCACCGATGATCTGGAACAGCACCATGAGGTAGCAAACAAGGAAAAAGCTCCAAATAAGAAGCCAAAAGAAGTCCGAGAAGTTCACCTACGCCAACCTTCCGTTCGCGCCCGAAAAAGCTGGTGAGCGCCAGCCGCGATTCACTGTAGAGCATCAGTCCTGGCACATTGCCGAGTTTGACGTTTCTTCGTAGAGAGTTCGTGTCCTCGATTCGCGACTCTGCTCAGTGTGGCCACATTCATCACCCATGGGGGGTGATCCGACCTCAGCCGGGTCGTGAGAATATCGACGGCAGGTTGACGAGAACTGCAGGGAGAGCACGCCGATGGGCGTGGGAGGTGGAGAATGACTGAGCTGGACAACCTGACTGATCAAGATTTCGCCCTGGGCCCGATCGACTACCTGGCGGTGGAGTTTCCCGAAGCGAGAATGAATGGCGAAGGCCTGGCGGCAATACTCGATCTGGTCGACCGAGGCCTCGTTAGGATTCTCGACCTCCGGGCAGTCAAGCGGGAGGCTGACGGCACCTTCACGGAGATCGAGATAGCTGACTTCGATAGCGATGGCACGCTCGACCTAGCGGTCTTCGAGGGAATCTCGTCGGGCCTGCTGGATGACGACGATCTCAGCCAAGCGGCCTCTCTCATTGAGCCAGGAAAGGTTGTCGCGCTGCTGGTCTGGGAGAACACCTGGGCGGCTCCCTTCGTCTCAGCCATGAGGCGAGGTGGTGCGGACGTCATTGCCAGTGGTCGGATTCCGGTCAGCGATGTTATTGACATGCTTGACGCGCTCGAGGTCGAGGCAGCCGAAGAGACCGCATCCGCCGAAGAGGCCGAGGCATCGGCGACGACCTAGCGGGCGCGGCACTAGAGGAGGATGACATGGGACTTATTCGTGGAATAGCGCGCACGGCAGCGGTCGCCGGTACGGCGACGGTGGTGTCCAACCGGGTGTCGCGGCGGCAGGCGAATCGGTGGGCGGAGAAGGACCAGCAGCAGGCGGATGCGGCGTACGAGGAGCAGCAGGCTGCCCCTCAACAGCAGGCAGATGCGCCACCGCCGCCTCAGGCACCTGCGGAATCCGACATGCTTAGCCAGCTTCAGCAGCTTGGGGAGCTCAAAGCGGCCGGTGTGCTGACCGAGGAAGAATTCGCTGCGCAGAAGGCGAAGATTCTAGGAAGCTGACGAGCTGCGGCTTGTCGCTCTGAGTCGTCGAAGGGCCTTGATAACGCACGGACCGCAATGCCGACCAAATCGCGTAGGGTGCGGGACGTGAAACCGTTCCTGCTGCTCGGGATTCGCGCTGATGATGTTGCCGCCGACGACGAGTACGGCGCCATCCTTCGATTCAGTGGCCTGGACGAAGGTCAATTGCGACGATTCCGACTGGAACAGACCGAGTTGGGCACGACTGATCTTGATCAATGGTCCGGAATCATCTTGGGCGGAGGGCCGTTTCAGGCGAGCGACCCGGAGGACGCCAAGTCTGCGACGCAGCGTCGAGTAGAGGCCGACCTGGCTGTGCTGCTCGATCAGGTAGTGGAGCGCGATTTCCCTTTCCTTGGCGCGTGCTACGGGATCGGAACGCTCGGCCGGCATCAAGGCGCAGTTGTCGATCACACCTTCCACGAGCCGATCGGCGGTATTCAGATCAAGCTCACCGAAGCGGGGGAACACGATCCTCTCTTTAGGCGGGCCGGATCCCAGTTCGGCGCGTACGTCGGGCACAAGGAGGCAATCAGCAAGCTTCCGGCGCACGCGGCGATACTGGCGTACTCGGAGTCCTGTCCCGTGCAGGCATTTCGTGTCGGTACGCGCGTGTATGCCACCCAGTTTCACCCCGAGCTCGACTTGGACGGCTTGGCGACTCGGGTTGAGGTGTACAAGTACGCCGGCTACTTCGAGCCGGAGGAGGCTGATGCCGTGGTAGCCGCCGCCCGCGCGAGTGGGGTTACCGAGGTGCCCAACATCCTGAGGGGCTTCGTCGAACTGTTTGCTCGCGACGGCAACTGCTGACTGCCCGCTACAAGTGTGTGAGGCCAGCGCCGAAGATCACGACACCAATCATGAACATCATGGCGGATGTCAGCACTCGCCCGTTGACGCTGATCCAGTCACGGGCTGACATGAGCTTGGGCTGCACCTTCTTGGGTGCCACGAACGAGGCGATGATTGGTACCACAACCGTCGATGTCGCGATCAGCGTGTAGATGACGACGACGGCAGCAAACTCAGCGTTGTTGACCGGCGCCGCATGGAGGGCGAGGCCCGCCGTGATACCGAGGAGCAAGCCTTTGGGCCGGAGATTGAGGACAACGCCAACCGCAAAGGACACCAGGCCATTGAACGAGTCGACCGCACTGAGCCAGTGCGGCATGCCTGCTGCTGAGGTCCGAGAACGTCGGCGGATCTGAACGACGCCGAGCACGATCAACGCAGCGCCGATCAGGAGCTCCAGGGCTCCGGTCAGTTCTTCCTGAGCTCGGCGGGGGACCGCGGGTAGCGCCTGAGCGCTGACCGCGCTGAGGAACATCACGGCAACGATCCCAATCACCCACCCGATGAGGAAGGGAACTGCGGTTTTGCTTCGATTAGGCGACAGCAAGAGCAAGATCGTTACCGTGATAGGCACGGAACTGACGGCGACCGCGACGGCGATCGGAAGCAGCGCGCCTAGTGCTTCCCACATATGCTGAACCGTCTCCTACCGCCAACGTGCCGACCACGCTATCGGACCGCGAACGCCGTTGGGCCACGAAGCGTCAACAACCCGTCCGGCCCAAGATCGATTCGCGAACCAAAGTGACGGCTCACCTTGTCAAGCACCCTTTGTAGCCAGCGGGCGTCATGGTTGGCAGCTCGATGCAAGCGCATCCGGCGGGCCTGCATCGGTGCCATGCACAGTTCAACCAGGTCACCGGATCGTGCATCAAGTCGTGGCAGGTAGAGCAGACGAAGATCACTTCGATACTGCTGGTGTCCGCTTATGCCTTCGTAGTCATCGACAAGATCACCGCAGCCGTACAAGATCAACTTTTGGTGATAAACCTCGAGTGGTCGCGGATGGTGTGAAGAGTGACCATGGACGAGATCGACTCCGCCGTCGATGAGGCGATGTGCAAAGTGGGTCGCATCTGCGTCGATTCGATAGCCCCAGTTCGAGCCCCAATGAACTGAAACGACGGCCACGTCACCAGGCTGTCGTACGTGGCGCACTTGGCGGCACAACTCATCGGCGGCTGTCTCGGTCAGTGCAGTCACCAGGTGGACGCCGGGTCGATCATCGGCCGCCGCCCAACCGTACGGGATGCCACTGGACGGACTGCCAAACGCGAAAACGAGCACCCGGCCCCCGGTCTTGGGGATCGGAATGACGGCTGGCTCCAGAGCTTCGCGGAGAGCTCTTCCGGCTCCCACATATCGATGGTTAGATCCGAAGAGGACGTCAACGGTTTCGAGCATCCCGCTGCGGCCGAAGTCGAGTATGTGGTTGTTGGCCAGCACGCAGGCATCCGGCTGGATCGCTGCCAGCGCCTTGATATTTGCCGGATTCATCCGGTAGTGCACGGCCTTGCCCTGGGCATAGTCGTCGCTGGTGGTGATGCTCGTTTCTAGATTGATGATCCGCGCGTCGCAGTGCGCATTCTTGATCACGTCTATGGCGTCTCCCCAAGGCCATGACCAATCCACGGGCTGCGGAATCGGTCCGTTTGCCCGCACGGCCAGATCGACGTAGCTACGAGCGTCGTGCACCATGCGCTCGTACAACCTCGGGTTTCCAGGGTGGGGGAGAATTTGGTCGACGCCACGACCGAGCATCACGTCGCCGCAGAGAAACAAGGCCAGAGCGTCGTCCAGCGGCGGCCTGTGCGCAGCCTCGGACATCAGCGCTAGGTGCTGGCGCTGACGTCCGCGTCCGGCATGGCTTTTCGGGTCGACGCAATCGTGCGAACACGGGTGGCCACCAGCAGCAGCCAACCGGAGATTGCCGTGACCAGTAGTCGTTGCATGATTCCGACCCACTGTCCTTCCATCTGGAAGAACAGCAGGGCTAACGCGGTGCCACCGAGGAGCGCAGACCAGACGACGAGTGATCGCCAGCGCACCAGCCGGGAGAAGGTCCAAGTGAGAACGAACATGCCGACAACGACACAAAGGAAGCAGACGGCGGCGGTCAAGATATGGATCCAGCCAAAGACCGAGTGGGAGTAGACATCAGCTTTGCTGTCGATGCGGTCGGTCGGGAAGATCGCGACGACCACAGCACCGAACCCATAGATTCCGATCAGTAATGGACCGACGATCGATCCGCGGGCGCCGCTCGTGAGTCGGTAGATCGGATAAGCAAGACCGATGATCCCGAGACCAGAAATCACGAAAGCCACAGTCTGGACCCATCCGTACCGACCCAGCACCAACTCGCTGATGTTGTCGCCGACCAGGCGGTATTCCGAGGCCAGGGGAAGTAGCCACGCGCTGCCCAGGAATACCACTTGGCTCACGATGGCGAATACGGCGAACTGGCGTAGCCGCTTCATCGCAGGCATTCCCTACGAGGGCTGCAAGAAACATGCATCGCTACAACCATTGCTAATGACCGAGCATAGCTGAATGTGTAACCAGCGATTTCTTCGCGATTCCCGAGCTACCTCAGAGATCTGGTACAGCGCCTACGATGCGATCGCAGTTCGCAACGCGCGAGAGTTGATCAGCTCTGCGGCTGTGTGATGTTCACCATCCAGGGCACACCGAACCTATCGGTGCACATCCCGAATTGATCTCCCCACATCTGCTTCTCGAGTGGCATAGTGACCTCGCCGCCATCGGACAGCTTGTCCCAGAAGCCCTGCAGCTGCGAGTCGTCATCACCGCTGAGGCTCACGGTGATGTTTCCGCCAGACGCGAACTCCATTCCTGGCGGGGTGTCTGCGGCCATCAGTGTGAAGCCCTGATCGGTATCGAGCTGTCCGTGCATGATGTTGTCTGCCCCGGGCGCGTTCGGATCGCCGTATTGGCCGAAGGTATTGAGCGTGAGCTCGCCACCGAAGACGTCTTTGTAAAACTCCATCGCCTGCCGGGCGTTGTCGCGGAAGCTGATGTAAGGGTTGAGAACCGAGGGCACGGTGGCTCCTTCCGAGTCTGTGATGGGCTGCTCGTCGCAGATTACTCACGCGCTCGGACAGTTCCGCGCCAACCCCCGGTCCTCAGGAGTTGATCATCCAGCGATGCCCGAACGGATCATGGAAGGTGGCCGTTCGGCCGTGGTCGGTCGATTCCGGCCCGCGATCCAGCGTCGCGCCGTTTGCTACGGCGGCCGCGGCAACCGCGTCGCAGTCGAGCACCTCCAGATGCAGTGAGACGGGGGTGCCACTCGACGGGTCGGGAGGCTCGACATCAACCTCCGGAAAGGGATCGGCCATCATCAACAAGGAGCCGCCGATGCTCAGCTCGACGTGGCCAATCCGGCCGTCCCCCATCACGTACGTCGTGCCCTTCACAGTCGCCTGGAAGACCTCGCGATACCACTCGATCGCGGCTCGCGAGTCGGTCACACACAGATAGGGCGTAAGACTCATTGGGGGTCTCCTTCCATCTCGAGAGGCGTCATGAACGACCAGAGCCCACCCTCGAGGTCGCGCGCGGAGTACTCGCGTACGCCGTACGGCATGTCCCGGGGCGGGGAGACGACCGTTGCGCCGGCAGCTGCCGCACGCTCGTGATGGCGATCAACGTCAACGACCATGACGGCCATGCAATGGGTACTAGCGCCGACAGTGGCCGGCGAGGCGAGGTTGTGCTCAGTTGATGGTGGATGCATCCAGACGACACCGTCCCCGACATGCAGCTCGCCGTGTACGACCCGGCCAGATCCATCGCGGGTGATCGTGCCCGGCCCAAAGCCGAACACGACAACGAGGTGATCGTGTACAGCTTCGATGTCGTTGTAGACCAGCAGTGTCAGTCGCTGAGCCAGACCATGATCAACTTGCGTCAGCTCATCCATCAAGTCGAGCAACTCCTCATCGCTGGGACTGCCGTTGGAGAGCGATTCCCGAACGGTGATCATTCGCTCTCGATGGCGGCCCAGCGCGGCCAGCCGTTGATCAACTTGTACGACGTGGCGGGTGATCGTGTCGCTCAGCTCGCCAGGAGAGTCCATTACTTCCCGGGCGATGTCTGACAGTGGCAGCCCTAGCTGGCGGAGCAGAGAGATGCGGTAGAGGCGCCGGAGATCATCGCTTGCATAGACGCGATGCCCGCTCACCAAGCGTTCGGATGGCTTGAGCAGACCCAACTCCTCGTAATAGCGCAGCGTTCGGGCGGTCATACCGGTTCGAGCCGAGACCTGGCCGATCCGCCAGCGTGTCTCGGAGTGATCAACCATCCCTCAACGGTAGAACTTGACGTCGCGGCAGGTTCAAGAGCTTGTCCTCGGCGAACTCGCACGACTAGTATTCTGCATCACCCTTGTCCAAGGTTTGAGCGACTTCTGTTCAAGGCGTGAGTCAGGTCGCGACATGTACACGATCAAGCGTGTCTCTGAGATGGTGGGCGTACCGGTTGCCACCCTCCGTGCATGGCAACGGCGTTATGGCGTTGTCAATCCCGGCCGTTCGAATTCGGGTTACCGGCTGTACGGGGCTCGAGATATTGCCGTGCTACGCCGCATGCAGTCCCTAGTCGCATCCGGATGGTCACCTAAGGAGGCAGCGGCGGCAGTGTCGGGCGAAGCTGATTTTGAGACCGACCCGAGAAACGTCCGGCGTATCGAGCCGCCCGCGAGAGCGGCGGCGCTAGCGACGAGCACATCAGTTGAGGATCTGGTCGCCGCGGCGATCGATCTCGACTCACTCGCAGCCAGCCGGCTGCTGGACGAACATTTCGCCACCAGCTCCTTCGAGCATGCAATCGATGCATGGTTGCTGCCGGAGCTAGAGCGTCTCGGTGCCGCATGGGCCAACGGAGACGTGACCGTTGCGGGGGAACACATTGTTGCCGCGGCCGTGCAACGGCGATTGAGTGCTGCATTCGACGCGGCCGCGATGGACAGCGAGCGGTTCCCGCTCTTGCTGACCGGACTGCCCGCCGGCTGCCATCATGAGCTCGGCATCCTCGCGTACGCCACGGCGGCCCGGCGGCGAGGGATGGCGGTTCTCCATCTGGGACCAGATCTTCCGGCGCGGGACTGGTTCGTAGCGGTGCAACGACACCAGCCAGAGGCGGTGGTCATCGCGGTACCAACAGCTGCTGATATCCAGCCGGCAGCTGGGCTCCTCAAGGGGCTCGCAGCCCATCAGGTGCTGATTGCCGTCGGAGGCCGGTACCAGGACGACGCCGTCGCCGCGGCCAACTTGTCGAACAATCAATCGGTGATTGCGCTCGGCCACTCGATAGGCGGCGGAGCGGCCAAATTGCGCGACCGGCTAGGACCTCCACGCACCTGATCAATGGTGTCAAAGGTTTGTACATCGATCATTCTGACGGGCATTGAGAGACGCTCGGCTAGGACCTACGCCAGGCCAGTGCTTTGGTGAGTTCGGTGAGACCGGCGACGCCGGCCGGATGCAAGGCGCCGCCGTTCAGACAGACGATGGCCTCCTCGACGTGTCGAGCAATCAAGGTCTCCATCTCGGTGCGGACTCCAGCGTTCACCATCGCATCCTGAAGAACGACGACGTCTTGGGCGCTCATTGCGGGCGATCCAGCCTCCCGCAGCGTCGACGCGGCGGTGCCACTCAGTCGCGGGGCCGCCAGGCTGAGCAGTACGGTCGGCTTTCCTCGTCGCAGATCATCACCCGCTGGCTTGCCTGTTATCGCAGGATCTCCCCACACCCCGAGGACCTCGTCACGGAGCGCAAAAGCCGCACCAGCGTGATCGCCGTAGCGGCGCAAGGCACGATGCGCCTCGTTGGTGCCGCCCCCTGCCGTCGCGCCCAGGGCTAATGGGCGTGCCACGGTGTATGAGCCCGACTTCAGTTGAGCGAGCCGTTCGGCATGGGGTCGATCGCGCCGGCCGGCTGCCGCACCCGTAAGGTCACCACGCTGGCCCAACACAAGTTCGACGCACAGCTCGTGCCACAGCTCGCGAAGGCGAGGACTCAGCATCGCCACCAGCCGATGAGCCTGCACAAGTGCAAGGTCACCGAGTAGTACGGCAAGGTTGCGTCCGAAGGCTGCGCTGTCACCACGGGCGCCAGCTGCGGCGTGCCACTGCTCGGCTTGACGGTGCGCTGCGAGGCGGCCACGGCGCAGATCCGACTCGTCCATCACGTCGTCGTGCAACAAGAGCGAACTGGTGGAGCAGTTCCAGAGCCGTTGCTGCCCTGATCAGCTCCGTATGCCCGGGCTGGTCGAGCTCGGCGCCCGACGCGACGTATCCCCAATGGCACATGGCCGGCCGGAGCCGCTTGCCACCTTGCTGCACAAGATCATCCAGCCAGGTCGGCAGATCTTCAGCCAGCACCTCGGGCGCATGCCCGTCATCGAGCTCGCGCCACAGCCGCGCCAGCTCGTGGCTTTGCTCGCCGAGCAGGCGAGTAACGCCGGCCAAGGTGATCCCCGCGTCAGCGCGATGTCCGGTGGCGGCCCTCAGCCCCAGCGACGCCTTTCGGTCACCAGCGGTAAGACCTTGAACCTGTGCAACCGCCCATGGACTGAGCAGGCCCGGCGCCCGCTCGACGGTCGCCACGAGATCGGGCCACGCCAGCCACTGGTAGTCCATGACTTCTTCGGGGTCGGGACGGAGCACAGCGGCATCGACAATCGATGCACAATAAACCGGGCAGGACTCGTTCTCGACGAGACCGTGCGGATCAGTCGCGGTGTAGCCGAAGTCGGGCAGCACGGCCTCGACGTTGACGACCTCCACACCGAGTTCCTCATAGACACGACGGTGAATAGCTGCCACGTCGGACTCTCCCGGTCGCGGATGGCCGCAGCAAGAGTTTGACCACACGCCCGGCCAGGTGATCTTGCTCAGGGCCCTCCTGGTCAACAGCACACGACCAGCGTCGTCGGTCAGGTAAACCGAGAACGCGCGATGCCGGGGCGTATTGCCGTGATGTACGGTCGCGCGCGCCGCTTGCCCGATGACCCGGCCGGCTTCGTCCACGAGGTCGACCAGGTCCCGATCCTGATCTGCCGTCGCTCTTTCCATGCGGCCGCCTCCTTGTGCCGACAGCTGTGGGCAAGACTAGAACAAGCATTGAACAAACACTAGACATCCACGAATCTTCGGATGACGGCTTGCATCCATCTAGTTCGTGCGTGAACGGCCGTTCGGATCAAGCGATCTGGTCGTGGTGAGCGCCGTACGAACTCGACCTGTCGAGCCATGATGGTACGTAGCGGCGTTGGCCACGCGGAGTAGCTAGCGAGTGTTGACAGCAACCCGCGACGGTCAGAGGGTTGGTGAGGAACCCCCACATCTCATCTAGAGAGGAAGATTGATCATGCGCAAGGTCGTGCACTTTGAGATTCCCGCCGAGGACCTCGATCGAGCGAAGAAGTTCTACGATTCCATCTTTGGCTGGGAACTGCAGACCATGCCGATGGGGGACGGGGACTACACGAGTGTCAAGACCACGGCAACAGACGAGCAGACGCAGATGCCCACCGAACCGGGCGCTATCAACGGCGGCATGTTCGAGCGGACTGAGCGACTCTCCTCGCCAGTGATCACAATCGACGTCGAGGCTATTGATGATGCCTTGAAGCAGATCGAGGACAGTGGCGGCAGCACGGTCGCGCCGCGTACCGCGATCCCCGGCATGGGAGCGTTTGCCTACTTCAAGGACTCGGAGGGCAACGTACTCGGCTTGTGGGAGAACACTCCTTAGAGCTGCAGTGAGGGTAGGAGTTCCCTGATTTAGCATCGCCAGTGCGGCGGGAGGGCGCCAGATGGCGCTTTCTTGGCTCACTAGCGATGCAAAATCAGGGTTGCAGAATTCAGGTGGCTCTCAGCTTCAATGAGGATCCTGGCACCGGTGCATTGACCAACCACGAACTGGACAGGCCACCGCCGGGGAGCGTCTACTGGTAGTTCGTGCGCCGAGAGGAGTTACACCGTTGTCGGGGGGATCGCCGCGCGTATCGCGCAGCAGCTGCGCACCAGCTTCCGTACGGGAGAAGATCGTCACAAGGAGCCTGCCGCTGTGACCATCGACTCTCCGACTGCAAAAGCTGACGAAACAGCTACCGCGTCTTCGGGCGCCGTCGAAACCCAGAAAACACCCGCGAGTCTGGCGCGCAGCGCTTGGTCGCGGATGCAGTCGCTGTTCAGCCATTGGCCCGGCGTCGTGGTCGCCGGTGCTATGGCTGCGCTGGTCGCGGCGGCGTACTTGCTCGCTGCGCCGATGGGTCGTGACTTGTCGGCGCAGATGGCTCATGCTCAGCTGGCCGAGTCATATTGGCCAGAGCTGCTGAGCCTGCGGTGGTATGGCGGTTTCAACCCGCTCGGCTACAGCGTCTTGTCTCCACCGGTGATGGGACTGTTGGGCGTACGCCTCACGACCGCGCTCGCCTATGTAATGAGCGTGGTGTTTTTCGCTGCATTGTTGAAGGTCACTAACGTGCCGCGACCCGTTATTGGGGCGATCACCGGAGCCGTCTGTCTTGCGGGGAATCTGGTAGTCACGCGGACCACCTTCGAACTGGCGCTCGCAGTCGGGCTCGGCGCGCTGCTTGCTCTGGCCGGAGGGCGGCTCTGGCTCGCCTCCTTGCTGTCGGTAGTGGCTGCTCTGACCAGCGGCGTCACTGGTTTGTTCCTGGGTGTGGCCGGCGGCGCGCTCTTCCTGTCGGGTCGACGACGGGACGGCATCACGCTAGCTGTCAGTGGCATGGTTCCGACGGTCGCCGTCGGCGTAGCGTTCGGCAATGGTGGGCGGCAATCATTCGCCGAAGAGCACGCCCTCGTGGGCTTGATCGTCTGTCTAGCGGTCGCTGGTCTATGTTGGCGGCGTCCGGTGGTTCGCTGGGGCGCCCTACTGTCGGCCGCACTGGTTGTCGCCGCGTATCTGCTACCAACGCAGGTAGGTACGACTGCGACACGTCTGCCCGAGCTGTTTGGTGCTCCGGTGATCATGGCGGTTTCGGCCGTGCCACTGGCGGTGGTCATTGCGAGCACGGTGGCCACGGTCTTGCTCTTACCGCCGGTGTCCATCAGCGAGATGCAAGAACGAGGCGATCCCGCACTCAGTGCGCAGTTCTATGCGCCTTTGCTCGAGCAGCTCACTGCTCGTGGCGTTGCAGGTCCCATTGAAGTCGTCGCAACCCAACGACGTGGCGAGGCTGCCTTCGTACCCCCGGTCGTGCCGATTGCACGAGGCTGGTCCCGGCAAATCGACATCGGTCGCAACCCGATCTTCTACGACGGGACTCTCAACGCAGACACGTACGGAAAATGGCTGGACGACAACGCCATCTCCTACGTGGCCCTGCCCACCGGGCCGTACGACTGGGCTGCAACTGCCGAGGTGAAGCTGCTGCGCGGCGGGTTGCCGTACTTGAGGCAAGTGTGGGAAGACAGCACCTGGACCCTCTACGCCGTCGCGAACCCGCGGCCGGTCATTTCACCTCCTGGGCGAGTGGTCGCCCGCGGCGCTACCTCCCTCACCGTGTCGGTGCCCGAGGCGGGTGAGTATGTGATGCGGGTGCGTTGGTATCGCTATCTGTCCGCCTCGAATGGTTGCGTACGACCAGCCGAAGGTGGTTGGTCGACACTGGTCGTCGAGCCGCCCGGGAACGGTGACGATCACGGGCAGTTTGCTGCCCCATCATTGTTGACGCTGAAAGATCGTCTGCTTAGGGTATGATTCCTGAAACAATTTCGGTTTCGGCGACCCTGCAGACTTCGGGATATCAATGAAAACTTCAATTCAGGACCAGGGGTAAAGCGGGCGCATGGCGGCTCGTAAGACTACAGTCAGCATGAAGGATGTCGCCGCGCTGGCTGGGGTTTCCTTGGGCACGGTCTCGAACGTCCTGAATTCCCCAGATATTGTTGCCGAGCCAACGCGGCGCAGGGTCGAGCTCGCCATCGCAAAGCTGGGTTGGATTCCTAATGAGCCAGCGCGCCAACTTCGGGGTGGGCGAAGCCGCTCTATTGGCATGGTTGTTATGGATATCGCGAATCCTTTTTACACGGATTTGGTTCTCGGCGCCGAGAATTGCGTACAAAAGCGTGGCTATTCAGTCCAAGTGGGAAATAGCTCACAAGAGGCGGATCGGGAAAGCACCCAATTGCTTGTGCTGATGCAACAGCGGGTTCGTGGGGTCTTGCTCGCGCCGATCTGGGGCATCGACGAGCGGGTCAGGCAGCTCAAGCTACGCGGGATCCCGGTCGTTCTTCTGGACCGAGCCGGGAACGATGCAGACTTCTGCTCTGTGTCGGTCGATGACGTTGAGGGTGGCCGGCTCGCCGTACAGCATTTGCTTGATCAGGGTCACACGGCGATCGCTGTCGTTGGTGGCCCGGAAAAGCTGCAACAGGTCGCCGATCGGCGGTTGGGTGCTGAGCTCGCAAGGTCACGACATAACGGCGGCTTGGCGCGGCTTTTGGTCAAGTCCACGCCGCATCTCGATGTAGCTTCTGGCGTCACAGCCGCCGAAGAAATCGCCACCATGCCGGACAGAGAGCGGCCAACCGCGGTATTTGCGACGAATGATCTGCTGGCCATCGGTTTGTTGCAAGGGTTTGTCACCGCGGGATTGCGGGTGCCTGAAGAGATGGCGATTATCGGATACGACGACATAGCTTTTGCTGCTGCTGCCGCAGTTCCTTTGTCGTCAATCCGGCAGCCTCGGCTTGCTATTGGTTGCCGGGCCGCAGAACTGCTCTTTGACGAAATTGAAGCGAATGAGCGCGAGGCATCCCATGATCATCAGCAGGTCCGATTCACTCCAGAATTAGTGGTGCGCCGCTCAAGCGCGAAGAGCCGCAATCCGGCGCCTAGGCCTGACATCAGCACAGCTGTTTGACGACCCTCCCGCCCCCCGTCAGGCTTTACCTGTGGCTGGGCAACCGCTCAGTGCCCGACGTCGGGTCCTGACGCTCGTCGCGATGTGCGTCGCACAGGGCATGATTCTGCTCGACAACACGATTGTGAACGTTGCCCTGCCCTCGATCCAGCGTGAGCTCGACGTGGATCCGGGCAACCTGATCTGGGTCGTCAATGCGTACGTCCTCGCCCTCGCATCGCTCATCATGGTCGGCGGCACCTTGGGGGACCGGTACGGCCGCAAGCGCGTGTTCCTCATCGGGCTGACGATCTTCACCGCGATGTCTGCCGCCTGCGCACTGTCGCCGAACGAGTCGGTGCTCATCGCCGCTCGCGCCGCGCAGGGCGTCGGTGCCGCTCTCGTCGCACCCCTCAGCCTGTCGATCCTGGCTGACGCCTACCCACCGGAGCGTCGCACTGCTGCTATCGGAATCTGGGCTGCTGCCGCCGGGTTGGGGTTCGGTGCCGGCCCGGTCGTCGGCGGCATCCTGGTCCAGCTGTTCTCCTGGTCGGCCGTGTTCTGGGTGAACGTACCCATCGGGATCATCGGGTTGGTCCTCGTGATCACCGGTGTCCGCGAGTCGCGCAACCCGCACGCCCGCAAGCTGGATCTACCCGGTGCCGTGCTCGTCGCTGCTGGTCTGTGTGTTCTGACCTTCGCGATCGTCGAGTCCGAGCACATCGGCTGGACGTCACCGACCATGATCGCGCTGCTCACGACCGCCGGCGTGCTGCTCGTTTCCTTCCTGGTGGTCGAGTCCAGGGTCCGCGAGCCGATGGTGCCGCTCGGGCTGTTCCGGGATTCACGGTTCACCGTGTCCTGCGGGGTCTACGCGATCATGTACCTCGCGCTGGCCTCGACCTTCTTCTTCGTCACGCTGTTCTTCCAGAACGTCGAGGGGTGGTCTGCGCTTGAGGTCGGCCTCTCCTGGTTGATCATGAATACGCCTTTCCTGATCGCATCCACGCTTGCCGGCCGCCTCTCGGTTTGGATCGGTACGGCCACCTGCTGGCTCGGCGTCCTGCTCGGGGGGCTTGGTGTCCTCGCGCTGGCGTTCTTGACACCCGGCGCCGGTTTACTGGCGGCGTCGCCCGGCTACGTGCTGATAGGAGCGGGCTACGGGATGGCGGTGCCGACGATCTCAGCCGTGGCGGTATCGGCGCTGCCGCTGGAACACAGCGGACTGGCCTCCGGTGTGCTGAACTCGGCTCGCCAGGTGGGTACGGCGGTGGGACTTGCTGTACTCGGGTCCGTCGGGCTAGCTGTCACCCGCAATTCCTGGGCGGCCAAATCAGCCCAACTGCCGACATCAGCTCAAGCGGGTGCCCCGGATGTCGTCCAAGACGTAAGTGGTGGACAGGGCAGCGTCGTCGCGCAACAGCTCGGCCCTGCCGCCCAACCACTCGCGGATAGCGCCTTCGTCGATGGCCTGCACGTGGCGCTGCTGATCGGCGGCGGGCTCATGCTGGTCGCGGCAGCATGCGCCTTCGTGGTGCTCCGCCGACCTGCGGTGACGGCATCGACGGCCGACAGCGCCGCGCCGGCCCAAGGTGCCACTGACAGCGCCGCCGCCTCCTAAGACACGACTTGTCAGAAGGTGGTGCGGCTATGGGCAAACCACCTTCTGACAAGTCGGCTTCAAGGCGTTCAGCCCTTGACCGAGCCGGCCGCCATGCCTTCGACGATCTTGCGGTTGAAGAAGATGAACATGATCAGCGGTGGGATGGTGACCAGCAGGATGGTGGCGAACAGCAGGTTGTACTGGGTGTTGAACTGGCTTTGGAAGTTGAGCAGGGTGAGCTGGACGGTGGCGTTCTCGGTTCCTGGCAGGAAGTAGAGCGGGTTCTGGAAGTCGTTGTAGATGAGCCACCGACTGCAGGATGATCACGGTGATCATGACCGACCGCAGCACCGGGAAGATGACCCGGAAGAAGATCTGCATCGGTCCGGCGCCGTCGACGATGGCGGCTTCGTCCAGTTCCCGCGGGACTGATGGCGATGAAGGCCCGGAACAGCAGGACGCAGAACGGCATGCCGTAGGCGATCTCGATCAGGATCAGGCCGGGCATGGTCTTGAACAGGCCGAGCTTCTGCAGCACCCAGATGGTGGGAACGACGGCAGGGGGCACGATCAGCCCGGCCAGGACCAGGATGTTGATCGACCTGGCCGAGTCGACCGCGCCGGCGTTGCCAGACGTAGGCGACCATTGCGCTGAGGATCACCAGGGCGGCGACGCTGACCACGGTGAGGATCACGCTGTTGATGAAGGCGATGACCATCAGGTAGTCGCGGGCCGCGAATGCCTGCTGCGATGTTGTCGAACAGGACGAACTTCTTCGGCCACGAGAACTCCAGGAGCGCCGACTCGCCGGGTCTTTGGAGGCGGTGAGGAAGATGAACAGGAATGGAACGACGAAGAAGACCGCGGTAAAGCACGATGGCGGCACGTCCGATGACCACAGCCACGGCGTGTTCTTCATCTACGTCACCTCGCCTCGGTTGAGCCACCAGGTCAGCGGCACGACGATGATCGTGACCAACAAGGAACAGCACGACGCTGCCTGCGGTGGACAGTCCGTAGAACCCGGCCTGGTACTGCTTGTAGATCACCGACGCGATCACGTCGGAGGCGAAACCAGGTCCGCCCTTGGTCATCGACCAGATCAGGTCGAACGAGCGCAGGCCGCCGATCAGCGACAGCGTGATGACCGAGGCGGTGGCCGGCCGGGCCAGCGGCAGCATGATGTTCCGGAAGAGTTCCCAGCGGCTCGCGCCGTCGACCTCGGCGGCCTCGTAGTACTCGCCGGGAATCGAGACCAGGCCGGCGATGTAGATGACGGTGGCCAGTCCGACGCCCTTCCAGACGTCGACCAGGGCGACCGAGAACAGCGCCAGGCTGCGGGTTGGTGAGCCAGCCCGGCCCGTCAATGCCCACCACGGCCAAGGCCTGGTTGATCAGCCCGCGTCTCGGGGTTCATCAAGATGGTGAAGGTCAGTCCGACGCCGATCGTACTGACCAGCACGGGGAAGAAGATGACCGAGCGCAGGTAGCCGCGGGCGATGATCTTCGAGGTCAGCAGCACGGCCAGCGCCATGCCGAGCACGACCTTGAGCCCGGAGGTCATGACCGCGTAGATCAGCGTGTTGCCCAGGCCGATGACCAGCGCCTGCTCGGCGAAGAAGGTCTGGTAGTTCTTCAGGCCGATCCACGTCGAGGTGAACAGGTCCCACCGGGTGAAGGAGAAGTAGAAGGACGCGAAGGTGGGAACGATGAAGAAGACGAAGTAGATGATCCCGGGGATGACGTAGAACCAGTACGGGTACGGTCCCGGCCGCTTCTTCCGCGCTGCCTTGAGACCTCGCGCGCGCGGGCGCCAGGCGCGAGTCGCCTCCGACAGTGCTCAATGTGCTCGCCATAGCGAAGCCCTTTCGTGAGGTCCTGCCGCCGGTCCCGGGCGAGACCGGCGGCAGGGCGAGTCGATCTGAGCAGCGAGCCCGGTCGGGGCTAGAAGTTCACTCCCAGCCGGGCAGACCGAGTTGCTGGGCCTGCTTCTTGACGTCCTGCGTCGTAGAGTTCGGCGCCCTTCTTCGCCGTCGACCTGACCGGTGCCCACCTCGAATGCAGATCTGCTCCAGGTGCGGGCCCTTGATCGGCGACACGAACTCCAGCGCCGGGCTGGCCGTCGCCGGCGTCGAAGTAGGCCTGGCGTGTCCTTGGCGACCGTCGAGACATCGGCGGGCAGCTTGCAGGCCTTGGACAGGAACGGGCCCTGCGGTGGCGGACCCTTGCATGAAGGCGTCACAGCCCGGCTGGGTCGCGGCGAACGCGATGAACTTCTTGGCCGCCTCCAGCTTGTCGCCCTCGACCGTCTTCGGGATGTACAGACCGAGCCCGGGCCACACCGTCATGCCGTTGTGCTCGGCGTCGTCACCCGGCAGGGCGAAGAAGCCGACGTCGTTGGCCTTGCCCGGGGCGACGCTCGACGATGCCGGCACGACCGCACCGAGTCTGCGGATAGTGCGCCGCCTTGCCGGTGGCGACGGCCTTGAGCCCGTCGTTGAACTTGGCCGACGCGAAGTCCTTGTTGAAGTAGCCGGCGTCGTTGACTCTGCTGGATGTGCTCGAAGCCCGGCGAGGGCCGCCGGTGTGGTGGCGTACTTGGCCTTGTTGGCGGTGTAGTCCGCGGCGAAGGTCGGGCACCGCGGCCTCGACGTTGTGGTAGTCGGCGAGCACGAAGCAACTGGGAGGTCCACGTGTCGCCGTAGGTCTGCTCGACCGGGGCGACGCTGCCGTCCGCCTTGATCTTCGTCGTTGTTGGCCATGAACTCGTCCCAGGTCTTCGGGATCTCGAGGCCCAGCTTCTTGTAGAGCGGGATGTTGTACAGCATCCCGCCGCCGAACGCCGTGCCCGACGGACCGCCGTAGAGCTTGCCGTCAGCGCCCTTGGTCGAATCGGCGAAGGTCTGGTCCAGCTGGCCGACCCACGGCTGGTCGTCCAACGGCGTCAGGTTCTGGCTCCGGCTTGATCGCCTGGAACAGCGAACCGTTGTTGTACGCGAAGACGTCGGCCATGTCACCGGTGGACAGCTGCGTCTTGACCAGGTTGTCACCCTCCGACCCCCGGCCGGGTGTCCAGTCTTGATCGTGATGTCGGGGTTGGCGGCCTTGAAGGCCTTGATGATCGCGTTTGCGCTCGCTCACGGTGGCGTCGCCGCTGTCGACCAGGAAGGTGATCGTCGTCCGGCGCCAGCACTACCTCCGCCGCTAGCTGCTGCCCAGACTGCCGGCACTGCAGCCGGCGGCGACCAGCGTGCTCGCCGTGGCCAGCGCTACCAGCGCTGTGCCGCGGCCCGCTTTCTTGCTAAACCTCATAGGGACCTCCAGGTCTGGAATTACAGCGAGGTCGCAGAGTCGAACCCACTGTCTGAAGCGTTTCAATGCTCGAACGGTAGCGTACGCCGCAGGCTCCGTCAACCCCGTTCTGCAATGTTGTGATGGTCACCTACGAATCAGTGCTAGGCATTGCGGTAGCGCGCGTGTGCGCGCCAGCTCAGTTTCTTGAAATGTTTCATTCTGTGAGTCGCTTGAGCGCAAACTGTGTGTTCGGCGTTACCTCGTCGCACTCGGGATTGAGCGATCGGAGGTTGAGAGACGGTGCTGGCCACTGCCTAGCTCCTGCTCGTCTGAGCCAGGCAGCTTCACCGACGCCGCAACGCCGTCGGGAACCGTGATGTCCAACTCGATCAGGCCTTCGGCGTCCTGGGTCCAGGAGACCAAAATCTTGCCGTGGCCGGTTTGGAGTGAGGACCGCGCCCAGGTGATGCCGCCGCCGGGCTGCGGCGCGACCGACACGCTGGCGTAGCCGGGCTCGAGGCGGCGCGATGCCGCCGATGGTGCGGTGCATCCAGTCGGCGACCGCGCCCAGCGCGTAGTGGTTGAAGCTGGTCATCTCGCCGGGGTTGATCGATGCCGTCGGGCAGCATCGAGTCCCAGCGCTCCCAGATCGGTGGTCGCGCCCATCGTCACCGGGTAGAGCCACGACGGGCACTCCCGCTGCAGCAGCAGCGCGGTAGGCGTCGTCGAGGTGACCGGTCCGGGTCAGCGCGTCGCTGATGTACGGCGTGCCGGCGAAGCCGGTGGAGATCCGGTAGCCGCTCTCGACGACCAGCTCGGCCAGCCGGTCGCCGGCCAGCGCTGCCGGCGCCGTGCGTCGAGCAGGCCGAAGACGATCGCGAGCGCGTAGACGGTCGGTGCGTCGCTGCGGATCGTCCCGTCCGTCGGTGACGTAGTGCGCGTTGAACGCCGCGCGGGTCCGGTCGGCCAGCGCCGCGAACTCGCGGCGTCGTCGTGCGCCCGAGCAGCGCGGCCGCCTCGGCGAGCGAGTCGCGCCGTGCGGTAGAGGCAGGCGGTCGCGACGACGCCGGTGTCGGCCTTGGCCGCGCCACGGCTCGTCCGGCGGCGCGTCCGGGTCGAGCCAGTCGCCGAACTGGAACCCGCTGTCCCACAGCCCGTTCGGCGACAGCATCGACTCGACCCGACGCACGTGCGCGGCCATCGAGCGGGTACTGCCTCGCCAGCACCGCGACGGTCGCCGTACGCCTGCCACAGCGCCCACGGCACCCAGACGGCCGCGTCGCTCCAGATCGCCGTGCGTGTCCGGCGCGCGGGAACTCCGTCGGGTGCGGCTGTACTTCAGGACGTCGGGCACCACGAACGGCACCATGCCGTCGGCGGCGCCGCTGCTCGAGGTCGAGGTCGACCAGCCAGTCGCGCGAGGAAGCCGCTCGACGTCGAAGAGGAACGCCGCCGTCGGCGCGAACACGGCGAGGTCGCCGGTCCAGCCGAGCCGCTCGTCGCGCTGCGGGCAGTCGGTGGGGACGTCGAGGAAGTTGCCGCGCAGTGCCCCAGACCACGTTGCGGTGCAGCTGGTTCAGCAGCGGGTCGGAGCACTCGAAGTCGCCGGTCCGGCGCAGGTCGGAGTGGACGACGACCGCCTCGAGCGACCGGCCGTCGGCTCGCAGCGTCGCCCGGCCAGCCGGTGACCTCGGCGTAGCGGAAGCCGTGGAAGGTGAACGTCGGCTCGAACGACGTCGTCGCCGCCGCTGAGCACGAACCGGTCGGTCGCCTGCGCGGTGCGCAGCGGCCGGACGCCGAGCTCGCCGTCCTCGAGCACCTCCGCGTGCCGGACGGTGATCTCGTGCCCGGCGCGCCGCGGACGGTGAAGCCGCAGCCAGCCGACGAGGTTCTGGCCGAAGTCGACGAGCGTCTTGCCCGCCGGCGACGTCCAGACCTCGAGCGGGCGCGAGCTCCTCCTGCCGCGACGACCGGCGGGCCGACGTACGGCGTCGAGCGCGGCGGGTCGAAGTCCAGCGGCCTCGTGCACGCCGGTCCAGCTCTGGTGGCGCGAACCCGGCTGCAGCCAGGCGTCGTCGCGCCGCCGCGCGTCGATGCGTCTGGCCGTCGTAGAGGTCGTTGGCGAGCACCGCCGACGGCCCGGCCGTCCAGCTCTCGTCGGTGACGACGATCTGGCGGTGACCGTCGGCGAAGCTCGATCTCGAGCTGGGCGATGCGCCGCAGCTCGGTCGCCGTAGAAGGCGCCGACGGCCGGTCCAGCCGAGCCGGCCGCGGTACCAGCCGTTGCCGAGCGCGACGCCGAGCACCGACGCTGGCGCGCAGCAGCGTCGGTCACGTCGTAGCTGCGGTAGCGCAGCCGCCACTCGTAGCTGCTCCAGCCCGGGCTGAGCACGTCGTCGACACCGGCTGCCCGTTGAGAAGGCCTCGAACACGCCGTGCGCGGTCGCATGCAGGGTCGCCCGTACGACCTGACCGTGCCCGTCCGCCAGGGCGAACTCCTTGCGAAGCAACGGCGCACCGTCGAAGTCGTCGTTCGGCACGATCAGATGGGCAGACCAGATGAGCGACATGCGTTCCCTTTCTGTTTCTATAGCGGAGATCGCAAGGTGCTGCGTCGTGGGATGAGGTGGGGGTCCAGCATCGCGGTTCGGTGTGTGTGGTCAGCGGGACAGCGAATCTCCTCGAGAAGCAATTCGATGGCCAGCTCACCCATCCGATACCCCGGCAGACTCACGGTGGACACGGGAATACTGCTTTCGGAGGCGAAATGATTGTCGTCGTATCCGACAACCATCAACTCATCGGGGACCCGGATTCCGAGCTCGGTTGCCGCCTGGATCACGCCAACGGCGAGCAGATCTGATGGGCACACCACTCCATCCACTGACTGGGAATGGAGTACCTCGCGTCCGACCTCGCGACCGGTCCCGATCCCGAGGTCAGGTGCGTCTACCACACTGAGACTGGCGCCAGCTTCGGCGACCGCTCTCTCAACACCGGCCAGACGCCGGCGAATCAGTCTCAGCTCAGGAAAGCCAGCGAGAAAGACGAGTCGGCGCGCTCCTGCTTGGAGGAGATGGGTGGCAGCGAGATAGCCGCCCAGTTCCTCGTTGACCATCACACAGCACATGAGCGGGTCTGCCGATGAGGCAATCACGAGAACGACCGGGCGCCCGTGGCCAAGAAC
>CAWFJC010000018.1:0-20517 GCA_963815975.1 uncultured Actinomycetota bacterium
CTGTGCTGAGGAACGGGGGCAATGAAAGCTGCGACAACGCTAAATCCCTTCCCTGTCGCCGCCGGATCAAAGATCGCGGCGGGTCATACCGGCCCGCCGCGAGGCTAGACGCCGAACAGCTGCTTTCCGTAGACGATCACGACGATGCCAAACAGGACCGCCAGTATGCAGAGCGCGAAGCAGACAATCCCTCCTGCGAGGCCGGCTGGCGAAGGTTTGGTGACCTCCTCACCAGCGGGCCCGACGCTCACCAGCTGGCGGCTGGTGTTGAGAGAGCGAACGCCGAGGGCGAACACGGCAGGTAATCCGACCCCCAACAGCAGGCCAACCAGAAGCACCTGCCACAGCGCATCCAAGGCCTTGGTCAAAATCTCCATAATTCTCCTTAGCTCGCAGTCTTGGCTGGCTCGCGCTCGGGAACCGGCGCCAGCCCGCCTTCCCACTGGCGTTGACGTTATCCGGGGTGATAGCGGTGCGACGGGACCGAAAGAACATGTACGCGGCGCCGAGCACCAAGATGCCGAACACCACGATTACGCCGAGGACACCGCCGACGCCACTGGCCACGAACCAAGAAAGCGCCCCAACGATCCCGGCACTCGGCAACGTAGGGATCCACGCGACAACCATCCGCCCGAAGATGCCCCAGCGGACCGGTACCCGACGTCCAACCCCGGATCCCAGGATGGAGCCACTAGCTACCTGGGTAGTGGACAAGGCCATGCCGAGGTGACTCGAGAGAAAGAATGACGACCGCGGACGAGGTCTCGGCAGCGATGCCCTGCGGCGAGGCGATCTCCACCAGTCCTTTGCCGAGGGTCCGGATCATCCGCCAACCGCCCACCCAGGTGCCGGCCGCGATAGCGAGGGCACATGCGATCTTTACCCACAGCGGGAATGGCATGCAGGTTGCTCCAACCGCCGTACGCGACGAGCGCGAGGGTGATCACGCCCATCGTCTTCTGTGCATCGTTGGTGCCGTGAGCGAGTGACACCAGCGAAGCGGATCCAACCTGGCCCCACCGGAACCCCTTATCCCGCCGCCGTTCCGGCACGCTTGTCACGATCTTGAACACCAGCCAGGTGCCCAGTCCGGCGACCAGGCCAGCTACCACAGGCGCGAAGACGGCCGGCAACACGATCGAGCTGATGACCCCGTCCCACTTGACACCGCTGAGTCCGAGGGCGGCAATCGTGGCACCGATCAGGCCACCGAACAGAGCGTGCGAGGAGGACGACGGCAAACCAAAGAGCCAGGTCAGCAGGTTCCACAAGATGCCACCCACCAGCCCGCACAGAATGATCACCAGCATCGGCACGCCCATCAGCCCCGGCACGGGTGCCCCGTTAGGGCCCTGGATGGCGATGATCTTGTTACTCACAGTCAGAGCGACCTCGATCGACAGGAAGGCGCCGACCAGATTCAAGATCGCGGACAACGCCACTGCCGCTTTCGGCTTCAGGGCTCCCGTGGCGACCGAGGTCGCCATCGCATTGGCTGTGTCGTGAAAGCCGTTCGTGAAGTCGAAGGCGAGGGCGGTCACCACAACCACGCACAAGATGAAGAGAGCTTCGGTCACATGCACATCGTGTTAGACCGCGAGCGAGGCAAACCAGTCCGCGACGGCCTTCAGGCGCATCGTTCATCGAGAATCAACTCGTGCCTACGTGGTGTTCGCGCACGGGGCAGGGCCGCGACGGTGTAGAAAGACTGGCGCTGTGCTAGCTGCCCGAGCGCGGCGCCAATCCGCGCCGCCCTCGCCCATCGGTCGAACAGGGTAAGGTCACATAGTCACGCTGCGCGGGCGCGTTCCGCGCTGTCCACAATCAGAAGGAAATCCGATGTCAGTAGGGGAGATCGCAGGCCTGATCGCCGCCATAGCCTTCGTTGCTCTGGTGGCATTCACCGCGGTGCCGCTGCTCAAGCTCGGACGGGTGCTTGAGGAGGTTCGGCTTGCGGTGCGTGACATCGGGCATGAGTCGGTGCCCATTCTGACCGAGCTGCGAGGAACCGTACGCGCCACCAATGATGAGTTGGTCAAGCTCAGCGTGGTGACAGAGGACGCCGCCAAGGTGAGTGCGAATGCGACCGTGGTCAGCGAGAACGCCGCACAGATGACCAGTCTGTTCTCAGCCACGCTCGGTGGGCCGCTGGTCAAGACGGCCGCGTTCAGCTATGGCGTACGGAAGGCGATCAAGGGCAACGGTTCACGCCGTAAGGCAAAGCGGAGCGTGTGATGTTCCGACGTATTTTCTGGTTCGTCATCGGCGCGGGCGTCGCGATCTTCGTCTCGATCAAGATCCGGGGATATCTGAAGAAGGCGCGCCCAGAGGCCATCGGCCAACGTGTGTCCGAATCTGCGAGCGGCATCAGCGACTCCGCCCGCGACTTCGTCGACCGGGTACGGGCCGGTATGGCCGAGCGCGAAACGGAGCTGCGTGAGACGCTCGGCCTGCCTGATGACCAACCTCCTCGCTAGCCGATTCTCGATTCAGCCCTCAAGGAACACCTCATGAAAACCGCCGAGATCCGGCGCCGCTTCTTGGATTTCTTCGCGTCGCGCGGTCACGAAGTGGTGCCGTCCGCACCCCTGCTTTACAACGACCCCACTCTGCTGTTCGTCAATGCCGGCATGGTGCCCTTCAAGCGGTACTTCACCGGGGCCGAGACCCCGCCTTTCGACCGTGCCACGAGTGTCCAGAAGTGCGTCCGCACGCTCGACATCGACGAGGTCGGCAAGACAACCCGCCACGCCACGTTCTTTCAGATGAACGGGAATTTCTCCTTCGGCGACTACTTCAAAGCCGAAGCGATTCGATACGCATGGGATCTGGTTACCGGTTCCCAAGACGGCGGCGGCTACGGGTTTGACCCGGACAAGATCTGGGTCACCGTGCTGCACTCCGACGACGAGGCGGCGGTTCTGTGGGAAAGCATCGCCGGTCTGCCAGCTGAGCGCATTCAGCGCCGCGGGCTGCTGGACAACTACTGGCATATGGGTGTCCCTGGACCTGGGGGGCCCTGCAGCGAGATCTATGTCGATCGGGGCCCCGAGTACGGCCCGGATGGCGGGCCCATCGTGGATGAAGATCGTTTCTTGGAGATCTGGAATCTGGTCTTCATGCAGGAGGAGCTTTCTGCCGTTCGGAAGAAAGACGACTTCGACATCGCGCGACCCCTGCCGCGTAAGAACATCGACACCGGCATGGGTCTTGAGCGCGTCGCGTACCTGTTGCAGGGCGTGGACAACCTGTACGAGATCGACCAGGTCTATCCGGTGATCGACCAAGCCGCTCAGCTGGCCGGCAAGCGATACGGCAGCCACCACGATGACGACGTACGGCTGCGGGTCGTCGGCGATCACGTCCGCTCGGGGCTGATGTTGATCGGTGACGGCGTCACGCCTGGCAATGAGGCACGCGGCTACGTGCTGCGCCGACTGCTGCGCCGGGTGGTCCGCGCCATGCGCCTGCTCGGCGTCACTGAGCCGGTACTGCCGGAACTGCTGCCGATCAGCCGCGATCTGATGGCCGAGTCCTATCCCGAGGTGGCCTACGACTGGGCACGCATCGCGCAGATCGCGTACGCGGAGGAAGACGCTTTCCGGCGCACTCTGGCTACCGGTACTCAGATCTTTGATCTTGCGGTTGCCGATGCCAAGAGCGAGCAGCAAACCGTTCTCAGTAGCGAACGCGCCTTCCAGCTCCACGACACCTACGGTTTCCCGATCGATCTCACCTTGGAAATGGCTGCCGAGCAGGGGCTGCGTGTCGACGAGCCGGGCTTCCGGCGCTTGATGCAGGAGCAGAAGGATCGCGCCAAGGCTGACGCCAAGTCCAAAAAGGCAGGCGCTCAGGCAGTAGAGATCTACCGCGATCTTCGGGCGCTCGGCCCGACTCCTTTCACGGGCTACAGCGAGCTCAGCACCGAGTCCAAGGTCCGCGGCATTGTCAGTGACGGCGTGCTCGCCGAGGCGGCCGAAGAGGGCGATCTGGTGGAGGTCGTCCTGGAACAGACCCCGTTCTACGCCGAATCGGGCGGGCAGGACTCCGACGCCGGCCGGATCATCGGCGACGGCGTCGAGCTCGAGGTGGTCGACGTGCAGCGCCCGGTGAAGGGCTTGATCGTGCACCGGGTACGCGTCAATCAGGGTGAGTTGCTCAGCGGCGCTCAGGTGCTGGCATCAGTGGATGGTGAATGGCGTATCGGTGCGTGCCAGGCCCACTCGGGTACGCACGTCATGCACGCGGCGCTGCGTCAGGTGCTGGGCCCGACCGCGCTGCAGAGCGGCTCCTACAACAAGCCGGGCTACCTTCGGCTTGACTTCGCCTGGCAGAGCGGCCTCAGCCAGCAGATCCGGGCCGATGTTGAAGAGGCGGCGAACCAGGGCATCCGTAAGGATCTGAACGTCAGTGCGACGATCATGCCGCTGGCCACGGCTCGCGAGATTGGCGCGCTGGCTCTGTTCGGCGAGACCTACGACGAAAACGTCCGGGTGGTCGAAATGGGCGGCCCCTGGTCCCGCGAGCTCTGCGGCGGAACCCATGTGCAGCACACCTCCCAGATCGGGCTGGTGACGATCACCGGCGAGTCCAGCATCGGATCCGGCGTACGTCGGGTTGAGGCGTTCGTTGGGATCGAGGCGTTCCGATACCTCGCGAAGGAACGATCGCTCGTCATGGGACTCAGCGAGGCGCTCAAGGTGCAGCCCGAGCAGTTGCCCGACCGGGTCAGCAAGCTGCTGGTACAGCTCAAGGCCGCCGAGAAGCAGATCGCCGATCTGAAGAGTCAGACCGTACTGGCCGGCGTGAACAGCATCGTTGCCAAGAGCCACGACATGTGGGGGGTCGGTTATATAGCCCATCGCGCGGACGGCGTTGCGGGCAATGACCTCCGGACACTCGCAATGGAGATCCGCAATCGGGTGCAGCACACTCCGTCGGTGGTTGCAGTCGTCGGCGGATCAGTCGACAAGCCGAGCGTGGTCATCGTGACGACCCAGGGCGCTCGTGATCGCGGTCTGAACGCAGGCGATCTGGTACGCGTTGCCAGCGAGACCCTCGGAGGTCGCGGAGGCGGGAAAGACGACATCGCTCAGGGCGGCGGCACCGATGGGGCGCGCGCCGAGGATGCCCTCAAGTCCGTGGAGTACGCCATCGGGCGCACGCTGCAGTCGTCCTAGGTCGCGCGGTGGCTCAATCCTTCGGCGAGGAGCTCGCTGATAGGCCGGCGAAAACGTGGTCGTTGGGTTGGGGGCATCGTGGCGCTTGGATTTCAGGCATCTTAGGTTCTCGCCGGCCCGCCGCCGAGCCCCTTGCCTTCGGCCTGTGGTCACGCGGCCGTTACGAGCCGCCTGCTGCGATGGGTGGGTTGCGGCCAGCAGGTTTCAGGCATCTTAGGTTTTCGCCGGCCCGCCGCCGAGCCCCTCGCCTTCGATCGGGGGTCGCGCGGCCCGGACCAGCAGCGTGGTTCGATGGACGGACCCCGGCTCGGGTCACCTGCGAGCGC
The DNA here is from genome assembly GCA_963815975.1 of uncultured Actinomycetota bacterium. Taxonomy (GTDB): domain Bacteria; phylum Actinomycetota; class Actinomycetes; order Propionibacteriales; family Propionibacteriaceae; genus Microlunatus. The sequence goes on from CAWFJC010000018.1 coordinate 5,510, forward strand.
GCGGCTCCGGCTAGGAAGGTACGTGCACGTTCGTTCCTTACGCCCCACACACGTTGCAATGTATGTATCGCAGCGGGAACGCACGTGCACGTGCGTTCCCGCACGCTCGCCCTGGTCTTTGCCGAACGATGACGGAAGGGTTCCGGCGCGGGGTACGACTTGCGATCGATTGGGGAGATGCGCGGATCGGGGTGGCGGCGTGTGACTCCGACGGCGTGCTGGCGTATCCGCTGACGACGGTCCGCGCCGGTACGGATGAGTTAGCCGACCTGATGGCAGTGGTCGCTGAGTACGAGCCGATCGAGGTGCTGGTGGGCCTGCCACGCAGCTTGAGCGGTGGGGAGGGTCCGGCTGCGGCAAAGGCGCGAGAGCGGGCCACACGGTTGGCAGCCGGGATCGGCGTACCGGTCCGGTTGGTGGACGAGAGACTGACGACGGTAACCGCCTCGCAGCGGCTCCACGAGACTGGGAAGCGAGCCAAGGAGCAGCGGCGGTTGATCGATGCGGCGGCCGCGGTCGCGATTCTCGAGCAGGCCCTGGTGTTCGAACAATCTCAAGGATCTCCACCGGGGGAGTTAGTATCAGCACCTGGCGGCCCGGTCACCGACGGGCCGGACCTGCCTGGCGGCTCAGGGCAGGAGAGGCCTGTGCAGACCTGAGGGAGATCAGCCAGCGTGTCATCGATGCTCGACCCGGAGGTCAAACCGAGCCAGGCGAAAGAGATGATTCGCACGGGCAAGGGCTGCCTTGCTGCCTTTGTGGCGGCCGCGGTACTGGTCGTCGGCGGCTACCTCGTGTGGAACAAGACCACCACATTCCTCTCAAGCTTCGGCGAGATTCCCGACTATCCCGGACCGGGTAACTCCAAGATCCTGGTCGACATATCTGGAGGCTCCTCCCTTGATGTGATCGGCGGGCTGCTGGTCGAGAAGGATGTCGTCAAGTCGAAGAAAGCTTGGGATCAAGCGGTGCGCTCAGAGGAGCGAGCCACCAGTGTCCAGGCCGGTCGATATCTCATGAAGACGCAGATGAAGGCCATCGATGCCCTTCGGCTGCTGATCAATCCCGGAAGCTCCAAGATCCGGCTCCAGTTCACTATCCCCGAGGGCTTGCGGCTCAGTGCCCAAGTGGACCTGCTGGCAAAGCGCACCAAGATCAAGAAGTCCTCGTATCAGGCCGTCTTGGAGAAGCCAAAACCGATCAAACTGCCCAAGTACGCGAAGAAGCGACCGGAAGGTTTTCTGTTTCCCGACACCTATGAGCTGACAGCGGATTCGACGGCAACATCGACTCTGAAGCAGATGGTGACCCAGTACAAATCGGTAACCCGCGAGATCGAGTTCGAGGCAGCAGCCAAGAGACTGAAGCGATCGCCGTACGAGGTCCTGATCGTGGCAAGCATCGTCGAACGCGAGGTGAACAAGGAGGAGTACCGCCCCAAGGTTGCCCGGGTGCTCTACAACCGCCTCGACAAAGGCATGAAGCTGGGTCTCGACTCGACCGTGATCTACGCGGAGAATCTCAAAACCAATACCACTACCAAGAAGGACCGGGCCAGCAAGTCGAAGTACAACACCTACCGCCACAAGGGCCTGCCGCCTGGGCCGATCTCAGCCCCCGGCAAGGCCGCATTGGAGGCGGCGGCAAATCCTGAGAAGGGGAAGTGGCTCTACTTCGTCACGGTGAACTTCGACACCGGCGAGACGAAGTTCGCCGAGAACCAGGCGGACTTCGAAAAGATCCGGCTGGAGTTCCAGACCTGGTGCCAGTCCCACGCCGGCCGCTGTGACACCTGATGTCGGCTCGCTGGGAGTTCTGCGTCGCTGCGCGGTTCTGGGCTCACCCATTGAGCATTCGCTCTCTCCGGCGTTGCACGCTGCCGCCTACGCCAGCCTCGGGCTGAACTGGAGCTACGAGCGGGTCAAGGTCGATCAGAAACAGCTCGCGCCCTTCGTGAACAACCTCGACGCGTCCTGGCGTGGGCTCAGTCTGACCATGCCATTGAAAGAAGCCGTCCTCGAACTTGGTGAGGTGGATGAGCTCGCCAGGCTGGCCGGCGCCGGTAACACGTTGATCTTGGAAGAGGGCGCCCGTTGGGTCTACAACACTGACGTGGGAGGCCTGACCTGGGCCGTCCGCGACGTGACAGCTACATCGGCGAAGCGGGTCACGATCCTCGGCGCGGGAGCGACGGCGAGGGCGGCTCTGATCGCCGCGGCTCAGCTCGGTGCTCAGCACGTGAGTGTTCTGGCGCGTACGCCGTCCCGGGCCGAGCCGCTTAGGGCGCTAAGCCACCAGGTCGGCGTCGATCTTGACGTCAGGCCCTGGTCGGCCCCTCTTCCCGATGCGGATCTAGTGGTGTCGACGGCTATCTCAGGTGCCGCGGACAACATTGCCCAGGCCGCCGTCGATAGCGCCCCCGTCATCGTCGACGTGATCTACGATCCGTGGCCGACCGTACTGGCGACGACCGCTCAGCAAGCAGGCTGCGCGGTTATCAGCGGACGGGACCTGCTCGTCGGTCAAGCACTGCTGCAGATCGAATTGATGACTGGCCGTTCCGTCGTCGCCGATGTTCTCTACGCCGCCCTCCCCACCGAGTTGTCAGCGTGAGTGGCCGTCCTGAGGACCAGTCATGCTGACCACTCGGAGTTGGGATCTCAGCTGGCCGACCAATAAGCCGTGCCAAACTTCTGATCGTGCTCAGATGGCTTACCGCTGGCGAGTCGCACGGTCCAGCACTGGTGGCAATCCTGGAAGGGTTGCCGGCCCATGTGGCCGTGACAAGCGGCGACATCGCCGACAGCCTGGCTCGTCGCCGGCTTGGTTTCGGGCGCGGCGCCCGGATGAAGTTCGAGGCGGACGTCGTGACCATCTTGGGCGGGATACGGCATGGCGAGACCCAAGGCGGCCCGATCGCGATCCAGGTGGGCAACACGGAGTGGCCGAAATGGCAGACCGTGATGGCCCCCGACCCGGTGCCCCGGGACGAGCTTGAAGGGCAGGCGCGCAATGCGGCGCTGACCCGACCGCGTCCCGGACACGCCGACCTGGTGGGCATGCAGAAGTACGACTTCGACGAGGCCAGACCGATCTTGGAGCGCGCCAGCGCGCGCGAGACGGCGGCACGGGTGGCGCTGGGCCGGGTCGCGTACGCCTTCCTGCAGCAGGCGCTTGGTGTCAGCGTGCTGAGCCACGTCATTGAGCTGGGAACAGTTAAGGCTCCTGCCGGAGTGGTGCCTGTGGCGTCGGACCTTGCAGCCATCGATGAGGATCCGCTGCGCTGCTTCGATCGGACGGCAAGCGCAGAGATGGTCGCGGAGGTGGAGGCCGCCCAAAAAGATGGCGACACGCTCGGCGGTGTGGTGGAGGTCGTTGTCTGGGGCTTGCCGCCGGGGCTGGGTTCGCACGTGCACTGGGATCGCCGGCTAGATGCGCAGCTGGCTGGCGCGCTGATGGGAATTCAGGCGATCAAGGGCGTGGAGATCGGCGACGGATTTGAACTGGCTCGCAGCAGGGGGAGTGCGGCGCACGACGAGATCGTCCCGGGTGATCATGGCATCGCCCGGGCATCGCACCGGTCAGGTGGCACCGAGGGTGGCATGAGCACCGGTGAGGTGCTCCGGGTGCGAGCGGCGATGAAGCCGATCTCCACCGTGCCCAGGGCGCTGCGTACCGTGGATGTCGCGACGGGCGAGGCCGCCATCGCACATCACCAGCGCTCGGATGTCTGCGCCGTGCCGGCGGCTGGTGTGGTCGCGGAGGCGATGGTTGCGCTGGTGCTGGCCAACGCGGCACTCGAGAAATTCGGCGGTGACTCGGTGGCCGAAACGAGGCGCAACTGTGAGAGCTACCTCAAGCAGGTGGCCGATCGCGGCCTCCAGGTGCGGCCTAACCCATGAGTGCGTCGGACCTGAGCCCTGAGCCCGTCGACGGGCCGATTGTCTTGGTCGGTGCGCCGGGCTCTGGCAAGAGCACCGTGGGAGCGCTGCTCGCCGAACGGCTCGGGGTCGCGTTCCGCGATGTCGACGCCGTCATCGTCGAGCGGACGGGAAAATCGATCGCCGACATCTTCGCCGACGACGGGGAGGCGACATTCCGGGCCCTGGAACAACAGATCACCACCGAATTGCTGCCACTCACCGGCGTCTTGTCACTCGGTGGCGGCTCGGTGTTGTCCGCCAACACCCGGGCGGCTCTTCGTGATCACCGAGTTGTGTGGCTGCGGGTTGGTCTGGCGCAGGCTGTGAAGCGCGTCGGTCTCGATACCGCGCGCCCTTTGCTGCTCGGCAATGTTCGCGGCCAGCTGCTCAAATTGCTGAACGACAGAGCTGAGCTGTATGGCGAGGTAGCCACCGATGTCATCGACACCGACCACACAGCCCCGGCCGAGATCGTCGAAATGATCATGAACGCACATGTCGTCCAGGACTGAGCCCACCCGGATCCTGGTAACGGCGGAACAGCCCTATGAGGTGCTCGTGGGCTACGGGCTGCTGGCTGAGGTGCCGGCCCTGCTGGGCCCAGGCGTACAGCGCGTTGCACTGCTCCATCCGCCGACCATGATCAAGACTGCAGCGCGGTTGTCGCATGAGTTGAGCGCGGCTGGGCTGGAGCCGGTTCGCGTTGATCTGCCCGATGGCGAGGCGGCGAAGAGCGTCGCGGTTGCAGAACGATGCTGGTCGATTCTTGGCAATGCCGGTTTCACCCGATCCGATGCGGTGGTCGGCCTCGGCGGTGGCGCGACGACCGATCTGGCCGGGTTCGTGGCTGCTACCTGGCTCCGGGGGGTACGGGTGATCATGGTGCCGACCACCCTGCTCGGCATGGTGGACGCGGCGGTGGGAGGGAAGACCGGGATCAATACCGCGGAAGGCAAGAACCTGGTCGGCTGCTTCTATGAGCCGCTGAGCGTGATTTGTGATCTTGATGCACTGGGAACGTTGCCGACTGCAGATCTGATCGCCGGTCTCGCGGAAGTGATCAAGTGCGGCTTCATCGCCGACCCGGTGATCTTGACCATGATCGAATCAGACCCTGCCGCCGCGCGACCTGCCGATTCCCCCATGCTCCGTGAGCTGGTCGAGCGAGCGGTGTCGGTCAAGGCGAGAGTCGTCAGTGCCGACTTTCGTGAGAGCACCTCCACCGGCTCAGCGGTGGGTCGGGAGCTGCTCAACTATGGCCACACCATCGGTCACGCCATCGAGCGTCGCGAAGGCTTCACCTGGCGACACGGCGACGCGATCAGCGTTGGCATGGTGTACGCCGCCGAGCTGGCTCGGCTCGCCGGTCGCCTCGACCATGAGACGGCCGGGCGACATCGACTCGTACTCTCGCAGGTCGGATTGCCAACAACCTACGCGGCTGACGCATTCGACGATTTGCTACACACAATGGCCCTTGACAAGAAGGCCCGCGGCTCGACCTTGCGCTTCGTGATCTTGAACGGGCTAGCCAGTGCGGAGATTCTCGCCGCACCGTCGGAGGACCTGTTGCGCGCCGCGTACGCCGCAGTTTCGGCCTAGGTGCGTTGCGCCAGTGAGCTGAGGCGTAGTTTCCTCTGCGAGCGACGACGACGGGCGGATTTCAACCGCGATGCGCGAGCAGCGCACAGAAAGAGGGTCACAAATGATCGAAGCGTGGGGTGAGCTCAACGTACGGGAAACCTTCGCGGAGGCGGCTCGGACCTTTGTGGCTCTGGTGGCTCGTATCCCGGAAGATCGTTGGGACGGCCCAGGGCTGGGGGAGTGGAATCTGCGCGCCCTGGTGGGGCACGCCTCGCGATCACTTGTCACAGTCGAGACCTACCTCGCTCAACCGGTCGAGGCTGAGGAGGTGCCCACTTCAGCGGCGTACTACGTCGCCATCGCCGGCATTGATCATGCTGCCGTTGTCGGCCGAGGCGTCGAGGCCGGCCACGCGCTTGGAGAGAATCCTGCCGAGTTCGTCGACGTGCTAGCTGAGCGTGTGCTTGCCCAAGTGGGTACTGCCGGCAACCCGCTCATCCACACCGCTGCGGGTGGCATGCATCTTGAGACCTACCTCTCGACCCGCACCTTGGAGCTGGTGGTGCACAGCCTTGACATCGCGGCGGCCGTAACGGACGTCGAACCACCCGAGTTCAGTGACCAGTTGCTCAGCGAGATCGCCAGGGTCGCCGCAACAGCGGCGGTGCTGCGCGGCAGGGGTGTGGAACTGATGCTTGCGCTCACTGGTCGAGCGAGCCTCAGCCCGGGTTTTAGCATCGTCTGACTTGTCGCTGGGTGGGTGTAGCCTGGGCGGCTGCCAATCACAGGGCAAGGGAAGAGGGCAGGTAGGCGTGGCGTCGACGAATGATCTCAAGAACGGCATGGTGTTGGACCTGGACGGACAGCTGTGGTCCGTGGTCTGGTTCCAGCATCACAAGCCTGGCAAAGGCAACACCGTGGTACGCACCAAGCTCAAGCATGTGCTCTCAGGCAAGGTTGTCGACAAAACCTTCAACGCTGACACCAAGGTGGACACGGCGAACGTCGACCGGCGCGACATGCAGTACCTCTACCACGATGGTTCCGGCTTCGTCTTCATGGACACCACCACGTACGACCAGTTGACCATTCCGGACCAGACCGTGGGCGACGCGAAGAACTACCTACTCGAGGAGCAAGTGGCAACAGTCGCTATGCACGACGGCAACCCGCTCTATCTGGAGCTTCCGGCCTCGGTCGAGCTGGTGATCACCTATACCGAGCCCGGTCTGCAAGGTGACCGCAGCACTGGCGGTACCAAGCCGGCCACCGTTGAGACTGGTCTACAGATCCAGGTTCCGCTGTTCTTGACCACTGGTGAGAAGGTCAAGGTGGACACGCGAAGTGGTGAATACCTGAGCCGCGTCGGAAGTTGATCATGAGCGGCAGCTCGACCCGTAGCAAGGCTCGCAAGCGGGCGCTTGACATCCTGTTCGAGGCAGAGCTACGCGGTCTGGAGCCGCTGCTGACTCTCGAGGAGCGGACGGCTGCGGCAGACCCGCCGGTCCGCGCGTACACGGCTGAGCTGGTACGCGGTGTGGTCGCTCACTCGGCCGAGATCGATGCCCGGATCAGTGATTGTCTGGCACCCGGCTGGACGTTGCCGCGGATACCCCGAGTGGATCGCAATGTGCTGCGGATAGCGGTCTTCGAGATCGACTATGGCGAGGTTCCGGACGCGGTCGCGGTCACCGAAGCAGTCCAGCTTGTTTCCGAGCTGTCCACCGATGAGTCGCCGGCATTCGTGAACGGCCTGCTGCGGTCAATCACCGCCGGAGACGTGCGCCGCACTACATTGTGAAATCGATGTATCCCGTCGACCTCGCAACGAACCTGCTCGAGGCCTTCAATGCCGGGGACCTGGACCGGATGCGTGAACTCCTCGCGCCGGACCTGATCGCCTGGGTAACGAATGCCGACGGCGAGGCCGACCGCGTCGGCGGGCGCGAGGAGTACCTCGGCCGGATCGCCGCGATGGACTTGCCGGGAGCGCAGTACCGCGTCACGCTCACTCAGTCGCCCGCCGCCATTGATGATCATCTCGTGCTGCTCATGGTCGAGGTTCAGGCGGAGCGGAACGGTCGTCGACTGCACAACTTCGCTGCCCACGTGCTACGCGTCGACGACGGTCGTGTCACCCAATGGCGGATGGCCGACGCCAAGCCGGCCGAAAGTGATCAGTTCTGGTCGTGACGACGTCCGATCTTCGCGACGTAGGCATCAAAAGCATGCGATGTTACGCGCGGGTGATCCTGAGTCCGAGCCAGGCGGCGAGCGATTCGATCTCGGTCTCCACGTCGGCACGCATCGCCCGGGTGAGGCGCACATCCTCGTGCAAGGCGTTGACGGTGAGCGTCCCAGCATTGCGGTCTGCTCTAGCGTCGAGCTTGCCGACCAAGCGGTCGTGGTGAAGCACGGGCAGCGCAAAGTAACCCCAGCGGCGCTTCTCACTCGGCTTGTACATCTCGAGGATGTACTCGAAGTCGAAGAGGCTCATCGCACGGTCGCGGTCGTGAACCAGACGATCGAACGGCGACAACAGCGCCGTACGGCCAGTGAAGGGACGGTCAAGGGCGTTGGGGTCTGCTCGCCATTCCCCATCCAATCCCTCGATCTGCACGGCTACCCCGGCGTTTCCGACTGAGAGCGGCTCGCCGGGCATAACGGCCGTCTTGGCGCGGGCAATGCCGAGCGACCGGAGTCGTCGCTCCTCTCGGAGCCGCTTCGCCTCAGCGGCAGGAACGGGCTCGAAAGGTGGGTAGACACGCTCAGGCACATCCCACAGCCGTTGCCGTCCGGCACGCCCGGCGATCGCGACCTCCCCTCTGGCAGAGAGCAGCTCGAGCATCTGGGTGACGTTGCGGCTGTCCGTCCAGCCGCTTGAGCCCCATGGGACCTGACTGGTGTCTGGCAGATCGCGCGAGAGCAGGGGTCCAGCGTCGCGAAGTCGGGCGACAATGTCGCGGCGAAAGCGATCGTTCGCCTCCACCCAGGCCCCGACCTTCCGGCTCGTGTTGTAGCCCGTCTGATCGGGAACATGGAGCGCAACGGCAGTCATGGGCCGGATATAGGCACGCAGCTCGAAAAGCGTCCGGTCCTGCTGCAGTGCCCGGGTCAGGTCGGCAGGTTGGTAGGACGCTCCAAGCCTGCTCCACGCAACGAGATCGGCGTTCGGCGCGATCGCCGCCGTCGGGTCAACCTGAAGCAAGGTCAGATGGTCGACGAGATCGACCAATGTGGATGGCCTAGTGACCTCGAGAAGTTGAGCTCGCACCGCGATCTGCCGCGCCTCTTCACGGCTGAGTCGTAGCACGCCCATACATCGGCACATTGTCAGAAAGTGGTCGCGAGTGACATGCCGCGTCGGCGTGTCGCATGTGGTTCATGACCACTTTCGCAGGAAGAAGCGGGTCCAGGCGTGATCACCCGGTGAGGTGATCGAAGTCACCCCGTACCCAGCCGATGTAGCGGTCGGCAGATCGGCGCACCCACTCAGCGGCGTCGCCAATCACCTGCCCGCCGAAGTTGTCGTAAAGCCGGTCGAAGTCGAGCGCCATGACCCGGTCAGCTACCTTTGCCACCACCGCCGCCGACAGGGGGATCTTGTTCGGGAAGCTGCGCATGAACGAGACCCAGTGCTCATCCGGTGTGCCGGCGACCGTGTCGCCACTCAGCAATACGCCGCGACCGTCAGCTGCCACAAAGTGCGCAACCGCGCTGCCGGGAAAGTGGCCGCCGATTCGATGGAGCGCCACGCCGGGCAGTACCTCAGTCTTCTCATCCCAGATCGTCACAACTGGGTCGTCCCGCTGCAGCCACTCCCGATCGGCTGCCTGTACATAGACCGGTACGCCGCCGAATCGGTGCGACCATTCGACCTGCACACCGAACATGTGTGGATGGCTGGCCGCGACCGCAGCAAGCCCGCCCACCTCCTCAACGGCAGCGACCACGTCATCGTCGACGTACCCAGTGGAATCCCACAGCACGTTGCCGGACCTCGTGCGCACTAACAGGGCGCGCTGGCCAATCCCGACCGACGGCTCGATCGTGATGCTATACAAACCCGGCTCGACCTCGGCAACCGTTCCCCCGCGTCCAGCGGCGGCGAGTTCCGCCAACGTGGTCCACTGCTGGCCGGTGGGCCGCACGTATTGACGCTCGTCGCTGCAGATCGCGCAGACAGAGGGTGGCTGATCGGTGTCGGATTGTTCCACGGCACAGGTACGACAGATCCAGACGGACACGATTCCTCCCACGATTACAGATTGGGGTTTACCAAGCCTGCCCCATTCCTGATCAGCGTGAACGCCCGGGGGTCGCCGTCGTGGACGGGCGGCCCGAAGCGGAACTTCTTCCATGTGCGCTCATGCACCGGCTGCGGCAACAGGTTTGACTCCCGCATCGTTCGAGTGGTGAGTCAGACAAGCTCTATGGCCGCTGCCGCAGCTATGAAATGCTCGTCGCATGCAACCGCGGTCCTGCGGACCCTGCGATGGCTGCCAAGGCTAAGTTGAGATTCCCGGGATTGAGCGTGCTCCCGTGGTATCTCGTTGTTCTTATCGCTTTAGCTGGTTGCGCTGACGACTCAAGCCCGCCAACGTCACAACGAGTGACCGAATCAGTTGCGGCCTCGGCAAGCGCCCCACTGAATTTTGTGGTGATCGGCGACTCGATTCCTTATAACAGCCCTGACGATTGCCCCAACTGCACGGGTTTCGTGGATAGGTATGGCAGGGCGATCGGCGAGTCTTTGCAGCGGCCCGTTGTGACATCTAACCTCTCCGAGCACACGGGGCTCACTTTGGCGGGGTTGCTCGCCGAGCTTCCGTCCCTGGAGTCGCAATTGGCTGAGGCTGCCGTGATTTTGGTCGGCATCGCCCACAACAGCATTGCGCTCAATTCAGATATGCCCTGCGGGGCGACATTCGACGAGTCGACGAACCAACTGTCGGACTGGTCGAAGGTCAATGCCCGATGTGCCAAGACCGCCGCAGAAACATCCCGACCACAATTCGACCAGCTTTTCTCTCGCCTCGTTGAGCTGCGCGCCGGAAAGCCGACAATCTTCCTCACGGTCAACAAATACAGCGACTGGATCGGCTGGCAAGCGGCTCATCTGACGGCAGACCAGCAGAAAAAGGACTGTTCTCCAACATGATGTCTGGAACACGATGTTTTGCGATGTCGCGGAGGCCAATCACTTCGACTGCGTCGACATCTATCACGCATTAAACGGACCTCACGGGACTAAGGCGGCAGGCGATTTTCTGGCTGGTGACTACACCCATCCATCCGACAAAGGCAATGCGCTCATCGCCAAGTTGCTCGTCGCGCGTGGATACGCGCCGCTTGGCTGAACCTCATCAAGCCCCCAACCCGGTCACGGCCGAATACTCATGAGGGCCGACGCGCTGCGGACTGGAGCTCGAGTCGGCACCACACCGGACCGCCGAGTCGGAGCGTGATCTGGGTCAGCAGGGGAATCTCCGCAGATTCAGCGACTACCGAGAACCGCGCCAACAGCGTGGCGATAGCGACAACCCCTCCATGATGGCGAAATAGCCATCGGCGGCGCGAACATTGTGGGCGCGGATCCAATCCACCCATCCCGAGATGGTATTCCGATAGGCAGAATCTGATCCATGAGCCAGCGACCCGGCACCAGAGCGACCGCCATCGACGGTCACCCGATCGAGTACCGCATCGAGCGTCGCAGCGGCTCTGCCGTATTGATCTTGCACGGTGGGCACATGTCCGCGCGCTGCCGATTCGGAGAGGAAACCTTCCTCGCCTCCGGCCAGTCGATGCTTGTCGCCTCCCGGCCTGGATATGGCCGAACATCTCTCGGCGCCGGGCCCTCGGCGCCGGAGTTCGCCATCCGACTGGCCAGTCTGTGCCGCCGGCTTGGCCTGAGCGAGGTCACTGTCGTCGGCATTTCCGTCGGCGCCCGAACCGCGCTGACCATGGCCGCATTCCACCCAGAGCTTGTGCCACGGGTGATCTTGATGTGCCCCACCAGTTTTCGACTCTGGCCGAGCCGCGAAGGCCGACGCATCGCGTACACGGTTTTCGCGCCCGGCGTGGAGCGCGCTACCTGGGGCACGCTGCACCGAATGCTCCGGCACGACCCTGACAAGCACTTGCCAGGCATCGTCGCGAATCTCACCACGCTTGATGGCCAGGAGGCCGTACGACGGCTTGGGCCAGATGCCGAAAAGATGACGGAGTTCCTGCTGCGCTGCCAATCGAGCCGCGGTTTCCTAGTTGATCTTCGTACGCCCACCGACGTCACTGACGATGTCGGCCAGCCGACGCTGATCCTGGCCACCCGAAACGACGGCGCGGTGAGCTTCGACCACGCCGAGCACCTGGCCGCTACGATGCGACACGCGACGCTTGTCGAGGTCGATACGCCCACCCACCTGTTGTGGCTGGGGGAGGGATCAGATCACACGGCTGCGGCGATCCATTCCTTCATGAGGTTGTGAAGCGCCCCGACAACGACAAATGCTGCCGGATCTCCATCACGATTGGTCGAGGAACGGTTCGGGCATTCGTTAAGAAGGTTGGGAGGGCGGAGAAACCGCCCATCGGGACGAGTAAGGAGTGCGGATGAAGTATCTGCTGCTGATCTACGGCGACGAGACAGCAATGGAGTCATATGCAGCAGGCGCAACGCCTGAGGAGCGAGAAGCTCAGGTCAAGGTCTGGTACGACTACGGCGACTGGCTCACCGAGAAGGGTTGGTACCTGGCCGGCGACGCGCTTCAACTGACCTCGACGGCGACAACCGTGCGGGCCTCCGACGGCAAACCCGTTGTCACCGATGGGCCATTTGCGGAGACGAAGGAGCAGCTCGGGGGCTATTACCTTCTCGAGGTCGCGAACCTCGACGAGGCGATAGAAGCAGGTGCCCGCTGTCCCGGCGCGTACTTCGGCACGATCGAGCTGCGCCCAGTTCAAGACTTCCCCGCCCGACCGGAAGGCTGACGCCACGGGAGACCCACGTCAGGATCTCGACCTCCTGTTCCGGCGTGAGGCGGGACGGGCAGTTGCGGCCCTGATTCGAGCGACCGGCAGCTTCGATCTGGCTGAAGAGGCTGTCCAAGAGGCCTTCGTGCAGGCCTTGCGTACCTGGCCGGCCCGCGGGATCCCGGACAACCCCGCGGGTTGGATCATTCTGACGGCACGCAACAAGGCAATTGACCGGCTGCGACGGGAACGCATCGGAGCTGTCAAGGCGGGAGAGGCCGAGGATCTGCGCGCGCTCGAAGACTTGGGAGATGACGTGCAGCAGATTCCCGACGAGCGCCTTCGGCTGATCTTCACCTGTTGTCACCCCGCCTTACCGGTGGAAGCTCGCGTCGCGCTGACGCTCCGCACGGTCGGAGGACTTTCATCGCGGGAGATCGCTCGCGCGTTCTTGCTGACCGAGCAGGCTGTGCAGCAGCGCTTGGTCCGGGCGAAGCGGAAGATCCGGGCCGCCGGCATCCCGTATCGCGTGCCACCGCGCGAGCTGCTGCCCGAACGTTTGAGCGGGGTGCTCGCGGTCTTGTACCTGATCTTCAACGAGGGGTACGCCTCCACCGAGGGCGAACTGGTGCGCAGCGAGCTCTGCGACGAGGCGATCTGGCTGGTACGCGTCGTGGATCGGCTTATGCCCGGCGAGCCGGAGACCATGGGCCTGCTCGCCATGATGCTGCTACATCACTCGCGACGCGATGCTCGGGTCGATGCGGCGGGTGATCTTGTGCTCCTGGAGGAGCAGGACCGTGCTCGCTGGGATCAACAGATGATCGATGATGGGCTCGCCGTGCTCGATGCGGCGATGGAGATCCGGCGGCCCGGCCCGTACCAGGTGCAGGCGGCGATCGCCGCACTGCATGCACGCGCGCCACGTCCGGAGGACACCGATTGGCCGCAGATCGCGACGCTGTACCGCGGGCTGAAGGCGATGTGGCCGACGCCGGTGATCGAGCTGAACAGAGCGGTCGCGGTAGCGATGGCCGACGGGCCCGACGCCGGGCTCGCGCTGATAGAGCCGCTCGCCGAGGAGTTGGATCGGTATCACCTTTTCCACTCGGCCCGAGCCGACCTGCTTCGTCGCGCCGGGCGTACCAGCGAGGCTCACCTCGCCTATCGGCGGGCTGCCGATCTTGCGACCAATCCCGTCGAGCGCAAGTTCCTGCTGCGACGCCTCTCCGAGGCTTGAGGCGGCAGCCGCCTAGCCGCTCCCGCGGCAATATCTCGTCGGCCAGGTCGCGGCCGGATTCGCTGATACCCTCTTTGCGGCCTACAAACCTTCACCTCCGGCCCTCGAGGCAGGAAAGGGCGGTCATGTTCGCAGCCGTTAGTGCGCCCGGAAATCTCGGTGCCTAAACTTCGGCAGCTGGAGTCTCCGCCGGCGCTTCTGGTGCTTGAGGACGGCCGCGCCTTTTACGGGCGGGCCTTCGGCGCCGTCGGCGAGACTTTTGGTGAGGCAGTCTTTACGACCGGTATGTCGGGCTACCAGGAGACTCTGACCGATCCGAGCTACTACCGGCAGGTGGTCGTCGCCACCGCACCGCACATCGGCAACACCGGCTGGAATGACGAGGATGGCGAGTCCAGCAGAATCTGGGTGGCCGGCTATGTGGTACGCGATGCCGCTCGGATTCCCTCCAATTGGCGTTCTCGTCGAGATCTTGATCATGAGCTGCGGTCTCAGGGCGTCGTCGGCATGTGCGAGGTCGATACCCGCGCTCTGACCCGCCACATCCGGGAGCGAGGCGCCATGCGGGTGGGCCTCTCCAGTACGGAAACCAGCGCGTCGGCGTTGCTGGAACGGGTCAAGGCTCAGCCGTCGATGGTCGGCGCGCATCTCGCCGACGAGGTCAGCACCCCGCAGCCGTATGTCGTCAGGCCGGAGGGCGAACCACGGTTTCGGGTGCTGGCAGTCGATCTCGGCATCAAGTCAATGACACCGGTGCGGATGGCCGAGCGTGGTCTTGAGGTTCACGTAGTCCCATCGACGATCTCGTTCGCCGACATTGAGGCGACGAAGCCAGATGGGGTGTTCTTCTCCAATGGCCCAGGCGATCCGGCCGCAGCTGATCAACAGGTCGAGCTCTTGAAGTCGATCATCGCCGCAGGAATCCCGTATTTCGGCATCTGCTTCGGCAATCAGCTGTTCGGCCGCGCTCTCGGCTTCGGCACCTTCAAGCTGGGCTACGGGCATCGTGGTATCAACCAGCCGGTGATGGACCTCACCACCCGCAAGGTCGAGGTCACCGCACATAATCACGGGTTCGCTGTGGCTGCCGAGCCTGGGGAGCGGCACCAGACGCCGTACGGCATTGCGGAGGTGAGCCATATCTGCCTCAACGATCAGGTGGTCGAGGGTTTGCAGCTCACGAATCCGGCTGGAAAGCTGCTGGGCTTCTCCGTTCAGTACCACCCAGAAGCCGCTGCGGGGCCACACGACGCCAGCTACCTCTTCGATCGTTTTGTCGATCTGAT
>CAWFJC010000019.1:0-32654 GCA_963815975.1 uncultured Actinomycetota bacterium
AGCTTTTTCGCAGCGTAGGCATGGGCCTTGTCCGAGAACGGTGCCAGCAGCACCTTCCCACGATCGACAAGGTGGACCTGGGACCGCTCCGCCAGGGGCTTGTAGTGCTCGGGGACTACGTCTCGAAGGGCCTCGGCGAGGGCGCCGGCCGTCTCGACGCCGGTCGGCCCACCGCCGACGATCACGAAGTTCAGCGAACCCTTCTCGCTCAGCTCTGGGCGTTCGATGGTCGCATCCAGGACCTCGAGAATGCGGGAACGCAGCCGTACGGCGTCGTTCACCGAGTAGAGCGGCAACGAGTGCTCGGCCGCTCCTGGTGTACCGAAGAAGTTCGCTTGCGCGCCAGGTGCCAGGACGAGGTAATCCCCGGTGATGACTGATCCCAACTCAGTTGTGACTGAGCGAGCATCCGGGTCGATCGACGTCACGCCGGTATGCCGGACCTCAACGCATGTGTTGTGCCGGAAGATGGGGCGTAACGGCCGGGCGATGTCATATGCAGCCAATTGGGCCGTGGCAACTTGATACAGCATCGGCTGGAATTGGTGGTAGTTATTGCGGTCGAGCAGGATGACGTCGACGTCATGCTTGGCCAGCTCTTGAGCGCAGGCAACCCCCGCGAACCCGCCTCCCACAATGAGCACCGTTGTGTCACTCATGCGTATCGCCTTTCCTGGAACGCGGTCAGCACACGCGAGTTGTGAGTGTCGTGGACGCTTGCCATCCTCCAACCGACGATGCCAAGCAGGCATCACCCAGCGCGGGTGATGCCCGGAATCGGCGGATCGGACAGGCTCGGATTGTTCCAGATCGTCTGCTGCTGGCGACGTCTCCAACCGAAGGATCAGCGTCAGAAGTGACCACGACACTCAGCGTCTTGACGGGCATCGTCTTCGTCAACCCCGTGCCATGGGCGCGAGCGCAGATGGCTTTCACGCTGGGGTTTCACATCATCTTGGTGCCGCTCGGAGTCTCCTGGGCCTTCATGACCTTGATCGCCAACTATCGAGGGTTGCGGCACAACGACCGAAGCGCCTTGATTCTGGCCCAGCGCTGGTCGAAGTTCATGGCCGTCACCTTTGCCGTCGGCGCTGTGACCGGCACGGTGTTGACCTTCGAGTTCGGACTACTCTGGCCCCGCTTCATGGGCCAATGGGGCGAGGCATTCGGCATACCGTTCGGCTTCGAGGGCCTGTTCTTCTTCACCGAAGCGATCTTCATCGCGATCTACATCTTCGGGTGGCGACGGTTGCGGCCGTGGGCGCATTTCTGGACGGGAGTACCTGTCGTCATCGCGGGAATCTTCGGCAGCATTTCCGTGGTTGCCGCGAACGCCTGGATGAACGCGCCGTCCGGATTCACCCTCGACTCAAACGGAAACGTTGTCGACGTCGATCCCATCCAGGTGATCTTCAACCCCTCCATGCCGTGGCAGGCGGCACACATGCTGGTTGCGGCGTACCTGGTCGGCGGCTTCTTGGTCGCCTCGGTGTACGCGGTGGGCATGCTGAGAGGCCGGCGGGATCGCTATCACTACCTTGGCTTCGTCATCGCTTTCACCGTCGGCGCAATCGCCACGCCTATTCAGTTAGGCATCGGCGACGGGCTCGCTCGTTGGGTGTATCAAAATCAGCCGGTCAAATTCGCAGCACTCGAGCTGCTCCCCAACACCGAGAGCGACGCCCCCGAGACTCTGCTGGGTCATCTCAACGACAACTACACCGTCAGCGGCGGCCTCCCTATCCCTGGCCTGGCCTCCTGGCTCTCTGATCCCAGTACCGGCAAGAACACAGTCGTACAAGGCCTGACCTCCGTGCCGCCAGACCAACGGCCAACCGTCCGACAAGTCAACATCGTGCATCTCTGCTGGGACATCATGGTGGGCCTGGGGACGGCCTTGTTCCTGTTGGCGGTCTGGTACGCGATGTCGTGGATCTTCCGACGCCGCATGCCGCAGACCAAGTGGTTTCTGCGGGCCGCGGCAGTGGCCGGCCCCGCCGCAGTGCTCACCATGGAGGCCGGCTGGGTCGTCACCGAAGTCGGCCGCCAGCCCTGGATCGTCTATGGGCACATGAAAGTCGAGGACGCGGTCACCGCCAATCCAGGCGTGTGGATCACCTTCTTCGCGGTCGTGATCTTGTACGCCCTAGTCGGCACGACAACGATTCTCGTGTTACGGGGCATGGGCAAGCGTTTTCGGGCAACCGAGGGCTTCACCGATCAGGACACCCCGTACGGCCCGACAGCGCTAACACAAGCGTCCAGCGAGGAGCCCGAGAAGACGGAGGAGACGGTCGGGTGAGCACGGCCGTCGCCGTGGTGCTGCTGCTGGCCGTTGTCGCGTACGCGATCTTCGGCGGTGCCGACTTCGGCGCGGGATTCTGGGACCTGACTGCCGGCGGACCTGAGCGAGGTGCGCATCCGCGCGAGACGATCGAGCATTCCATCGGGCCGGTGTGGGAAGCCAACCACGTCTGGTTGATCTTCATCTTCGTGATCTTGTGGACATCCTTCCCGGAGGCCTACGCGTCGATCACGCTGACCCTCTTCGTGCCGCTCACTCTCGCAGCCCTGGGGATTGTGCTGCGCGGCGCGAGTTTCGCGTTCCGGAAGGCGGTTGTGCAGCTGCGCCACCGGCGGCTGTTCGGCGCCGCGTTCGCTCTCTCCTCGGTCTTGGTGCCCTATTGCATGGGAGCCGTGGCAGGTGGGATCGCGTCGGGCCGGGTGCCGGCTGGTGGCCAGGCTGGGGATCCGGTGCACAGCTGGATCAACCCCACGTCCATTCTTGGCGGCATCCTGGCTGTCGCGGCCGCCGCGTACCTTGCCGCGGTCTATCTGGTGTGGGACGCTCGGCGGCTGAGCGACAACGAGATGACCGAATACTTCCGCCGCAGGGCCATCATTGCGGCCGGCGTGGTTGGCGTCCTCGGCGTTATTGGCATCTTTGTGCTGCGCGCTGACGCGTCCTACCTCTTTCAGGGCCTGACGTCGCGGGCACTACCACTGGTGATACTCGGCACCTTGTGCGGGGTTGCCGCACTTGTGCTGCTGATTCGCGATGCACCGCGGGGCGCTCGACTGCTTGCGGTGTTTGCGGTCGCCAGCGTGATCATCGGTTGGGCCGTCGCGCAGTGGCCCTACATACTGCCGCAGACACTGACATTCTCAGCGGCGGCGTCGCCAAACGGCACGCTCACCGCAGTATTGATAGTTGTTGTACTAGCAGTGCTGATCGTGGGGCCGGGCTTCATCCTGCTGTACGTCCTTGATCAGCGAGGGCTGCTTCCGGAAGAAGGCGCTGAAGAGAAGCCGGCCGTTTGATCAATGTCGGGGGTCGACTGCGCCACTGTCGCAGCGCTGATCATGCGAGATCTGTCCGCTCAACCGAGTCGCCCCGCGCAACGATCACCGTGGCGACCATGTCCGGCGGAAACAAGCCGTGATCGACCACTCCGGGTGTCGCAGCCAGCTGTTGAGCTAGCAGAGAGGGGTCGCCAACCTCACCGTGGTAGTCGGCGATCACGCCGCCGTCGGGACTGAGCGGGACGTCGCGCAGCGTCACCGAGCCGATTCGCCGCATCGTCGCGCGCAAGCCGAAGGAGAGGAGCTCCAGAGGAATCGGAGCGCGAAGGACGTCGACTGGCTTCGACGAGTCTGCGATGACGATGAAGCGATCCGCTGCGATCGCGACGAGTTTCTCGCGAGTGTGCGCTGCGCCGCCACCCTTGACTAGCCAACCGTCAGGCGAGATCTGGTCGGCGCCGTCGATCGCGACGTCGAAGCGCTCGATCTCGCCGAACTGCTCGACCCTGATCCCCAACTCGCGCGCCGCGTGTTCGGTGCGTGGGGACGTAGCGACGCAGCAGATGTCGATCGATCGGCGCGCCAACGCCGGCAGCAGGAAGGCAACCGTCGAGCCAGTGCCAAGCCCAACGGTCATCCCGTTCTCGACCAGCTCTGCCGCCGCCTCGGCAGCGGCTTGTTTCTCTCGCTCAGCGCTCATTGTTAGTTCCTCATCGCCGAAGACCTTTGGGGCCGGTTGCCACGCACAGGGCGTCATCGGTGTTGGGTGAAATCATGTCCTACCCGCCGTGGTGATCGAAAGCCTTGCGACGCTGGGCGCTCAATGAGCGAAGAGGCGGAATTAGGCTGCGATGAGGCCGATCTGGCGGAAGAGCCCGAGGTCGTCGCGGACTGCCCAGTGCTCGCGTACGATCCCGTCTTCGACACGGAACGCATGCATCGCCTCGAACGCGAACGCGCGGCCGGTCGGTGGGATGCCGAAGAAATTGCCGACGTGTCGGCCTTCGCAACGGACCCATGCCATCACCCGCTCCTCCTGGGCGACGATGTCGATCAAGGTCCAGGTCATCTGCATGGCCTCGCGCAACATTCGCATCGTCGTCTTGTAGCCCTCCGGTCCAGGCGGAACTGTGCCGGGTGGTGCACCATGATCAACGAAGTCATCGGACACCAGCGTGTCGATCACGTCCAAGTCACCCGACGTGATCGCGTCAAACAACCGTTGCACGGGCGCAAGGTTATTGGCCGGCCGGCGGCCGAGCGCGGTGTAGAGAAAGCGCTCGATCATCGACACTGACTGAGCCGGTGTGGCAAGCATTTGATCATGGCCGACCCCGACCACCCGGCCGACCGTCAGCTGAGGAGCGAGGGTGGCAAATCGCTCGAGGTCCGACAGGCCCGTCGCGTCGATGGCGAGCACCGGCGTACCGGCTCGACCGAGAGCGGCGACCGCAGATTCGGCGTCCCAGTCCGTCATCTGCTCGGCAACCGCCGCGGCGACGTGCTGCGGCATTTGATCGATGTCTGCGAGCAAGCTGCGCAATAGGTCGGGGTCGTCGGTTGGCAGGAAGGTCGAGGTGAGCAGGCCGCCAAGCGCGTCCCGCCAGGCCGGGGAGCGCAGCGCGGCATGCAATGGCGCGAATCCCTCCAGCATCGCGGAGGGCATGAGCACCACACCATCCAGGGCGACGACCGCTGCCGCGAGATCAGGCCGGCGAACAGCCAGATCCACCGCGACGGCGGCACCGAGGCTGTGCCCGACGAGCGCCGCGCTGGAGAGCCCTAGCTCGTCGCAGAGCGCGGCCACATCGTCGGCGAAGGATGGGATGCTCAAGCGACTCTCGTCCTCCGGCACCTCACTCTCGCCGTGACCAGGCAAGTCGATGCTCACGACTCGATGTGAGGTGTGGAATGCGCGTGCAACTGCGGCTAGGTCGGCCCGCTTCGAGAGCCAGCCGTGGATCAGTACGAGCGCCGACCGGGTGGGGTGGCCGGTGTCGTCGTACGCGATCTGCAGCCCGTGATGGCGGAAGGTTTGCATAGTCTGGCTCCTGATCGATAATTTAGATAGAGTTATCTCTAATCGATAGAGGAGATTAAATCCAAATGGCGAAGGATGTCAAGGGCATACGTCCGTACGACAACCGCCGCCGCGCCGAGCAAGCGCTCCTCAATCAACGCCGCATCCTGGATGCGGCCCACCAGGAGCTGGTCAACAGGGGATACGCGGACACCACGATCAACGGTGTCGCCGAGGCTGCTGGAGTCTCGGTGCAGACCGTCTATAAGGCTTTCGGCAGCAAAGCCGCGCTCGCGAAGCGGGTCTATGACGTCACGCTCGTCGGAGACGAAGAGCCGGTTCCGCTCGCTGAACGTGCCGAGATCCAAGCGATCATCGCCGAACCCGACCCACGCCAGAAGCTTGCGATGTACGCCGCACTGGGCCGCAAGCTGGTCGAGCGAATCGGTCCGCTGCTCAGTGTGCTGTTCTCAGGAGCCAAGGCGGGTGACCCTGAGCTAGCAGAGTTCGCAGCAACGACGGCACGCGAACGGCTGATCGGCGTCAGCGGCCTGGTCGGCCAGCTTGAGGTTATGGGCGCACTGCGCCCCGGATTGGGTTTCGACCGAGCCCGCGACATTGTGTGGACTCTGGTCGGCTGGGAGGTATATGAGCTGCTGGTCATCGAGCGCGGCTGGTCACTCGACGAGTGGCAGGCCTGGGTGGCCGAATCGACAGCCGCTTTGTTGCTGGCGGACGCAGGCGCGGACGGTTAGCTGGGTTCCAGGGAGTCGGAGAGAGCCCAGCGCAGCGTACGCATCGCCGAACGGCCCAGCGGTCTGATCACGGTGCGTTCGGTGACCGGCAGGGCCGGCAGCCGCAGCTCGGTACGCGCCCAGGGCGGCAGGATCGAGACTGCGCCCGCGGCGAGTACGTGGTAGCCCGCTCGCGGGAAGCCGGTAAACGGCGGATGGAGCAACAGCAGGCTGCTCGCCTCCCGGGCTGCGGGTCCCGTACCACTGAGCTCGGGCCGATAGCTTTCCACCATCGAGGTCAACTCGGCCACGGTGGCCGGTGGATCGATGACACCCAGCCGGGCGGCAACGGAACCCGCTTGGCGTACGTACTCGTCCGCATCAGCCGGCGTGAGCGCCCCGTCACCAAAAGCCTGAAACGCCCTGAGGAAGCTGTCGACCTCGGCCACGTGGACCCACATCAGCAAGTGCGGATCGTCCGCAGAGTACGGCGTGCCATCCGGGGTCGTGCCCCGGACCCGGCGATGAATGGCTCGCACGATCGCGATCGCGCGCTCAGCATCAGGCACCGTGCCGTAGGTGGTCAGCGCCACGTACTTGCTGGTGCGCTGGAAGCGTCCCCAGAAATCGCGCCGGAAGCCGGCATGATCAACGACAGCCTGTAGCGCTATCGGGTGAAGCGCCTGCAAGAGCAGCGCTCGTACGGCACCGATGAACATCGACGCATCGGCGTGTACCCGCCAGATCGCATCCTCTTCACTGAACCAGCGCTGGCCGTCCCGCCAGATCTCGGCATGCTGCGCCTCGAAGTCGCCGGCAAGGCGATCCCGGACGGCCTTGGCGATGGTCGTACGCGGGCTGGGGAGTGTCGCGATCGCCACAAGCGGAGCGTACGCGGCGTGGAAAGCCCGCTGTCCAAGACCGGCGGGTCAGACCTTGCTGATATCGGGAACGATGACCCACATCACGATATAGATCACCAGACCCGTTCCGCCGAACACGGCCAGCAGCAGGAACAACACCCGGACCAGCGTCGCGTCGATGTTGAAATAATCGGCCAGGCCGCCGCAGACACCAGCGATCATGCGTTGACTTCGACTGCGATACAGCTTGCGCGGTTCTTCCATGTCAGGTGACCTTCCTCGATGGGTGCCTGTCCTTATCGTGGCGTACCCGGCCCTGCTGCGTCTCTCGGGTATGCGGCCCGACCGCTTGTTGAGAGCGCGCTAATCCCCGACTTCCGGAGCTGAGCCTGGAAGATTCGCGCGCACTCACTCAAACAGGCTGATCCATAGTTCGCTGAAGTCAGGTCCTGGGCCCTCATATCCGTTAGCTCTAAGTGCCTGGTCGACATGTCGCACCACTTGGCGCGGCCAGCGGGCTCGGGCAGAAGTGATCCGGATTAGCGTCCACTTGTCGCGGGCGAAGTCTTCATGGCGGTCGATATCGGCATTCCACTGATGGCGATCGGTGCGGTGCTGATCGCCCTCGTACTCGATGATCAACTTGTACGCCAGATAGACGAGGTCGACGCGGCCCATCGGGCCTTGATCGTCGCCGATGATCAGGTTGCATTCCGGGGGCGGCAACCCGGCGAGGACCAGGCATAGGCGCAACCAGGTCTCCCGAGGTGAATCGACCCGCTCGCGGACCAGCGTGATGGCCGCACGCGCAGCGACCACGCCGCGTCCTGAGTAGGTCTGGACAGCCGCCTGTAGGCGGACCACGGTGGTGCGCCGTCGTCGAAGCAGCCAATCTCCCGCGGTAGCAAGATCCAGCAAATTCACAGTGCAGGCCGCAACGAGCCAGCAGTGTTCGGCTGAGGCAATCCCGTCTCGATGTGGCGGCAGCTCTTTGAGCCGCATGACCTTAACGTCACGACGCCGGATCTGTCGCGGATGAGTGGTCGCGAACGTCATCGGTACTTCAGGCCCCACGTCAACGCCGAGAAGCTGTAGTCCGGTCACTCCGGTAGCGATCGTGCCGGGAGGCAATGCCAGCATGACCCCACGGACCCGGAGGCGGGCCGAATCCGCGGTGGCGGTAGCGACGTAGACGCCGTGCGTAACGCGCCGGAAGCGGGAGCCCTGGAGAGTCTTCCAAGACAGCCCGACGGCACGGGCGGACGAGGCCTCAAACGGCTGCCCATTGAGTGCCTGTGGTAGGGCCCTTTGTCGCACGGTGTCACTCTGCGGCCTTCAGACGCCCGCTCTCGGTGACCGAACCCAATCTGTGGATATCGCCTGTCTGCCGAGAGCGCGCTCGTCTCCCACGCCGCCGCCCTGAGGTGGGGGATTGGCGCGCACTCGATGCGTCGGGCCACCAATCAGTGCTCGTGAAGGCTTCTCATCTTTTTCTCATGGCACCTTCGATGGAATTGGAAGTGACCTCGTCGCACTCGGGGGTCTATAGGACCAGGCAGGCCAATGACCAGCATGACCGTGGAAGCGGTGCGACTCACTAAACACTACGGGGACCGTAGTGCCGTCGAGGACGTCAGCTTCACGGCATCCCGGGGAGAAATCGTCGGGCTTCTGGGTCCAAATGGGGCCGGCAAGACCACCACCATTCGACTCCTGACCACGGTCTTATCTCCAACCAGCGGCGAATTCTCCATTGCCGGACATCCCTCCACCGCGGCAGCCGAGATCCGGCGCTGCGTCGGCGTACTACCGGAGAGCAGCGGCTACCCAGCTCATCAGACGGGCGGCGAGTACCTGCGTTTTTTTGCGCGGCTCTATGGACTGAGCCGCGGCGTCGCTCGCACCGTGGCCGCTGAGTTGCTGGCGGCCGTCGGGCTGGAAGATCGCGCTGAATCGCTGATCTCGAGCTACAGCCGCGGTATGCGGCAACGGCTCGGAATCGCACGCTCCTTGGTCAACGACCCCGCCGTGGTGTTCCTCGACGAGCCGACTCTCGGCCTTGACCCGGCCGGTCAAGCCCAGGTTCTGGAGATCATTCGTGGCATCGCCAAGGGCCGCGACGCGACGGTCGTGTTGAGCACTCACTTGCTGCCGGAGGTGGAGCAGGTCTGCTCCAAGGTCGTGATTCTCAACCACGGGCGAGTGATCGTCTCCGGCAGCGTGGGCGAGGTGATCAGTACCGCCTTGATCAAGCAATCCGCCCAGCTTCGGGTGCCACTCGATCTTGTCGAGCGCGCCCGCAACGTGCTGGCGGGATTTCCCGACCTTACTGTCGACCAACTCATGGAGCAGCGCGATGTCCTGACTCTTGCCATGGACAGGCCCCGCGCTGGCTCAGCTTCGGGATCCGGCGACCTGATGAACGCCGCGCTGGCTGCCATCACGGCTGCAGGGATCCCAGTCCTCCGCTTCGAGCTCGAAGGAGCCCGCTTGTCAGATGCCTTCCTCAAGGTGACCAGTGAGGCGGCTGCATGACGCTTCAAGTGGCGCCTCCGGATGTGGCTACGCCGCAGCATCAAGCCGTGGCTGATCGGCAATCCGGATGGGTCTTGGTTGCCGAGCAAGAGACGCGGGACCTATGGACCAGTGGCCGTGGTTTGATCTTGCTGTTCCTTTTCAGCATTCTGCTGAGCGGCGTCACGTATCTGACCTCGACCAACCAGGCCCTGAACTTTCTCGAACAGCGTGAGTCAGTCAACCTCGTCCTGCAGCTCGCGGTGGCTGTCGGCGTGCTGGTGACGTTGGTGGTCAGCGCCGACGGCATCAGTGGAGAGCGGGAACGCGGAACCCTCGAGAGCCTGCTGGTGACGCCGGTTTCGCGGCGCTCGATCATTGCGGGCAAGCTCATTGCCGCGTTGACGATGTGGTTTGCCACATTCGGAATCACTATCCCGTACGTCTGGGTGCTGGCTCGCGACGTGGGAATCTTGGGCCAGGCCCTGGCCCTTGGCTTTCTGGTCGGCACCTTGGTGGCCATCGGCCTTGGTTCGGTTGGGTTGTTGATCAGCGGACTCTGCAACTCGAACAAGACCAGCATTGCCGCCAGCATCTTCTTGCTGTTGATCTTGTTCGCACCGACCCAACTGCCCAGCGGCCTGCCGCAGGGCGGGTTCTTCGACGTGCTGCTGCGCGCCAACCCGGTGGCCTCGGCCTTGGCATACATCTCCTCGGTACTCGTCGAAGGCCAGAGCTGGACGGAGGACCTGGTCTTGCTGATCACGCCACTCCTCACCGCGATCATCGCAGGCGGCGCACTCGTACTCGCCGGCGAACGGCTGGTCAAGCTGACTCCCGGGGTGAATGCAGGATGAGGGCGCTGATCATGATCGTGCTGCTGGCCGGAGTGCTGACCGGAGTGCCGGTTCCCGCTCTTGCCGACCCCCTGAATGTTCAGGTCGCCGCCGATCCGCCCGTTGTCTCGACCGTATTGGGCGGCCACTTCACGATTACGACGGAGGTCAAGAACGCTGGGAACGCGCCAACCGGCGAGATCCTGGCACACCTGAACGTCGCCAGCATCGAGGGCAGCGTCTATGTCGACCCAGAGGACTGGTCGTCCGATCGCAGCCAGCAGCTCTCACTCAAGCCGGGCGAAAGTCGAAAGCTCAGCTGGGAAATTCAGGCCGTTAACGCCGGACTCTTTGCCGCCTACGTCGTCGTCGTGCCGTTCGGCAACACGGTCAACGGCAACGAAGACCTCAGCACCAGTCCGCTGATCCGGGTCGACGTAGCCCAACGAACCACCTTGACAGCCGGAGGCGCATTGCCCGTGGTACTTGCGGTACCGCTGTTGATCGGCTTGGCCGCCGCCACGGTTCTTGTTCGAGTACGCCGGCGGAGGGCCTGATGATGACAGCGGCCCCACTAGCGCGTACCCCGCAGCCACAATCTGCTGCAGACCAAGGTGTTGGCAAAGCAACGCCTGCGGTGTCGGTGATCATCGCGACATACAATTCCGGCAGCCTGCTGACCGGCGCCCTGGACGCGCTCGAAGCCCAGACGCTACCGGGACACTTGATCGAGGTTCTGGTTGTCGATGATGGGTCGACCGACGACACCTGGCGCTATCTCAGTGAGTTAGAGAGCCGGCGCAGCAATATCAAGATCTTCCGGCAGTCCCATACCGGAGGGCCCAGTGCCGGACGCAACCGTGCACTCGCCGAGGCCACCGGCGAATACGTCTTCTTCCACGATGCTGACGACTATCTCGGCGGTGACGCGCTACGCCGGCTTGTCGAAGTCGCTCAGCAGCATGCCTCGGATGTCGTAGCCGGCCGAGTCAGTTGGATCGGCCGGCCGGAGGGCGAGCCAGGGCCCACGAAAACGGTATTCGATGCCGACCTGCTCGACGACGGCGTCTGGCGTTCATTGACACCACACAAGTTGATCCGCCGGTCCTTGATCGAGGACCATCAGCTCCGCTTCCGGGACGACATGGTGCAGGGCGAAGATCAGGTATTCATGGCTAGCTGCCTCTTTGCCGCTCGCAAGATCAGCGTCCTGAGCGAGACGGATCTCTATCACCGTCGCATGCTCACCGACGGCAGCAACCTGTCGCGACAACGCCAGACTCTCGCCAATAAACGCCTGACGACGTCCCGGATGGTCGAGGTCGTCGCGGCGAACACCGCTCCGGGTGCGCGCCGGGATCGCCTGCTGCGCCGGGTCTTCGTACGCACTCTCCCACCAGCTTTGAACCGCCCGTTCATGGCGGCTAGACCGGCCGAGCGAAAGGAGTTCCTCGAGGTGATGCGAGCGGAGGTCTTCCCCTATCTCCCGTATTCGGTGCTGGGCGAGCTCGGCGATCAACAACGATTGAGAATGCTGACCGCGCAGGCCGGCGAGGCCAAGGACCTCGTCGAACTCAACCGAGTGCTGCGTTCGCCGATGCAGTCTGGCGAGGGCGAGCTCCCGACGTACACGCTCGGTCCTCAGCTCGACCGGCTGCTGAGCGCTGAGGATCGCCAGATCGGGGCACCGCGGCTATCTGCGGAGCCGATCTTGTGTCACGTTTCCCTGTCCCGCAATCGACTGACACTGGTGATCAATCTCGAGGCGCCCAGTGCTCCGGCGGCTCAGCTGAGCTTGGCTGCCTGGCTGCCTGGCACGGATGACTTTGTTGATCTTGGGCCAGAGGCGTCGCGGGTCGGCTCGACGTTGACGTTCGTCGTCAACACTCGGCAACTCTGGCGGGAGGGTATTGCCACGGCCGGCGGATCATCGGACGGCGCCATCGAGCAGCGCGAATGGGTTCTGCTGGTTGAGGCGCTGAAGAGAGGCCGAAAGATCGGGGCAAGCCCGATCACCTGGCCGGAGACGTTGGAGCTGGCGGCAATTCGTGTGGACCGGGTGTCGAAGAGCCCCCACGTCCAGCTTGGTGCCACCTCAGGTGGCTCAGTGATGATCACTGTGACGCGGCCGAAACGGTCAACGGTGTGGCATCGTCCCCGCCTGGTGGTCTGACCGCACGGTTAGCGTACGACGGCGAATCCGCCCGTCCAGGGCAGCTTCTCGCCGGCCGCGAGCATGAGTTGAAGGAATCCGATCGCCTCTAGTTCGCGGGCCCGAGTCAGCGCACCGGCGTCGATTGCGTCAACGCCGCCCGCCTGGATTGCCGAAATGACCGCCGCTTTGGCGTCGGCGTCATCACCGGCGACCAGAACGGTGGTCTTGCTCGGACCCACAGCTTTAGCGCCGAGCGTCGCCGCGAACGTGGTGTTGAACGCCTTGAGGACCTTGGAGGACGGCAACGCGGCGGCGAGCTCAGCCGCTTTCGAGCTGTCCGCGGGCACAACAAGGGAATCGAAAGTCTCGAAGTTCAGCGGGTTGGTGATGTCGACGACGGTCTTACCGGCCAACTGGTCGAGGAATGTCCTGCACGGCCGTGTGCGGCACGGCCAAGATCACGATATATCTCCGGAGATCGGGCCAGGCGGATCGTCACTGTGTATGTGATCAACAGTTGCGCCGCCGGCGCTGAGCACGCTATCGATGGCGGTGCCCATGTTGCCAGCCCCGAAGATCGTGACGTCTGCCATGAAATCACCTTGACTAAGAACTCACGTGGTTGTAACGGTGCTCGCAGATCGTACATATGGTTGCCATTCCGCTCAGCACGAGGGCGATTCCGCCTGTCACTGTCTGGGACTGTGACTGTTCCTCGTCCACCGCCACTGATCAACACGAAGAGCGCGTACCGTCGGTGTATGCAGGACGCGGCGGAGATCCGTCGCCGGAAACGACGGGCGAACCGAGCCGTATTGATCGGCCTCTGTCTGATGGCCTTTGCAATGCTGGTCAGCTCGCGGAACCTCGCGCCGCCTGTCGCCACCACCATCGCTGCGATCGTCGGCTTCGGACTAGTGAGCTACGGCGTACACGTGGCCTGGCTGGTGTTCTACGACCGCGAGCCTCAGGGCCCGTCCAGCTGATCCACGATCACGCCCGTCCAGCGGATCCACGATCAGGCCGGTGCGGAAGCGTCGTGCAGCAGGCGCTGGACCATCTCGTCGTCGACCTGTGCGAAGAACGCACCGACCACGTCCTCGATCTCGTCGAAACCCTCGGCGCAGAACAGCAACGGCTGGTAGTGGGTGATGTCATATCCCTGGACTCCCATCCGCCCGACGTCAAGCGGCCGGAGTTCGGCCTGGGCGATCTGCTGAATCTCCCCGTACGAGGAGAGCAGGCCAGCGCCGTAGGTGCGGACTTCGCCGCGCTCACGTACCACACCGAACTCCAAGGAAAACCAAAACACCTTGGACACGAACTCCAGCGCTTCGGTTGTCTGCACCCGTCGAGCGGCCTGACCGGCCACCCGGTAGAGCGCTGCGAAACGATCATGTGCCAGGCAATTGCCGTGCCCCAGGACCTCATGGATGACGTCGGGTTCGGGTGTGTAGAGCGGCACGGAATGGTGCCGAATGTATTGCGTCGAGTGGAAGATGCCATCCGCCAACGAGCCGTAGAACTCCAGGAGTGGAACCAGACCTGCCGCCGGCACGTACTGGAAACCGGTCAGTGGTCGGAGCATGTCGTTTACCTCGACCAGTTGCGGAATCCGATCCTCGGGGAGCCCTAGTCGCTCCTTGCCCTCCAGGTACGCGGCGCAGGCCAGCCGCTCGTGGAGGTTGTGCAACTCTCGGCTGACGATCCGCCAGACCTCGTGCTCCGCGTCGGTGTAGGTCGCAATAGGGGGTGGCGTACCCGGCTGCCAATCCATGGCGAGCGCCGCGAGAGCGTTACGGCGAGCCCGATATTCCGGGTCCACTGCTCCTGGATGGTTGTCACCGAGATGAACGGTGACGTCATCTCCGGTACGCGTTACCGGTGCATAAAGCTGAGCTTCTTCGAACATCGCTGCCTCCGGAGTTTCCGGACGTCGCGCAGCGCGGCGCCGTTCTGGGTGGCAGTCGCTCTGCGTGCCAGATGAACGACCGCCGGGCCGGCTTGTGGCGGCCCACGACTCAGCTTGGCACAACCTTCCAAGCTGCGGAGACCTGCCCTGAGCCGGTGCGGGCGGCAATGTGTCGAGCGATGTATCCGGCGTCCCGGGCGACCCCACCGACCAAGGACGAAGCGAGCGAAGTGAGAAAGAACAGTCCAATGAAGTAGCAGCCAGGCTCTGCCGTCATGCCACGATCATGGAGCGGCCGGCCGTCCTGACCGAATATGTCGAGGCTGACCCAGTCGTACGATGCCCGATAGCCGGTAGACCAGATGACATTGCCAGTGTCTGCGATCTGCCCGTCTTCCATGACCGGTCTGCCGTCTCGAACAGCGATCGTTCTCGGGAGGCGTACGCCGCCGGCGGCGGCTAGATCTTTGGGCCTCAGCCGTCCCAGCGGCAGGGTCATTGCCAGCATCTGGGGGCGCATCCGGCGGCCGATCGGGTTGGTCACGCTGGCCACCCTTGAGATAAAGAACCAAAAGGGTGGCGTCAGAAGCCGGTCGACCCTGCTGCCTGGTCGGGCCGGCTCGTTGCCCGGGTGCGGGCCGGAGAGCCAAGTTCGGTGGCTCGCGGCAAGCTCGAGCGCGATCTCGGCTCCCGAGTTGGCGGCGCCCACAACCAGCACATCACCCTCGCCCAGCTGCTCAGGTCTCCGGTATTCGCTGGAGTGCAGCTGCACGATGCTGGCGTCGAGCTGGTTTGCGAAGTCTGGCACGTACGGCGCCTGGTAGCCGCCGGTAGCCAGGACTACGTTGTCCGCCTCGAAACGACAATCATCGGCGGTGATTAGGAAACCATTCTTGATCTTGGTGACCGACTGCACCCGGGTAAAGCTGCGGATCGGAAGATCAAATCTTGCTGCGTACGTCTCAAGGTAGTTGGCCATCTCATCCTTGCTCGGGCAGCGAGTCCGGGGGCCCGGGAAGTCCAGACCTGGTAAGTCGCTGAGGTAGGCAGGTGTGAACAGCTGCAGTGAGTCCCACCGTTGCCGCCAGGAGTCGCCGGGTCGCTCGTTCGCATCCAAGATCAGAAATGATCTGCTCAGTTGACCTAGGTAGTAACCGACCGCCATGCCTGCCTGACCGCCGCCGACAATGACAGTCTCGACTTGCTCGCTCATGAGGTGAAAATAAGCGTCGGGCCGAGATCCGGCATCGCTGAAATCACCCATCCTAGTTTCACTGCCATGGTCATTTCCGACCATCCTTCATCCTCAGATGAAGATGTGTTCGAGGGCGAAGGCCGTGGCCGTGGTGCGAGATGACACGCCCAGGGGGGAATGGTCGATTACCGGAATGGATCCCGCCCTGGTGGATCGACCCAGATCAATCAACTCCGAGTCCCCGGCCTAGCCGTTACGTCGGCGGCGCAGGGACGGCTCCCGCAACGCCGGCGGTTGATAGCCGGAGTCGTCGCGGTTGAGCGTGCCTCCAGGGGGCACGATCTTGTCAATGCGATCAAGAACGTCATCGCTGAGCGTGATGTCCACCGCACCCAGTTGGGATTCAAGCTGCTCCATCGTCCGTGGCCCAATGATCGGCGCGGTGACGGCTGGATGCGCGAGAGTGAAGGCCAGGGCGAGATGAACGAGCGACAGCCCGGCGTCCTCAGCGACCAGAGCGAGCTCTTCGGCGGCATCAAGCTTGGCCCGATTGCCGGGGTTGCTCAGGTCATAACGCCCGGGTAGCCGCTGCGCCCGATGCGAAGCCGGCACCTCCTGTCCCTTGCGGTACCGGCCGGTCAGCCAGCCACCGGCGAGTGGGCTCCACGGAATGACGCCCATCCCATACTTCTCCGCCGTCGGCAAGACGTCGGCCTCGATGCCGCGTACCAAGATCGAATACGGCGGCTGCTCGGTCACGAACCGACCAAGGCCACGTCGCTCGGCCACCCACTGCGCCTCGACAATCTCGTGCGCGGGATAAGTTGACGAGCCAAAGACTCTGATCTTGCCCTGCCGCTGCAGGTCGGTCAGCGCTCCAAGCGTCTCCTCGACGTCGGTGGCTGGGTCTGGACGATGAACCTGATACAGGTCGATCCAATCGGTCTGCAACCTGCGCAGGCTGTTCTCGACCTCGCGGGTGATCCAGCGTCGGGAGTTGCCGCGCTTGTTGGGGTCGCCCTGTTCACCGAGCTGCACGCCCATCTGGGCATGAACTTTCGTTGCCAGGATGACGTCGTCGCGCCGCCCACCGGCAAGCGCCTTGCCAACGATCTCCTCGGACTCGCCTTGGGAGTAGACGTCAGCGGTATCGATGAAGTTGATGCCGGCATCCAGCGCGCGGTTAATGATCTTGATTGAGACATCATGATCAGGCTCACCCCAGACGCCGAACATCATGGCGCCCAAGCAGAGCGAGCTGACGTGCATCCCGGTACGTCCTAAGCTGCGATATTCCATAGCCACAGCCTAGGTATGGCGCGCGAGCGCTAGACGCTGCCCTACCTGGCTTACGCCCGGGTGCGACCGAAAGCCAGGTAAAGCGTGAAGCTCAGGAGGCCAGTGCCTTCTGCTTCAGCTTGTCGAACTCGTCTTGGCTGATCGTGCCGTTGTCCAGCAGCGTCTTCGCTGAGGCGATCTGCTCCGCCGGGTTGCCGCGACTCGCCACCGACTGAATGTATTGATCGGTGGCTGCCTGTGCGCTCTGCACCGCGCCGGCCTGCCGCTCGGCCATTCCACGGCCTCGAGCAATCAAGTAAATGAGGGCCGCGAGGAACGGGAAGATGATCAAGAAGATGATCCAGAGCGCTTTCCACCAGCCGCTCAAGTCCTTGTCCCGGAACAGATCACCGATGATCTGGAACAGCACCATGAGGTAGCAAACAAGGAAAAAGCTCCAAATAAGAAGCCAAAAGAAGTCCGAGAAGTTCACCTACGCCAACCTTCCGTTCGCGCCCGAAAAAGCTGGTGAGCGCCAGCCGCGATTCACTGTAGAGCATCAGTCCTGGCACATTGCCGAGTTTGACGTTTCTTCGTAGAGAGTTCGTGTCCTCGATTCGCGACTCTGCTCAGTGTGGCCACATTCATCACCCATGGGGGGTGATCCGACCTCAGCCGGGTCGTGAGAATATCGACGGCAGGTTGACGAGAACTGCAGCGAGAGCACGCCGATGGGCGTGGGAGGTGGAGAATGACTGAGCTGGACAACATGCCTGATCAAGATTTCGCCCTGGGCCCGATCGACTACCTGGCGGTGGAGTTTCCCGAAGCGAGAATGAATGGCGAAGGCCTGGCGGCAATACTCGATCTGGTCGACCGAGGCCTCGTTAGGATTCTCGACCTCCGGGCAGTCAAGCGGGAGGCTGACGGCACCTTCACGGAGATCGAGATAGCTGACTTCGATAGCGATGGCACGCTCGACCTAGCGGTCTTCGAGGGAATCTCGTCGGGCCTGCTGGATGACGACGATCTCAGCCAAGCGGCCTCTCTCATTGAGCCAGGAAAGGTTGTTGCGCTGCTGGTCTGGGAGAACACCTGGGCGGCTCCCTTCGTCTCAGCCATGAGGCGAGGTGGTGCGGACGTCATTGCCAGTGGTCGGATTCCGGTCAGCGATGTTATTGACATGCTTGACGCGCTCGAGGTCGAGGCAGCCGAAGAGACCGCATCCGCCGAAGAGGCCGAGGCATCGGCGACGACCTAGCGGGCGCGGCACTAGAGGAGGATGACATGGGACTTATTCGTGGAATAGCGCGCACGGCAGCGGTCGCCGGTACGGCGACGGTGGTGTCCAACCGGGTGTCGCGGCGGCAGGCGAATCGGTGGGCGGAGAAGGACCAGCAGCAGGCGGATGCGGCGTACGACGAGCAGCAGCAGGCTGCCCCTCAACAGCAGGCAGACGCGCCGCCGCCCCCTCCGCCACAGCCTCAGGCACCTGCGGAATCCGACATGCTTACCCAGCTTCAGCAGCTTGGGGAGCTCAAAGCGTCGGGTGTGTTGACCGAGGAAGAATTCGCTGCGCAGAAGGCGAAGATTCTAGGAAGCTGACGCGCCGGGGCTTGTCGCTCTGAGCTTGTCGAAGGGCCTTGATAAAGCACGGACCGCAAGCCGACCAAATCGCGTAGGGTGCGGGACGTGAAACCGTTCCTGCTGCTCGGGATTCGCGCTGATGATGTTGCCGCCGACGACGAGTACGGCGCCATGCTTCGATTCAGTGGCCTGGACGAAGATCAATTGCGACGATTCCGACTGGAACAGACCGAGCTAGGTGCCGCCGATCTTGATCAGTGGTCCGGAATCATCCTGGGCGGAGGGCCGTTTCAGGCCAGTGATCCGGAGGACGCCAAGTCTGCGACGCAGCGTCGAGTAGAGGCCGACCTGGCTGCGCTGCTCGATCAGGTAGTGGAGCGCGATTTCCCGTTCCTTGGCGCGTGCTACGGGATTGGAACGCTCGGCCGGCATCAAGGCGCAGTTGTCGATCACACCTTCCACGAGCCGATCGGCGGTATTCAGATCAAGCTCACCGAAGCGGGGGAACACGATCCTCTCTTTAGGCGGACCGGATCCCAGTTCGGCGCGTACGTCGGGCATAAGGAGGCAATCAGCAAGCTGCCGGCGCACGCGGCGATACTGGCGTACTCGGAGTCTTGTCCCGTGCAGGCATTTCGTGTCGGTACGCGCGTGTATGCCACCCAGTTCCACCCCGAGCTCGACTTGGACGGCTTGGCGACTCGGGTTGAGGTGTACAAGTACGCCGGCTACTTCGAGCCGGAGGAGGCTGATGCCGTGATGGCCGCCGCCCGCGCGAGTGGGGTTACCGAGGTGCCCAACATCCTGAGGGGATTCGTCGAACTGTTTGCTCGCGACGGCAACGGCTGACTGCCCACTATAGGTGTGTGAGGCCAGCGCCGAAGATCACCACACCAATCATGAACATCATGGCGGATGTCAGCACTCGCCCGTTGACGCTGATCCAGTCACGGGCTGACATGAGCTTGGGCTGCACCTTCTTGGGTGCCAGGAACGAGGCGATGATTGGTACCACAACCGTCGATGTCGCGATCAGCGTGTAGATGACGACGACGGCAACAAACTCAGCGTTGTTGACCGGTGCCGCATGGAGGGCGAGGCCCGCCGTGATACCGAGGAGCAAGCCTTTGGGCCGGAGATTGAGGACAACGCCAACCGCAAAGGACACCAGGCCATTGAACGAGTCGACCGCAGTGAGCCAGTGCGGCATGCCTGCTGCCGAGGTCCGAGAACGTCGGCGGATCTGAACGACGCCGAGCACGATCAACGCAGCGCCGATCAGGAGCTCCAGGGCTCCGGTCAATTCTTCCTGAGCTCGGCGGGGGACTGTGGGTAGCGCCTGAGCGCTGACGGCGCTGACGCCAATCACGGCAACGACCCCAATCACCCACCCGATGAGGAACGGAACTGCGGTTTTGCTTCGATTAGGCGACAGCAAGAGCAAGATCGTTACCGTGATAGGCACGGAACTGACGGCGACCGCGACAGCGATCGGAAGCAGCGCGCCTAGTGCTTGCCACATGTGCTGAACCGTCTCCTACCGCCAACGTTCCGACCACGCTATCGGACCTCGAACGACGTTGGGCCACGAAGCGTCAACAGCCCGTCCGGTCCAAGATCGATTCGCGAACCAAAGCGACGGCTCACCTTGTCAAGCACCCTTTGTAGCCAGCGGGCGTCATGGTTGGCAGCTCGATGCAAGCGCATCCGGCGGGCCTGCATCAGTGCCATGCACAGTTCAACCAGGTCACCGGATCGTGGATCAAGCCGTGGCAGGTAGAGCAGACGAAGATCACTTCGATACTGTTGGTGTCCGCTGATGCCTTCGTAGTCATCGACAAGATCACCGCAGCCGTACAAGATCAACTTTTGGTGATAAACCTCGAGTGGTCGCGGATGGTGTGAAGAGTGACCATGGACGAGATCGACTCCGCCGTCGATGAGGCGATGTGCGAAGCGGGTCACATCTGAGTCGATTCGATACCCCCAGTTCGAGCCCCAATGAACTGAAACGACCGCCACGTCACCAGGCTGTCGTACGCGGCGCACCTGTCGGCACAACTCATCGGCGGCTGTCTCGGTGAGTGCAGTCACGAGGTGGACACCGGGTCGATCATCGGCCGCTGCCCAACCGTATGGGATGCCACTGGACGGGCTGCCAAACGCGAAAACGAGCACCCGGCCGCCGGTCTTGGGGACCGGAATGACGGCTGGCGCCAGAGCCTCGCCGAGAGATCTTCCGGCTCCCGCATATCGATAGCCGGACCCGGAGAGGACATCGAGCGTTTCGAGCAGCCCGCTGGGGCCGAAGTCGAGTACGTGGTTGTTGGCCAGCACGCAGGCATCCGGCTGGATCGCTGTCAGCGCCTTGATATTTGCCGGACTCATCCGGTAGTGAACGGCCTTGCCCTGGGCGTAGTCGTCGCTGGTGGTGATGCTCGTTTCCAGATTGATGATCCGCGCGTCGCAGCGCGCATCCTTGATCACGTCTACGGCGTCTCCCCAAGGCCATGACCAATCCACGGGCTGCGGAATCGGTCCGTTTGCCCGCACGGCCAGATCGACGTAGCTACGAGCGTCGTGCACCATGCGCTCGTACAACCTCGGGTTTCCAGGGTGGGGGAGAATTTGGTCGACGCCACGACCGAGCATCACGTCGCCGCAGAGAAACAAGGCCAGAGCGTCGTCCAGCGGCGGCCTGCGCGCAGCCTCGGACATCAGCGCTAGGTGCTGGCGCTGACGTCGGCGCCCGGCACCGCTCTTAGGGTCGAAGCAATCGCGCGAACGCGAGTGGCCACCAGCAGCAGCCAACCGGAGATTGCCGTGACCATTAGTCGTTGCATGATTCCGACCCACGGTCCTTCCATCTGGAAGAACAGCAGGACTAACGCGGTGCCAGCAAGGAGGGCAGACCAGACGACGAGTGATCGCCAGCGCACCAGCCGGGAGAAAGTCCAGGTGAGAACGAACATGCCGACAACGACACAAAGGAAGCAGACCGCGGCGGTCAAGATGTGGATCCAGCCAAAGACCGAGTGTGAATAGACATCAGCTTTGCTGTCGATGCGGTCGGTCGGAAAGATCGCGACGACCACAGCACCGAACCCATAGATTCCGATCAGCAACGGACCGACGATCGATCCGCGGGCGCCGCTCGTGAGCCGGTAGATCGGATAAGCAAGACCGATGACCCCGAGACCAGAAATCACGAAAGCCACAATTTGGATCCACCCGTATCGACCCAGCACCAACTCGCTGATGTTGTCACCGACCAGGCGGTATTCCGAGGCCAGTGGAAGGAGCCAAGCGCTCCCCAGGAATATCACCTGGCTCACGATGGCGAATACGGCGAACTGGCGTAGCCGTTTCATCGCTGGCATTCCCTACGAGGGCTGCAAGGTACATGCATAGCTACAACCATTGCCAATGACACTTTTGATTTTCGCTCGCGCCCGAGCGTGCGCTGAGAGCTGTTGTCTTCCTCCCTCGGAGGCACGTCACCATCCTGCTGACAAACCGTATGTACAGCACTGAGCGTGCCTGCTCGATCGTCCAGACAACAGCGGCGCCCGCTCTATCCGACGCTCGCGAACACGAGCATAGCTACTGAATGTGTAACCAAGCGATTTCTTCGCGACCCCCAAGCTGGCTCAGGGATCGGTCACACGCCTACATTGGGATCGCAGTTCCCAACGCGCGAGACTTGATCAGCTCTGTGGCTGTGTAATGTTCACCATCCAGGGCACACCGAACCTATCGGTGCACATCCCGAATTGATCTCCCCACATCTGCTTCTCGAGTGGCATAGTGACCTCGCCGCCATCGGACAGCTTGTCCCAGAAGCCCTGCAGCTGCGATTCGTCATCACCGCTGAGGCTCACGGTGATGTTTCCGCCAGACGCGAACTCCATTCCTGGCGGGGTGTCTGCGGCCATCAGTGTGAAGCCCTGATCGGTCTCGAGCTGTCCGTGCATGATGTTGTCCGCCCCGGGCGCGTTCGGATCGCCGTATTGGCCGAAGGTATTGAGCGTGAGCTCGCCACCGAAGACGTCTTTGTAATACTCCATCGCCTGCCGGGCGTTGTCGCGGAAGCTGATGTAAGGGTTGAGAACCGAGGGCACGGTGGCTCCTTCCGAGTCTGTGATGGGCTGCTCGTCGCAGATTACTCACGCGCTCGGACAGTTCCGCGCCAACCCCCGGTCCTCAGGAGTTGATCATCCAGCGATGCCCGAACGGATCATGGAAGGTCGCCGTTCGGCCGTGGTCGCTCGATTCCGGGCCGCGATCAAGCGCCGCGCCGTTTGCTACGGCGGCCGCGGCAACTGCGTCGCAGTCGAGCACCTCCAGATGCAGTGAGACGGGGGTGCCACTCGAAGGGTCGGGAGGCTCGACATCAACTTCCGGAAAGGGATCGGCCATCATCAACAAGGAGCCGCCGATGCTCAGCTCGACGTGGCCAATCCGGCCGTCCCCCATCACGTACGGCTGGCCCTTCACAGTCGCCTGGAAGACCTCGCGATACCACTCGATCGCGGCTCGCGAGTCGGTCACACACAGATAGGGCGTAAGACTCATTGGGGGTCTCCTTCCATCTCGAGAGGCGTCATGAACGACCAGAGCCCACCCTCGAGGTCGCGCGCGGAGTACTCGCGTACGCCGTACGGCATGTCCCGGGGTGGGGAGACGACCGTTGCGCCGGCAGCTACCGCTCGCTCATGGTGGCGATCAACGTCATCGACCATGACGGCCATGCAATGGGTACTAGCGCCGACAGTGGCCGGAGAAGCGAGGTTGTGCTCAGCGGATGGTGGATGCATCCAGACGACACCGTCCCCGACATGTAGCTCGCCGTGTACGACCCGGCCAGATCCATCGCGGGTGATCGTGCCCGGCCCAAAGCCGAACACGACAACGAGGTGATCGTGTACAGCTTCGATGTCGTTGTAGACCAGCAGCGTCAGTCGCTGCGCCAGACCATGATCAACTTGCGCCAGCTCATCCATCAAGTCGAGCAACTCCTCATCGCTGGGACTGCCATTGGACAGCGATTCCCGAACGGTGATCATTCGCTCCCGATGGCGGCCCAGCGCGGCCAGCCGTTGATCAACTTGTACGACGTGGCGGGTGATCGTGTCGCTCAGCTCGCCAGGAGATTCCATTACTTCCCGGGCGATGTCTGACAGTGGCAGACCTAGCTGCCGGAGCAGAGAGATGCGGTAGAGGCGCCGGAGATCATCGCTTGCATAGACGCGATGCCCGCTCACCAAGCGTTCGGATGGCTTGAGGAGACCCAACTCCTCGTAATAGCGCAGCGTTCGGGCGGTCAGGCCGGTTCGAGCCGAGACCTGGCCGATCCGCCAGCGTGTCTCCGAGTGATCAACCATCCCTCAACGGTAGAACTTGACGTCGCGTCAAGGTCAAGTTTTTGTATCCGGCCTTGTCGGCAGCATGTTCTAAGGGCCCGGTTGGGGTTGGAGGTCACGAGAAGGTCACCCGATCCCCGAAATCGCTGCACCAAGTCCACTCGCAGCAGCACGGGCACCGCGTTCGGTGAGCGGGACATAGCGGGCCAAGTGAACTGCAACGGTGTGTCCGAGAAACGCGGCTGCATCAACTGGAGGTATCCGCGCCCGGTGCATGATCAAGGCCAGGGTGTGTCGAACCGAGTGCAGTTGCACAACGGGGACTCCAGCCTTACGGCACAAGATCTCGAAATGATCGCTGTAGGTATAGGGCTTCACCGGCTCACCGAGTGGGTCCACCAGGACATAGCCGGTCTCGTTGTACCCAGCACCCAGCACGAGGCGATCAGCAGCCTGTCGAGCTTTTCAGAGAGCGGAGCAATGCAACACTGTCCGACTGGGCCTCTTCCACCCGCACCGTCCGGCGTGAGGCTGAGGACTTGGGATCATCGGTTGCGGTGCGAGCCTTGTCCAGTAGCACCCGTCCGGCCTGAACCTTGACCTCGCCGGCGGCAAGATCAACCGCCGCCCACTGCATACCGAGAACCTCGGAACGACGGAGCCCACAGAGCGTGAGCCGCCATGCTGCAGCCCATTCGTCAAGATCAGCGACAGCACGGAACTGGAGCAACTCCTCAGGCGTCCAGACGTTGATCGCCAAACATCCCTCAGTGATCCCGTAATTCAGCCCGAAAAGCTGGGCCAGTGTCGATGCCCGTGGCGTCGATCCAAGATCGCCACGCTCGAAGCCGGCCGGGTGGCGGATGCTGCCGCGAAAGGATTCCCGATCAAGACTTGCGCAGGGCAAGAACCGAGATGGTGGCCAAGATGGCGACGGTGAAGATCAACAGCAGTAGATGCGCGTTCAGAATGACGCCGGGAATTCGGTTACATGTTCAGACCGCACTCACTCTGCACATTGATGGTGCGCCGATGGACTCATCCGGCTCATGTGTTCCGACCGCTACGACCTGGACCGAGACGGTGCCGGAGTCGCATGCCAACGGTAGTGCCCGCCCAGCTAGGGGGGCCAGACCTCTTAGTTCCGCTAGTGACATCCAGACCGGCTACGAGCGGTTTGTCCACTTGGCCGGGCGACCAGGCAAACGGCGCTGATTACGGTGATCGCGCCAGCCAGGGTGGTGGCGGTCCACGCGTCGCCGAGGGCGGCGCCCAAGCCGGCTCCCACTAACGGCTCGAGTGTCAAGATCACCGCCGTCGTGGTCGTGTCCAGGCGCGTCTGCGCCCAACTCAATGCGACGAAGGCGCCGCCGGTGGCGGCGGCTCCAAGGAAGATGATGCCTGCTACGGCGGACACCGATATCGGTGGCGTGAAACCTTGCCAGTCGTCGAGCAGGACTTGGCAGCCCAGGGCGTCCGTGGCGGACGTTGCGAGCTGGATCACTGTGAGGCCATACAGGTGACCGGCACGTGAGCACCTCTCCAACGCAACCAAGTGAAGGGCCCACAAGACCGCGGCGGTCAAGATAAGGAGCGTTCCGGGCCCGACGGCGAAGCTTCGCATTGTGATCATTGCCAGCCCCACCAAAGCGAGGAACACCGCAGCGGCTGCTCGAGTTGTTAGTCGGCGTCGTAGCAAGATCCAGGCAATCAGGGGAGCGAAGACGACGGTTGTCCCCGTGACGAACGCCGAGATCAACACCGATGTCGTTTGCATACCGATGGTGCAAAGCACAAAACCGATGCCCAGCAGTGCGCCCAGGACGATCCCGCGACTTACGATTTGCCTGTCAAGATCGCCCAGGACGCGCGGTCGCAGCGTGAGCAGGGTCAGGGTGGCCAAGGCGAAACGCCAACCGACGAGACGCGATGGGCTGACCTCTCCGACCGTAGCCTTGACAACAGCGAAGCTGATGCCCCATGTGATTGCGACACCCAGCACGGCTACGGCGGGCAGCCATTTGGCAGGCTGGACCGGTGTCACGTGTGTCCTGCCGTTGGGTGGACGGGCAGGTGTCGCCCGGCCTCTCGACGCGATCTCATCTAACCGCTGTCCTCACGTCTTCCGAGGCACTTACACCGACGGAGAGTTCTCCGTCGCGGTTGATACGCACTTTCATGCGTCGTCCGCAGAGGTGAAAGAACCGGACGATTGGGTTGATCGGCACGCGTGATCTTGCTGAGCTAGTCTGCTGGTCGCTGTCGGGACTGGAGGGAGTCAGTCTTCGCGCGGATGTATTTACGCACACTAGCGATATGCCGGTGATGGGCGTGGACGAGCGGCAGGAAGATCTGCGGCGACAGCGGAAGCGAACCGCTGCGAGCACCAACTGTGTGCCGCAAGCAACGCGACCTCGAAAGATTTTGTGGCCTCTCGGGCATCCAAGGACAAAATATCCGCAGTGTGGGAAACTGAGGCCATGGGAATCGTGGGGCCTGTGGACAACTCGGTGTCGAGGGATTCAGATCGGTTCCTAGCCGTGGGTGCGGTCACCCAATCCGATCGACTTGAGATCGAACTCGTCCACCGGCCGGACACCCCCGCCGCGATATTGATCAAGTGGCCACCACGGCCGACTGTCACCGATCCGGCGAAGCTTACGGCGACTATTGCCGCGATCGTGCGCGTTTTGGGCATGGCGCAAATCGAGCTGGCCGCGCGCCGCGCCTCCGGAAAGTTCAAGAGAAGTAGGCAAACGCACGAGTGTGGTACTGCGTCGGTCGTAACGAGAGTCCGTCGGGGAATTTGACGCCTACCGTTCGCCATTGCGTAATCTCATCCCGCGCTCAAATCGCACCCGCGTCCAGCGCTCCAGCTCGTCATAGTCCCATCGGCAGCCCTCGTCATCGGCGCCGTGCTTCTGGTCCTGACCCCTGTTGACTCGGCAACGATGCATCAAGTCGATAAGGCTCCTTAGGGCGCCATGACACGAGTCACCACTTACTGCGTGGTTCTCTTCCACCCGGAATCGCAGTAGAACTCCGATGTGGCGCCGCCTGGGGGGTGTACGTCCAGCCCTGGATCTACGTCGAATACCCCCGGTCGGGAACCTCTTTAGGCCGACCGGGTTCCGCCACATCTCGACAACACCGAGCAAGATCATTTGCGGTGTCAGTAATACCGAGCAAGAGCAATCGCTATGGCTCGACATTGGCTCAACCCATCAAGCGCTCGGCCATTTGCGTCGGTACTGAGAGCGCAGCGTAGGTTCGGCCCCGCAGCGTCCGCCATCCAACCGAAGGAGCCCTATGACCGCGCCCGTGCCCAAGGAATCCCCCGCCCCGCCCGACGAGGGTCTCACCGATCTCCTGAGCGAAATCCGCCTGCTGGTGCCCGGCACGCTGATACTAGTGGCCTTCCTGATAGCCCTGCCGTTCAATTCGGGCTATACCACGATCAGTCGGCTAGACAACGCGGTATACGTGGCGTTGTTCATTTGCGCGATGATCAGCCTGCTGGTGTTCATCGCCCCGGCGGCCCAGCACCGGCTCATGAGCCCCCTGACCGACCGGGCGGCCTTCAAGCGCTCGGTCAACCGCCAGGTCATCATTGGGCTGATGCCGCTCTCGGCGGCCATTACCCTAGCCACGTACTTCGTGATCTCCGACGTGGTAAGCCACCTGGTCGCCGGGATTGTGGCCGGCATCGTGGGGCTGGCCATTGCCGTCTTGTGGTGGATCATGCCATTGAGCAAACGCCGGCGCTGAACTCCCTAGGACAACGCAAACGCTCGAGTCTCCCTCTTCTGAATCAGCGCACCCGAGCTGCCGCCTCACCACGTTGCACCGAAGGTCCAGTCCTGCAAGCTGCGCGCCCCTCAAATTCATATTGGCGAAAGGCTTCGGCGTACCCCCGTCCGATGTGGCGACCTGCCGGACGAACCGGGTGTTTCGAGTAACTCAGCCTGATTGGCCAAGTCGCGAGCCAGTTCATCCTGACGGTCCGCAATTGCCTTCGCCAGGTCATCCTGTCGCTCGGATGATTCTGGCGCGCCTGCACGGCGTCCCTGGTCGCGTCTAATGCGTCACAAGCTCCACGATCACCGCATCTCAGCCTGCGCTCCATCTGGCCCGCGTCTGGCGCGCAGGCGACCAGGACGCAGCACATCAGGTAGAGTCGTTTAGTTCGCGAGCCGGTTTGGCGAAGGAAGCTGATAGGAATGCCCACCGTCTCTATCTCACTCATGCTGGCCGTCCGCAACGCGGCCGCCGCCGCCGAATGGTACAAGCGTGCACTCGGTGCTGAGGAGCTGTGGAACTTTGGTGGTGTCGTGGGACTAACCGTCGAAGGCGCTCCGTTCTTCCTGGGCGAGCCGGCGAACAACGGCTGGAACACTCCCGCCGACGCCGGAACGCGGACGGCGCGCGTTGAGCTCTTCGTCGATGACCCCGACAACTTCGTCGAACGCGCCGTTGCCGCGGGCGCGGAAGGCAGTGCTGACGACATCCGCGACCACGAGACAGCATGGGGCGTTCACCGACAGGGCGGCTTCACCGACCCGTTCGGTCACATCTGGCTTGTCGGAGACAAGTCCCCATTGCAGCCGTTCCGGGGATAGGAACCTACGGCATCCAGTACGAGGGGAAGACCGGATTGTCGACGTCCGAATTCTCGTGGGCCGCTTGACATAGATGAGCGACGTCGACCCGGGGCGGTCGACCGCCGACGCAGGTTTGCGTCCAGCAATCGCTGCCACTCGCGCCCAGTTGGGGCTCGTAGTAATCCTCTTTGGGTTCGCGGCGGTCGGCTGGTGGTGGACGACCCGTCAAATGCGCGGGATGGACAACGGGCCGTGGACCGATCTCGGGACCTTCGGCTGGTTCGTCGGTGTCTGGATCGTCATGATGGCGGCAATGATGTTCCCGTCGGTCGCTCCGACTGTTGCGTTGTATTCACGCATGAGCGGGAAGCGACTGGCGTCCGCGGCCTTCGTTGCGGGATATCTGATCACATGGACCGCCGCCGGGGTAGCCGCATTCTTAATTGGAATGGTCGTAGGTGCCGTCGCCGGCAACTTCACCTGGGAACACGCCGGCCGGTACTTGACGGGAGCAACGCTTTTGCTTGCAGCCGCGTACGAGTTGACGCCGCTGAAACGCGTCTGCCTGAGCAAGTGTCGCAGTCCGCTGGGCTTCCTCCTCGGATCGTGGCGTGACGGATGGTCGGGCGCACTTCGCATGGGCCTGAGGAATGGCGCTTGGTGTGTCGGCTGTTGTTGGGCACTTATGGCATCCTTGTTT
The DNA here is from genome assembly GCA_963815975.1 of uncultured Actinomycetota bacterium. Classification (GTDB taxonomy): domain Bacteria; phylum Actinomycetota; class Actinomycetes; order Propionibacteriales; family Propionibacteriaceae; genus Microlunatus. Next base: position 29,062 of record CAWFJC010000019.1, read on the forward strand.
GCCCTCGGGATCATGAGCCCGATCTGGATGGCAGTCGTTGCTGGGCTCATCGCGGTGGAGAAGATTCTTCCCTGGCGCCGACTAGCGACTTACGGCGTGACGATGGTTCTATTCGCGCTGGGTGTGCTCGTGATCTTCGCACCCGACGTCATTCCCACTCTCACCGTTCCCATGCACTCGATGCGTTGATTGGGCCTCGGTGGTGGCTTGCATCGGGCCTCCACGATCGACACTCGTTACCTGCACTACTGCCCGATGAATCCGTCGCCCGATCTGACGGCCCACAACGTACCCCCGACCTGAGCCCGGTCTGGCAGCGCTGTCTGGTGGCGGATTCCGGGATGGGTTCCACAGTGGCGAGTTGGGCTCGTCGGCACGCTCGTCTGTGGGCTTGCGGCGGGGGTGGGTGAAAGAGCGACAGCAGTGGTTGGGTCGTGTGCGGGGCAAAGACGGCCTGGGGGCTGATCACCTCCCTCTGGTCAACATCGGGGTCACGGCACTGCACGACAACGCCTGTGCAGGGTTTGATCATGGCCCCGCCGTGGACTATTTCGGGCCCGGGAATAGGCCTATGACCAGGACAGGAGCTTGCACTGCAAGCACTGACCGCACCGGTGAAAATGGGGCTGGCTGACGTCGCGGCAGGTTCAAGAGCTTGTCCTCGGCGAACCCGCACGACTAGTATTCTGCATCACCCTTGTCCAAGGTTTGAGTGACTTCTGTTCAGGGCGTGAGTCAGGTCGCGACATGTACACGATCAAGCGGGTCTCTGAGATGGTGGGCGTACCGGTTGCCACCCTTCGTGCCTGGCAACGGCGCTATGGCGTTGTCAATCCTGGTCGCTCGGATTCGGGTTACCGGTTGTACGGTGCCCGGGATATCGCCGTGCTACGCCGCATGCAGTCCCTGGTCGCATCCGGATGGTCACCTAAGGAGGCAGCGGCGGCAGTGTCCGGCGAAACTGATTTTGAGACTGACCCGAGAAACGTCCGGCGCATCGAGCCGCCCGCGAGAGCGGCGGCGCTGCCGACGAGCACATCAGTTGAGGATCTGGTCGCTGCGGCGATCGATCTCGACCCACTCGCGGCCAGCCGACTGCTGGATGAGCATTTCGCCACTAGCTCCTTCGAGCATGCAGTTGACGCTTGGTTGCTGCCGGAGCTGGAGCGGCTCGGTGCCGCATGGGCCAACGGAGATGTGACCGTCGCGGGGGAACACATTGTTGCCGCGGCCGTGCAACGGCGATTGAGTGCCGCATTCGACGCGGCTGCGATGGACAGCGAGCGCTTCCCGCTCTTGCTCACCGGACTGCCCGCCGGCTGCCATCATGAGCTCGGCATCCTCGCGTACGCCACGGCTGCCCGGCGGCGAGGGATGGCGGTTCTTCATCTTGGACCAGATCTTCCGGTGCGAGACTGGTTCGTAGCGGTGCAACGACACCAGCCAGACGCGGTTGTCATCGCGGTACCAACAGTTGCTGATATCCAGCCGGCAGCCGGGCTCATCAAGGGGCTCGCAGCCCATCACGTGCTGATCGCCGTCGGAGGCCGGTACCAGGACGACACCATCTCCGCGGCCAATTTGTCTGACAATGAATCGGTGGTAGCGCTCGGCCACTCGATAGGCGGCGGAGCGGCCACGTTGCGCGACCGTCTGGGACCTCCAAGCAGCTGATCAGTAGTGTCAAAGGTTTGTACACTATTTGCTGCGCCGAGCATGGAGAGGCACTAGGACGTACGCCACGCCAGTGCTGTGGTGAGTTCGGTGAGGCCGGCGACGCCGGCCGGGTGCAAGGCTCCGGCGTTCAGATAGACGATGGCCTCCTCGACGTGCCGAGAAATCAAGGTCTCCATCTCGGCGCGAACCCCGGCGTTCACCATCGCATCCTGAAGAACGACGACGTCGTGAGCGCTCATCGCCGGCGATCCAGCTTGCCGCAGCGTCGACGCGGCGGTGCCACTCAGTCGCGCGGTCGCCAGGCTGAGCAGCACGGTCGGCTTTCCTCGTCGCAGATCATCACCCGCCGGCTTTCCTGTTATCGCAGGATCTCCCCATACCCCGAGGACCTCGTCACGGAGCGCAAAAGCCGCACCTGCGTGATCGCCATAGCGGCGCAAGGCACGCTGCGCTTCGTCCGTGCCGCCCCCTGCCGTTGCGCCCAGGGCTAGTGGGCGTGCCACCGTGTATGAGCCCGACTTCAGTTGAGCGAGCCGTTCGGCATGGGGTCGATCGCGCCGTCCGGCTGCCGCACCCGTAAGGTCACCACGCTGGCCCAACACAAGTTCGACGCACAGCTCGTGCCACAGCTCGCGAAGGCGAGGACTCAGCATCGCGACCAGCCGATGAGCTTGCACGAGTGCAAGGTCGCCTAGTAGTACTGCAAGGTTGCGTCCGAAGGCGGCGCTGTCACCACGGGCCCCAGCTGCGGCGTGCCACTGCTCGGCCTGCCGATGTGCTGCGAGGCGGCCACGGCGCAGATCCGATTCGTCCATCACGTCGTCGTGCAACAAGGCGAACTGATGGAGCAGTTCCAGAGCCGTTGCGGCCCTGATCAGCTCCGTATGCCCTGGCTGGTCGAGGTCGGCGCCAGACGCGACGTATCCCCAGTGGCACATGGCCGGCCGGAGCCGCTTGCCACCTTGCTGCACAAGATCATCCAGCCAGGTCGGCAGATCTTCAGCCAGCACCTCGGGCGCATGCCCGTCATCGAGCTCGCGCCACAGCCGCGCCAGCTCTTGGCTTTGCTCGCCGAGCAGGCGAGTTACGCCAGCCAAGGTGATCCCCGCGTCAGCGCCATGTCCGGTGGCGGCCCTCAGGCGCAGCGACGCCTTTCGGTCACCCTCGATAAGACTTTGAACCTGTGCTACCGCCCATGGACTGAGCAGGCCAGGCGCCCGCTCGACGGCTGCCACGAGATCGGGCCAGGCCAGCCACAGATAGTCCATGACCTCTTCGGGGTCGGGACGGAGCACCGCGGCATCGACAATCGATGCACAATAAACCGGGCAGGACTCGTTCTCGACGAGACCATGCGGATCAGTTGCGGTGTAGCCGAAGTCGGGCAGCACTGCCTCGATGTTGACGACCTCCACACCAAGTTCCTCATAGACGCGACGGTGAATAGCCGCCACGTCGGACTCTCCCGGTCGCGGATGGCCGCAGCAAGAGTTCGACCACACGCCCGGCCAGGTGATCTTGCTAAGGGCCCTCCTGGTCAACAGCACACGACCAGCATCATCGGTGAGGTAAACCGAGAACGCGCGATGCCGAGGCGTATTGCCATGGTGTACGGTCGCGCGCGCCGCTTGCCCGATGACCCGGCCGGCCTCGTCCACGAGGTCGACCAGGTCCCGATCCTGATCTGCCGTCGCTCTTTCCATGCGGCCGCCTCCTTGTGCCGACAGCTGTGGGCAAGACTAGAACAAGCATTGAACAAACACTAGACATCCACGAATCTTCGGATGACGGCTTGCATCCATCTAGTTCGTGCGTGAACGGCCGTTCGGATCAACATCTGGTCATCCAGGTGAGCGCGACTGAAGTCGACCTGTCGACCCATGATGGTACGTAGCGGCGTTGGCCACGCGGCTTCG
>CAWFJC010000020.1:0-239923 GCA_963815975.1 uncultured Actinomycetota bacterium
GCGGCAGTCGAGATCACTCGACGCTTCCGTACGCCGCCGTTGCGGCTCATGTACGGCGTTCTGTTCGGCGGACTGGCCATGGCCTGGCTGGTGCCGGCCGCCTGGGTGCTCTCGCTGCCGTTTCCGGCGCGGCTGGTGGTTGCGATTCTGCTGGCCTTCCTGCCGATCATGGCCGCGAACATCATCTTCGCTAAGCGCTTCGAGTCGAGCGCCCATCCAGTGACCGCATTCGGCACCAACCTGCTGGGCGCGATGATCGGTGGTTGCCTGGAGTACGCCGCCCTGGCCACCGGCTACCGCTGGCTGTTGATCATCTGCGCGTGCCTCTATCTGGCCGCCTACCTGATCATGCCGCGCGACTCACCTCATCGGATAGCGTTGGGGAGCCCCGGCGGGCGCGGTGTCTTGACAACCCCACCGTAACCTCGCGCTCAGGGGTTCGATCCGCTAAAGGTGACCGCCGGGTAGCCCGACAGCCCTACCCGCACCCGGATATAGCGAGTCTGGAACAGCTCGGTTGTGTCCTCGACTCGGAACGTCTTGCTGATCGTGCCTTTCGTGCCGGAGTCGATCACGGCGGCACCGCTGGACACCACGGGCGGGACCAATTCCTGGCCTTCATCGTTGCGATAAGCCAGGCTCATCGCAACGTCGCCCGCCCCGATGACCGGGCCGGCGTTCTCGACCACGACTGACACGGTGACCTCATTGCCTGGAATCTTCGGCGAGCCGTTTGGTCGATCGTTGTCCACCTCCGACATCTTGAACTCGCCGAGCTCGTAACGGGTGCCGTCAGGAAAGACCGCCCGCTGTGCAACGTCAGGTCGGTCTGCCCGACCTCGGCGGCACAGCCGCACAGCAAAATGAGCCCGGCGATCCCAACCGCGACGCGTTTCACGGTAAGGAGCGTAGTGCGCACCCGGAGTGGCCTGTTTCATGGGATGGGCGGCGGCAGAAATGGTTTGGCCGTGTACGTGGCGCAGACGGCCGCGGCTCCAGGCATACGTCGGATGGCTGGTCCGCAGGTCTGTCGGCTGCCATGGGACCCCCAAGTCGACCTGCCGTCATGAGGTGCGGCAGATCCAGTTGGATGCATATGTATCGAACCGTGGGGAGCCCGTCAAGAGTGACCCAGGCATGATGTCCCTGGTTCGCTAGGTGTCGGGCGGACAACGAAAGGCCCTCGTCATGGTCACGAAACTGTACTTTCTCGAAGACCTCGATATCCACGTCCTGAACCCGAGACGCAGCGCTTTCCAAGTTCATACAGCTCCCTGCAACTTCCGCTGGATTGGTATACCGTCGCTAAACCAATCGGGGAGGGTGCCTTGTGCAGACAGATCAACTGAAAAAACGAACGTCGATCGCCAAACGTGGCGCTATTGCTGTGATCGCACTGCTGACTGCAATGGCCGTCAGCCCGGCAGAGGCCGAGGTCAATCCACCCCGACCCTCCGCGAATTGGCAACTGGTCCAATCCGAGTCCTTCAATACCGCGGTGAGCGACGCTGGCGTCGCCTGGGCCCGGGATGCGGGCGGGAACAGCAGTCGCTACCACGTGGACGGTTACGACGAGGACGGGGCTTACTTCGACGCGATGGGCGGTTCGGCTTTTCGCAAGCAGCTGGGGACGTTCTGGCAGTACCGCAAGGCAGTACCACTCGGCAACGGCGGCTGGCTTACCGCTGAACTTGCGGCACGCGACAACAATCGTGACGGCAAGCCGGACGGCGCGCCCTCCATCCGTACCGAATCGTGGCCGGGAACCCGTCGCTGCTGCTCAGCGAGCCGGACCACCGCGCCGGGGTGGTGCTGCGATCCACCAATCCACTGCCCGCCGCGTACCGTGTCGAGGTGAGGCTCCGTACGGTCGAGTTCGGCGGCAAGCGCGGAGGAAGTTGGGACTATGCGGACGGTCGTGTCAACGGCTACTCGTCGAGCGGCTGCAAGACGAACTTCCCGTGGGCGCCGAGTGGTGACTTCAACCGCAGCTACTGCAACTGGACGAATGTACGGACCGACAGCAACGGCTTCTACTTTCTCGGGATCATGGATTACCCGCGGCCCGCACCACACAACAACGTCTTCATCCACACGCACCGCAAGGTGGCGATGGACGGTTACAACCGCTACAAGTACACCGGCACCGGTTCCATCTACTGCAACGGCGTGTCCAAGGCCTACGAGGCCTACAGCAACGGAACCGGCAACGGTGTGAACTCGATTTTCAACACAGCAACGCGCCGTTACTCCAGTCAGCCCGGGACCGAATACCTCATGGAATCCGAGTGCGGCCTGAGAACCAGCGGAGCCATTGTGTCGCAGGACGAACTGCGTCCAGAACTGATGCCGACCGAGTCATATACCTTCGCCATCGAGCGAATCAACGGCGGATACACGTTGGAGATGACTGGAAACTTCCGCTATCTCGGACATGCAACCCTTCGCTATCACCGGAGCTTCGTCCAAGACGGCCTCCCGATCTGGCACTACAATCAAACCGCCGCCGAGTATGACGGAAGCTTCAACTCCACCTGGACCTACTCCGGTAGCGGCGGCACCTATACGCACTCAAACACCTGGCCTGCCGGATCTGGTTATCCCGATTACTTCCTCATCGGCGACCCACATCTGAACTACTACGAGGGCAAGGCGCACATCGACGACGTGAAACTGTACATCCCGCAGTAAGCACCATCGACCGAGGCTGCCGCGGCGCGACGAAATCGTCTGGCAGTGTGAACGCCATGGCTACCACCGAGTCAGCCCCCCGTTCGACCGGTTATGACCAGGAATCGCTCGTGGGCTCGAATTCTGCCAATCAACTCTTTGCACACCTTCGGCCGGCTGGACATGGCGTTCAACAAGGCCGGAATCCAAGCGCCGCCCTCCGATGCCACCGGCGAGCCAGTCGAAAACGGATCGACCGGTTGCAGATGTTCAGGTCCTGTCTAGACTCCACTTTCGGACAGCTGGGCGGAGCAAGCCGGACGTCGATGGCGCGACAAGCCTCGCTTCGCACACTTCACAGTTACGCGAAGGGGGTCGATGAGCAACCCCGGCCAGTGAGTGCGGGCTCGTGAGGAGGACCTGACCTCCCTCTGGAATTTCAAGCGCCGGCTAGGGGAGCTTGGCCACTTTCCTACGGAATACGACAACATCGACCAGCTTCATGGAAAGTTCGGCGAACAGATCGAGGAAATGCTTGAGCTGGGGCTGTAAGCCGCGATCCGGCACCGCGTCTCTTGGCTCTCGTCACTCTCAGATCCGGGATTCCTTGACCACTTTCCAATCACCGTGACGGTCAAAGAGGTCGAATCGGTATGGGCCGCTCGCCGCCACCAGTTACGGCTGTGAACCGCTCGCCGGTCGAAGATCAACAGCTCTGATCCACCGTTGACGGCCGTCTGCACCGCGTACGCGACCCCACCACTCCCGCCGTTCCTTCACCCACCAATCGAGCTGGCCAGCTTTCGACCACGTGGCCGCCTCCACTCCGATCGGCGGATCGACAATTCGGCGATCTACTTCGGCAAACCCCCTTCAGGTCATTGTCACTGAGGTCGATAGCTGATTAGAACATGCCTGCGATTCCGGTTGGAAGAGGGCAGCGCCTGCATACGCCGGGGCTTCAGCATCGGTCAAGATATCTCCATACGGAACTCCGGCATCGAGCCAAGGACATGTGATGACTGAAGCTGTCAGCGTTGAGGTGCTCACCGCGGAGGTCCGGATTCTCCAAGTTGGCAACCGTCAGATCACGCGCTCTATATACCGCCAACTCGACGCGGCAACCTTCGAGCGGTTCGAGCCATCCGCCGAGTGAGGGATAACGAGCGCGACATTAGGGACGGAGCGCTGCAACTCGTGGGTCGCGACACCACGACCGGCGTCCTAGTCCGCTACGACGCCTACCCGCCAGACTGGTCACCACAGGAGGGACCACTTGAATTTGGCCACTGGCTGCTGCATACCAAGCAATCAGCGCGGCAACAGGCTGCCGATGGTCCTGACGGGCGCCGCGTGGTCTGGACCAGGAACCGGGACGGTTCGGACTCGTGCCCTGGCCCGTCCGGCTGGCATGTAAGCAAGAACAAACCAGACCTACCAGTGATCCATTGGATCGGCGACGAATGGTCGTGGTCGCAGTGGTCTGCGGAGAATAAAGAAAAGCGCTGCACCGTAAACCTGGGCGAGCTGGAGCACGCGTGGCGCACCAAGGCTGCGGCCCAGCTTGCCGAACTCCTTAGGGCGCAGGCCAATATGACGAGTTCACGGCACTGCCTCTGATCGTCTTGCCCGATTGAGGTCAGACAGCAATGCGATTCTGTTGGAAGGGGGCACGCCATGAGCGACGGGCGCTCTGGCGCGGAGCGTGCCGAAAGCGGTAGTAGTACAGGAAGTGGAAATTCCGTCGATTCCTGGAGGGTCGCATGGCACAGCCGGTCTACAAACTCTGGCAAGGACGATTCACCGAAGCGTGGCACCAGGTTTCGCAACAGGAACAACAGCGCTTGCTCGGGCTGGTTATGGAGGCGTTAAACACAGCTGGGGGCAAGGAGCTAGTCCTGTGCTCAGCCGCTTGGTCCAACGAGCGGTGGCCCTTCTTCGGTGTCGAGGAATTTCCTGACCTGGAGGCCGTACAGCGCCACGAGCAGATTCTGACCGACCTCAATTGGGCTCGCTATATCGAGAGCCGCACCACGTTAGGGACGGAGCTCGTTCTTCCGCAATAGCGCTCCAGCTGCTCGGTCACGACCGGTGCCTGGCACCTGAGTGCTGATCAGATTGGAAGAACCGATCTCGATCCAATGTCCCTTGCACGAGAGCCCCGAGGAGCGGCATGACCAGGCACTCCCCGGGATCTCGTACCGCCGGCGGGCGGACCCGACCTGTGCCTGAACGGGGCGAACTAGCAGGCCTGGAGTCTTTAATAAGAACGTGCACAGGAAGGTGACACGAGGAATCCAGGCAACGGACCGCCCAGCTCCCGCTCCCGATGAGGACGGGACAGTAGGCCCGCAACTTCGAGCTAAGAAGCTCAGACCACTCAATGTCGACTAGCTATATCGGCTGTTTGCTGGTCGCAATCGCTGTCTCCGTGATCGTCCTGACCGTAACTGACTCCGCAAATCGTCGGCCGCGTCCTGCAGACGGGCCTTCACGCGTTACTCCTTGACTTTGCGCAGGGAGATCCTGCTGTTCTCGAGATGGTCCGGATCCTCGGCCATGCAGATGACCAGGCGGTCCCCATACCGCCAGTCCGAGCGGTCCGGTGTCGCGTCGGTGTAGTTGTACGCCGAGGAGTCCCAGTCGATGCCGACATAGCGGGCGAAGTACTTCTTGCAGCGGGCGTCGCTGGCTTTCTCGACCGCCTTGTCGCCCGGATAGCGACTGCCGCCCGAAAGATTGAACGTGCCGGTGACCTCCTCCTCGTGCCGCGAGCGGCAGTCGACCCGGGTGATCACGGTGCTGCCCTTCTCGCTCCACCCTTTGAAGCAGTCACCGGTCTTCAACTGGTCCCAGTACACCTTCTTCGCCTTGCGCAGCGGCCCGTGCGGCTGATGCCCCGGGATCTTCTTCTTCGAGGGAGCGACCGACGTCGGCGACACGGCGGCCGGGGCCGGCGACATGGTGGCCTGGACGGTGGTCGGGGCCACGATGCCGCTGGGTGCTGGCGCGGCCGTCTGGTCGGTGGTGGAGGTGACCGGGAGTGCGACCATCGCGGCTACGACGGTTCCGACGATCGCCCACAGGCCGATCAGCACGAAGCTGATCACGGCCAGAGTGCGGCCGCGGCGCTGGTGGTTCTTGGTGCGGATGACACCCCAGATGCCCAGCGGTACCGAGACGAGTCCGAGACCGGGACCGGCAGTGATCAACGCGAACAGCGACACCTTGTCCAGCGGGGCCTTCGCCTGTGGCGCCGAGCCGTAGGACCTGACCTGCTCCGGGTCGGTGCCGGCCGCCACTTCGGTCGGTTCCGGCGCCGATGGCGGTGGCGCCCAGTCCACCGCCTCCGCCTGTCGCGGAACCGGCGGCGGAGATGCCTGGGCCGATGGCGGGTTTGCCGGCTCGTCAGGCTGGTTCGGTAGTTCGGTGCCCATGACTGCCCCCCGGTGACGCCCGTGAGTCACCCGATGAAGACAGAATGCTACCGAATTCGCCGCACCGGTGGCGGTCGTTCGGTGCATATACCCAACACCTCAACACCGAGAGAGCCCAGCCGAGTACAAGAACGTGTAACAAGCAGAGGTTGATCAGAGCCCGGGCTCTTACGATGCCGCCCTCAGTGCCTATTCCTGCCCATCCGAACCTGCTGGTGCGCCCGGCACTCAGCGGACGCACGCCCGGAAGAGACCGCCAGTTAGTTCGCTCGATTTGGAGAGGTCACGACCGCTCACATCCTTTTCCGTCACGGTTTCGGTCTAGGTGGTAGGGGTCGGAACCGGTGACGCGGACGGGTCCGGTGTACTTGGGTCCGTTGCCTGAGCCGCCACGACAGTCATAGTCCGACGCGGGGGGAAGGCATGGAGAGTAGCCCGGGGTGCAATTGCGAAGCGAAAGCCAGCGCCGACCAAGTCGGTCACGGTCGCTGAACTTGCCGTTGTCGCGGATGGTCACTTTGTATTCGCCAGGCGCGGTCTCGGTGATCTTGATCTGAGGCCAGTGGTTCAGTGCCCAGAAGTTGCCGTTTCCGCCGGAGTCGGGCCGGTTGGTCAGTTGTGCGTTGACCACACGGTCCAGGGAGGCCGCTTGTGCGGGGAGCGCAACCGTGCCCATGATCAAACCTGCGGACGCTGCGACGAGTCCGAGTGTGATGATCTTGCTTGCTTTCATGGTGTCTTATTTCTTTCCTTGGTTGGGCGCGGTTGAGTGATCAGCTCGTTTGATGCCGTACGGTCTCATTTCGCGATCTGCGCCCGCTGTGACGGCACTGTGGGAACGCTGTGAGCTTATGATCATGTGGGCGTCATCGGATGCGCCTCCGTCCGAGCGATTACGGCATGACCGCCGACATCACTCGCTGGGTCTGTCATCGCTGCAAGACCGATGTTTGGCGCGGCGCACCGAAGGAGACCGAAGAGACACCGCCGGGTGCTGGTGATTGTCAACCCGCCGCTAGCAGGCCCGAGATTGTTTAATCCAATCGTCGTCAGCGACGCCTGCCGGCTGCAGGGCTCACGCGGACCACCTGCCCGGAATTTCTTATGATGTCGGCCAGCCAGGGTTGGTGAGCGTCGCGTGCCCCGGTGCCTAGAAATTTTTTGTCGTTGCCAGACCCCAATACGCGCGAGGCGCACACGCACGCACGCGCACGACCTCTTGGACCGCCCACGCCCGACGGGACCGTCGTGGCGGTCCGGTCGATGCCAGCACCAGCATGCTGGCCTTCGCGCGCGTATGCGTAGGGGCTACCAGGAGGTCCTCCGCTTATCGGGTGCGGGGCAAGGACGGTAAGCAGCGCTGGATCAGTTAGCTTCGCCGAGTGAGAGGCGACCGTCGGCTGATGCGAGTTGCGTGGGTGTGCCTGGTCATCGTGAGCGTCGGCATTCTTGGCTTCGGAGTAATCACCGTGCTGCCGGCTGTCGCCGGCGGCAACTTGCTGATCGTCGCGAATGGGCTGGCATCGATCGGTCTGGGCCTGTTCGGTGGGCTGATCGTGCTGATCCCGTTTCGTCGAGGCGAGAGGTGGGCGTGGTCGGTGCTGTGGTTCTATCCGGTGTTCTGGGTGGTGCACCTGGTCGCCGAACTGCCCCCGGGCAAGGACCACATCCACCAGATTGTGTTCATCGTGCTCTCCGCGGCCGGTCTGCTACTACCCGTTCGAGACATGATCGGAGCGGGTCGACCGCCTGCGCCGCGCACCCGGTCTGGCACCTGATGGCGACCCTTGAATCGTCCTGAAAGCGGGCTGATGATCAGGGAGGCTCCTAAGCTGTGTTCCGCGCGCGCATGCGCGTAAAGAGGTCCTCCGCATCCTCGTATCGACAAGGACGGCAGGCGCCACTACCTCATCCGCGCCATCCCATACCAAGATCCCCAGCAAGAGGCCGAGCGGCTCAAGGCAGTGCACGAGGCTCGGGTCAAGATCGTCCCCACAGGGCCTGAGCAGCGGCGGCGAGCCCGGCTTAGGTGTTGGTGCCGACGCGCAGTGCTGTTAGGGCGTCGAGTTGGGCCTGGTCGAGGACGACGTCTGCCGCCGAGGCGTTGACGGTGATCTCCTCAACCGTCTCGGCGCCGACGATCGCGGCGGCGACAGCCGGGCGGGAGAGTAGCCATGCAGTGAAAGATGCTCCTGCCGAGCGAGGAACGCAACCCCGCTTGTTGCGTGGGCCTTGTAAAGGTTGCTCTCCATGCCGGTGGTGCGCGGGCACGAAGTAGCGTGCGACTCATAACACCAGGAATCATGGTCGTGAACTACTCCCGAGGACGTAGCTCACTAGCTTTGACCCACCGTTGACGGCCGTCCGCACCGCGTACCCTCCCGAGCCACTGCTGGCGCTCCTTGACCCAGTAGTCGAGAAGGTAGGACACGCCAGTTCTCCATAATCCCCGCCACACCACCTCGACGCGTGCAACACTTCACCGGCGCGGAGGGGCAGCCCACTCACCGCCTCGGTCCGTCGCCCTCGGTGACGTCCTGTCAATCACGTCACGGCGCACCGCAACACGCGGCTCTGCCCGCGTGGAAGGAGGTTCGCCGGATGAGGTTGCGCACGATTACGTGTGCCGTGACGACCGTGGTGCTGCTGGCGTTATCGATCGGCTCGGCCGCCGCCACGACAGCACCGACACACTTGCAGAAGCTGGCACAGCAGCAGACCAGCCTGGCGCTGAAGTTCTATAAAGGGCAGAACGTATCGCCACCCAAGTGCGGACAGGGTCAGAGTTCCAACGGAGTCGACGGCGTGTTCTTGCTCCCCGTGCCGCTCTTCACCCCAGGCGATCAAACGCTCAACTGCAAGACGAACGCTCGGTCGGTCCTCCTCGATTTCGGCGGCTTCGTGATCACCGAAGACGACAGGTTCACGGATGTTCCTCCTAGCACCTGTCCCCTCAAAGGCGAGGACGTCGCCTGCACCCGGAAGATCCTGGAAGCCAGCTGCAACGAGATACGCGGAAACCTCGACTTCTTCGGTTTACCGCTTCCGGTGCCCGCACGCCTGGATGGGGTGTTGATCCCCGGCCCGGAGGCGTCCCTCAACAGCGGGCTGTTCACGGCCAAGGTGAACCGTCATGCCCAAATCCCAGGAGGGCCCGACCTCTACGCCGACTCGGTTGCCCTGGGACATCCTGGTCGACTCGCCACGGTCTACTGCGGTTTCAAGGCAAAGGTCAAGCTGCGTCCTGGCACGCACACAATCGTGGTCGACTACAGCCCGATCGTCGGCGACTCGACTGTGTTCACGTACAACATCACAGTCAAGGCTCACCACCACTCTCACTGATCAATGGGCCGACACGCTGGCGCTGCCCGACCCGGGCGGCGCCAGCGCTGGGTTAAGAGCGCCGCTCGAGACGACAAGTCAACGCGGTGAGGATCTGGCGAAGGCTCCGACCCTGGTTGTACAGGTCAACTGCACGCTGGCTGCCAGGCCATGGGCGGTCCAGCGTTGGGCTTGCTGGATCCTATCGGGCGACTCGTGTGCCCCTTGGTACAGCTCCGTACCGCCTCACTGCCGGGATGGCCTCGCCACAGCTGGAGCCTGAGCCCGGCCCAAGAAGTTCTGGGTCGGCCGGTGCGGCCGGAGCTGTACAGCGATCACTTCCGGGACCTATGCGGTGTGGCGGGGGTTCGGACGATCCATCTCCATCTGATTCGCCACACGCTCGCTGGGGTTATGAACTGGAAGCGCGAGCCACCAGTGGACGCTGCCGCTCTGCTGGGGCACACGGTGGAGGTCTACTACTCCACATATTTGCTGAAGTCGGAGGACGGAGTTCGCTCGGCTGCCAAGGGTCTTGGAGCGGCTTTGATGGGCGGTGTCTTGAATGGATCTTGAACGGCCCCCGATCTCCGGTATTTGGGTGATTGACCTAACATTGGGCCCACTAGGCGAACAATGGTCGGGCTGGCGAGATTTGAACTCGCGACCCCTTGACCCCCAGATTGGGCCTCCACCGTTGTCGAGCGTGAACCACTTGTCGCTGGTGTCCATGGTTGACCGTTGACGTGCGCTGAGTGCGGCCGTCGTGGTCCGTCGTTGTCCGTAGTTTCGCCCCGTTCCCATGTCGCGCTCGTGATTGCCCATCGGTCGCGCTGGCCTGGCTGCTGGCCACGCCTGTCGTGTCGGCGCCGATCGTCGGAGCCACTAAGCCGCACCACCTCACCGATGCCGCAGTCGCGGTCGCGATCACCCTGACCAAGGACGAGGTTGGGCATGGCCGCGTTTGTCGGGGCCAGATCCCGCCCATCTCGACCATGGCCAACCTGACGGGTCGCACCGTCACAGCTCCCCAACAGCAGTTCAGCGTTCATCTTCGTGCCAGGCACGAGCGTCTTTTCGATTACGACTACCCGTGGCTCACCGCCGAATGCGCTCGATGCCGAGCGAGCGGCCGGCCCAGCGCGTCCCGAGGCCGCGCGTTCTGTGCCCGACCCTGCGCGTTGTGTTCCGCTCGACCACTTGTGCTCGCGCCGTCGCACGGCCTAAGCGGCGTGCGCCCAGGCATGGAACGCGTCGATCGCCTCCGAAGAGCCGGTCACCGCGACCTGCGCGGGACCGCGTCGACCGCTGACCCACAACGCCAGCTCGACCGGCTCGCCGGTCAGCATCACGCCGCGACCGGCCTTCGCAACACGGCTCTTGCCCTCCGGCGTCGCCAGGCGCACGCCAACCGGCGACTTGCGCAGCCCGAGCTTGGCTAGCAGCCCGAGCTGTTGCCAGACCGCGTCCTGTTCCGCCTCAGGCAGGTCCCGCGGCCCGGCCGGTTCGGCGCCGGCGCGCCGGATGTCCTCGTGGTGAATGAGGTACTCGACGAAGTTGAGCCTGTCCGCCGCCCAGCTCATCGGCGACCAGCGCGGAGCGCCCTGGGTGAACCGGTCGATCAGGGCGTCGTAGCCCTGCGGGGTCCTTGCTTGGCTCGTGAGCTTGTTGAGCCCGGGCTCCTGCCCCCGGCGGCTTCCGCGCGACCGAGTCCACGATCCTCGCAACGAGGCTGTGCTCGCGCTGCGTCAGGTGCGCGAGCAGCCGGCGCACGTTCCAGCCCTCGCACAGCGTCGGGGCGTCGGGGTCGGTGGTGCGGAAGGTCTCCACCAACGAGTCCTGCTCCTGCTTGACCCAGCTCATCTGTGATCCTCCCGTTCGGCACCGGCGAAAGCACTGCCGCCCATCCGCAGCATAAGGATGTCCTTTCGAATTGCGCGCGGGATCGCGCGCGCCCCGCCGGTCGGATGGGTGACGACTGCTACGGCATCGGTTCAGGAGTCGAGGTTCTTGCCGAGGTCCAGTCCTGTTCGCCTTTTCTTGATCATGTCGAGCGTGTGCTGAGAGCGTTCGTTGCCGAGGTAGGGGCGCTGAACCAGCCACCGTCGACGAGGATGTCGTTCCCGGTGATGTACGCGGAGTCCTCGCTGGCCAGGAACAAGGCGGTGTAGCCGATCTCTTCGGGCTTCCCGGCGCGTCCGAGCAGGATGGTGTTGTTTATGGTCTCTCTTCGAACGACTTCTTGGCGATCGGGTTGTCGAGGATGCTTTGGCCATGTTGGTTTCGATGAAGCCGGGCTGGATCGTGTTGCAGCGGATACCCCAATCGGCGTAGACATAGGCCGCGGACCGAGACACTCCTTCGAGCCCCCAATTTTGCGGAGGAGTAGGCGGTGGAGAAGTTGCCGGTGATGCCGGCCACCGAGCCGATGTTGATGATCGACCCGCCTCCGGAGTCATTGATCAGTGGGGCGCAAGTCTGAATGCCGCGCACGGTGCCGGTCAGGTTGACCTCGACGATCTTGTCCACTGCTCGATGTCGACATTGGGCAGCATGACGGGTTGGTTGGAGCCGACGACGTTTCATCAGGGGTCACATGCGAAGGCGCACCCGGAGAAGGTCATCACGTCTGATCTCCTCTGTGCGGCACAAGAGGTCTTCCAAGTCATCCCAGACGGTGAGGTAGCAGCCACTGAGATCGTCCGCTCGCCCCGTCGCAAGGGTGACCACTAGGTCTGCGGCTCGGGACGGCGGTACGTGGGCTGCGGTACCGAATAGCGACCGTGCGGACGGAGTCCACCGCAGGCCCTGAGGGGAGTCTGCCAGGTATGCGGTCATCGCCGTCGACATCCAGCCGGGGTCGATCGCGAAGACGGCGACGCCATGCCGCTCTGTCTCAGCGGCCAGCTCTTCTGATAGGCGAATCACTGCAGCCTTACTGGCGACATAAGCGGAAAGGAATGGGGGTGACTCGATCCCGGCGCCGCTGGCCACGTTCACGATTCGCCCCCTGCCACGTCTCGTCATCGCTGCCAGGACAGCCCGAGAGCAGAGGAACGTCCCAAAGAGGTTGATCTCCATGAGTCGCCACCAGTCCTCCGGGGCGACCTCCCAAACAGGCCCAAGTGGCGGTATCACGGCCGCATTGTTCACCAGAAGATCTACGGGCCCGGCGTCGCGCTCGACGGCATCGATCAACTGGTGCACGGCTCCGGCGTTGGACACGTCCAGTGCGAATGCGGTCGCTTGTCCCCCCGAGTCTTTGATGAGGCGGACGGTCTCATCGAGCTCGGCCGCGCTACGTGCGGCGACGGCAACGTTGACGCCCTCAGCGGCCAGCCGACAGGCAACTTCACGTCCCAGTCCTCGTCCGCCCCCCGTCACAACTGCCACCCGGCCCACCAGTTCGCGTCCCTCTGCCGGGATAGCGCTCGAGACCCGATCTCTCACTTCGCGCACCATAGGAGCCACAGTCCCACGAACCTGCCGACATGTCAGGCTGGTGCCGGACGTTGCACATCAGCCGGAGCAGA
Organism: uncultured Actinomycetota bacterium; assembly: GCA_963815975.1. Lineage (GTDB taxonomy): Bacteria > Actinomycetota > Actinomycetes > Propionibacteriales > Propionibacteriaceae > Microlunatus. The sequence goes on from CAWFJC010000020.1 coordinate 12,965, forward strand.
GCACTGGAAGCTCGGCTTCCAGCTGGCTGGCTCAGATCCGAAGAAACCACTAGCTGTGACGCCGATCGGCAAACCTAGAGCTGTCAGGTCAGTGCCATGCCGAGCTGCTTGCTGAGCACGTCCAGATCAGGCAGGTGCCCCCACGGTCTGGTGTTCGGCCTCGGGCCGAGGGTGGGCGGGTCCTGCTGCCGGGCAGGTGGCGGCAGCGGCGGAGTAGTGCCCCCGCTCCGTTTGTGAGAGCCCCTGTGAGAGGGCGCAGAGAGAGGGCCCTCCCTGGTAGTCGGCTGGAAGCCCTCTGTCGTGTTTCCGCAGGTCAGAGCCGCTTTCGTGCTGCTGCGGAATGGTCGGGCTGGCGAGATTTGAACTCGCGACCCCTTGACCCCCAGACATGTGAGCCCCGTTATCCCCTATATCTGCCGGTGCCTTTTGGTGCCTCGTTGAGCGTGAATTCCGGGAGGCACACAGCCCCCGGTGACTTCCCGTGTCCTGCCGTAGCGGGCAGTTCGCTAGCACGGTGCTGTCACGGAGGAGGTGACGCCAAGATCAATTAGCACCAGCACAGCCCATTAAGTAAGCGGCCCTGGCAAGTGTTCTGGGCACTCTGCCAGGGCCCGGAGATCACCAACCTTGAAAGGAACTGACCTCCATGCCCGAAACTACCGAACTCGGCCACATCCACCTCAACTCGGTCGATGAACTCATCGTCAAACTCATCCGCCCCTCGGCCGAGCCGGCCGTCAACCGCACCGTGTACCGGGCAGCGGTGCACATCGTCTGGCCGCCGCTGACGACGATGGTGGACCCGCAACGGTTCCCCGATGTGGCCGCCGGTGTGGTACGGATGTTCGCCGGAGCCTCCACCCAGCTCGCCTCGATCAAGGCGCTGAGGAAGCTGTGAGCGGTCCTGGAAGGCGGCGGTGACCGACCAGCACACCGCCAGGGCCCCTGGACTTCGGTCTGGGGGCTTTGTGCTTCCCTCGACCGGGGCCTGATTCACGCGATTGCGAACTAGTACCGGCCTAAGGCTGTGAGCCGCTCTCGGGACGAAGATCAACAGCTCGCTTAACGGAATGTTCGGCGACGGCGGCGACGATGGCGCAGAGCATTAACCCAACGATAAGGACGATCATGGTGATCTGGAGGATGGTGTGACTGGGCAGAAAGAACCCGATCGCGGCGCTGATCAGCGTGAGCACCGCCAGACCCACGCAGGTGATGCCTGCGATGCATTGCACCTGGGATGCCAGTGAATCCGGCTTCGACTGGTAGGTCGGGTACGCCTGGTCGGCCGGTCGCAGTTCGGTCGGCCCGGTCGGTGGCGGGCCGGGGGCATTGTTCGGCTGCAAGGGCCATCCCTCGTCATCAGGGTCGGGATCGGCGAGGATAGGCCACCACTCGTCGTCGGCACCGGCCATGGCTCACGATAACCTCATCGCCAACCGAGCTGTTGGAGTAGTCGGAAAGGCTTGCATGCACTTCGGTTGAGCCTGCTCCTAGCCGCCCTCTCTGGGAGTTGCGTCCAGCGACGTGGTGTGCGAGTTCGGCGTTGATGTGCGTGGCGTCGTGACGTGAGACGGCCACCGCGTGATCTTGTTTGAAGTCCTTCCAAAGATCTTCGACAAGGAGTACGCGATGACCGCAACACCTAGTATCGACCTGCCCGGCTGGATGGCCGAGCAGCTGTCCCAGGCCAGCCCGGACCTGCTCCGGCAGATGGTCCAGACCTTCGCGGAAGCGCTGATGTCGGCCGATGCCGACGCGGTGTGCGGCGCCGGCTACGGGCAGCGCAGCCCGGACCGCAGCAACACCCGCAACGGCTATCGGCATCGGGAGTGGGACACCCGCGCCGGCAGCATCGACCTGGCCATCCCCAAGCTACGGGAAGCGACTTACTTCCCGGAGTGGCTGCTGGAGCGGCGTCGTCGGGCCGAGTCCGCCCTGGTCAGCGTGGTGGCGACCTCCTATCTGCTCGGGGTGTCCACGCGGCGGATGGAGAAGCTGGTCGAGCAGCTCGGCATCACCCGGCTGTCCAAGTCGCAGGTCAGCGAGATGGCCAAAGATCTCGACGGCCAGGTCGAGGCGTTCCGGACCCGGCCGTTGGACGCCGGCCCGTACACCTTCGTCGCCGCCGACGCGCTGGTGCTGAAGGTCCGCGAAGGCGGCCGCACGGTCAACGTGCATGCCCTGCTCGCTACCGGGGTCAACGCCGACGGCTATCGGGAGATCCTCGGCCTGCACGTCACCTCCGCCGAGGACGGCGCCGGCTGGCTCGGGTTCTTCCGCGATCTGACCGCCCGCGGCCTGTCCGGGGTCGCCTTGGTCACCACCGACGCGCACCGGGGCCTGGTCGAGGCGATCGGCGCCACCCTGCCCGGCGCCAGCTGGCAACGGTGCCGCACCCATTACGCCGCCAACCTGATGGCAGCTACCCCGAAGTCGGCGTGGGGCTGGGTGAAGGCGTTGCTGCACTCGGTCTATGACCAGCCCGACGCCGACGCGGTGCACGCCCAGTTCGACCGCATCCTCGACGCGCTGGCCGACAAACTGCCGGCTGTGGCGGCGCATCTGGATGCGGCCCGGGCCGACATCTTGGCGTTCACCGCCTTCCCCAAAGCGGCCTGGCGGCAGATCTGGTCCAACAACCCCCAAGAGCGGCTGAACCGGGAGATCCGCCGCCGCACCGATGTCGTCGGCATCTTCCCCGACCGCACCGCACTGATCCGGCTGGTCGGCGCGGTCCTGGCCGAGCAGCACGACGAATGGACCGAGCAGCGCCGCTACCTTGGCCTCGACATTCTCGCCAAGAGCCGACTCACCAAGATCACCAACGAGAACCCGATCGACGAGGAGGTGACCATCACCGCCATCACCGCATAGAGTCAGACCAAGATCACGCGGAGACAGGATCAAACACCACTCCAGCGGACGTGACCTCTCTGGGTCGAAGGTCACCAGCCCTGACCCACCGCTGCTTGCCGTCCGCAACCACTGCACACACAACCGATATAGCGCCTAGCCACAGCCACCGCACCTGTGTCCTAGACAAGCGTTTCCGAAACAAGACCTGACTCGAATTAAGAGAGAGTGCTATGCCCCCACAGCCCCGCCCCCGTAGGGCCCTGCCTAGTCGCTGGAACTCACTGCAAAGCTCCTGGCTGTCGGCCTGATCGGCACTCGACACGGGTGACTACACCCACTGTTCTTCTGGATTGCCGAAGCGGTCCTGCGCAGCTCTCGCGGCGTGCACCTTCCCTCATCGCTGCAACAACAGCCTTTATCCGAGAATGGGTTCAGCGAGTTCATCTACACGGTGAGCACGAGCACTGTCACTACCCTCCAACCATCCGGCCGCCAGACCTCTACCCGCCTCCCGACCTTTCCCCGACAGGCCATGGGTTGATCGCCGGCCTTCAGCACGCCATCGAGAGGCTGGATGATCAGACGCGCAACCGCGTTGAGCTATCGCTGCAGTGGTTTTGTCGAGGGTCAGAAACGTACAGGGTCGACGGCTTTCTTATGTACTGGTTCGCACTGGACATACTCGCCATGCCGAGACCAGGCAGGCTTGCCGCCCTGCATGACCAGATGGCTGAGATTTACGATCTCGATACCGCTAGTGTCAAGGCCCGATTTCGCTTAGGAAGGCTTCTCGGCTTACGTGATGACATCGTTCACGATGGACTTCACCCGCCGATCCACATCCTGGCTCTCGACTATGTGGCTTCCGTCTATTGGGATCTCATGCTTCATACCCTCGGGCTGAGCCCACAGTTTGCCGCCGACCGGATTCTTGCGGATGGGAACATCGACGACTGGTTCCCCAACCCCAATAGAAAGCGACCGCGTTAAGCCGATTCTTCAGACACCCGTTGCAGGAAGCCAAGCTGCTCGGTCATCTCCACCCTTCCCGATCCAGACTCACCAAGGCGTAAATATCGCCCGGCTCTCGTACTCACCATCGAGCCGTTCGGGCGAGTCGTCGGGACGCAGGCCTAATTTTGCAATCACATACATCCTCGCCCATTTATCCCCAGGACGAGTCCTCAGATAGCGAGTGCCCAGGGTGGGTGAGCCTCAGCTCGGCACCGATCTGGCGCAGGGTCCAGCCCTGGGTGTACAGGTCGGCTGCACGCTCAACATCCACGGCGGCACCGTAACGGGTCGCAGTGCGACATGTGGCTCGTTCGGGTTGCGGAGGAGTCCCGGTGACGCCTGCAACGAGGAGTCCGGCAGACGGTCGGTCGGTGGTCCGAATGAGAGCACTTCGCTTGCAAGGCCTTCAGCTCGTAACGATCCAGCCAACACCACCCGGCCGGCCCAATCCATAGGCCATCATCACCCACACCATCACTCGGAGGACCCGTGACTCAGCTGCCCCCTGCTCCTGCACAGCCCGATGGCCCGCATCGTGCTGGCGAAGCCGCAGCGAGGAACTGACATGAGTGGTCCGTACAAAGAGGAACCGCGTGACGACGCTCCGCGTCCCCGGGAACACTCGCAGCCGCCCTGGCAGCAACCGTCCCCGCAATCACCGCAGCAACTGTGGCAGCCACCGTGGCAGCAACCGTCCCAGCCGTTCGCGGCGCCGTCGGCCCTGCAGTACCTGCAACCGGCGCCATGGCCCCTGTTCGAGCCGCCGGCTCTGCGATATACACATCGTTCGTTCGTGTCCGTGCGTGGCCTCGGTACGGCGGTTTCTATCCTGATCTGCCTAGTAGCGCTCGCTCAGGCGGTGCTCGCCGCGGCGTACTGGTACACCTACAAGGTCGTCAAGGATTATGTTGAGGGTCCGGTCAAGGATCCCGACCGCCTGGATCGTGCCGATCAGGTTTGGATGCTGGCCGTCGGCGGTTTCCTGCTCGCGCTGTTGGCCGCGGGCGTCGTGTTCATTGTCTGGCTGTGGCGGGCCCGGGGTAACGCTGAACTCTTCTGCTCTGGACGGCACCGGCGCGGTCGCGGCTGGGTGATCGGTGGCTGGTTCTGCCCGGTGGTCAACTTCTGGTTCCCCAAGCAGATCGTCGACGATGTGATCGCGGCCAGCGACCCGCGAACACCGCCGCTGCTCCCAGACCTGCGTCCTATCCCTCGCCATGGCCTGGTGCTGGCCTGGTGGCTCATCTGGGTCGCCACCATGGTCAGGGGCCCCGGGGGTACCACCTCGGACCTCGCCGCCGACGTACCGGACGTCAGCGACCAAGCCGTGAGTGCAAGCGTGGCCACACTTGGCGCCGTGCTGACAGTCGTCGCCGCCGTGCTCGCCATCCGAGTGGTACGCCTGGTCGACCGCCTGCAGATGTCCCGGCCGTGGACTCCGTGGTGGGCGACCGATCCGTCGACCGCGCCACAGCTATGGCCGGCCCAGCATCTGCAGCAAATCCAAGTAGCTAGTGTGACCACCCCATACGGCCAGGGGCCGCAGCAGCCCTACGGCCAGCAGCCCTTCGGCGCACCCCAGATGGGGACGGGGGCAGGGATGGATACCGACCGGACAGGCCAGCCGGCGGCATCAGGGTGGCGCTTTAGGGCTCCTCCGGGGTGGCCGGTGCCGCCCGCGGGATGGCGACCGGCGCCGGGGTGGGCGCCCGACCCACGCTGGCCTGCGGCGCCACCGGATTGGCAGTTCTGGGAGTTCGACACCGAGCGTCCCGACCCGTATGCGCCTCCGGCCCAGGCTCAGCCTGTGCACCCGTCTGCGGGCTATGACGCGGCGCCGGCTCAACCGATTGGGAGCTGGGCGGCAGGCCCGCGACCGAACCAGAGGCTCGGGACGGCGCTGCTGGTGCTTGGAGCCTTGGTGGTGCTGAGTGACATCTTTAGGGCGGCAATGGCGCCTGCTGCCGTCCACGCGTATGAGGCTGCGGCGGCCGAAGGGCGGGATCCGGCTCAGGTCATCACCGCCTACGGCGCGGCCGCCTTGCTCTCCTTACTGCTGCTCCTGTCAACGTGGATTGTTGGTTCGCTCTGGCTCTCCCGGGCCCGGGAGAACGCCGTGCTGATCGCTCCGGATCGGGTTCGCCGGTCCGCCGTCTGGGCCTGGCTGGGATGGTGGGTGGTACCGATCGTCAACCTCTGGTTCCCCAAGCAGATCGTCGACGACAGCTGGCGGATCACCTCGAGTTCTGCGCAGCCGGCCAGCGCGGCCGCTACCGAGCCACCACCCGTGGTGGGGGCTCTGGATTGCGTACTCGGTCGCGCGCAACCTGGCCGGGACTCGTCGATCCAGAAGAGACTCCTGGGCATTAACAATGTCCACCAGGGCGCGCTTCCCGCCCTGGACATCGCTGTGGCGATACTCAGCATCCTGGCCTTCGCCGCCTGGGTGCCCGTCGTCCGAGGACTGTCCCAAGCCCAAACCGACCTCGCCCACATGGACACCGCCGACATTCGACGGTCAGTTAGCGACTAGTGACGGCTCTCAGCCATACCGACGCGCTGGCACTCCAGCAGTCACTGCATCTACAGCCGCGCACATACGCAGTGCCTGGGTCACGCTTGACGGGCTCCCCACCGTTCGATACATATGCATCCAACTGGATCTGCCGCATCTCATGACGGCAGGTCGACTTGGGGGTCCCATGGCAGCCGACAGACCGGCGGACCGGGCATCCGATGCCGCCAGCACGGACGAGTGGCCCGTGCGAGACACGGCCCTGGGGGATCCCCATGCACCGGCGGACCGGCCATCCGATACCGCCAGCACGTACGCAAGCAGCCCCACAACACCAACAGACACCCTTTCAACCGCTGCAACTTGGCCACTCCTGGAGAAGCCCGCTCTTCCGCCTGCGGCGACCGAGAGCCGCTGGGAGCGTAGGGGCGCACCGGCGCCCGACGCGGTAGTGGTCGCGCAGGCCGTCGGGCGGTCCGAAGCCGTCGCAAAAACGTCCGCGATGCCGCCCAGGTGACTCTCCGGTGGGGCATGTTTGCAGTTGTCGTCGGCCTCAGCGGCGTTCTTACCGGGGGTGGCCTCCTGGCCTGCGGCCATGTTGGTCTTGGCCATCGCCGCGACTATCGCGGTTGTGGTGTTCGTTGTGAGGAGCGTGGGCTGGGCCGAGACGACCCGGGTCAGGTTCACCCTCACGAGATCGTGAAAGATGCGGTGTGGTGGTGGCGCAGAAGCCCCACCCGCGTCGCCATCGGTTTCGACGAGATCACGTCGGTCGATTTGGACTACGAAGACGGTCAGAAAAGTCTGAAGGTCCAAGCCTCCGGGCGGACACTCTCCGGGATCCCCGATGGTCCGCGCCGCGCGGCAGCCCTCGCAATAGGCCAGCGGCTCGTCGCCCATGGCCGCGCCCACACCATCCAGAACGACAACACCCGAATCCATCTCCGCCTAGACGGGTCCAGCTGGCCGCCATACTGAACGGCCTGGATGCGCCTATAGCCGATAGCGACGAGACGGCGGAGAGCGCCGGCGGTGAGTTGTTGACGTGGGTCTCGCAGTACTCGAGTAGTTCGATGGCTCGCTGTTCGTGGTCGTTTGGTTCGTTGGGTTCGTTGGTCACCTCGATGCGGATGCGTTCGGTGATGCGCTCGGCCTCGACAGCACGGGGTGGAGTGCGGCCGTTGATGATGTCGCTTAGCCAGGTCATGCCAGTGCTCGGCGCTTTTGGGTGGTTCGAACTAGTTCGGCCTGGGAGCCGAACCAGCTGCAGGGCTGGTTCGCTGGTTCGAGTCCCTAGGGACGAACCAGCGAACCACCTGTATTCGGGGGCTGGCAGACAGTTGGCTGGTTCAACCACCTCAGACCTCCTCGTTGACGACGAGCCAGCCTGGGCGTGGCTTTCTGTCAGGTACGTCTGGCCACCCGATCCGCTCCTGGTCCGCCAGTCGCTGCAGTGCCGGCGCCATGTCGCTTTTGGTGACGGTGACGCCCTTCGCCCGGAGCAACTGCAGTTTCAGTCCACTTCAATGACATGAGCGCTGATGTAGTCGCTACCCAGAGCACGCACTGCTGCGACCCTGTGGTGGCCGTCGGGAACGGAGTACTCGCCGTGCCAAGCCCAGACCTCGATGGGCGGGAGCGGCTCACCCTCGCGCATGACGACCAGGATGCTGCCCAGGCGGGCGTGGGCTCGGTCACTGACGGGCCGGAAGTTCCGGTCGAACCGCTCCGATGCGCCGTCGACGGAACCGACGATGCTGGCCACCGGGATGAGCTGTTCGCCTACTTCCCTAAAGTTCCAGTGGTCATGGGTGACGTCCCGCAGAACCGGAAGGGTTGAGCGTCCGTGGCGGCCCAGCAGGTTGGCCGCTCGTGCGCCGTACTGCTTCCTCCGGAGCCGATCGAAGTCAAACACGCTGTCCACGCGGGCGTATCCGGTGCCTGAAGTCGTGTGCGGGCCTGCAACGACTCGCTCGAGGAGGAGGATGGCTCCGACCACGGCCAGGATGCCCACGAGGTAGTAGAGGAACTCGCTCAACATCAGGGCCACTCACCTCTGAATCGACCGTTCTCCATGGACACCCGAGTTGGGTGCTCTCCCAGAGTCTTCGCAGATTGAACGTCGTCCAGCGAAAACTCATTCCTCCCCGTCCCCTACGCTCGTCATCGCTGTGAGCCGCTCGCCGGACGAAGATCAACAGCGCTGATCCACCGTTGACGGCCTGGGTAACGGCATGCCTGACAACCGCAAGGACGTCGAGTAGCCCGACCAGTGCTCCAACACCGGCGGGGCTAGGAGACCCAACCCCACTTCCGAAGCAACTCGTCTATGTGCCCGGAACAGTCCGTGTTAACCCCGCTCTCGGGAGGCCCCCACCAGGGCTGGCGATCTAGACAGATCCACTCACCAGCGGCGAGCCACCAGCCGACGACGGCAATCAGCGTGAGGGCCAGCCCGAGAACGAGCAGGAGGTCCCAAATGATCAAGACGACGATAAGCGAAGTATTTAGCTCCTCGTACGGCCCGGAAGGCTGCAGAGGATTGGTAACAAGAGGGGTCCCGGGCGGATGGCCCAGACGTGGCTGGCGGCGTCGTCACGGTTACTCCTTCAGTTTGAGGCCGTCCCCTAGAGATGGACCGCAGCCCGAGACAAGATCCAATCACGCCGATACGCAGAACTAGAGCACTCTCCAAAACTTGCTTACACCGACCACTGCCCTGGGTCTCAGCGGGATCGTCCTTCCACCTTCGAGGGAGCGCAGCGGATTGACTGTCCAGCCCCTCTAGGCTTTCTTTGCGGCGACGACGATCAAAGTTGACGCCCAAATCAACACACTCAAACGCAGCAAGGGGAAACTCGGATAGGCCAACACCCCCGCCGTATCACGTTCAAGGTCGAGCTCCAGCCACTTCTTACGCGGGGCTCTTCGACGCTGCCCTCAGTGCCTATTTCTGCCCACCGAACCTGCTGGTGCTCTCGGCACTCACCGCACACGCAGCCGGCCACATAACCAGCGTTGGTGCCGTGCTTGAGGTCGTCGCGTCGGGTAGCTGTCAGGGCCGCCTCAAGCGCCGTCGCCCACTCCTTGTCGGTCTTGGTGAGGCCCCACACCTGGTTAGGCGTCAGGCCAAGATCACGGAGTGACTGCCGAAATGGTTTGCCGCGGTAGATCGCGTCGAGGAGCTGCTGCCGTGTCTCGACGGGCAACCGTGCCTGCGCTTCGCGCCGCCCCCGTGCCCTGGCCGCGTCGTACCCGACTAAGCCGAGCCCGCCTTGTAGTCGGTCAGGGTGTACTTCTCCCGATAAGCGCCGCAGCGCGTGCAGAGCTGGTACCTCTGGCCCTCGTCGTTGTGGTACGTATGCCAAACGTGCAAGTGAAGCAGGCACCTAAGCGGCTTCATCTCCGCAGTATCGCGCATACACCCGCATAGGGACTACCGCATCGAAGGGGCGGACGGACAGCAACAGCTTGGCAAGCAGCAGTGCCGCAACCGCGGTGCCGTACCACACGAAGGTGATCACCGTTCAGCCCTCATCGCGGGTAGCCCTGGAGCGCAGCATGCCCAGTACACCGGCCACAAATGCCGGTTTGGAGTTGATCAGCGCCCTAATAATGATCATGGCTCGGTGAGGCAACGGCACGACACATGTCACGTAACGTGCAGCTCAGGGTGGTCTCGATAATTCTGGCCTGCTCAGAGTCGCCGCGAGATGAGCACACAGATCGTCGTGTCTTTCGCGGTTTGCTGCCTAGCCGAGCGCCTCTTGCGATAGCCTGCGGCCGCTAGCTCCAGCACAGTGGTGTTGCATCTCGCGCCGGCTGAGGAGTTCGGGGTTCTTTATTCGGTTTGGGGGGTCTTTCATGAAACGCGTCATCACACGTGCCTTGATTGTCCTGGTGGCGATTCTTGGCATCGTGTTCACCCAGGGTGCACCGGCATCGGCCACCCCGACGAAGAAATTGCCTAGCATCCTCGGGGCGTCCTGGACGAAGGTGCTCCAGCTACCGGCCGACGAGAGCCCCTTCGGCAGCGGCCCCCTTCCCGAGTCCGGTTGCGTCGACCTGGGCGGCACGCTTGCGCCAGGGTGGCCATTCCCATACACGGGCCCCAGGTCTTGCACCGTGAAGCCGGGCACAAAGATATTCGTGTCGGCGTCTTCGTTCGAGTGCAGTACGATCCCCGGAGATGACCATCCAAAGACTCCCCCCCCATTCAGCGAGGCTGACCTGCAGAAGTGCGCAACCGATCTCAACTTTCTAGTGTCCCCCGCCGCCCCCAAGGTCACCCTTGACGGCAGGCCCGTGACGATTACGAAGGTGGTGACGTCCGCGCAGCACATCGTCCTGCCCGAGAACAACATTTTTGATGCGGATCCAAATCCACCAGAGGATTATTTGTCTGCGGCGGACGGCTGGGTCGCACTCTTAAACCCGCTCACGCCAGGGACCCATGAGATCAAGATCTTGATCAACGACGGCAAAGACTTCCCGGAGAACACGACGACGATCGTCGTCAAGCCGGGCCACTAGCGGCTCCTGCAACGGGCAAGGTGAAAGCCCCGGAGTGTTTTGCACTCTGGGGCTTTCGGTGTTACTAGCTGAGTTCTAGATCGGCAGCGCTCTGGCTGGTGGGTCCTGAAATGATCCTGAAACAGTTCCCTATCCCCGGCCGTCAAGAGGATTTCCACAGCCCGGGAAACCGGCTCTCACTAGGCGCTTCTCTGTCGGGCTGGCGAGATTTGAACTCGCGACCCCTTGACCCCCAGTCAAGTGCGCTACCAAGCTGCGCCACAGCCCGTTGACCTCGCCCCATGGAGCAGCGGCCACGAGCGGGAACTCTACTACGAGGACGCTTCTGATCAGTAACAACTGTTGCTGCGGCTGTCTTCGGACCTGGTTGCCCATTTTCGCGACTCAGTGATCGTCTGCTAACCGTGAGATGATCATCAGCGTGACCGCGACGGTGAAGGACTTGATCGCGGACGGCCGGGCAGCGCTCACGAAAGGGGATGTAGCTGCTGCCCGTGGCCTTTTCCAGACTGCCTTGACCCTTGGGCCGAACAGCACCGCCCTCGAGGGCTTGGGATTTGCGGCCTACCTTGCGATGGATTTCGATGAGGCAATCGACCTCTGGCAGCAGTCGTACGCGGGCTACCGCTCGGATGGCAACGGTGTCGGCGCCGTGCGCACGGCGCGCATGCTCGGCTACCTATACGGCATCGTCGTCGGAGACTGGGCAATCGGATCTGGATGGATCGCGCGCGCCCAGCACCTGCTGGGGGATGCCGCGGATTCGTCGGAGAGAGGCTGGGTCGAGCTCACTTTGGGCATGTTCGAGCGTGACCGCTCGGTAAAGCATCGACGATTCGAGGAAGCGCTTGAGGTCGCTTCTGCGACCCATGACAACAACCTGGCTTTTGCCGCGTTGGCCTATCTCGGAGCCAGTCTGGTGCATGCGGACCAGCTGACCGAAGGGATGGTGCGGCTCGATGAGTCGCTGGCCGCCGTCGCAGGTGGAGAGGTGGAGGACCTCTTCGTTATCGAAGAGATCTTTTGTCAAATGTTTTCCGCCTGCGAGCGAGCACATGACGTGGCACGCGCGGAGCAATGGCTCAAAGTCGGTGAGGCGGTTGCGGCGCAGCGCAATCTGCCGGCTGTCGTCGCGTACTGTCACACACACTTTGGTGGCGTCATGACCGCTGCTGGCCGATGGCCGGAGGCCGAGGCGGCTTTGACTGATGCGATTCGCATTTGGGCGCTCGGCTGGCGCACGCTCAAGTCAGGTGCGCTTGCCCGCCTGGCCGACCTAAGAATCCAACAGGGTCGGCTCGAGGAGGCTGAGCAGCTCCTCACAGGACTGTCAGTTAACGAGGAGTGTGCCCGACCGCTTGCCATGCTGTTATTGGCACAGGGCCAGGTCGAACGCTCGCGTGAGATCCTCGAACGCACTTTGGCCCGAATTGACCCGATCAGTTCGAGCGCGGTGCCGTTACTCGCCCTCCTCGTTGACGTGCACCTGGCCGCCGGCGCCATCGAGGAGGCAAAACAAGCGATGGCGAGCCTGGAGAAGTCCGCAACCCATCAGGATGTCCCGTATTTGACCGCTGTACGAGCCTTGGCACGCGGTCGGTTGGCTGTGGCATCTGGCGACCCAGCCGCACGAGCGTGGTTCCGGGTCGCCGTCGATGAGTTTGGGCGAGCCCAGTTGCCGCTGGAATCCGCCCGCTCGCAACTTGCGTTTGCCACAGCGGTCGCCGACGAGTCCCCAAATGTCGCCAGGGCCGAGGCCAAGGCCGCGCTCGACTGTTTCGTACGGCTGCAGGCGGCTCGGGATATCGATGCCGCAGCGGCGCTGCTGCGCTCACTGGGATTGCGGATCGCGCCAGGCCGGCGCGCCGGAACGTCGACGTTGACTTCACGCGAGGCTGAGGTACTCGAACTGCTGGGGCATGGGCTCAGCAACCCCGAGATCGCGGAGCGGCTGTTCATTAGTCGCAAGACCGCTGAGCACCACGTTGCCAACGTGCTGTCGAAGCTGAACCTTCGAACCCGGAGTGAAGCCGCGGCCTACGCGGTGCGAACGAAGCTAGGCACCAAATAGGTAAGTTCACCGATCCCGACAAGTCAGAGTCAGCCGATGATTCGAAGGATGGCAGACCAATTTGGGAGGTTCGGATGAATGATCAATACGATGCGATCGTGGTCGGCGCGCGATGCGCAGGCGCCACCACGGCCATGCTGCTGGCGCGGCGGGGTTACCGCGTGCTGCTAGTCGACCGAGCAAAGTTTCCTAGCGACACGCTTTCAACCCATGTCATCCACGCTCCCGGCGTCGCCGCACTCGATCGTTGGGGACTCCTGGACACGCTGCTGGCAACGGGCTGCCCACCGATCGAGCACTACAGCTTCGATTTCGGACCCTTCGTGATCAACGGCACGACCCGGCAAGCCGAGGGTCACACCACGGCGTACGCACCACGGCGCACGGTGCTCGATGAGATCCTGGTCAACGCTGCCGCCGCCGCCGGCGCGACGGTCCGAGAAGAGTTCAACGTCGATGGTTTGATCTTCGACGACGGCAAAGTCAGCGGCATTCGCGGGCACTCTCACAACACGAAGGAGGAAAATCTCCAGGCACGAATTGTGATCGGTGCGGATGGTCGCGCCAGTCGCGTGGCCAAGGCCGTGCAGGCTCGCTCCTATGAAGAGAAGCCGCGTCTGCAATGGCCCTTCTATACGTATTTCAGTGAACTGCCGGTCGATGGCTTCGAGACCTATATTCGACCGTTCCGCGGATTCGCAGCCGCGGCCACCAACGACGGCTTGACCATGCTCGTCGTGGGCTGGCCTTACGCCGAGGCCCACTCCTACAAAGCCGATGTCGAGGGGAACTACTACCGCACGTTGGAGCTCGTGCCGCAATTTGCGTCCCGAGTCAAGGCTGCGAAGCGGGAGGCACCATTCCTCGGTGGTGCCGTGCCGAACTACCTGCGGGTGCCGTTCGGTCCTGGTTGGGCGCTGGTCGGCGATGCCGGCTATACCAAGGACCCGATCACTGCACAGGGGATCACCGACGCCTTTCGCGACGCCGAACAATGTTCCGCGGCTGTTGATCAGTGGTTGAGCGGTCGGATGTCGCACGACGACGCGTTCCTCGGATGGCATCGGGAGCGGGACCAGAACGTTCTACCGACGTATCAGTTCACGACCCAGCTGGCTACGCTGCAGCCGCCGCCACCGGAGATGCAGCAATTGCTCGGTGCCATTCAGGGCAACCAGGCGGCGATGGACGACTTCATCAGCGTCAATGCAGGGACGCTCTCGCCTGAGGTCTTCTTTTCTCCTGAGCACCTTGCCCGGACTTTTGAAGCAGCTGCCATCTCGGTCTAAGGCGTCGGGCCCGAACCGTACTGCGGCACAATCGGCGGCGTGGCCCGTTGGGTATGCCCGAACTGTGATCGTGAGTTCGCGTCTGCCCACCAGGCGCATTTCTGTGTGCCTGGCATCACGGTCGATGATCTTCTGAATCGACACCCGCGCTGGGTAGGCGAGATCTACCGTGCGGTGATAGAGCATCTGAGCAGCCTCGGGCCGGTTCATGAGGATGCGGTCAATGTCGGGATCTTCCTCAAGAGCGATCGCAAGATCGGCGAGTTTCGGCCCCGCGTACGATCCGTGCAGCTAAGCCTCTATCTCCCGTACGAGCTGACGGATGCTCGGTTCGCGCGGACGCTGCCCACTGCAACGGATCGAATCGTCCACATGATCAACTTGACGAGCGCGGACCAAGTCGATGATCAACTTCGGGAATGGCTGAGTGAGGCCTACGACTTCAACACCGATTAGCCCTCAAAACGGCTCGTAGCAGTCGTACGCTTCCTGCCGGATGATCTTGTCGTCGCGGAAGGTGAAGATCAAGACGCTGTAGCTGTGAAGTCGCTGGCCCTTCCGCAGTGGCCCGGCATCCTTCGCCAGCTCGGCTCTGCCACTCCGCCTGGCAGACAACAGTGTCATCGCTCTCAATCCAACGACTGACGTCATAGCGCTGGAACGCCAGCATCCCGGCACCCAGCTCGCTTGCCGCGATCATGCCGTCCAGACCTCGGTTGCCAACTCGAGGGTCGACCAGACTCGGATACTCAATCTGTTCGGCGTCATTGTGAAAGAAGCGGCGCAGCGCATCGCCGTGTACGCCGGACTCAAGGGCCTGCATCAGCTCGATCACCAGCGCCTGCTGATCACTCACCTGCACCTCGTCGCTCATCACTTCCGCTTTCGCTTTTCCCGCACGCGCACCTCGACATGCACTGGCGTTCCTTGAAAGCCGAATTCCTCCCGCAGCCGGCGCCTCAAGAAGCGCACATAGCCCGGCTCGAGTTGCCCGGTGGTGAACAGCACGAAAGTCGGTGGGCCGGCATGAGCCTGGGTCCCAAACAGGATCCGGGGCTGCTTGCCGCCACGCACCGGATGCGGGTGGGCGGCCACGACTCGACCCAGAAAGGCGTTCAGCCTTCCGGTCGAGACGCGCAGTTCCCACCCAGCCAAGGCTTCCTTGATCGCCGCACCAAGATGATCGACATGGCGACCGGTCAGTGCTGAGATGTTGATCTTGGACGCCCACTCGAAATGCAGAAGATCACGTTCGATCTCGCGGCGCAGATAACGGCGTCTCTCGTCGTCGGTCAGGTCCCATTTGTTGAACGCGATCACCAGCGCGCGGCCAGCCTCCTCCACCGACGTCAGGATACGAAGATCTTGCTCGGTGACCGGCTCGCTGGCATCGACGACAGCGATGCATACCTCGGCGCGCTCGATCGCGCCGTGGGTACGCAGGCTGGCGTAGTACTCGTGTCCGGAGGCCTCTTTCACCCGGCGGCGGATCCCAGCCGTATCGATGAACCGGAAAATCTCGCCGTCAACCTCGACGAGCTCGTCGACGGGGTCCACGGTGGTTCCAGCAACCTCGTCGACGACTACTCGTTGCTGCCCAGCCACCTTGTTGAGCAGACTCGACTTACCGACGTTCGGCTTTCCAACGATTGCCACCCGCCTTGGACCGCGCGCACCGTCCGACACCACCGGAGGCGCCTCGGGGATCGCAGCGAGGATCGCATCCAGCAGGTCGCCACTCCCCCTGCCGTGCAAGGCAGACACGGTCATTGGCTCGCCAAGGCCAAGCTGCCAAAGGGCCGCAGCCTCTGCCTCGGTTCGCTGATCATCGACCTTGTTGGCCGCCAACACCACGGGCTTTCCGCTACGACGCAGCACTTTCACGACGGCCTCGTCGATGTCCTGCGTCCCGACCCGCGCGTCGACGACGAAGACCACCGCGTCGGCTGCCGCGACCGCCAGCTCCGCTTGCTCGGTGACCTGGGCAGCCATGCCCTTGGCATCAGGAGCCCAGCCGCCGGTATCCACCAGCACGAACTGACGCCCATTCCAGGTGGCGTCGTAGGAGACGCGATCTCGGGTCACTCCGGGCACATCCTGAACCACGGCTTCTCGGCGACCGATCATGCGATTCACCAGCGTCGACTTACCGACATTCGGCCGCCCAACCACCGCCACAACGGGGAGCACCTGTGACTCCTCGGTAGCTGCGATGTCACTCATGTCGCTTCGCTCCGAGTTCTCGTGTGGGCTGAGGTTAGGGACTTGATGGGTGTAGACGACGGATTCGGGCCTTCGGTGGCCCCGGCAAGGGTAGCCCGGTCAGCGCCTGAGCAGCGACTATGTGATCGGCCAAGCGCTCCCGTACGACCGCGGTCCACTCTGCAACTGCTGCCTTGCGGCGAGGCCACGGAGTGCGCGGGAGGGTGAAAGGCTCTCCGTAGACCAGATGAATCGATCCCCGCAGCCGAGGCAGCTGGTTCTTGCTTTGACCAGGTTCACGGGTGCCGAGAATGGCCACCGGAACAATGGGCGCACCCGACACCATAGCCAGGTAGGCAGCACCTCGCCTGGCCCAGGCGACTTCACCGCCACTGCGTACGCCTTCGGGGAAGACGGCCAGCACCCTGCCGGCTCGCAGCACTTGAATTGCCCTCCGGATGGCTTGCGGATCAACGTCGCGGCGGTTGAGGGAAATCTGACCGATATAGGCGAGAAACCGACCGACAGCTCCGGTGAAGGCCTCCCGCTTGACCAGGGCGAAGGTCAGCCGCCTGGTCAGAGCCAACAGAGCCGGCCCGTCCAAGATCCCGATGTGGTTCGCTGCCAAGATCACTGCCCCCGACCGCGGAACGCGTTGGGCACCATGCACCGTGACCCGCCAGGAAAGGCGCAGGCCGAGCCGCACGAGAGGCCTGGCAAGCCGCAGTCCCCACACCCTCGGGGCCGGCAATCGATCCGTGTGCGGAAGATCGGGGCTAACCCCTTCGATCACGCCTGTCTCCAAGTGCCCGGAGCGGAACAAATGCGCAGATCGTTTCGATCACTTCTTCCAGGCTGAGGGATGTCGAGTCGACAACGTGCACACCTGGAGCAGCCGATTCAAACTCCGCGACCGATGAATCGTCGCGGTCACGGCGGATCACCTGATCATGAACGTCATCCACGTCTATCTGATGCTCCGCGAGCTCGGCATGTCGCCGCGCTATTCGCGCCGCAGGATCAGCAACCAGCAACACGCGTACGCCAGCGTCGGGCGCCACGACCGTGGTGATGTCTCGGCCCTCGGCAACGATCCCCTGAGCCGCGTCGGCGATCAACTTCTTCTGGCGGGCAACCAGATCGGTGCGTACGTCCAGGTTGGTGGCAATGGCACTGACAGCGGCCGACACCTCGGGAGCCCGGATCGCTTCGGAGACATCGACTCCATTGATAGAGATTGCCGACCGCCGAGGATCCATGTCGACACGAATTGAGGCGTGGGCCAACAGCTCCGCGACAGCCGCTCGGTCGTCGAGGTCGACGCCTTCGTGCAGGGCTAGCCACGTCACGGCGCGGTACATGGCACCGGTGTCGAGAAAGGCCAAGCCAAGCCTTTCGGCAACTCCGCGAGCGGTACTTGATTTGCCTGAGCCGCTGGGTCCGTCGATAGCGATGACGAGTGGCCGACGCGGTCCGGAGTCCGAAACGGACTCGGTCGACGTCTGGACCTGGTGGGTCATCGCTACCTCAGACACGCGCTTCAGCGTACCGGCCGCTTGCTAGGAGACTGTCCAGCCACGCGACAACATCGTCTCGACCAGCGCATCCGCGTGGTCCGGTGTCACCGACAAAGCGAGATAGCCAACTTCTCGGACCGGGTCGTGCTCGATGGAGATGTCTTCCACGTTCACCCCCGCAGCGCCGACGTCGGCAAAGAGTCGCGCGAGCGCTCCTGGCGAGTCAGGGATAGCGACGACGACCTCGCTGTAGCGCACCGCTGCCGCCCCATGCTTTCCGCCGATCTTCTGGGTGCCGGCGACCCCGCGCTCCAGCTGAGTGCGTAGCTCGTCGGTAGCCGGTGCGGCCTCCACCGCCTTGATCAACAAGCCGAGCTGATCTTGGATACTGCGGAGCTCCTCGAGCACCGCGTTCGAGTTCGCCCCAACAATCTGCTCCCACAGCCGAGGATCGCTACCGGCAATGCGAGTGACATCGCGCAAGCCTTGGCCAGCGAGCAACAGGTCAGGTTCGGAGGCCCGGGTCACATGTGCTGCAACCAGTACCGACATGAGGTGCGGCAGGTGGGAGACCCGCGCTACCGCCGCATCATGATCATCAACGTCCATGATCACCTCACGTGCGCCGCATGCTTGGACGGCCGCCTGTACCCGTGCCACGGATTCGGGCGCTGAGCGCCGGTGTGGTGTGACGACCCAGGTCCGGTCGACGAACAGTCCCGGATGGGCAGTCACCGGGCCGGAGTGATGCGAGCCGGCCATTGGGTGCGATCCCACGTAACGACTGAGCTCGACATCACGCTGCCACAAGGTGTCGAGGACCCCAGCCTTCA
This sequence comes from uncultured Actinomycetota bacterium, assembly GCA_963815975.1. Taxonomy (GTDB): domain Bacteria; phylum Actinomycetota; class Actinomycetes; order Propionibacteriales; family Propionibacteriaceae; genus Microlunatus. The sequence continues at coordinate 31,798 of CAWFJC010000020.1, forward strand.
CCGAACCGACATCGGTGACGGTCGCGTTCGGATAGTGCTGCAGGCTGTGCACGACCAGATCGGCGATGGCACCAGGCGGCACCGCGACGACGACCAGGTCGATCTCTGCTGACACCGGAGGGTCGATCGTGCCAGCGCCCAGGCCTGCTGCGACCCGGGCGTGGCTGATCTTGTGATCACGAAGGTGTACGGCGTAGCCCGCCGCCGAAAGGGCGCATCCAACCGAGGCCCCGATCAGGCCAGCCCCGATGATCACGACTCGGCCGACTGGGCTCTGCCTGGCGCCCGTAGCCTGTGCGGCTTCGTTCACGTCTGGTCGGTAGCCGTGGTCGCGGGCTCGGGTCCGTTGGCGAGCAGAGCCGCAAGTCGATCACCCTTGATCCGCCGGAACTTGCGGGGCATTCCCCTGGTCCGGTCCAGCACGGCGACCTCCAATGCCTCCACACCGAGCTCTCGCGGCGAGGCATTCTGGCCGCCGTCGGAGCTGAGCGCGCGTACCGCCAGCCTCGCCGCATCGTTGAGACCAAGCCCGGGACGGAATCCAGCGCTAACGACCTCAGCGATGACATCGGCTGAACCGCCCATTACAGCGAAGTTCGCCTCGTCGGCAACTGAACCGTCATAGGTCAGACGGTAAATTTGATCTTGTAGCGGTGTGGCCCCCAACTCAGCGACGACAATCTCTACCTCGAAGGGCTTGTCACCGCCGGAGGAGAAGATCGTGCCCAGCACTTGGGCGTACATATTGGCCAGCCCCCGCCCCGTCACATCGGTCCGGTCGTAGGTGTAGCCGCGCACATCGGCGTAACGAATGCCGGCCTGACGCAAATTCTCGAACTCGTTGTATCGACCGACAGCAGCGAAGGCGACGCGATCGTAGATCTCGCTGACTTTGTGCAACGCCTGGGACCGGTTTTCGGCAACGAACAAGATGCCGTCGGCGTAATAGAGCACGACAACGGACCTGACCTCGAGCGATGCCCTTTCGGGCGTAGTCCGCACGATCCTTCATCTGCTGCTCGGGGGCAACGTAGAACGGCATGCTCATCAGTGCGCGCCACATTCCTGACGCAGGGAACTAAGCAAGTGGGGCTCCTGGTCCATCGGGCCGCTGTGCCCGGCTCGCGATGAGCTGGTCGATCAGTTCGGCAGTCTGCTCATCGCTGAAACGCTGCACGCCGTCCTCAGTCGCGGCCAAAACCACCGGAAAGATCTTCCGTGCCATGTCCGGTCCGCCCGTTGCTGAGTCATCATCGGCAGCGTCATAGAGCGCCTGAATCACCGCCATGGCCGCTTCGCTAGCGTTGAAATCTCCTCGATAGAGCTTCTTGAGCGATCCCCGGGCAAATACTGATCCGGACCCAACCGAGAAGTACGCGTGCTCCTCGTAGCGGCCCCCGGTTGCGTCATAGGAAAAGATGCGGCCTTCGCCTGTCGCTTCATCCCAGCCAGCGAACAAGGGCACAACGACGAGGCCCTGCATGGCAAGGCCAAGATTCAGGCGAATCATCGTCGCTAGCCGGTTTGCCTTTCCGACTAGGGAAAGCGGGGCGCCCTCGATCTTTTCGTAGTGCTCCAACTCGACTTGGAACAAACCCACGAGCTCGACCGCGAGCCCAGCGGCACCGGCAATTCCGATGATCGAAAACTCATCCGCCGCGAACACCTTCTCGATGTCGCGCTGCGCGATGATGTTCCCCATCGTCGCCCGCCGATCGCCGGCCACCACGACCCCGCCGGGAAATGTCGCGGCCACGATAGTGGTGCCATGCGGTGTGAGGTCACCCATTCCGGCGAGCGCCGGCCGCGAGGACGGCAATGCGTCCGGAGCCACGCGTGATACGAAGTCGGTAAACGACGACGATCCGATCCGGAAAAACTCAGAGGTCAGCTCAACTTTCATGGCGTCTGTCGTTCACTGGCCGCCCTTTTGAACGAACGAGCGCACAAATTCCTCAGCGTTCACCTCAAGTACGTCATCTATCTCGTCCAACAGCGAGTCCACCTCGGAGTCCAACTCCGCCTTGTGCGCGGTATCAGCAGGTGCCAGCTCCTCGACCTCACGATCGTCGGCTCGCCGCGCCTTGCGTTGGCTCTGCTCTGACTCAGCCATAGCTGCTCCCGTCTGTACTGACGCCCAGCCTAACCAACGTCTCCGACAACACCACGACAAAGAGCCGCGGGTCTACCGGCCAAGCGCCGCGAACAGCTCGGTGACGGACATGCATTCATCGATCAGCTGGCCAACCTGCTCACGAGTGCCCCGCAGCGGGTCCAACAGGGGCAGCCGCTGCAGCGCCGGACGTTCGGGTACGTCGAAGATCACCGAATCCCATGAAGCGGCAACCACGGCGGAGCCGAACTTCTGCATCACCCGGCCACGGAAGTACGCCCGAGTGTCCTCGGGCGGTGCATTACGGGCGCGTTCGATCTCGTCATCGTTGATGAGCCGGCGCATCTTGCCGTTGGCCAGCAGTGCGCGGTAGAGGCTGCGGCGCGGGTCCACGTCGGCGTACTGCAGGTCGATCAGCGCCAGCTTGGGAGCAGACCAGCTGAGTCCGTCGCGATCCCGGTAGGACTCCATCAGCTTGAGCTTCGCCACCCAGTCGAGCTGATCGGCAAGGCTGTAGATGTCGCTGCGAAGCGCGTCCAGACAGTCCTGCCAGCGAGTGAAGATGTCTTTTGCCTCGATCCGCGCCGTCTCGGTGAGATCTTCGGCCACCCGCTCGTAGTGGTTGCGGCAGGCGTCCAGGTACACCTCCTGGAGGTCCAACGCCGTCATGCTGGGACCCTCGCTCAGATAGAGCGGCTCACGAACCGACACGTCATGGCTGACCGTCCGCATAGCGGCCACGGGCCCGTCCAGCCGGACATCGCTACCGAGCTCGCCTGCCTCGATGACGCGCAGCACCCAGGAGGCAGTGCCCAGTTTGAGATAGGTCGAGATCTCGGAGAGGTTGGCGTCTCCAGTGATCACGTGCAGCCTGCGGTGCTTACTCGCGTCGGCGTGCGGCTCGTCGCGAGTGTTGATGATCGGCCTGTTCAGGGTGGTCTCCAGACCAACCTCTGCCTCGAAGAAATCGGCTCGCTGGCTGATCTGGAAACCGGGAGTCTGGCTGGATTGACCGAGGCCAACCCGGCCGGCTCCGATGATCACCTGCCGAGAGACCAGAAATGCGGTGAACTGGGTGACGATGCGGTCGAACGGCGTGCTGCGCTGCAGCAGGTAGTTCTCGTGCGTCCCGTACGAGGCGCCCTTGCCATCGGTGTTGTTCTTGTAGAGCCGGACAGAGCGCCCCAAGGATTGCGTGGCGCGCTGGGCCGCCATCGCCATCACGGACTCTCCAGCCTTGTCGTAGCGCACAGCGTCCAACGCGTTGGTGACTTCAGGGCTGGAATACTCCGGGTGGGCGTGGTCCACGTAAAGCCGCGCGCCGTTGGTCAAGATCACGTTCGCCATACCGAGATCGGTGTCGGTCAGCTGATCCGGGTGGGCGGCGGCCCTCGAAATCTCGTAGCCGCGGATGTCGCGCAGTGGCGTTTCGGTCTCGTAGTCCCAACCGGCAGGTTGACCTGCTGCCGACGCCCCGTACGCCTTCACAACGTGGTTGGAGAGCTGCATCGGATGCAGATCCTCTTCGACGAAGGCGTTGCTGAAACCACCCGGCACAGCTGGCGAACCGGGTGACAGCGCGCTGATGCCGTACTCGGTCTCGATTCCCATGACACGAGCGTTCAGCCGGGCCGTCAGCTCAGAGCCGGCGGCCGCCGACTCCTCGCGATTGGCTGTAGAAGCCATGGCCTCAGCGTAATGTGAGGGTCGTGCAGATCCTGCCAGCGATCGCTGTCGACGTAATCTGCATCCTGATTTTCGCGATCATCGGACGCAGCAGTCACCAAGAGGCAACCGACCTTCTTGGCGTCGCACATACGGCCTGGCCGTTCCTCGGCGGGTGCCTCCTAGGCACCCTGATCGGGCGCACCTGGCGCCGCCCGTACGCCCTAAGATCTGGGGTCGCCGTGTGGCTCGGAACCGTCATCGGTGGGATGGCCTTGAGGGCGCTGACCGGCGGGGGCGTACAGCTGTCCTTCATCATCGTCGCCAGCATCTTCCTCGCCGTTTTTCTGATCGGCTGGCGGGCTGGGCTCCAGCTCATCCAGCACACCCGGGCGAACAGCACCCGCAGCGGCACGGGCAAGAAGGCGGGACCAGCCGAGTCCGACCAACCCACGTCTTCCGTTTCTCCGCACCAAGCCGCAAATGAGAGACGTTAGGTCCGAAATCCCATACGTACGCGCCCTTGTGCGGAGAAAACGCGTCAGGGCGTGACCGATGGACCGTGATCGCCGGACTTAGACGTACTGGACTTAGAGGTACTGGCCCGTATTCGAGACGGTGTCGATGGACCGGCCCGGCTGAGTGCCCTGCTTGGAGGAGATCAGGGTCCGGATGAAGACGATCCGCTCACCCTTCTTCCCTGAGATCTTCGCCCAGTCATCCGGATTGGTGGTGTTGGGTAGATCCTCGTTCTCCGCGAACTCATCAAGGCACGCCTGCAACAGGTGTCCGATCCGCAAACCTCGTACGCCGGTGTCTAGGAAATCCTTGATCGCCATCTTCTTGGCCCGGTCCACGATGTTTTGGATCATCGCCCCGGAGTTGAAGTCCTTGAAGTAGAGAACCTCTTTGTCGCCACCGGCGTAGGTGACTTCCAGGAACTGGTTCTCCTCGGACTCCTCATACATCCGGCTAACCGTGCGGTCGATCATGGCCTGCACACACGAATGTTTGTCATGATCGAATTCAGCAAGATCTTCCGGATGCAACGGCAGAGTGGGAGTGAGGTACTTGCTGAAGATCTCCCGTGCCGCTTCCGCGTCGGGCCGCTCGATCTTGATCTTCACATCAAGGCGGCCAGGTCGCAAGATCGCCGGATCGATCATGTCCTCACGGTTGGAGGCGCCGATGATGATCACGTTATCGAGGCCTTCCACGCCGTCGATCTCACTCAGCAGCTGCGGCACGATGGTGTTCTCCACGTCGGAGGAGACACCGGAGCCGCGAGTCCGGAACAGCGAGTCCATCTCGTCGAAGAAAACGATCACCGGCATGCCATCAGTTGCCTTGTCGCGAGCCCGCTGGAACACCAGCCGGATGTGTCGCTCGGTCTCTCCGACGTACTTGTTCAACAGCTCAGGACCTTTGATATTAAGGAAAAAGCTGCGTCCTTCCTCACCGGTCCGCTCGCTGACCTTCTTCGCCAGTGAGTTGGCGACCGCCTTGGCGATCAAGGTCTTGCCACAGCCCGGAGGTCCATAGAGCAGGATGCCCTTGGGAGCCTTCAGCTCGTGTTCGTCGAAAAGCTCCTTGTGCAGGAACGGCAGCTCGACAGCGTCACGGATGGCCTCGATCTGGTTGCCGAGGCCGCCGATCACGGTGTAGTCGATGTCTGGCACCTCTTCCAGCACCAGCTCTTCGACGTCCAGCTTGGGAATCCGCTCGTAGGCGAAATGCACCCGACGATCGATCAACAATGAGTCTCCCGAGCGCAGATGTTGATCATGAAGACGGTACGCGAGGCGCACGACGCTTTCCTCATCACCGTGGCCGATCACCAGCGCGCGGTCACCGTCCTCGAGCATCTCCTTGAGCAGTACGACTTCGCCGACCTCGTCGAACTCGAGGACTTTCACGACGTTCATCGCCTCGTTGATCATGACCTCCTTACCGGGGGTCAATGCTTCAAGATCAACATCGGGGCTCACGCTGACCCGCATCTTGCGGCCGGAGGTGTAGATGTCCGCAGTGTTGTCCTCATGCCCGGCAAGAAAAACTGCGAAGGTCGCGGGCGGCTGGGCGAGCCGATCGACTTCGCTCTTCAAGGACACGATCTGATCCCGCGCCTCACGCAGCGTCGCTGCGAGCCGCTCATTGTTGGTAGCCGCAGTTCTCGCATCGGATCGAGCATCAGCCAGCCGACGCTCCAGCATGGCGATGTCATGGGGATGGGAAGTGACCCGGTCCCGGAGCCTATCGAGCTCGTCTTTGAGCGCACCAATTTGAGCTATCAAGGATTCGCGGTCCTCATACGCTCCGCGATCACGAATAGATCCGGCCACGACACACCTCCTGTCAAGACACTACCCGGGCAGGTTGTGCGGTCCCTTGTAATCATCTCCGTACGCGCCGGGCGCTGGGCGACGTTTGCGTAACGGTGCTGTGAAGCCTGGTGCCATGCGCCGTGCAGTGATCACGAATCCCGTATGGCCCACCATGTCATGCCGCGGCCGCACGGCCAATCCCTCCACGTGCCAGGCCCGGACCAACGATTCCGTCGCCTCTGGCTCGGTAAAGCCGCCGTGGACTCGCAGCGTCTCCACAGTCTGCGCAAGCTGGGTCGTCGTTGTGACGTACGCGCAGAACACCCCACCGGGCACGATCACCTTGGCCAGGGCAGCAACGCATTCCCATGGCGCGAGCATGTCCAGCACGACCCGATCGACGGGCTCATCGGTGAGCGAGCCAACCAAATCGCCGACCCGCAGCTCCCAGTTGGCCGGCGTCGCGGCGAAGAAGTTCGCCACGTTCCGGCGGGCGAAGTTGGCAAAGTCCTCGCGCCGCTCGTAGGAGGTCAGGCTGCCACTCGGACCGATGCTTCGAAGCAAGCTGCAGGTCAATGCACCTGAACCGGCGCCCGCCTCCAGGACTCGCGCGCCGGGAAAGATGTCGGCACTCATCAAGATTTGCGCCGCATCCTTGGGATAAACCACGGCGGCGCCGCGCGGCATGCTGACGGTGAATTCGTGCAATAGCGGCCTCATGGCCAGAAACGGCATGCCGCCGGTCGTGTTGACCACCATGCCTTCGGGCTGCGCAATGAGGTCGTCGTGGCTGACCGAGCCCTTCGTGGTATGGAACAGGCCGCCAGCGGCCAGCACGATCGAATGCCGACGTCCTTTCGGATCGGTCAGGGTGATCCGCTCCCCCACCTCAAACGGGCCGCGCCGAACGCCGGAGAGCTCGAGGTGGTCATGCATTGCTGATACCGAAGAATCCCAGCTGCCAGCCAGGGCCGAACGAGCCGCCTGACATCTCTACGCCTCGGCGTAGGTAGAGATGCTCGTCGGACTGGCTGATCGGCAGCATGATCAGATCGACGGCCGACTGCTTCTGCAGCAGCGCCAGCAACCGGTCTGCGGTGGCACCGTCGGTGGTCGCCCGAAATTCGTTCTCGATGCTGCTGACCGTCGAATCAACGGCCGGCAGCGGCGCGTCCAGGTAGGGCTGCAGCCAGGCGAGCGCCGTCGAGGTCCACGCCTTCCGGTCAACCAGATTTAGATCTGCATTCAGGTCTCCTGGCCTGAGCTGAACGCTCAGCCCGCCGGTGTTTTCCAGCCGCGAGCGGATCTGTGCCGCCAGGTCTTGGCCGTTGGGCATGGTCGAGTCGTAGCCCAACGTGAGGTTGATGCGGCTCTTCCAGGTGACCTTGGGCTTGGCCTTACCGCCAAGCGGAAACGCGGCCGTATGTCCCTCGACGCCGGTCGGAACGAGAGAATCGGAGGTGCGATCTCCTTGCAAGGCCACCGCGATGGCTTGCCGCAGGTCCTTGTCCGACCGCATCCGCGAGTCCGGTGACCATTCGAGCTGCAGCACTCGGGCGCCGCCCAACACGGTTTCGGTGAAGCCGTTGAGGGTCTGGCGATCGGGATTCTGCCGTACTTGCTGGCTGAACCTGGTGACGGCTGCCGTGTCCAAACCCCTCCACACCACGTCGACCGCGCCTCGACTCATGGCGTCCTCGATCGTCGGGGAGTCGGCGACGCTGCGGTAAACCAGCGCGGGGAGGCGCGCGGGGTTGCGGCCCACGTACGCGTCGTACTTGCTGAGCTGGAGCTGACTTCCGGTGTACTTGGTCACCAAGAACGGCCCGGAGCCGACAATCGGATCATTCGGATCTTGCACCCGGTCCGCGTCATAGACCTCCTCATCAACGATCGACGCTGCGGGAGAAGCGAGTGCCCAGCCGAACTGGGTATCCGGCCTGCTCAACACGAACCGTACGGTCTTGGTGTCTGGCGTCTGGATTCTGCGGAACGACGAGAGCGCGGCGGCTGAGGAGCCGGGGACCTTGAGACGAGCAGCGCGCTCGATACTGAACTTCACGTCGCTGGACGTCAGCGGATGGCCGTTGTGAAACGCCAGATCGTCGTTGAGGGTGCAGGTGTAAATGGTTGCGGAGGTGAACAAGCAGTCCCGAGCCGCGTCGGGCTTGAGTACGGAGCTGCCCGGATCGGCTGTCATCAGCCTCTGGAACACGTTCAGCGCGAGCACCGTTGAGGCGGCGTCGGTGATCGCCGCCGGGTCGGTGACTCGGATCTGATCGGTCGACATCACCGTGAACGGCCGTGGAGTGGAGCTTGCAGTCGGGGCGGGAACGGGCCGTTCCCCTGGGGTTCGGCAACCAGCGAGGAGCAAAAGCAGAGCGACTGCCATCAGTACACGGCATGTGAGGCGCCTTTTTCTCTGATCGTGCAATGCCCACGTTCGCAGAGGGCTATTCGCCATCGAACTGCTCCAGCATTCGCGCCAGGGTGGCGACGTCCAATTCAGCCAGAGAACGCACATGGAGTCGCCGGGGTGCCCGCGGAATCTCTACTCGGTGCGGTACGGCAACGACGAGCGCCCCTGCCGCGTTGCCGGAGCGGCAGCCCGTCTCGGAATCCTCAAGAACCACGCAGTGTCGTGGCGATACCCCGAGAGCCGTGCACGCCTTCTCGTACGGCTCCGGATGCGGCTTGCCACGGCTCACCTCGTCACCGGCGACCGTCACCTGGAAGGTGCCCTCAGGAAGCTGGCTGAGCGCTGCGTCCAACAGCACCCGATACGACGCCGATACCAAGGCGCACGGAACACCCGCCTCGGAAACCGACTTGAGCAGCTCGATCGCTCCAGGACGCCAGACAAGTGGATTGCTCTTGACATGGTCGACAACGGCTGTCAGCAGCTGGTCAACCACCCACGCCGGGCTCAGATCAACTCGGCCAATGGCATTGAGGATGTAAGACCCTGAATCCAGCAGCGAGTTCCCGACCAGCTGCTCGGCATCCTCTTGGGACCACGTGCCGCCGAGCTTGTCGATCAGGTCGTACTCTGCAGCAATCCACAGTGGCTCCGTGTCGGCCAGCGTGCCGTCGAAGTCCCACAGCGCGGCCGCCAGGGTGGAAATTGTGGTGTCGCTCATGGCGCGGCCATTCTTCCAGCCGCAGCCAGACGCGCAAATCTTCCGGTTGTCTACTGGTCTACCGGGCGTTGAAGTACTTCGCCTCGGGATGGTGCACGATCATCGCGTCGGTGGACTGCTCAGGATGCAGCTGGAGCTCCTCGGACAGCTCCACGCCGATTCGCTCGGGACGCAGCAAAGCCACGAGTTTGCGGCGATCCTCCAGCTCCGGACACGCGGGATAGCCAAAGGAGTATCGGGAGCCGCGGTAGGCCTGGTCGCGGATCATCTCCGCCATCGGACCATCGTCGCGGGTAAAGCCGAAATCCGCGCGGATTCTGGCATGCCACAGCTCGGCCAGCGCCTCGGTCAGCTGCACGCTGAGCCCATGCAACTCCAGATAGTCCCGGTACGCGTTGTGCTCGAACAGGCTGGCGGTCACCTTCGCGACCTGCGATCCCATCGTGACAAGGTGGAATGCCACGACGTCGGGTCCCTTGAGTGCCGCCAGATCGCGCTCGCGGAAGAAGTCCGCCAAGCACAGGTAGCGTCCCCGAGTCTGCCGCGGGAAGGTGTAGCGGTGCAGCTCCGCTCCCGGGTCGGTGACTTCGGATCCGGGACGCAGTACGACAAGGTCGTTGCCCTCGCTGTAGCACGGCCAATATCCATAGATCACCGCGAACTCCGCGATCGCATCGGTCTGGATGCGGTCAAGCCACAGTCGCAGCCGCGGCTGGCCCTCACTTTCGACCAATTCCTCGTACGACGGTCCGTTCCTGGATCCTCTCAATCCCCACTGGCCCATAAAGGTGGCCCGTTCGTCGAGATAGCCCGCCACATCGGCTAGCGAGATGCCCTTGACGATCCGGTCGCCCCAGAACGGCGGAATCGGGACGTCGATGTCGACCGCGACATCGGAACGGCGGGGCAGCTCGGTCTCCACTCGATCCTCGACGAGGGTTGACCCGCGGGCCTTGACCCGGCGTTCCCGCGGCGCTGGCAGCGCGGCTCCCTCCTCTCCTCGTTTGACCGCCATCAGCGCGTCCATCAGCCGTAATCCTTCGAACGCGTCCCGGGCGTAGCGGACCTCGCCGGCAAAGACCTCGCGAAGATCTTGTTCGACGTACGCGCGGGTGAGCGCCGCGCCGCCGAGAAAGACCGGGTATGCGGTCGCAATCCCCCGGCGATTGAGCTCTTCCAGGTTCTCCTTCATGACGACGGTGGACTTGACCAGCAGACCCGACATGCCGATGACATCGGCGTGGTGCTCCTGTGCGGCGTCGATGATCGCGCCGATCGGCTGCTTGATGCCCAGATTCACCACGGTGTATCCGTTGTTGGTCAAGATGATGTCGACCAAGTTCTTGCCGATGTCGTGCACATCACCCTTGACTGTGGCAAGCACGATGGTGCCCTTGCCGCGGGCGTCGGTCTTCTCCAGATGTGGCTCCAGGTACGCGACCGCGGTCTTCATCACCTCAGCCGACTGCAGCACAAAGGGCAGCTGCATCTGGCCCGATCCGAAGAGCTCGCCGACCACCCGCATGCCGGCCAGCAGGTCGGTGTTGATGATCTCCATCGCCGGCGTACCCGCCGCCAACGCTGCCTCAAGGTCGTCTGTGAGCCCTTTGCCTTCCCCGTCGATGATGCGGCGCTGCAGTCGTTCCCCGACCGGAAGCGTAAGGAGCTCCGCAGCACGCTCAGCTCTGGCGTCGGCTGTCGTCACACCTTCGAAAAGCTCCAGGAAGCGTTGCAGCGGGTCGTACGCAGGCTCGGTGTCGGTGGCCGGACGCCGCCGGTCGTAGACCATGTCGAGTGCCACGTCCCGTTGCTCGTCCGGGATCCGGGCTATCGGGATGATCTTGGCGGCATGCACGATGGCGGAGTCGAGGCCGGCGTCGATGCATTCGTTGAGAAACACCGAATTGAGCACTACGCGGGCCGCCGGGTTCAGACCGAAGGAGACATTGGACAGGCCCAGCGTCGTCTGGACATCGGGGAAGAGCCGCTTCACTTCGCGAATGGCCTCGATGGTCTCGATGCCGTCCCGGCGGGTTTCCTCTTGCCCGGTGGCAATCGGGAAGGTCAGGCAGTCGAGAATGATGTCGCTCTGGCGCAGCCCGAAGTTCTCCGTGATGTCGGTGATCGCCCGCTGCGCGACGCGCACCTTCCAATCCGCCGTCCGCGCCTGGCCTTCCTCGTCAATGGTGAGCACGATCACCGCAGCGCCGTGCTCCGCGACCAGGCTCATCACCCGGCTGAATCGAGATTCGGGCCCGTCACCGTCTTCGTAGTTGGCGGAGTTGATCACAGCGCGGCCACCGAGACATTCCAGGCCTGCTTGCAGCACCGCCGGCTCGGTGGAGTCCAGCACGATGGGCAGTGTCGATGCGGTCGCCAGCCGGAAGGCAACATTCCGCATGTCGGCGACGCCGTCTCGGCCGACATAGTCGACATTGAGATCGAGCATGTGGGCGCCGTCGCGGATCTGGGACCGGGCGATGTCGACGCAGTCATCCCAGCGCTCGGCCAGCAGGGCATCGCGGAACGCCCTCGACCCGTTGGCGTTGGTCCGCTCTCCGATGGAGAGGTAGCTGATGTCCTGCCGGAACGGCACCTCGGCATACAACGAAGCAGCAGCTGCGATGTGGCTAGTCGAGCGATCCGCCGCCTGCCGGCCTTCGAGGCGTTTGACCACCTGCCGGAGGTGCTCTGGTCCGGTGCCGCAGCAACCACCCACCAATCCAAGTCCGAACTCGCCGACGAACTGCTCCAGCGCGTCAGCCAGCTCGACCGGCTGCAGCGGATAAACCGCCCCTTTGGCAGTCAGTTGAGGCAGACCGGCATTCGGCATGCAGCTGACCCCGACCGTCGCGTACCGAGAGAGATGCCGCAGATGCTCGCTCATCTCCGATGGGCCGGTCGCACAGTTCAGCCCGATCATGTCGATGCCGAGCGGCTCGAGTGAGGTGAGCGCGGCACCGATCTCGGATCCAAGCAGCATGGTGCCCGTGGTCTCGACCGTCACGTGCACGATCACCGGAAGATCGCGCCCGGCGTACGCCAGCGCCCGTTTGGCACCCAGCGTGGCGGCCTTGGTTTGCAGCAGATCTTGGGAGGTTTCGATGAGCACGGCGTCGACGCCGCCGACGAGGAGGCCTTCGACCTGCTGCTGATAGGCGTCTCGCAGCTGGGCGTAGGAAACATGGCCGAGCGTTGGCAGTTTGGTGCCCGGGCCGACGCTGCCGAGCACCCAGCGTGGCCGCTCCGGTGTGCTGTACGCATCAGCGGACTCGCGGGCAATCCGCGCTGCGGCCTCAGCCAACTCGGAGATGCGGTGTGCAATGCCGTATTCCCCCAGCGCGGAGAGATTGGTGCCGAAGGAGTTGGTCTCGACTGCATCGACGCCGACGGTGAAGTACGCGTCGTGAATCGCCCGGACGATATCTGGGCGGGTGACGTTCAGGATCTCGTTGCAGCCTTCCAGCTGATCGAAGTCCTGCAGTGTCAAGTCATAACCCTGCAGCATCGTCCCCATGGCCCCGTCCGCGATCACAACACGTTGTGACAAGGTTGTTCGCAGGTCTGGCGTCAGGCCATCGGGCATCTCGCGAGAATAATCGCCTCGGGCCGCCTCGGCACTGAACTACCACGATGTGGAGCGCGAGTCCCTCAGCGCCACGACGGCTACAGTGAAACCCATGCCCGACTCCCCCAGCTCGGCCGGTCGAGACCTGCGCGATCTGGTCGACCCGGTGGTGGTGATGGCTTTCGGGGGCTGGAACGACGCGGGAAACGCGGCGACCGGAGCCGTCGAACATCTTGCCGAGACATACCAGGCCGAATCGGTCTACGCACTGGACCCTGACGAGTTCTATGACTTCCAAGTCAACCGCCCCCGGGTGGAGCTCACCGAGGACGATGAGCGCGAGATCACCTGGCCCACCACGGAATTGAAGATCGCCGAGCTGCCGGACGGTCGCGACTTGATCTTGGTCCAAGGCTTGGAGCCCAATCTGCGATGGCGGCAGTTCAGTACCTTGATCGCATCAGCGCTGAGCTCGGCGAACGTGACCCGGGTGCATCTGCTTGGTGCCCTGCTCGCCGACACGCCGCACACCCGCCCGATCCCGGTATCGGTCTCGACGCAGAACCGGGAGTTGATGAAGCAACTCGGCCTCGCGCCATCGAGCTATGAAGGTCCGACTGGCATCATCGGCGTACTCGGCGACGTCCTGAGCCGCGGTGGCGTGGACGTTCTCACACTGTGGTCGGCTATCCCGCACTACGTCTCGCACCCGCCGTGCCCGAAGGCCACACTGGCGCTGCTCTCCCAGCTGGAGCGAGTACTCGACACCTCTCTTGATCTTGGTGAACTGACCGAGCTCGCCAGGGCGTGGGAGCGGGGCGTTGACGAGCTGGCTGCCGAAGACTCCGAGGTCGCCGAGTACGTCGCATCGTTGGAGCAGATGCAGGATGCCACCGAGCTGCCCGAGGCCAGCGGGGATGCTATCGCCGCCGAATTCGAGCGCTACCTACGCCGCCGCCAGGGTTAGGTAGCTGCAGCGGCGAGTTCGCGCAGCTTGGCCACTGCGGCGTCGGGATCCTCAGCGCCGAATACCGATGATCCGGCCACGAAAGAGTCGACGCCCGCCGCCGCACAGCGTTCGATCGTCTTGGCCGAGACGCCGCCGTCGATCTGCAGCCAGATATCACCACCAAGCTTGTCCAGCATCGCCCGCGTCCGGGTGATCTTGGGAAGGCACATGTCGAGGAAGCTCTGACCGCCGAAGCCCGGCTCAACGGTCATGATCAACACCATGTCGAGCTCCGGCAGCAGGTCTTCGTACGGCTCGATCGGCGTGGCGGGTTTGAGCGCCAAGGCGGCCCGAGCCCCCAGTTTGCGTAGCTCACGAGCTAGCCGCACCGGTGCCGCAGCTGCCTCCACGTGAAACGTGACCGATTCCGCTCCAGCTTCCGCGTACGCCGGCGCCCAGCGGTCGGGCTGCTCGATCATCAGATGGATGTCCAAGATCTTGTCGGTGATCTTGCGGATCGACTCGACGACAGGGAGCCCGAGTGTCAGGTTCGGCACGAAATGGTTGTCCATCACGTCAACATGTATCGCGTCCGAGCTCGGCACACTTTCGATCGCCGTCTGCAGGTTCGCGAAGTCGGCCGACAGGATGCTCGGCATGATTCTCGGGGCCACGGAGTCGACTCTAGTGTTAGCCCGTCTTGCGCAGGTAGGCCGCGAACATGGCGTCGGTACCGTGTCGATGCGGCCAGAGCTGTAGATACGGGCCAAGAGCAGCATCCGGAACCTCGGGCAGCAGCTGGGTAGCCGGAATCACCTCAACGTCGCTGCGTACGGCGAGGGTTTCGCTCAGCACGTCGCTTGTTTCGCGGCGATGTGGCGAGCAGGTCACGTAGCTGACGATGCCGCCTGGAGCGGCGCTGTCTATGGCGGAGGCCAGCAGTGCGAGTTGCAGCGGGTGCAGTTGCTCCACGTCCGCCGGTCCGCGCCGCCAGCGGGACTCCGGCCGGCGCCGGAGTGCACCCAGCCCGGTACACGGCACATCGGCCAGCACCCGGGCAAAAGAGTCGGAGCGCCAAGCAGGCCGGGTACCGTCGGCGACCACAACTGTCGGTACCGATCCGTCACCGGCATAGGCGCGTAGCGCAGCAGCGACCAGCATCGCCCGATGCGGCGCCACGTCCACTGCAAGCAGTTTGCTGCCATCCAGACGCGTCAGACCTGCCAGCAGCGCGGATTTGCCGCCGGGCCCGGCGCAGAGGTCAAGCCACCAGCCCGGTGGACCAGCCACGCTGGTCAGCGCCCAGGTCACCAGCTGGGAGCCCTCGTCCTGCACACCCGCTCGGCCGTCCCGGACGAGCGCAAGGTCGGCAGGATCGCCACGCCAGCGAGCGCCAAAGGGCGAGTAGCCGCTGGGCTCCGCTCCGGCGCGTACCAGGTCGTCCACCTCGGCGAGACCTGGCCGCACAGCCAGGCTGATAGCCGGACTGTGATTGTTGGCGGCCAGCGCCTGCTCGAGCTCCGACGGCTCCAGCAGTTCGGCGTACGCGTCAACGATCCAGCGCGGATGTGCGGTCCGCAATGCCAGCTGATCATGATCATCGAGCCCTTCCGCGAGCTGGTCCAGCCACTCGTCCAGGCTCCGTTCGGCGATGCGGCGTAGCACAGCATTGACCAGCCCGGTGACCCGCTCGCCGACGGTGGCGGCGGCCAAATCAACGCCTGCGGCGACAGCGGCCGGCGTCGGAACCCGCATGGCGAGGATCTGATGCGCGCCGAGTCGCAGCAGGTCCACGACGGCTGGCTGAAACTCCTTGAGCGGCCGGCCGGCCGCTGCAACGATGATCGTGTCGTAGCTACCCTGCCAGCGACAGGTCCCGGCCAGCAGCTCGGTGGCGAACGCCGCGTCGCGACCGGTCAGCCGACGCTCCCGAAGCAGCGCCGACAGCACGAGGTTGGCATAGGCCCCCTCGCCGTTTACGGCCCGTAGCGCGTCAAAGGCAACCCGTCGGGCCCGATCGGGACGGCGACGTCTCTGACTGCGCGCGGTATCGGGAATGCTCACTCAAGCTCAATCAGGCGGGCACCGAGCTGCGGCTCGGCGTCGAAGGTAACGCCGCGCGCCCAATCGGCGGCGGCCATCGGCTTCTTGCCCTGGGCTTGCACCTCACCCAGTTCCAGGGCTCGACTGCCGGTGCCGGCATGCACGGACCGCTTCGTGATCTCCAGTGCGCCTGCTGGCAGAACGAGGCTGGAGAGCCCCGCTGAGTTGATCTTGAACCGATCGCCGTTGAAGGTGGTCCAGGCCCCCGGTGCCGGATAACACCCGCGAATCAGCCGATCGATGACATCGGCCGGTCGGCTCCAATCGATCTCGGCATCCTGCACGGTGATCTTGGACGCGTAGCTCACCTGAGCATCAGTTTCCGGCTGTGGGGACGGGGTAAGCGTGCCGTCCTCGATCCCGTCGACAGTGTCCACGAGCAGTTGGGCACCACTCAGGGCGAGGCGGTGCAACAGGTCTCCAGCCGTGTCGTCCGGGCGGATCGGCTCAGTGACGGAGGCGAAGATCGGCCCGGCATCGAGCTCGAGCACGATCTGAAAGGTGGTCGCGCCGGTGCTCTGATCACCCGCCAGGATCGCGCGCTGCACAGGCGCCGCGCCGCGCCAGGCCGGCAGCACCGAGAAGTGCAAGTTGACCCAACCATGACGCGGAATGTCCAGCACGCGCTGCGGAAGCAACGCCCCGTACGCGACGACGGGACAACAGTCGGGGGCAAGCTCGGTCAGCCGGTCGACGAACCATTCATCCCGCGGCCGCTGTGGCTTCAGGAGCTCAATGCCCAACTCGCCGGCCCGTTGCGCGACAGGACTCGCAGCGAGGTGCTTGCCCCGGCCACTGGGGGCATCCGGCCGGTGACCACGGCGAGGATCTCGTGGCGGGACTTGACCAGCGCGTCCAGGGATGGGATCGCGACATCCGGAGTGCCGCCGAAGACAATTCGCACCGGAGGAGTCTAGGGCGCCGCGCCTGATCCCGGCTGGAGGCTAGATCGGGGACCGGATGTCACCTGGTGCACATACCGGCCGCTGAGCTGTTCGAGTTGCTCGCGAAGATCGGCGAAAAGGCGAACGGTCAGGTTGCCCGGCCAGTCGGCGGGAAGCCACGCCGCAGGCAAGCCGGGGTCGACGTACGGGATGATCCGCCAGGCGTCGACGCACCCGATCCAGGTAGCAAACGCCTGGCGCGGGGTGAGGTCGGAAGCCGCTACAGATCCGTACGCGGACAGGAAACTCTGATGCCGGGCGGCGATCGCCGGCAAGTCCCACCATTGCCCGACGGCGCGTTCGAGGCCACCGGCCACCCGAGTCTCATCAGCCAAAAAGATGGCAGCCGAGGTGCGTACGCCGAGATCTGCGAGGATCTCCTCCACCTCTGCGGCGAGATATTCGGGGCAGATCCACAGCGCGGCCGAGACAGCGCCGCAGCCGATCCCCGCCAGCCGACGGCGTAGCTGGTGCCGCAATTGCCGCTGGCTCTCAGGGATCGAGTACGAAATCAGGCACCATCGGCCCGACGGGTCCATCTGCCTCGCTGTGTAGATACGCCGATCGCCTCGAGCCAGGGCCGGAATGGCAGTCGGCCCCAGCGCGTAACCGGCCCTGCCGTCCCGCATCTCAGGATCGAGCAGACCCTTGCTACGCACCCGAAGTATGGCCGTCCGGGTGCGCGTTTGGCTGACCCCCACCGTTGCCATCAGCTCGGTCAAGGCCGAGACGGCGATCCAACCGCCACACCGCCGCAGATAGCAGCCGACGATCGTACGAAGCAACGAGGTGGCGCTGCCGGAGCGCGAGTCCGCATCATCTGAAACAGATGCGCGCTGAGCCTGTCGAAGCGCGCGCCCTTCGACAGGCGCCGTCCTGAGCTTGTCGAAGGGCGCCGTCCTGAGCTTGTCGAAGGGCTCAGGGCACGTCACGCGACAACACCTCCCGCACGACCAGCAGACCCCGATACACCTCGGCGAAGCTGGTGCTCAACGGTGAAAGCCCGATCCGCAGTCCGTCGGGCGGACGGAAGTCAGGAATGACCCCCCGCTCCCAGAGCCGAGCTGTCGCCACGCGAAACTCAGGATGCTCCAAGGTGATGTGACTCCCGCGCTGCGCCGGGTCCCGAGGCGAGCCGATGTGGACCCCGAGCGGGTCGAGCACCTGATCCGAGATCTGAATCGCGAACTCGGTCAGCGCAACGGACTTGGCTCGAATCGCCGCAATTCCGGCTCGTTCAATCAGCGCCAGCATGTCTTGGGTGGCAAGCATCCCGATGATCGACGGAGTTCCACTGAGGAAGCGACGGATGCCATCGGACGGCGTGTAATGCTCCGCCATCGCAAACGGACTCGCCGAACCCATCCAGCCTTGGATGGGCTGCCGGAGACGCTGAAGGAGGTCGGCGCGCACATAACCGAAAGCCGGTGAGCCGGGGCCGCCGTTGAGGTACTTGTATGTGCAGCCGACCGCCAGATCGACTTGCCAGTCATCGAGCTGCTGCGGGATCACGCCCGCCGAATGACAGACATCCCAGAGCACCAGCGCACCATGATCATGAGCAAGCGCTGTGATCGCGGGCACGTCTGCGAGATAACCGGATCGAAAGGCCACGTCGCTGAGCAGGACGAGCGCGGTGCGCGACCCGACCACGTCACTCACTTGATCGGCGGTGATGCCTCCGCTCCGCTCCGCCCTCAGCCACTGCACGTACGTGCCCAGCTCCGCAGCAATCCCCTCCACGACAAAGCGATCGGTAGGAAAGTTGCCGACGTCGACAATGATCTCGTCTCGCCCGGGTTGGCTTGCCAGTGCGGCCCGAATCCACTTGTAGAGCATCACGCTCGTTGAGTCACCAACGACTGTCTGGCCGGGTGCCGCGCCCAAAGCGACGCGACCGATCTGATCACCGATGCGTATCGGATCATCCATCCAGCCTTCGTCCCAGGCACGGATGAGCCGTTTTCCCCAAATTTCCTCGACAAAGCTGCCGATCCGGTCAGCGGTGGCCCGAAGTGGACGACCTAGTGAGTTGCCGTCGAGGTAGGCGGAGATTGCCGGATCGTCTGAGCCGATGAATTCGCGGCGGAAGCCGGCGAGCTGGTCGGCCGCATCGAGCGCCGCGGCCCGATCGGCGAGGTCGTCGGTGTGGTTGTCGGTCATGCGATGGTTCCTTCCTCGATGACGCCCACCAGCCGGCGAGCCTGACTCATCCAGGCCACGGCCTCGGCCGCGTCGTTCGGCAGTGGAAGTAATGCGTGCACCGCGGAACGGATTGGCAGACCGTCGCGTCCCGGACTGGCGGTCATAGCTTGCAGCAGAGCGTCACCCGCGAGGCCGGCCTCGCCCATAGCCCTGATCTCCTCCGATCGAGGCCCAATGGGCGTTGGGCCGTTCCCCATGTCGGTGCCGTAGTGCAGCCACCCGCCTGCCCGGATGAACCGACGAGCATTGTCGAGTGCCCTCTCCCGGCCCGCGTCAGGGTGAATCGCAAACGTCGACGTCCATGTCATGGAGCGTGCCATTGCAGCGATCAGATCATCAGGCAATGACTCGGTCCACGGCACATGGACAAGGATGTCGGAGCCGGCCTCGTAGGCGCGCCGGGCTTGACCTTCACCCTCAGCATGGACGCCGACCGGCAGCCGATGCCGGTGTGCGGCGCGCACTACAGCAACGAGCGTTGCGTCATCGAGCAGTGGCGCTCCGCTGTGCAACACCAGTTTGATCATGTCGTGCCCGTACGCGGCGGCCTCCTCCACCGCACGTACGCCGTCCTCAGGTCCGGCCAGTCCTCGTACCGATCCTGGTGGGGCCCACGCCCGGTCGGCCGGGTAGCCGCCAACGGCGGTCAGAAACGGCCCAGCGATCTTGACGAGGCCGCCAGTGGGCGAGTTGATCTTCCAGGTACGCGCTACCCGCGGTATCCACCCGAGGTCGTGTACCTCAACGACAGCGGTGTCGGCGAGCGCGGCGGCAGCTACCAGACCAAGATGGACATGCCGGTCGGCGATGCCAGGCATGACCGCCCCCGGAAGTCTCGGTACCCCAGACCGCCGGACGGCGGCAAGCCCGAATTCGACCGGCCGTAGCCGACCGGCTACCTCCACGAGAACCGTTGGTCCACAGCGATGACCGATCCAGAGATCGTCAACGGCAAACCGCGCGCTCATCAGCCAATCTCGGTTCGCACCGCGTAGAGCTCGGGAAAGAAGGTCAAGTCCAATGCCTTCTGCAGGAAGCGCACGCCAGATGAGCCGCCGGTGCCGGTCTTGAAGCCGATGGTGCGCTGCACAGTCCGCAGATGACGAAATCGCCAAAACTGGAAGTTGTCCTCCACATCGACCAGCGATTCGCACGCTTCGTAGAGGTCGAAGGCGCGGTCGACAGCCTCGTAGATGGACCGGAAGACCGGGATCAGCGCCGGTTGCAGCACCCAGGGTCGCCGTACGTCGCGCTGCAGCACATCGTCTGGAACCTCGAGCCCGCGGCGGGCCAGAAAGCTCAAAAAGGCGTCGTAAACCGATGGTTGCTCCAGCAGCTCCGCCAGCATGGCGGACGCCGCCTGATCCGAGACGAATATCTTGAGCATCTGCTCGTTCTTGTTGCCCAGGATGAACTCGACGGCGCGGTATTGCGCGGATTGAAAGCCCGATGCGCTGCCGAGGGTGCCGCGAAACTCCGCGTACTCGCTGGGTGTCAGGGTGGCCAGCACCGACCACTGCTCGGTCAGCGTGCGCTGGATGTGCTTGACGCGCGCCAGGCACTTCAGGGCGTGGTGGACATGGTCGGCATCCAGGTAGGCACGCACGCCGCGCAGCTCGTGCAGCATGAGTTTGAGCCACAGCTCCGTGGTCTGGTGCTGCACGATAAAAAGCAGCTCATCGTGATGCGGTGGATCGCTCCTCATGTGCTGCGCGGCCAGCAGCCTGTCGAGGTCAAGGTAGTCGGCGTAGCTCATCGACTCCCGGAAATCGGTCTGCACTCCCTCCTCGATGGGACGAAAACCTTCGCGCACGCTCATCTGGGCTCCTTCACTCGCTGGCTCGACCGTATCATTTTCTTGACGGCCGTCACGATAGTGAAGTGCCAGCGACGCAGCTCAGCCTTTGTTTCGCGTTAGGTGCTTGCAGAAGCGCTTGAGGGCCCAGCTGATTCGGCCTGTTGGGCCTCATCCGAGGCTGCGGCAGCCTTCCGGGCCCGGTCTGGGTAGATGGCAGTTAACCGCACCATGAACACCAGGATGGCGATGGGCACGACCCAATTGAGGATGAGATCCAGCAGGCTGGTATTGGACGTCGAGCCGGCCCGTTCGTCCAGGAATGCCACGGCCATGCTGGCCAGCCCGATGATCACGATTGCGGCTGCCCAGGTCAGGCTGAGCACCCGGTTGACCTTCTTGAATGTTGGTGTCCCCCAGTACTCGCGCGATACGCGCTCCCGGGCGTACTGCTCGGTGAAGGGCATGATCGGCATAGTCACGAAGAGCAGCAGACCGAGCGTGACGGTGACCAAACCGCTCGCCCAGTCGAAGAGCCAACCGTCGATGCTGCGGTTGCCCAAGAACCCGATCAGGGTGAGCACGAGGAAGAGGCTTGCCGAGATCAAGTTGATGATCTTCGGCGGCCACCGCGGCCGCGTAATGGCCATGTTGATCAGCGCAATGGCCAACGCGACCAGGGCTCCCCACGCGATTCCGTTGTTCGCGACTCGACCGGCCAGAATGTTGAAGGCGATGAGCGGGAGAAAGCCGAGGATCAGACTGAGCGGGTTCATGGGCTACTCCTCCGTTGGCGGCCACGCGCCGTGCGAACCGGCCGCCCTTCTTGACGTAGGCAGTGCTGGGGATTCGATCTCAGCCGGCAGCTCGCCCTCAATGCTGAGGTCGGAGACGTCGACCTCGTCCACGACCGGCGCGAACACCCCTTGCGGGTGAGGCTCAGTAGTGACATCGAGTAGTCCGGGCGCTGAGGTGAGCACAGTGCACTCCTGGGTCTTCGCAGCTGGAAAACGCCACCAACGCCCCGACGCAGCGCCTCAATGTCGATCATTGCTAATTGACCGACATTTTGCGAGGCAACGGGATCACATCAGGGGGATCAGCTCAGGGGGATCACCTCGTGGGGTATTAACTCAAGGCGACCGGATTCACCCTGATCCGGAGCGGACCGCTGCTCTTTCGGGCGCTGCGGATCGCTGCGGCCTCCTTCGCGGCGCGGATCAGTTGTGGGCCAGCACTGAGTGGAGCACGCAAGACGAGGCGCTGGATCGCAGCGGCTGAGTTCTCGACCGTCGGTCCTGGCGTATCCAGATCCACGGGACCAAGCATCTCGACAGGTGACGCCTGCTGCGTCAGCGAGTTGAACTCCTCCAGCGCGTCGTGGGGGCCTTCGACAGTGATCATCGTGACCGCCGGAGGAAATCGCGCAGCTGCACGTTCACCCAGCTCGCGCGCGGCGAAGCCGCCGGGATCCACCCGCACCAGCCCCTGCAGAGCGCGCCCGGAGCTTTCCCCCACCGCGATGACAGATCCGCCGTCCGCCCCGCTGCGGACAAGCGCGACCACGTTGAGCCACCGACGTAGCGCTTCTTCTGCCGCTCGCAGATCTCGGCGGAGCAGGAGCAACGCCGTGTCCAGCAAGACGGCGCCGGCGTAGCCACCCTCTGCTGGCGGCTCAGCCCCTGGCGTGGCCACCACGATGGCCGGGCCGTCGGCGACGACCTCCAGCCGCCTGCCGCCGATCGAGTGCCGAACAGGGGTGTGCGGAAAGGCCTTGCCCAGTTCCTCGGCCGTCCGCTCAGCGCCGACGATAGGCGCACGGACCCGACGCGAGCCGCAAATGGGACATTCCCACTCGACCTGCGGCCTGCCGCACCAGGTACAGGAAACACGAGCCGTCGCGACCTCGGCAGACCCGCCGGCCTGCCCGCTTGTCGGACCGCCACAGAACTTGCATCGCATCGGCTCGCGGCACTCCTGACAGACCAGAGCTACGAGGTAGCCCGCTCGCGGCACTTGGACCAGAACCGGCCCCTGCGGCAAGGTCGCCCGCATCATCTCGAACACCTCATGCGGCAGGCGCGCCGCGCGGGCGGTTGGGTCGCGCTGCAGCGCAAAGTCGGAGTCGGCCGTCACTCGTACTCTCGGGGCGGCATGCCGTACCGAAACCCGATCTGCTGCGATCTCGCGAAGCCAGCTGCGCTCGAGCCAGCTCTGCAGCTCGGCGGTTCTGGCGTAGCTCGCGAACAGCACACCAGCGTGCGCATCGGCGGCCCGAATCGCCAACACCTCCCGCGCATGGGGATAGGGGGCACGTTGCTCGGCGAGCAGGTCGTCGCCATCGTCCCAGAGCGCGACCAGACCAAGATCATGAACCGGCGCGTACGCGGCAGCGCGATTCCCGATCACCACCCGTACCTCGCCGCGCAACGCTGACAAGAAGGCTCGGTATCGAGCCGCGGGGCCGGCTTCGGCAATCAACACGGCGAAGCCAGTCGCACCAAGAACGTGCCGACAGGCTTCAGTGAGCCGATCAAGATCAGTTTGGTCGGGCACGACGATCACCGCGCCCCGCTCGCCGTCCGCGCACGCACGTGCAGCGGTGGCCAGCCCGAGCGCCCAGTCTCCGCTTGGCAACGCGCTTGGCGTTACCTGCCATAGCGCGCGAGGGCTGCGTTTGTCACGGAGGGCTGTCAGGAACCCTGCGCCAGCGGGATAGTCCAGCAACGGCCCGACTGGATGATCATGGGGCAGGGAGTGGTCTGTCCTGGCCCGTTCGGCGCGCTCTGTCGCGGCATGTCGCGGCGGGACCGCCAGGCGCATCACATCAGCGAACGTTCCCGCGTAGTGATCAGCAACCTTCCTGATCAACCTGGCGATCTCGCTGGTGAGCACAGGCTCGCTGGAAACGATCTTGTGGAGCGGGGTCAACGCCCCTTCATGATCAGCGGTCGCTACCCGCTGCACGATGAAGCCGTCCCGGAGGCGGCCCGCAAACCGTACCCGCACTCGAGAGCCGGGCACGGCGCCGGCATCCTGCTCGGCCGTCACCGCATAGTCGAAGGGCCGGTCGAGGTGACTGAGGGGAATGTCGACAAACACCCTGGCAACCGGAAGCTCAGGCTGGCTGGGCTCGCGCACACCAGATGATAGGCGGCAGCCACTGACACTCCGGCCGAATCCGGGTCGTCTGCGATCACAGGCGACGAATTGGACCCCAGATCCTCCTGAAACCCGGGCCTTTGTCAGCCGCGAATCGCAGCTGCCAGCGCGGCAGCCCGATCGACCCTTTCCCAGGTCACCCCAGGCAACTCCCGGCCAAAGTGTCCGTACGCCGCCACCTGGGCATACACCGGCCGCTTCAGATCGAGGTCGCGGATGATCGCCGCTGGGCGTAGATCAAATACGTCCAGTACGGCCTGCTGAATCTGCTCGACCGGCACCAGCTCTGTGCCAAAGGTCTCCACGTAGAAGCCCACCGGGTGAGCCTTGCCGATGGCGTACGCGACCTGCACCTCGCAGCGGCCGGCGAGGCCCGCCGCCACTACGTTCTTGGCTACCCAACGCATCGCGTAGGCACCTGATCGATCGACCTTCGACGGATCTTTACCGGAGAACGCCCCGCCGCCGTGCCGCGCCATGCCGCCGTAGCTGTCCACGATGATCTTGCGCCCAGTGAGACCGGCGTCCCCCATCGGTCCACCAATCTCGAAACGGCCGGTCGGATTGACCAGCAGCCGATAGTCGCTGATGTCGATGTCGTAGCGCTCCAGCACAGGGTCGACGACGTGCTTACGAACATCAGGAGCGAGCAATGCATCGAGATCGATGTCGGCTGCATGCTGGCTCGACAGCACGACGGTGTCGATTCGAATGGGCCGATCACCGTCGTATTCGACAGTCACTTGGGTCTTGCCGTCGGGGCGCAGATACGGCATGGTGCCGTCCTTGCGCACCGTGGCCAGCTGCTCGGCGAGTCTGTGGGCCACATCGATCGGCAGCGGCATCAGCGATGGCGTCTCGCTGCAGGCGTAGCCGAACATCAGGCCCTGGTCGCCAGCTCCTTGCAGATCGAGGAGATCGGTTGACTCGCCGGTCCGGCTTTCAAAAGCGACGTCTACACCCTGAGCGATGTCGGGCGACTGCTGGCCAATCGCAATCTCGACGCCGCAGGAGCCACCGTCGAAGCCCTTTGTCGAGGAGTCGTAGCCGATGTTGATGATGCGTTCCCGGACCACTCGGGGGATCTCCACGTACGACTCGGTGGTGACTTCGCCGGCCACGACGACCAGACCGGTCGTCACCAGACATTCCACCGCTACCCGGCTGTTCGGATCTTGCCGCAGCAATTCGTCGAGTACCGAGTCGCTGATCTGGTCGGCGATCTTGTCCGGGTGTCCCTCAGTCACCGACTCAGAGGTGAAAAGTCTGCCAGCCATGTCCCGGAAACCTACCGGCGCGATCGTAGGGCGAGCGCTTCATCCCAAATTTGATGCGCAAGTGTGTCTTTGCTCCCGCTGGTCGGCCCGATCGCACCTTCAGCACTCAGGATTGTTATCTGACTGTCCGGCTGGCCGAAAACAAGATTCGGGCCGACCTCGTTGAGGACCAGCAGGTCGCAGCCCTTGCGCGCAAGCTTGGCCCGCCCGAGATCCAGCAATGTCTGACCCTGACTGGGGGTTTCCGCGGCGAAGCCGACCAGGACCTGGCGCGAGTCTGTTCTGGCCTGAACAAGGCTGGCGAGTACGTCGATGGTCTGGACCAGCGTCAGCTCCATACCATCGTCCGCCGTTTTCTTGATCTTGGTCTGACTGGGCGTTGCGGGCGTGAAATCGGCTGGCGCCGCCGCCATCACGGCAACATCGGCATCCTTGGCGGCGACGGCCATGGCCTGCGCCAGGTCTGCTGTAGAGACCACCGGTTCGACCTCCGCGCCTGGCGGAGCAGGCAGCCCTACGTTGGCTGCGACCAGACGCACGTCGGCACCGCGCAGCACCGCGGCTCGGGCAAGTGCCCATCCCATCAGACCCGAGGAAGAGTTGCCGAGAAAGCGGACCGGGTCCAGCCGCTCACGGGTGCCGCCGGCGCTGACCACGACCTTCAGACCTGCCATGTCCTGGCTCGCCGCGCGGACAGCGGTGCCAGGGTCCTCGAGCACGGAGACGGCAACGGCAAAGAGTTCGGCGGGATCAGGCAGCCGTCCGACACCGGCATCAGGTCCGGTCAGCCGTCCGACATCGGGGCGTACGACGACCGCGCCGCGACTGCGCAGCGTGGTCACATTGGCTTGCGTGGCCGCATGCAGCCACATCTCGGTATGCATGGCGGGCGCAAAAACAATCGGGCAGTCCGCGGTCAATAGCACGTTGGTGAGCAGGTCGTCGGCACGTCCGCTGGCGGCGCGAGCGAGCAGGTCGGCAGTCGCAGGCGCCACGAAGACCAGGTCGACCTCTTGGCCGATCTTGACGTGTGGCACCAGATGCACGTCGTCGAACACCGACGTATGCACCGGACGGCCTGACAACGCAGCCCACGTGCTGACGCCGACAAACTCCAAAGCGGCGAGAGTTGGCACCACCGTGACCTCGTGGCCGGCACCTTGCAACCGTCGCAAAAGTTCGCATGCCTTGTACGCGGCAATGCCGCCAGACACCCCGAGGACAATGCGACTCACCGCGTCCTCCTGTCGATCACCAGGAGCGGCTGCTCAGGCAGGCTCGAAGCGCGTGTCGGTGTCCTCGTCCACCGGTGCATCAGGGTCGACATCGAAGACGCGCAGCTTGCCTTCGTTCACCTCACGCAGGGCAATCGAGAGGGGCTTCTCCTGAACTGTGGTTTCGACCAGTGGGCCAACGTGATCAAGCAGACCTTCGCCCAGCTGGGAGTAGTAGGCGTTGATTTGGCGAGCGCGCTTGGCTGCGAATAAGACCAGCTTGTACTTGGAGTCCGACTGCTTCAGCAGCTCGTCGATCGGTGGATTGGTGATGCCCTCCGCAATGGGATGGTTTCCAGACACGTATGAACCTTTGGTTGGTGAACAGGCCAGCCGGCAGGGGCACAGGCCGCGCTCGCCGTGGAGATGGATCTGCACACGCCAAAACGCCTGTCCGGCTATAGACAGACCAAGGCTACCAAGTCTGCAACCGCCTGGTCGATTTCATGGTTCACCACCACGTCGTCGAACTCGGCCTGAGCGGCCAGCTCGGCCCGCGCTGTCTCCAACCGCCGTTCGCGTTGTGTGGCCGATTCGGTGCCGCGGCCCACCAGCCGGCGTACCAACTCCTGCCACGACGGTGGCGCCAGGAAAACGAACCGGGCCTCAGGCAAGCTGGCCTTGACCTGCCGCGCTCCTTGAAGATCGATCTCCAACAACGCCGGACGACCCGCCGCAAGGGCCTGCATGACCGGTGCCAGCGGCGTGCCGTACCGCTGCACACCATGCACGACGGCCCACTCCAGCAGCGCGCCGTCAGCGATCAGTGCATCGAACTGATCATCAGAGACAAAGTGGTAATGCACGCCGTCGATCTCGCCGGGGCGCGGTCGACGAGTGGTCACGGAGATCGAGACGAAGATCTCTGGATGGAGTTGGATCAGGCGCGTCACGACGGTTCCCTTGCCCACCGCTGTCGGTCCGGAAAGAACGGTGAGACGGGCCTGGTTCACGACTGTTGAGCTGGCGGGGGCACCGACCGATCGGAGAACTCAGCGATCAGCGCTGCCGTCTGGTGCTTACCCAACCCACGCAGCCGGCGGTTAGCGGCGATGTCGAGCCTTTGCATGACCTTGGTCGCCCGCACCGAACCCACCCGCGGAAGTGCCTTCAACACGTCGATGACCTTGGCGTGGGCAACGACGTCGTCCGTCTCGGCAAGGTCGAGCACCTCAGCAAGGCTGCGCTCTCCGGAGCGCAGAGCTTGCTTGATCTCGGCGCGACGGCGTCGAGCCTCGGTTGCAGCATGGCGTGCCTGTTGACGCTGCTCGTCGCTCAGCGGGGGTATCGTCACAGCTCGCGTCCTCGTCTGACGGGCCAGGAAGTGGAGGCTTGAGAACTTACCTCAACCTGAGGGCACCTTTCATCTCACCCAGCATCCGTGTCGCGACAGCCTGGAGCGCCGCTGGTTGCGGTCCGGCCGACATCACCTCTCGGCTACTGGACGGAAGCACAAAACGGGTCGCTTCGCCGAAGACCGCCGCGATATCCGCAGCCGCACCACCCTGGGCTCCGATGCCGGGGGAAAGGATGGATCCGTTGAGCTTGGTGAAGTCGGTTCCGGTCTGACCGATGGTGGCGCCGACCACTATTCCGACCGGACCGAGGCTGGCGCCAGGCTTGCGCCGGACGGCGTTACGGCCGGCAGCCTCATCGACGATCAGCTGGCCGATGGTGCGCCCATCCGCCGCGCCGGCATGCTGGACCTGGCGGCCCTCGGGATTGCTGGTCAAGGCCAGCACATAGACCCCGCGACCACCTCGATCGGCCAGCTCAATGGCCCCGTCAAGAGTCCCGAAACCGAGGTACGGGCTGAGTGTGATGGCATCGGCGGCGAGCGGCGAGCCGTCGCTGAGATAGGCAGCCGCATACGCGTCCATGGTGGAGCCGATGTCGCCGCGTTTCACATCGAGCAGCGCAATCGCACCGGCCGCCTTGATGTCGGCCAAGGTGCGCTCCAAGACCGCGATGCCGGCCGCCCCGTACGCCTCGAAGAATGCCGACTGAGGTTTGAAGACCGGCACGATGCTGGCCAGCGCCTCGATCAAGCCGCGAGCGCAGCGTTCCAGGCCCGCAGCGTCGCAGGCCAATCCCCACGAGGTCAGCAGGTTGGGGTGCGGATCGACACCCACGCAGAGTGGACCGCGTTCGGCGAGCAGTGTCGCGAGGCGTTCACCGTAAGACCTGATCAAAGCCTCCCTTCCGAAGCGCGCGCTGGCACAAGCCGATTCAGCTGTCGAACCAGAGTCGGGCCCGCGTAGACAAATCCGGTGTAGATCTGCAGCAAGCTGGCGCCGGCGTCGAGCAACGCCTGGCCGTCGTCGCGACTCATGACGCCGCCCACCCCGACGATCGGCAGCGACGTGCGTCGAGCGAGGAAACGGACGACCTCGAGGGCTCGTCTGGTGAGCGGAGCTCCCGACAGGCCGCCAGGCTCGACGGCCGAGGACTCGGCCAGCAGGCCGTCTCGGGAAACGGTCGTATTCGTTGCGATCAGTCCCTCGGCACCGGCGTCGTCGCACACGCCGACAACGTCCTCCAATGCAGACTCGGTCAGGTCTGGCGCGACCTTGACGAAGATCGGCACCGGTGGATCGCCGGCAGCGAGCCGCCATGCCTCGGTCACGAGCGCCTGGATGAGTTCGGCCAGCGGCCGGGCATCGTGCAGCGAGCGCAGTCCAGGTGTATTTGGGCTGGAGATGTTCACGGCGAGATAGTCCGCGTACGGCACAAGAAGGCGCAGCGAGGCGAGGTAGTCCTCGATCGCGTCGGCCAGTGGCACGTCCTTGGTCTTGCCAATCGAGATACCGATCGGGATGCCGACCGCCATGTTGCCGCGGGCCACCCCGGCAGCCTCAAGTCGATCGGCCAGAGCCTGAGCGCCGCGGTTGTTGAAGCCCATCCGGTTGATGATCGCTGCGCTGCTGGGTAGTCGGAACAGTCTCGGTCTGTTATTGCCTGGCTGGGACTGAGCTGTCACCGTTCCGAGCTCGACGAAGCCGAAGCCGAGCGAGCCCCAGGTCTTGATGCCGATCCCGTCTTTGTCCATCCCGGCAGCGAGTCCGACCAGACCCGGAAACTGGATTCCGGCGACACTGACCGGCTGACGATGGCGAGCACAGAGCACAGCTAGTGCCCTGCGGGTCTGCTTGCCGCGTCCGGCTTGGGCAATGGCCGCGAGCGTTCGATCATGCACTCGCTCCGCATCCCCGTCGTACGCCCGAAACAACAATGGCCGGACGAGGCGTCGGTAGCCGAGATCGATGATCACGAATCGCTGCTACTCCAAGACTGCAGGGACCGTACGCCCACATTGCCGGCGATGATCGCCTCGATGCCCTGGACAGCTGCCGCGAGGCCGGGCACGGTGGTCACGCAGGGAATGTTGCGGAGCACCGCGGCGGTGCGAATCTCGTAACCATCGAACCGCGGCCGGCCGTCGGTGCTCAGCCCGTGCGGCGTGTTGAAGATCATGTCGACCTGGCCGTCCAAGATCGCCTGCACGATGGTCTTTTCCCCGTCCGGACCAACACCTTGGCTGAACTTCCGGACAGTGGTCACCACCACGCCGTGGCGACGCAGCATTGATGCCGTGCCAGCGGTTGCCAAGATCTCAAAACCAAGATCGACAAGGCGCTTCACCGGAAAGATCACGAACCGTTTGTCGCGGTTGGCGACCGAGATGAAGACCGTGCCCTTGGTGGGCAAGGGACCGAAACCGGCTACCTGGCTCTTGGCGAACGCCGTACCGAACGCGACATCGAGGCCCATGACCTCGCCAGTCGATCTCATCTCCGGTCCGAGGATGGTGTCCACCGAAATTCCATCGACCGTGCGGAAGCGGTTGAACGGCATGACCGCTTCCTTGACCGCGATCGGTGCCGAGGAGTCCTCGGTGGTGCCGTCACCTGTGGCGCGTAACAGCCCTTCGTCGCGTAACTGTTGCACTGTCGCGCCGAGCATGATGCGCGCAGCCGCTTTAGCCAGCGGGGTGGCGGTTGCCTTGGAGACGAAGGGCACCGTACGCGAGGCACGCGGGTTGGCCTCCAAGACAAACAGGGTGTCGCCGGCCTGGGCAAACTGAATATTGATCAAGCCGCGGACGCCGACGCCGCGTGCGATCGCCGCAGTTGAGCAGCGAATCCGATCCACCACTTCCGCGCCGAGCGTGATCGGCGGCAAGGCGCATGCCGAGTCGCCGGAGTGGATGCCTGCCTCCTCGATGTGCTCCATGACGCCGCCGAGGTAAAGCTCACTGCCGTCGAAAAGCGCATCAACGTCGATCTCCACCGCGTCATCGAGGAAGTGGTCGACGAGCACGGGGTGGGCAGGTGAGACCTCGGTGGCCCGGGTGATGTAGGAGGACAAGGTCGATTCGTCGTAGACGATCTCCATGCCTCGGCCGCCGAGCACGTAGGACGGCCGCACCAACACCGGGTAGCCGATGTCATCGGCGATCTTTTTCGCCTCTGCGAAAGACCGAGCCAATCCATGCTTGGGCGCCGGAAGGTTGGCCTCGGCGAGCACTTGGCCGAAGGCGCCGCGCTCTTCGGCGAGGTGGATCGCTTCCGGACTGGTTCCGACAATCTCCACGCCTGCATCCTTGAGCGGCTGAGCAAGCCGGAGGGGCGTCTGTCCACCCAACTGCACGATGACGCCCGCTACCGGTCCGGCCGCCTGCTCGGCGTGTACGACCTCCAGAACGTCCTCGAGCGTCAGCGGCTCGAAGTACAGCCGGTCGGCGGTGTCGTAGTCGGTGGAGACGGTCTCCGGGTTGCAGTTCACCATGATCGTCTCGTAGCCCGCTGCGGACAGCGCCATCGCGGCGTGTACGCAGGAATAGTCGAACTCGATGCCCTGACCGATGCGGTTCGGCCCGCTGCCCAAGATCAACACAGCCGGCTTGTCGCGGGGCACGACCTCGGTTTCGAGATCGTAGGAGCTGTAGTGGTAGGGAGTCCGGGCGGCGAACTCGGCGGCGCAGGTGTCAACGGTCTTGTAGACCGGCCGGACCCCCAGCGCCCAGCGGACCCCGCGTACCACGTCCTCGCTCAGGTGCCGCAGGGCGGCGATCTGAGCATCGGAAAGCCCGTGCCGCTTGGCCGTACGCAGTGCCTGGGCGGTCAGCTCCGGCGCGGACTTGATCATCGTTGCGGTTTCCAAGATCAAGACGAGCTGGTCGACAAACCACGGATCGATCTTGGTCGCCTGGTGTACCTGATCCGCGGTGGCGCCCGCGCGGAGCGCCTGCATGATCACATCGAGCCGGCCATCGTGTGGGCGCGCGGCTCGCTGCAAAAGCTCCTCAGCCGAATCGGTGATCTCGGCAGTGAAGTCGAACGGTGCCTTGGGATCCTCCAGACTGCGCAGCGCCTTGCCCAGAGCCTCGGTGAAGTTGCGGCCGATGGCCATCGCTTCGCCAACGCTTTTCATGTGGGTGGTCAGCGTGGAGTCGGCCGCTGGGAACTTCTCGAAGGCAAAGCGAGGGACTTTGACGACGACGTAGTCCAGGGTCGGCTCGAAACTGGCCGGCGTCTGCTGGGTGATGTCGTTCGGGATCTCGTCGAGGGTATAGCCGATGGCCACTTTCGCTGCGATCTTGGCAATCGGAAAACCGGTCGCCTTGGAAGCCAAGGCTGAGGATCGCGACACCCGCGGGTTCATCTCGATCACGATCATCCGCCCGTTGGCAGGATCGATGGCGAACTGAATGTTGCAGCCACCCGTATCCACTCCGACAGCCCGAATGATGCCGATGGCCACGTCGCGCATCCGCTGAAACTCGCGGTCGGTCAGCGTCATCGCGGGGGCGACCGTGATCGAGTCGCCGGTATGCACGCCCATCGGATCGAGGTTCTCGATCGAGCAGACGATCACGACGTTGTCGGCCTTGTCCCGCATGACCTCGAGCTCGTATTCCTTCCAGCCCACGATCGACTCTTCGATCAACACCTCGGTCGTCGGGCTGGCGGACAAGCCGGTGCCGGCCATCCGCCGAAGATCAGCTTCGTCATGGGCGAAGCCTGAGCCGAGTCCACCCATCGTGAAGCTGGGCCTGACCACCAGCGGGTAACCAAGATCGTCCGCGGCCAGCAGGACGTCTTCAATCGAGTGACAGATGCGGCTCCGAGCCACCTCAGCCGGGCCGCCTGGAATGTCTTTCAGCCCTTCCACGATCGCCTTGAATTGCTCCCGATTCTCGCCCCGCTGGATTGCCTCGATGGAGGCGCCGATGAGCTCGACGCCGTAGCGCTCAAGAACCCCGTTCTCGTGCAGGGCGACGGCTGTATTCAGCGCGGTCTGACCACCCAGCGTGGCCAACAGCGCATCCGGACGTTCCTTTGCGATAACCAGCTCGACGAAGTCCGCGTTAATGGGCTCGATATAGGTGGCGTCGGCGAACTCGGGATCGGTCATGATCGTCGCCGGGTTGGAGTTGACCAGGATCACCCGGAAGCCTTCGTCCCGGAGTACCCGGCAGGCTTGGGTACCGGAGTAGTCGAATTCGCACGCCTGGCCAATCACGATGGGCCCTGAGCCAATGACAAGGATCGAGTGAATGTCGGTTCGGCGGGGCATTAGGCACCCTCCATCAGATCGACAAAACGATCGAAGAGGTAGCTGGCGTCGTGTGGCCCCGCGGCGGCTTCTGGGTGGTACTGAACGGAGAAGCCCAGCAGCTTTCCAGCCGGATTCGTGAGCTGCAAACCCTCGACCACCTGATCGTTGAGGCAGATATGGCTCACCTCCGCAATGCCGTACGGCGTCTGGTGCCGCTCCCCAGGCTCGGCAGCCACAGCGAACCCGTGATTATGTGCGGTGACCTCGACCTTGCGGGTGGTGAGGTCCATCACCGGCTGGTTGATACCACGATGCCCGTAGCCCAGCTTGAAGGTGCCGAAGCCGAGTGCCCGGCCGAACAGCTGATTGCCGAAGCAGATGCCGAAATACGGGATGCCTGCGGCGATGATCGACTTCAAGAGCTCGACCTGTTGATCAGCTGCGGCCGGATCGCCTGGGCCATTGGAGAAGAACACCCCATCCGGCTTCGTCGCCTCAATGTCGGCGAACGAGATCGTCGATGGGACTACGTGAACCTCAAGACCACGCTCGGCCATCCGCACCGGTGTCATTGACTTGATGCCGAGATCGACTGCCAGCACCCGAAACCGTGGTTCGCCCTCCGGCCTGACGACATACGGCTGCGGGGTGCTGACCTCGTCGGCGAGATGCGCGCCGACCATCGACGGCTGAGCCTTGACCCGTTCCAGCAACGCCGACGCGCTGGTTTCCGTACTGGAGAGGCCCACCCGCATGGCGCCTCGCTCCCGGATGTGGCGGGTCAGAGCGCGGGTATCGACCTCGCACATGCCGACGACGCCCTGAGACCGCAGCTCATGATCAAGATCTCGACGAGAACGCCAATTGGAGGGAATCCGAGCGGCATCGCGTACCACATAGCCGGCCACCCAGATTCTGCTGGACTCGCCATCCTCGTCATTCCAGCCGGTGTTGCCGATGTGCGGTGCGGTGGCGACGACCACCTGCCGGTAGTAGCTCGGGTCGGTCAGAGTCTCCTGGTAGCCCGACATACCGGTCGTAAAGACTGCCTCACCAAAAGTCTCGCCGACGGCGCCGAAGGCCCGCCCGTAAAAGGCGCGGCCGTCCTCAAGCACCAGAAGCGCCGGCGGAGACTCCAGCTGCCGAAGTTTAGGCACCGAGATTTCCGGGCGCACTAACGGCTGCGAACATGACCGCCCTTTCCTGCCTCGAGGGCCGGAGGTGAAGGTTTGTAGGCCGCAAAGAGGGTATCAGCGAATCCGGCCGCGACCTGGCCGACGAGACATTGCCGCGGGAGCGGCTAGGCGGCTCCCGCCTCAAGCGTCGGAGAGGCGTCGCAGCAGGAACTTGCGCTCGACGGGATTGGTCGCAAGATCGGCAGCCCGCCGATAGGCGAGGTGAGCCTCGCTGGTACGCCCGGCGCGACGAAGCAGGTCGGCTCGGGCCGAGTGGAAAAGGTGATACCGATCCAACTCCTCGGCGAGCGGCTCTATCAGCGCGAGCCCGGCGTCGGGCCCGTCGGCCATCGCTACCGCGACCGCTCTGTTCAGCTCGATCACCGGCGTCGGCCACATCGCCTTCAGCCCGCGGTACAGCGTCGCGATCTGCGGCCAATCGGTGTCCTCCGGACGTGGCGCGCGTGCATGCAGTGCGGCGATCGCCGCCTGCACCTGGTACGGGCCGGGCCGCCGGATCTCCATCGCCGCATCGAGCACGGCGAGCCCATCGTCGATCATCTGTTGGTCCCAGCGAGCGCGGTCCTGGTCTTCGAGGAGCACAAGATCACCCGCCGCATCGACCCGAGCATCGCGTCGCGAGTGATGCAGCAGCATCATGGCGAGCAGGCCCATGGTCTCCGGCTCGCCTGGCATGAGCCGATCCACGACGCGTACCAGCCAGATCGCCTCGTCGCAGAGCTCGCTGCGCACCAGTTCGCCTTCGGTGGAGGCGTACCCCTCGTTGAAGATCAGGTACAAGACTGCGAGCACCCCGCTCAGACGTTCGGGCAGGAGCTCGCGGGGTGGCACGCGGTACGGGATGCCGGCGGCCCGGATCTTCCGCTTCGCCCGGACCAAGCGCTGCTGCACAGCCTGCTCGGTTAGCAAGAACGCGCGAGCGATCTCCCGCGATGAGAGTCCTCCGACCGTGCGGAGCGTCAGCGCGACGCGAGCTTCCACCGGTAAGGCGGGATGACAACAGGTGAAGATCAGCCGAAGGCGCTCGTCGGGAATCTGCTGCACGTCATCTCCCAAGTCTTCGAGCGCGCGCAGCTCCTCGGCCTCTCCCGCCTTGACAGCTCCGATGCGTTCCCGTCGCAGCCGATCGATTGCCTTGTTGCGTGCAGTCAGAATGATCCAGCCCGCGGGGTTGTCCGGGATCCCGCGGGTCGGCCAGGTACGCAAGGCCTGCACGAAGGCCTCTTGGACAGCCTCTTCAGCCAGGTCGAAGCTGCCGGTCGCTCGAATCAAGGCCGCGACCGCCCGTCCCGCCTCGCGCCGGAACAGGAGGTCGAGATCCTGACGTGGGTCTCCCGTGGCGTCAGCCTTCCGGTCGGGCGGGGAAGTCTTGAACAGGGCGCAGCTCGATCGTGCCGAAGTACGCACCGGGACAGCGGGCACCTGCTTCTATCGCCTCGTCGAGGTTCGCGACCTCGAGAAGGTAGTAGCCCCCGAGCTGCTCCTTCGTCTCCGCAAATGGTCCATCGGTGACAACGGGTTTGCCGTCGACGGCCCGCACGGTTGTCGCCGTCGAGGTCAGTTGAAGCGCGTCGCCGGCCAGGTACCAACCCTTCTCGGTGAGCCAGTCGCCGTAGTCGTACCAGACCTTGACCTGAGCGTCTCGCTCCTCAGTCGTTGCGCCTGCTGCGTAGGACTCCATCGCTGTCTCGTCGCCGTAGATCAGCAGCAGATACTTCATCCGCACTCCTTACTCGTCCCGTTGGGCGGTTTCTCCGCCCTCCCAACCTTCTTAACGAATGCCCGAACCGTTCCTCGACCAATCGTGATGGAGTCCGGCAGCATTTGTCGTTGTCGGGCGCTTCACAACCTCATGAAGGAATGGATCGCCGCAGCCGTGTGATCTGATCCCTCCCCCAGCCACAACAGGTGGGTGGGCGTATCGACCTCGACAAGCGTCGCGTGACGCATCGTAGCGGCCAGGTGCTCGGCGTGGTCGAAGCTCACCGCGCCGTCGTTTCGGGTGGCCAGGATCAGCGTCGGCTGGCCGACATCGTCAGTGACGTCGGTAGGCGTACGAAGATCAACGAGGAAACCGCGGCTGGATTGGCAGCGCAGCAGGAACTCCGTCATCTTTTCGGCATCTGGCCCAAGCCGTCGTACGGCCTCCTGGCCATCAAGCGTGGTGAGATTCGCGACGATGCCTGGCAAGTGCTTGTCGGGGTCGTGCCGGAGCATTCGGTGCAGCGTGCCCCAGGTAGCGCGCTCCACGCCGGGCGCGAAAACCGTGTACGCGATGCGTCGGCCTTCGCGGCTCGGCCAGAGTCGAAAACTGGTAGGGCACATCAAGATCACACGTGGCACAAGCTCTGGGTGGAATGCGGCCATGGTCAGCGCGGTTCGGGCGCCCACCGAGATGCCGACGACAGTGACCTCGCTCAGGCCAAGCCGGCGGCACAGCCTGGCCAGCCGGATGGCGAACTCCGGCGCCGAGGGCCCGGCGCCGAGAGACGTTCGGCCATATCCGGGCCGGGAGGCGACAAGCAATCGACTGGCCGGAGGCGAGGAAGGTTTCCTCTCCGAATCGGCAGCGCGCGGACATGTGCCCACCATGCAAGATCAATACGGCAGCGCCGCCGCGACGCTCGATGCGGTACTCGATCGGGTGACCGTCGATGGCGGTCGCTCTGGTGGCCGGTCGCTGGCTCATGGATCAGATTCTGCCCACAGGTCTACGATCTCGGCGTGGGCGAGTAAACCCTAGTCTGAAATCTTGGGAGGAATCGTGTCCGCCTGGATCTGTCGTACGTGTGCCGTGGAACAGCCCGACACCGATAAGCCGCCCGCTAGCTGCGCGATTTGCAGCGATGAGCGTCAATACGTGCGGCCCACCGGCCAGCAGTGGACCACGTTGGCGGAACTAGCCGCCGCTGAACGCGCGGGAACGGTTGCCGAGGTCGAGCCGGGTTTGTATGGCATCACGATCGAGCCGTCGGTCGGGATTGGCCAGCGCGCCCTGTTAGTGCGCACGAGGTCCGGCAATCTGCTATGGGATCCCACTGGGTACGTCGACGATGACGTGGTCGCTGCCGTTGAGGAGGTGGGCGGGCTTGCTGCGGTCGCGGCCAGCCATCCACACATGTTCGGTGTGCAGGTCGAATGGTCGCACCGATTCGGCGGCGTACCGGTCTATGTGCAGGCAGCCGATCGGGAGTGGCTGCAGCGGGACGACCCAGTTGTGACGATCTGGGATGAGAAGACTGAGGTACTGCCCGGCGTGGCGCTCCATCGAATCGGCGGCCACTTTCCCGGCAGCGCGGTCGCGCACTTTGTGGCAGCTGACGGTCGCGGCGTATTGCTGAGTGGCGACACGGTCGCCGGCACACCGGATGAGCACTGGGTCTCGTTCATGCGCAGCTTCCCGAACAAGATCCCCCTGTCGGCGGCAGTGGTGGCAAAGGTGGCTGACCGGGTCATGGCGCTCGACTTCGACCGGCTCTACGACAACTTCGGCGGGCAGGTGATTGGCGACGCCGCTGATGTGGGTGCGCCGATCTGCCGACCGCTACATCGGCTGGGTACGAGGGGACTTCGACCATCTCACCGGGTGATCGACGACCTAGGACCCGACCTCCTCTCCGAAAGTGGTCATGAACAACACGCGACACGCCGATGCGGCATGTCACTCGCGACCACTTTCTGACAATGTGCCGACGTATGGGCGTGCTACGACTCAGCCGCGAAGAAGCACGGCGGATCGCGGTGCGAGCCCAACTTCTCGACGCCACTAGGCCATCAACACTGGTCGACCTCGTCGACCATCTGACCTTGCTTCAGGTTGACCCGACGACCGCGATCGCGCCCAGCGCCGATCTCGTCGCGTGGAGCCGGCTCGGAGCGTCCTACCAACCGGCCGACCTGACCCAGGCGCTCCAGCAGGACCGGACGCTGTTCGAGCTGCGTGCCTACATCCGGCCCATGACTGCCGTCGCGCTCCACGTTCCCGATCAAACCGGCTACAACACGAGTCGGAAGGTCGCGGCCTGGGTGGAGGCGAACGATCGCTTTCGGCGCGACATCGTCGCCCGACTTCGCGACGCTGGACCCCTGCTCTCGCGCGATCTGCCAGACACCAGTCAGGTCCCATGGGGCTCAAGCGGCTGGACGGACAGCCGCAACGTCACCCAGATGCTCGAGCTGCTCTCCGCCAGAGGGGAGGTCGCGATCGCCGGACGTGCCGGACGGCAACGACTGTGGGACGTGCCCGAGCGTGTCTACCCACCTTTCGAGCCCGTTCCTGCCGCCGAGGCAAAGCGGCTCCGAGAGGAGCGACGACTCCGGTCGCTCGGCATTGCCCGCGCCAAGACGGCCGTCATGCCCGGCGAGCCGATCTCAGTCGGAAACGCCGGGGTAGCCGTGCAGATCGAGGGATTGGATGGGGAATGGCGAGCAGACCCCAACGCCCTTGACCGTCCCTTCACTGGCCGTACGGCGCTGTTGTCGCCGTTCGATCGTCTGGTTCACGACCGCGACCGCACGATGAGCCTCTTCGACTTCGAGTACACCCTCGAGATGTACAAGCCGAGCGAGAAGCGCCGCTGGGGTTACTTTGCCCTGCCCGTGCTTCACCACGATCGCTTGGTCGGCAAGCTCGACGCCAGAGCAGACCGCAATGCTGGGACGCTCACCGTCAACGCCTTGCACGAGGATGTTCGCTTCACCCGAGCGATGCGCGCCGACGTGGAGACCGAGATCGACTCACTCGCCGCTTGGCTCGGACTCAGGATCACCCGCGCGTAACGTCAAATGCTTTTGAGGCCTACGTCGCGAAGATCGGACGTCGTCAAGACCAGAACTGATCACTTTCGCCCGGCTTGGCGTCGGCCATCCGCCATTGCGTGACGCGACCGTCGTCGACGCGTAGCACGTGGGCAGCAAAGTTGTGCAGCCGCCGACTGTTCCGCTCCGCCTGAACCTCGACCATCAGCAGCACGAGATGATCATCAATGGCGGCGGGCGACTGGGTAAGCATGACGCTGTACTGCGCTCCCGGCAAGTCCATCGCGGCGATCCGGCGGAGGTACTCCTCGCGCCCGCTGTCGCGGTCGGCCTCGCCGTCGGCATTCGTTACCCAGGCGATGAGGTCCGGTGCGAGGAATTCACGCATCCGGTCCAGGTCTCCGGCATTGAAGGAGTCGAGAGGTTCGTTGCAACGTCGACGGGATGCATCGATTCACAATGTAGTGCGACGCACGTCTCCGGCGGTGATTGCCCGCAGCAGGCCGTTCACGAATGCCGGCGACTCATCGGTGGACAGCTCGGAAACAAGCTGGACCGCTTCGGTGACGGCGACCGCGTCCGGAACATCGCCGTAGTCGATCTCAAAGACCGCTATCCGCAGCACATTGCGATCTACTCGGGGTATCCGCGGCAACGTCCAGCCGGGTGCCAGACAATCACTGATCTGGGCATCGATCTCGGCCGAGTGAGCGACCACACCGCGTACCAGCTCAGCGGTGTACGCGCGCACCGGCGGGTCTGCCGCAGCCGTCCGCTCCTCGAGAGTCAGCAGCGGCTCCAGACCGCGTAGCTCTGCCTCGAACAGGATGTCAAGCGCCCGCTTGCGAGCCTTGCTACGGGTCGAGCTGCCGCTCATGATCAACTTCCGACGCGGCTCAGGTATTCACCACTTCGCGTGTCCACCTTGACCTTCTCACCAGTGGTCAAGAACAGCGGAACCTGGATCTGGAGACCGGTCTGAACGGTGGCCGGCTTGGTACCGCCAGTGCTGCGGTCACCTTGCAGACCGGGCTCGGTGTAGGTGATCACCAGCTCGACCGAGGCCGGAAGCTCCAGATAGAGCGGGTTGCCGTCGTGCATGGCGACCGTTGCCACTTGCTCCTCGAGCAGGTAGTTCTTCGCGTCGCCCACGGTCTGGTCCGGAATGGTCAACTGGTCGTACGTGGTGGTGTCCATGAAGACGAAGCCGGAACCATCGTGGTAGAGGTACTGCATGTCGCGCCGGTCGACGTTCGCCGTGTCCACCTTGGTGTCAGCATTGAAGGTTTTGTCGACAACCTTCCCTGAGAGCACATGCTTGAGCTTGGTGCGTACCACGGTGTTGCCTTTGCCAGGCTTGTGATGCTGGAACCAGACCACCGACCACAGCTGTCCGTCCAGGTCCAACACCATGCCGTTCTTGAGATCATTCGTCGACGCCACGCCTACTTGCCCTCTTCCCTTGCCCTGTGATTGGCAGCCGCCCAGGCTACACCCACCCAGCGACAAGTCAGACGATGCTGAAACCCGGGCTGAGGCTCGCTCGACCAGTGAGCGCAAGCATCAGTTCCACGCCCGTGCCGCGCAGTACCGCCGCTGTTGCGGCGACCCTGGCGACCTCGCTGAGCAACTGGTCACTGAACTCGGGTGGTTCGATGTCGGAAACGGCAGCCGCGATGTCAAGGCTGTGCACCACCAACTCCAAGGTGCGAGTCGAGAGGTAGGTCTCAAGATGCATGCCACCCGCAGCGGTGTGGATGAGCGGGTTGCCGGCGGTATCGACTTGGGCAAGCACACGCTCAGCTAGCACGTCGACGAACTCGGCAGGATTCTCTCCAAGCGCCTGGCCGGCCTCAACGCCTCGGCCGACAACCGCAGCATGATCAATGCCGGCGATGGCGACGTAGTACGCCGCTGAAGTGGGCACCTCCTCGGTCTCGACCGGTTGAGCGAGGTAGGTCTCGACTGTGACAAGTGATCGCGAGGTGTGCCCCACCAGAGCGCGCAGATTCCACTCCCCCAGCCCTGGGGCCGTCCCAACGATCCTGCGGGATACGAGCCACCAGAGCCACAAAGGTCCGAGCGGCCTCCGCGAAGGTTTCCCGTACGTTGAGCTCACCCCACGCCTCAATCATCCTGATATTTTGCCAGCGAGATCATGCCCTAGCTGCGACAGCGGCGTACGCGGCGCGTAACAGATCCTCCGACGGTGCGGCGAGAATCTCCGCACTGGCTAGCCCGTTCAAGATCACGAAGCGCAAGGTGGAGCCGCGGGCCTTCTTGTCCAGGGCCATCGTGTGTAGCAAATCGTCGAATGCGTCGGCCGCGTAGGTCGTTGGCAATCCGACCTGCGACAGTACGAGTCGATGTCGGCCGGCCGTCTCATGGTCGAGACGACCGGCGAGCCGAGCCAGCTCGGCGGCGTACACCATGCCAACGCTGATCGCGTCGCCGTGCCGCCCGGTGAAGCCTTCGCGGCGCTCGATGGCGTGACCGATGGTGTGGCCATAGTTGAGCAGCTCCCGACCCACCGCTGAGCCGGTGGAGGTGCTCTCGCGAAAGTCGGCACTGACGACCCTCGCCTTGACCGACACCGCTCGCTCGACCAGCTCACGGAGCATGGGGGAATCGGCACGTCGCGCGGCGGCAGGGTCTGATTCGATCATCGTCAAGATCACCGGGTCGGCGATGAAGCCGCACTTGATCACTTCCGCGAGACCAGCGATCAGGTCGGCAGTCGGCAACGTCCCCAGTGCATCAAGATCACAAATCACGCTGAGCGGCTCATAGAAGCAGCCAACCAGGTTCTTGCCTTCCGCAGTATTGATCCCGGTCTTACCTCCCACCGCCGCGTCCACCATGCCGAGCAGGGTGGTCGGCACCATGATCACCCGTACCCCCCGGAGCCAGGTAGCAGCCACGAACCCGGCCAGATCGGTCGTCGCGCCACCACCGAGGCCGACCACCGCATCGGATCGGGTGAAACCGGCATTGCCAAGAATCGACCAGCATCGTTCTGCAACCGCGACGCTCTTCGCCGCCTCGCCATCGGGCAGATCAACGCGAACCGGCTCCAGCCCAGCCGCGCTCAACTCGTGCGACAACCGCGCTGCAGTCTTGATCATGGTCGGCGGATGGAGCAGTGCAACGCGCTGTACGCCCGGGCCCAGCAGGGCCGGCACCTCAGCTAGCAGCCCGTAACCCACGAGCACCTCATAGGGCTGTTCCGCCGTTACCAGGATCCGTGCGGGCTCAGTGCTGGACGACATGTGCGTTCATGATCATTTCGACGATCTCGGCAGGAGCTGTGTGGTCGGTGTCGATGACATCGGTGGCTACCTCGCCATACAGCTCAGCTCTCTCGTTCAGCAGTTTGAGCAGCTGGCCGCGAACATTGCCGAGCAGCAAAGGGCGCGCGGTATCGAGACCGACGCGCTTCACAGCCTGCGCCAGACCAACTCGCAGCCACACCACCCGGTGATCACGAAGAGCCGCCCGGGTGGTGGCGGACAACACCGCGCCGCCACCGAGTGACAAGACGCCGGTAAGTGGCAGCAATTCGGTGGTGATCTGTTGTTCCAAGGCGCGGAATGTCGCCTCCCCGTCGTTGGCGAAGATGTCGGCGATCGATTTTCCCGTCCGCTCGACGATGACGGCGTCGACATCGCGGAACGCGACCCCGAGCCGTTCGGCGAGCAGTGCTCCCACGGTGCTCTTGCCAGAGCCCGGGGCACCGACCAAGACAATCGGCCTTTCGGCGGGTTCAGGGCTCAGGTCCGGCGCATTCATGGGTTAGGCCGCACCTGGAGGCCGCGATCGGCCACCTGCTTGAGGTAGCTCTCACAGTTGCGCCTGGTTTCGGCCACCGAGTCACCACCGAATTTCTCTAGTGCCGCGTTGGCCAGCACCAGCGCAACCATCGCTTCCGCGACCACACCAGCCGCCGGCACGGCGCAGACATCCGAGCGCTGGTGATGTGCGATGGCGGCCTCGCCCGTCGCGACGTCCACGGTACGCAGCGCCCTGGGCACGGTGGAGATCGGCTTCATCGCCGCTCGCACCCGGAGCACCTCACCGGTGCTCATGCCACCCTCGGTGCCACCTGACCGGTGCGATGCCCGGGCGATGCCATGATCACCCGGGACGATCTCGTCGTGCGCCGCACTCCCCCTGCTGCGAGCCAGTTCAAATCCGTCGCCGATCTCCACGCCCTTGATCGCCTGAATTCCCATCAGCGCGCCAGCCAGCTGCGCATCCAGCCGGCGATCCCAGTGCACGTGCGAACCCAGCCCCGGCGGCAAGCCCCAGACAACGACCTCCACCACACCGCCGAGCGTGTCGCCATCTTTTTGGGCGGCCTCCACCTCCGCGACCATCTCTGCGCTTGCCGTCCGATCGAAGCAGCGCAGCGGATCCTCATCGATGGCTGCAAGGTCCGACGCCACCGGTACCACCCCGGCAGGAGCCTTTACTGTTCCCAGCTCAACGACATGGCTC
The DNA here is from genome assembly GCA_963815975.1 of uncultured Actinomycetota bacterium. Taxonomy (GTDB): domain Bacteria; phylum Actinomycetota; class Actinomycetes; order Propionibacteriales; family Propionibacteriaceae; genus Microlunatus. The sequence continues at coordinate 75,329 of CAWFJC010000020.1, forward strand.
AGCACGCTGACACCAAGCGCCTGCTGCAGGAAGGCGTACGCGACCCGGCCCAGCGCCACCCGTGCCGCCGTCTCACGCGCGCTGGCGCGCTCCAGGATCGGTCTGGCCTCGTCGAAGTCGTACTTCTGCATGCCCACCAGGTCGGCGTGTCCGGGACGCGGTCGGGTCAGCGCCGCATTGCGCGCCTGCCCTTCAAGATCGTCCCGGGGCACCGGGTCGGGGGCCATCACGGTCTGCCATTTCGGCCACTCGGTGTTGCCCACCTGAATCGCGATCGGGCCGCCTTGGGTCTCGCCATGCCGTATCCCGCCCAGATGGTCACGGCGTCCGCCTCGAACTTCATCCGGGCGCCGCGCCCGAAACCAAGCCGGCGACGAGCCAGGCTGTCGGCGATGTCGCTGCTTGTCACGGCCACATGGGCCGGCAACCCCTCCAGGATTGCCACCAGTGCCGGACCGTGCGACTCGCCCGCGGTAAGCCATCTGAGCACGATCAGAAGTTTGGCACGGCTTATTGGTCGGCCAGCTGAGATCCCATGGTGGGCACCAGCCCAAGCTGCTCGAGGCGGGAGAGGGTGTCCTCAAGCGACCAGCCCTTGATGATCTTGCCGTTACGAATATCGAAGATCGCGACTTCGTCGACTCGCTGGAAGCGGCGGCCGGTCGGCAGATGACCGCGCCACTCGCCCTGATGGGTGCCGGAGCAGGTGAACCGGCCGACGACCTTCTCATCTTCCGCGACCAGTTCCACGATCTCCATCTGGACATCGGTGAAGCTGGTGTGGAACGCGCCGATCCAACGTCGGGCTGCCGGCGCCAGCGCAGCTGCATAGAGTTCATCGATCACGTCGAGGTTGCCCGCGTTCAGCACTTCGGCGATCAGGCGGCGAACCACCCCTTTGGCGGTCTCCGGAGGAAGCTCGGTCATAAGGCGGAGGGTACGGCCACTCACGCTGACAACTCGGTGGGGAGGGCGGCGTAGAGAACATCGGCGACGACGGAACGGCCGGTCATCAATTCGATCTGCAGCAATGCTTGACCGACGAGCAGGTCCCGCCCGCTGATCACCGCGCAGCCTGCTTGCTGAGCGGTCGTCGCCAGCACGGTCGGCCACGGATCGTAGATCACGTCGACGATGACGGGGGCGCTATCGACGGCGGCCTGGGCAATGCTGTCCGCGGCACCTGAGATAGCCGTCGACACCACTAGATCCGCATCGGGAAGAGGGATCGACCAGGGCCTGACGTCCAGCTCGATGCCGACCTGGTGGCTTAGCGCCGTGAGCGGCTCGGCCCGGGACGGCGTACGCGCCAGAACACTCACCTGCTGGGCGCCGAGCTGTGCTGCGGCGATCAGCGCCGCCCTTGCCGTCGCGCCGGCACCGAGGATCGTGACCCGCGGCACCGGTGCAGCGGTCACGTCACGGACGGCCCAGGCCAGGCCTCCCACATCAGTGTTGTAGACCCGGCGGGTGCCCCTTTCCAAGATCAACGTGTTACCGGCGCCGGCCAGCCTGGCGAGCTCATCCACCTCACCAAGTTCGAGGACGGCTTCTTTCAATGGCATGGTCAGACTGAGCCCACGCCAGGACGCGTCGAGGCTGTCGACGAAGGGCGCGAGCTGTTTCTGATCGACCTTGACCCGCTCGTAGCTCCAGTTCAGCCCGAGGCTGGTGTAGGCGGCAGCGTGTAATGCCGGAGAGAGCGAATGCTCAATGGGTGAGCCAAGAACCGCGCAGCGACGCAGAACGCCCAGCGAGCCGACATCAGGTGTCACAGCGGCCGGGGTGGGACTGGCACCAGGTCTGGAATTCCAGCCGGATCTTTTCGAAGTCCGCCTGGTTCTCGGCAAACTTCGTCTCGCCGGTGTCGAAGTTCACCGTGACGAAGTAGAGCCACTTCCCCTTTTCAGGATTTGCCGCCGCCTCCAATGCGGCCTTGCCGGGCGCCGAGATCGGCCCAGGCGGCAGGCCCTTGTGGCGGTAGGTGTTGTACTTCGACTTGCTGGCCCGGTCCTTCTTGGTAGTGGTATTGGTTTTGAGATTCTCCGCGTAGATCACGGTCGAGTCGAGACCCAGCTTCATGCCTTTGTCGAGGCGGTTGTAGAGCACCCGGGCAACCCTGGGGCGGTACTCCTCCTTGTTCACCTCGCGTTCGATGATGCTTGCCACGATCAGGACCTCGTACGGTGATCGCTTCAGTCTCTTGGCTGCTGCCTCGAACTCGATCTCGCGGGTTACCGATTTGTACTGGGTCACCATCTGCTTCAGAGTCGATGTTGCCGTCGAATCCGCTGTCAGCTCATAGGTGTCGGGGAACAGAAAACCTTCCGGTCGCTTCTTCGCGTACTTGGGCAGTTTGAGCGGTTTTGGCTTCTCCAGGACGCCCTCGTACGAGGACTTCTTGATCTTGGTGCGCTTTGCCAGCTGGTCCACTTGGGCACTGAGCCGCAAGCCCTCGGGGATGGTGAACTGGAGCCGGATCTTGGAGCTTCCGGGATTGATCAGCAGCCGAAGGGCATCGATGGCCTTCATCTGCGTCTTCATCAGGTATCGACCGGCCTGAACACTGGTGGCTCGCTCCTCTGAGCGCACCGCTTGATCCCAAGCTTTCTTCGACTTGACGACATCTTTCTCGACCAGCAGCCCGCCGATCACATCAAGGGAGGAGCCGCCAGATATGTCGACCAGGATCTTGGAGTTGCCCGGTCCGGGATAGTCGGGAATCTCACCGAAGCTTGAAAGGAATGTGGTCGTCTTGTTCCACACGAGGTAGCCGCCGACGACCAGCACCGCGGCCGCCACAAAGGCAGCAAGGCAGCCCTTGCCCGTGCGAATCATCTCTTTCGCCTGGCTCGGTTTGACCTCCGGGTCGAGCATCGATGACACGCTGGCTGATCTCCCTCAGGTCTGCACAGGCCTCTCCTGCCCTGAGCCGCCAGGCAGGTCCGGCCCGTCGGTGACCGGGCCGCCAGGTGCTGATACTAACTCCCCCGGTGGAGATCCTTGAGATTGTTCGAACACCAGGGCCTGCTCGAGAATCGCGACCGCAGCCGCCGCATCGATCAACCGCCGCTGCTCCTTAGCTCGCTTCCCAGTCTCGTGGAGCCGCTGCGAGGCGGTTACGGTCGTCAGTCTCTCGTCCACCAACCGGACCGGTACGCCGATCCCGGCTGCCAACCGTGTGGCCCGCTCTCGCGCCTTTGCCGCAGCCGGACCCTCCGCACCACTCAGGCTCCTCGGAAGCCCCACCAGAACCTCGATCGGCTCGTACTCAGCCACGACCATCGCCAGCTCGGCGATCTCATGGTCGCCCGCCCGTACGGCCATCACCGGATACGCCAGCACGCCGTCGGAGTCACACGCCGCCACCCCGATCCGCGCATCTCCCCAATCGAGCGCAAGTCGTACGCCAGTCCGGAAGCTCTCACTCATGGGTTTGTGCGGACGGGGCGGGGACGGTGCCCGCTCCTGGCGTAACCAGACGTGAACCGCATCCGAGCCAGTGAAGCGCGCGGCTCGTGCGGCGCCATACTGAAGGCGCGCAGCTCGGCGGCTGGCCGACCCGATCGGACCGTATCTCCGCACAAGGCCACAAATGTGCGGAGATTCTGCTGATTTGCCGCCGACTTGTGGCCCTGTGCGGAGGAACGCGAGACGAGGAGAAGGCCAGGGTAAGGGTCGACTGCCGACGCCAGTCCGGAAGCTTTCGCTCATCGTTCGGCGAAGACCCGGGCGAGTGTGCAGGAACGCACGTGCACGTGCGTTCCCAACCGGAGCCGCACTTTCCCAGTCGGGCGCTAGCCGGAGCCGCGCGCTCGCAGGTGACCCGAGCCGGGGCCCGTCCATCGAAACACGCTGCTGTTCCGGGCCGCGCGACCCCCGAACGAAGGCGAGGGGCTCGCTGGCAGGCCGGCGAAAACCTAAGATGCCCGAAACCATTTTGTGCTTTGGCCACAGGTGCCGCCCAACCCAACGACCACGTTTTCGCCGGCCTACCAGCGAGCTCCTCGCCGAAGCCCCGAGACCTACGCGCGGTCACGACTGCAGCGTGCGCCCGATGGCGTACTCCACGGCCTTGAGGGCATCCTCGGCGCGCGCCCCATCGGTGCCGCCGCCTTGAGCGATGTCGTCTTTGCCGCCTCCGCGACCTCCGAGGGTCTCGCTGGCGACGCGTACCAGATCGCCTGCGTTCAGACCGCGATCACGAGCGCCCTGAGTCGTCACGATGACCACGCTCGGCTTGTCGACTGATCCGCCGACGACTGCAACCACCGACGGAGTGTGCTGCACCCGATTGCGGATCTCCGTTGCGAGTGTCCGCAGGTCATTCCCCGCAACGCCGTCCGCGCGATGGGCTATATAACCGACCCCCCACATGTCGTGACTCTTGGCAACGATGCTGTTCACGTCGGCCAGTACGGTCTGACTTTTCAGATCGGCGATCTGCTTCTCGGCGGCCTTGAGCTGCACCAGCAGCTTGCTGACTCGGTCGGGCAGTTGCTCGGGCTGCACCTTGAGCGCCTCGCTGAGTCCCATGACGAGCGATCGTTCCTTCGCGAGGTATCGGAACGCCTCGATCCCAACGAACGCCTCAACCCGACGTACGCCGGATCCGATGCTGGACTCGCCGGTGATCGTCACCAGCCCGATCTGGGAGGTGTGCTGCACATGGGTTCCGCCGCAGAGCTCGCGGGACCAGGGGCCGCCCATTTCGACCACCCGGACGTTTTCGTCGTAGGTCTCGCCGAACAGAGCCAGCGCGCCAATCTCGCGAGCCGTGGCCAGCGGCATGATCGTCGCACTGACGTTCAGATCCTTACGGATGCCCTGGTTCGCCGCCTCTTCAACATCGGCCCGGATCTGCTGGCTGAGGCCGCTCTGCCAGGCGAAGTCAAGCCGAAGGTAGCCCGGCTTGTTGTAGGAGCCGCTCTGCAGCGCGGTCGGGCCCAGCACCTGACGCAGCGCCGCGTGCATGACGTGCGTACCCGAGTGGGCCTGGCACGCACCGATACGCCATTCACCATCCACTGATGCCAGCACCTGAGCGCCGCTGAGCAACTCACCCTGATTGACGCGTACCCGGTGCACGATCAAGCCCTTCACCGGGCGCTGCACGTCGACCACCTCGAGCTCGACGCCGTCGCCGATGATCCGGCCGGCGTCGGAGTCCTGCCCGCCCGATTCGGCGTAGAACGGGGTCTGTTCCAGGACGACCTCCACCAGATCGCCCTCTTCGGCCGCCTCGGCGAGCACGCCGTCACTGACAATGCCGCGGACCTTGGACTCGGTGCTGAGCTCGCTGTAGCCCGTGAAAGGAGTCGGGCCGAGCGCCCGAAGATCGCGGTAGATCTCTACTGCCTGAGCGCCTGCCTTTTTGGACTTGGCGTCAGCCTTGGCGCGATCCTTCTGCTCCTGCATCAAGCGCCGGAAGCCCGGCTCGTCGACACGCAGCCCCTGCTCGGCAGCCATTTCCAAGGTGAGATCGATCGGGAAACCGTAGGTGTCGTGGAGCTGGAAGGCGCGTTCGCTACTGAGAACGGTTTGCTGCTCGCTCTTGGCATCGGCAACCGCAAGATCAAAGATCTGAGTACCGGTAGCCAGGGTGCGCCGGAAAGCGTCTTCCTCCGCGTACGCGATCTGCGCGATGCGTGCCCAGTCGTAGGCCACCTCGGGATAGGACTCGGCCATCAGATCGCGGCTGATCGGCAGCAGTTCCGGCAGTACCGGCTCAGTGACGCCAAGCAGGCGCATGGCGCGGACCACCCGGCGCAGCAGTCGGCGCAGCACGTAGCCGCGTGCCTCATTGCCAGGCGTGACGCCGTCACCGATCAACATCAGCCCCGAGCGGACGTGATCGCCGACGACCCGCAGCCGTACGTCGTCATCGTGGTGGCTGCCGTATCGCTTGCCGGCCAGCTGAGCGGCTTGGTCGATCACCGGATAGGACCTGGTCGATCTCGTACAGGTTGTCCACGCCCTGCAACAGGTACGCGACGCGCTCAAGACCCATGCCGGTGTCGATGTTCTTACGCGGCAGGGGTCGCGCGATGTCGAAGTCGTCTTTCTTCCGAACGGCAGAAAGCTCCTCCTGCATGAAGACCAGATTCCAGATCTCCAAGAAACGATCTTCATCCACGATGGGCCCGCCATCCGGGCCGTACTCGGGGCCCCGATCGACATAGATCTCGCTGCAGGGCCCCCCAGGTCCAGGGACACCCATATGCCAGTAGTTGTCCAGCAGCCCGCGGCGCTGAATGCGCTCAGCTGGCAGACCGGCGATGCTTTCCCACAGAACCGCCGCCTCGTCGTCGGAGTGCAGCACGGTGACCCAGATCTTGTCCGGGTCAAACCCGTAGCCGCCGCCGTCTTGGGAACCGGTAACCAGATCCCATGCGTATCGAATCGCTTCGGCTTTGAAGTAGTCGCCGAAGGAGAAATTCCCGTTCATCTGAAAGAACGTGGCGTGGCGGGTTGTCTTGCCGACCTCGTCGATGTCGAGCGTGCGGACGCACTTCTGGACACTCGTGGCACGGTCGAAAGGCGGGGTCTCGGCCCCGGTGAAGTACCGCTTGAAGGGCACCATGCCGGCATTGACGAACAGCAGAGTGGGGTCGTTGTAAAGCAGGGGTGCGGACGGCACCACTTCGTGACCGCGCGACGCGAAGAAATCCAAGAAGCGGCGCCGGATCTCGGCGGTTTTCATGAGGTGTTCCTTGAGGGCTGAATCGAGAATCGGCTAGCGAGGAGGTTGGTCATCAGGCAGGCCGAGCGTCTCACGCAGCTCCGTTTCGCGCTCGGCCATACCGGCCCGTACCCGGTCGACGAAGTCGCGGGCGGAGTCGCTGATGCCGCTCGCAGATTCGGACACACGTTGGCCGATGGCCTCTGGGCGCGCCTTCTTCAGATATCCCCGGATCTTGATCGAGACGAAGATCGCGACGCCCGCGCCGATGACGAACCAGAAAATACGTCGGAACATCACACGCTCCGCTTTGCCTTACGGCGTGAACCGTTGCCCTTGATCGCCTTCCGTACGCCATAGCTGAACGCGGCCGTCTTGACCAGCGGCCCACCGAGCGTGGCTGAGAACAGACTGGTCATCTGTGCGGCGTTCTCGCTGACCACGGTCGCATTCGCACTCACCTTGGCGACGTCCTCTGTCACCACGCTGAGCTTGACCAACTCATCATTGGTGGCGCGTACGGTTCCTCGCAGCTCGGTCAGAATGGGCACCGACTCATGCCCGATGTCACGCACCGCAAGCCGAACCTCCTCAAGCACCCGTCCGAGCTTGAGCAGCGGCACCGCGGTGAATGCCACCAGAGCAACGAAGGCTATGGCGGCGATCAGGCCTGCGATCTCCCCTACTGACATCGGATTTCCTTCTGATTGTGGACAGCGCGGAACGCGCCCGCGCAGCGTGACTATGTGACCTTACCCTGTTCGACCGATCGGCGAGGGCGGGTATCCGAAGGGTGTTCGACCGAGCGCGCGCTGATCGCGCGCAGCAACCCCGTCCGCGCGCACTAGCGCCGCGGATTGGCGCCGCGCTCGGGCAGCTAGCACAGCGCCAGTAGTTCTACACCGTCGCGTGCCCTGCCCCGTGCGCGAACACCACGTAGGCACGAGTTGAATTCTCGATGAACGATGCGCCTGAAGGCCGTCGCGGACTGGTTTGCCTCGCTCCGCGGTCTAGCACGATGTGCATGTGACCGAAGCTCTCTTCATCTTGTGCGTGGTTGTGGTGACCGCGCTCGCCTTCGACTTCACGAACGGCTTTCACGACACGGCCAATGCGATGGCGACCTCGGTCGCCACGGGGGCGCTGAAGCCGAAGGCGGCAGTGGGCTTGTCCGCGATCTTGAATCTGGTCGGCGCCTTCCTGTCGATCGAGGTCGCGCTGACGGTGAGCAACAAGATCATCTCCATCCAGGGTCCGAACGGGGAGCCCGTGCCGGGTCTGATGGGCGTGCCCATGCTGGTGATCATCCTGTGCGGGCTTGTCGGCGGCATTCTGTGGAATCTGGTGACCTGGCTCTTCGGTCTGCCGTCGTCCTCTTCGCACGCCCTGTTCGGCGGCCTGATCGGCGCGACGATTGCGGCGCTCGGCCTGGGTGGCATCAAGTGGGACGGCGTGATCACTGCGATCGTCTTGCCGGCGCTCTTTGCTCCCGTGGTCGCCGGGTTGGTCGCCGGCCTCGGCACCTGGGTGGTCTTCAAGATCGTGACAGGCGTCCCGGAACGGCGGCGCGATAAGGAGTTCCGCTGGGGGCAGGTGGGCTCGGCCTCGCTGGTGTCACTCGCTCACGGCACCAACGATGCCCAGAAGACCATGGGCGTGATCACCCTCGCGCTCGTCGCGTACGGCGGTTGGAGCAACCTGCATGCCATTCCCGTGTGGGTGAAGATTGCATGCGCCCTGGCGATCGCTGCCGGCACCTGGGTGGGCGGTTGGCGGGTGATCCGGACTCTCGGCAAGGGACTGGTGGAGATCGCCTCGCCGCAGGGCATGGCTGCCGAGACCTCGTCGGCGGTGATCATCCTCTCGTCGAGTCATCTCGGCATGGCCCTGTCCACTACGCAGGTCGCGAGCGGCTCCATCCTGGGGTCCGGGGTCGGCCGTCAGGTTCCGGTCCGGTGGGGCGTGTTCGGCCGGATGGTTGTCGCTTGGGTCCTCACGCTGCCGAGTGCAGGGATCGTCGGAGCGCTGTGCTGGTTCGTGGCCAATGGCATCGGCGGCGCGCTTGGTGTCATTGTGGTGTTCGCCATCTTGGTGGCCAGCGCCGCGTTCATGTTCCTCCGGTCCCGCCGCACCGCTATCAACCCGGAGAACGTCAATGCCGAGTGGGAAGGCGGGCTGGCACCTGCTCCCGCAGCGGAGCGGGCCGAGATCGTTAGCTGAGGAGCAATTATGGAGATTTTGGTCAAGGCATTCGCTGCGCTCTGGCAGGTGCTGCTGGTCGGCCTCCTGTTGGGAGTTGGTCTACCGGCGCTGTTCGCCCTCGGCGTGCGTTCTCTGAACAGCAATCGAGTGCTGGTGAGCGTCGGCGCCGCTGGCGAGGACGTCACCAAACCCTCGGCAGCCGGCCGGGCGGGTGCGGTTGTCTGCTTCGGGGTGTGCGTGCTGGCCGTGCTGTTCGGCATTCTGGTCATCGTCTACGGCAAGCAACTGTTCGGGGTTTGAGCCTCTATGGCCGCGACTTTCTTTGTCCTCGTTCTTGCCCATTCTGTCATCGACTGGCTGCGAGAGGGTTACCCGCACGGGATTCCCGAGCAGGATTACGTACCGTTGATTGCTCTGCTCGCCCGGCGGCTCAGCGCCGAGGAAGTCGCCGCGGTCGCCGCGCAGTTGCAGGAGGACGGCAGTGCTGCCGGTCACGATACTGATATCGGCGAAGTCATCATGGGGATCACCGACGAGCTGCCACGGCCTGAGGACGTGGCGCGGGTACGCGGTCAGCTGGCATTTGGGGGCTGGCCACTCGCGGATCCACGCACCGCGTCAGACCATCCAGACGACCTGTAGGCGGATGTGGTCTGACTCGTCGACGGGCATCAGCACCGTCAATCCTCAGCGCGACCAAGAGTTCCTCGATGCGCGCCAGACGCGACTGCATGGCGCCTCGGCACCGTAGTCGCTGGGAATGTAGTAGCGGGCGCCGGCCAGCTCGTCGGGAAGGTACTGCTGTGCCGCAACCGCGTGCGGCTCGTCGTGCGCGTACGCGTAGTCCTGCCCGTGCCCGAGTCGTTCGGCACCCGGGTAGTGAGCATCGCGGAGATGGCGAGGCACGAGGCCGATCCTGCCGGCATTCACATCGGCGAGGGCGGCATCGACGGCCTTGATGACTGCGTTGGACTTTGGAGCCAGAGCTAGCGCGATCACTGCCTGGGCAAGATTGATCCGCCCCTCAGGCATGCCGATGAACTCGACCGCATGAGCTGCCGCGACCGCAGTCGGCAGCGCCGTGGGGTCGGCCAGGCCGATGTCCTCCGAGGCCAAGATCACCAGTCGCCGGGCTATGAAGCGCGGATCCTCTCCGGCCGCGATCATTCGAGCGAGATAGTGCAGGGCAGCCTGCACGTCCGAGCCTCGAATCGACTTGATGAAGGCGCTGATGACGTCATAGTGCTGATCACCGGCCCGGTCGTATCGGACTGCCGCCCGGTCCACCGCGCGCTCCACCATGTCGGTGGTGATCATGGTCTGATTCACAGCGGCCGCGCCTGCAGCCGATTCCTCGAGGAAGGTCAGAGCGCGACGAGCGTCCGCTCCGGCGAGCCGCACGATCATGGCTCGAGCGTCAGGCTCGAGCTGGTATGCATCGGCCAGCCCGCGATCCTCGCTCAGCGCCCGATCTAGCAGGGTCGAGATGTCGTCATCGCTGCAGCGGCTTGAGGGTGAGCAGCAAGGATCGCGACAGCAGCGGTGAGATGACCGAAAAGCTGGGATTCTCCGTAGTCGCGGCGATCAGTGTGACCAGCCGGTTCTCCACCGCTGGCAGCAGCACGTCCTGCTGCGTCTTGGAGAAGCGATGCACCTCGTCGATGAATAACACCGTCTGCCGCGCCGTACGCAGGTCCCGGCGTGCCTGGTCGAGCACCGCCCGAACATCCTTCACTCCGGCGGTGACGGCAGAAAGCTCAACGAACCTCGAATCGCTTTGGCGACTGACCACTGCTGCGATCGTCGTCTTGCCGACGCCGGGCGGTCCCCAGAGGAAGACCGACATTGGTTCACCAGCAGCGAGCCGCCGAAGCGGAGAACCCGGCGCCATCAGATGGTCCTGCCCGAGAATCTCATCCAGCGTGCGCGGCCGCATTCGTACGGCGAGCGGCAGGCCGGCGCGGTCGGCGTCGCCCAGGCTGCCACTCGGCGTTGCTATCGGACCGCCAACGGCGCCGCCAAACAGATCCTCGCTCATCGCCACAGATCCTACGGACAATGTCCCAGCACCAGATCGCGCGCCGCCGTGATACTCAGACCTCAACCCGTCCCGAAACCGGTCGGATGCCACACCAAAATCGCCGATTTGCCGTTGTTGATGACCAGTTGCCGCACACGAGGCTAGGAAGGACGCTTCCTAGCCCGTGACCGGGTGGTTGGAGTGGAATAGGTTCTCGGGGTCGTAGCGTTGCTTGACCTCGCGTAGGCGGTCGAGGATCTCCGGCGGGAAAATTTGGGTGATGTCGAAGCTGTGCTCAACGAAGTTGAAGTAGCTGCCGGCGTCATAGGGCTCGAGCGCCGACTTGTAGGCGCCGAGCCAGGCGCGGGTTGGCGCCATTGCCTCCGGCACCGGGACGAAGCCGACCGCGAAGGTGACGAAGGAGCCCGGCAGACAGGCGAGCGCTCCGGCGTCGTGTGGTGCCCGGGAGAGGGCGCCGCCGCCGTGGCGCAGTTCGACCGAGGCCAGTTGCGAACCCGAGCCCGGCCCAACCGCCTCGACGAGCGAGTCAATTGCCGACGCCGGTAGTTCGTGAGTCAGCAGCGACTCGCTGGTATAGGGCACCGGGGTAGGCGGGTCCATGTGCAGCTCAGCGATACCGGCCGGCGGCTGGGCCTGGATCGTATCCATGCCGCCGCTGCCCAGCTTGCGCAGCGGCGCTACTAGCTCCTCGCCGTCTGAAGGGTCGCCACAGTAGATCACCTCGAGCACGGCGAATGATTTGCCGCGGAAGGGCTCGGGCACCTCGGGAATCGGCGGGAAGTTCATCAGCCGACCAACCGACGTCATCTCCTCCGGCATTCCGCTGGTCCACTCGTTCCATCCGTGCAGAACCTCGCTCGCCTGTTCGGCGGGGAACAAGAGGGCGCCGGCGAAGATCTCGGGCAACGGCAGCAGACCGAACTCGAGTGCAGTGACGACACCGAAGCTGCCGCCGCCGCCGCGCAGCGCCCAAAACAGGTCAGCCTCATTCTCGGCATCGACGCGGATCTGCTCGCCACCGGCGGTGACCAGCTCGATCGCCGTCACCCGGTTGCAGGCGAGCCCGTGCTTGCGGTGGTAGAAGCCGACTCCACCGCCGAGCGTGTAGCCCGCGATGCCGACATTTGGAGCTGAACCGTGCAGGGTCGCAAGACCCAGCTCGGACGCCCTCGGCAGGAGTTCGCCCCAGAGCACGCCAGCACCAACCCGCGCACTGCCTGCATCAGCATCAATCTGTACGCCACCAAGCCCGTCCGTGCGTAACAGCACGGTGTTGGCGAGCGAGCCGAGTGGCTCCGCGTTGTGCCCGGTGCGCTGCGCGGCAACCCGCTTTCCGTTGGCGGCCGCAGATCGCACAACAGCACTGACGTCATCGGCGCTACGAGGCAGCGCAATGCCGGCCGGCTGCTGGTCGACCAAAATGTTGAACGCCCCGCGCTCGACATTCCAGTTAGCATCCTGAGCGGTCACAAGTGTTGCGGTCATGCCGGCTCCCTAAGGCGAGCGAAGGAAAATGTGACCGGATTATATTTTGTCTCGGCCTAATCTGACCTTCACAAAAGTGCATCCGCAGGGGCAGTCGAGATCAGATATCCGGTTCGACGTCGATGCCAGCCTCTTTACGCTGCTCGGGCGTAATCGGCGCCGGAGCGTCGGTTAGCGGATCGACTCCGCCACCTGACTTCGGAAAAGCGATCACCTCCCGGATCGAGTCAGTTCCTGACAAGAGGGCGCAGATCCGGTCCCAGCCGAAGGCGATCCCGCCGTGTGGCGGCGGACCGTAGTTGAAGGCGTCGAGGAGGAAGCCGAACTTCTCCTGCGCCTCCTCCTTCGGCAGCCCCATGACGGCGAACACCCGTTCTTGAATGTCCCGCCGGTGGATACGAATCGAGCCGCCGCAGATCTCGTTGCCGTTGCAGACAAAGTCATAGGCGTACGCGAGTGCCACGCCGGGATCGATGTCGAACGTCTCCAGGTCCTGTGGAGCGGTGAATGCATGGTGTAAAGCAGTCCACGCGCCTGCTCCGACGGTGACATCACCGGTTGCCACGGCCACGCTTGCCGACTCGAACAGTGGCGGATCGACCACCCAGCAAAACGCCCAGGCGTGCTCGTCGATGAGCCCAAGTCGCCGACCGATTTCCAGCCGAGTGGCACCAAGCAGCGACTGCGCCAAGACACGCGGGCCGGCCGCAAAGAAGATGCAGTCTCCCGGTGCGGCACCAGCCGCAGCGGCCAACCCATCCCGCTCCGACTCCGAGAGATTCTTGGCCACCGGTCCGCCAAGCTGACCGTCCTCACCCACCAACACGTACGCGAGGCCGCGATGCCCGCGTTGTCGCGCGAACTCCTGCCACGCGTCCAGCTGCCGACGCGGCTGGCTGGCGCCACCGGGCATGACCACAGCACCTACATACTCGGCCTGAAACACCCGGAAAGGCGTTTCAGCGAAATAGCTCGTCAGCTCGACGATCTCGTGGCCGAACCGCAGGTCGGGCTTGTCGGTACCAAAGCGATTCATCGCGTCTGCATACGTCAGGCGCTGCACCGGAGTCTTGACCTCGACGCCAATCAGCCGCCAGATTGCCGTGATCAGTGACTCAGTGAGCTCGATAACGTCTTCTTGGTCGACGAAGCTCATCTCGATGTCGAGCTGCGTGAATTCGGGCTGCCGATCGGCCCTGAAGTCCTCGTCGCGATAGCACCGGGCGATCTGGTAGTAGCGCTCCATGCCGGCGACCATCAGCAGCTGCTTGAACAGTTGCGGGCTCTGCGGCAGCGCGTACCAGGACCCAGGCTTGAGTCGCGCGGGTACCAGAAAGTCACGCGCTCCCTCTGGTGTGGAACGCGTCAAGGTCGGTGTCTCGATCTCGACGAAGCCGCGTTCGGCAAGCAGCGTACGGGCCACCCGATTGACCTCGCTGCGTAACCGGAGAGCGGCAGCCGGCCCTGGCCGCCGGAGATCGAGGTAGCGATATTTGAGCCTGGTCTCCTCGCCCACACTCACGCGCTCGTCGATCTGGAAGGGCGTCGGCGCGGATGGACTGAGCACCACCAGCTCGGCCGCAACAACTTCGACCTCGCCGGTGGGAAGGTCGGGATTGGCATTGCCCTCGGGTCGTGGCTCGACCACACCGGTGACCTGGATGCAGTACTCGTTGCGTAGATCATGAGCGCCAGATGCGGCGAGGGTCTCGTCCCGAACCACCACCTGAACGACACCGGATGCATCCCGAAGATCAAGAAACGCGACTCCACCGTGGTCCCGTCGACGCGCCACCCAGCCGGCTAGGGTCACGGGGGTTCCAGCATGGTCGGCACGAAGTGTGCCGGCGGCGTGGGTACGCATCACAGGCTGCTCTCCTTATCCCTTGCGGCGGCAACACGTATGCCTTCCGGAGCAACACCCGATCCTATGGGGCAGCCGTGTTCCTCCCCACATGCTTTTTCCTTGTCTTCCGCCTCAACCCCATCGAGACTTACCAGATGACGAGGCTTACGCTGCGCCTGGTCGTCCTGCTGGCAGCCGTGCTGCTGGGCACCTGCGCGGCGATCGTCGACACGACGAAAGCCTTCGCCTGCAGCTGTGCTGGAATTTCGACCAATCGCGCACTGCGGGAAGCCGATGCCGTCTTTCGAGGCACAGTCGTCAGCAAGGAAGTCGTCGGACGTGGGGATACCGCTCGCACCGACATTCGCTTCGCGGTCGACCGGGTGTACAAGGGCGCCGTTTTCAGCGAACAAATCGTGGCGTCCAGACATGACGAGGGCGCCTGTGGTCTGGATCCGGACGTTGGCAGCACCTGGGTGATCTTCGCAATCGATGGAATCGAGGGCCAAGGCGACCGGGCCGTCAACCGGCTCATCACCACGTTGTGCAGCGGCAACCTGCCCACTGGCATCGCGCCTGCGGTGCTCGGGAAGCCCAGGCCACCGCTCAATGGAGTATCCGATCGGGAGGAGAGATCCACCGATACCGACCGGATCGTGACTCGCGGCCTCGCGTACGCCGGCATCGGCGCACTCTGCATCGGCGCCCTCGCCGTCGTCGGCCTTGGCGTGCTCTGGCGGCCCGGGCGCTCCCGTTGACTATCAGGCCGCCGCGCAGATTTCAGGGACGAAAGGCCGAACCAGTCCCCTCCAGCGCACCCTCCGTAACGGGAAGATCTCCGCGACGCACCGCCTTCACCAAGGTGGCGTGATCGGCTTCGGTCTGATCCGCGTACGCTCTGGCGAACTGTGCCAACGCCTTGTCCAACTTGTCCGCACCTCCCGCGTACCCCGCGATCATGGACGCCCCGCTGGTGCGGGCGTGCCCTTTCGCCAGCAGGTGACCGACGATTCCCGCGTAGTCGGTCAGCGCGGCCGCGTCGATCGCGTCGAGTGGGATGGTGCCCTTCATGTTCCGGAACTGCCGCACGTAGTACTGCAGCTCGCCGATTGTGGTCCAGCCCAGCAATGGGTCACTGACGGTCTGCAGCGCCTGCTGATATTCCACGACTCGCTGCCCCTGATGCGCGTGCCACGCAGAGTCGCCGTGCACGTATCGCGCAAGAACCGAGCGACGCGCCTGCTTGAGCTGCAAGAAGATCACATCGTCGGGCGTACTTCCCTCGAGCAGCGCCACGTAGGCGCGCAAGCCGACGCTTCCAACGCCGACGACCTTGTGGGCAACGTCTACGAGGGTGTACCCGCCAACCACTCGCCGCCAGTGTGGCGCCAGGGTGTCCAAGTAGTCGTCCAGGGATCCTGCGACAGCTTCGTAGTCCTGTTCATTCAGCCGCGTGATCAACGGCGGATCCTCGATGATGTGCCGCTCGTCACCCCGCTCGACGGTGAAGCGAGGAAGCGCCCGGTCGCTGGTACGGGAGCGGGCGCGCTTTGCTGACCGCTCTATTTCGTCGCGCAGTGACTTCTCCGTAGCCGTCTCATGCAGCCGACCAACGTCCAAGCGGTTGTAACTACGCATCAGCAAAGGTTGTTCGGCCAAGAACCGGAGCTCGGTGCGGTACGCCGCGACGCATGCCAGGACCGACGCACGGCATTGATCTTCAGACGCTCCGTTTTCTCGCCCGGCAACCCAGATGCTCGCGACCAACCTGCGCAGGTCCCACTCCCAGCTGCCGGGATGGGCTTCGTCGAAGTCATTCAGGTCGATGACCAATTCGCCCTCGGGCGAGGCATAGAAGCCGAAATTACCGAGGTGCGAGTCTCCGCAGACAACCGGATTGATCCCGGTCGCCGGGAGTCGCGCGACATCCGCGGCCATCACGATCGCGGTGCCGCGCAGAAACCCGTACGGCGAGCTGATCATCCGCGCCACGCGCACCGGAATTAGCCACTCGAGCCGGCCTTCATGGGACTGATTGATCAAATCCACCGGATCGGGACGGTCATCCGCAGCCTGCCAAAGACCTAGGCTCTTGCGCGGCACTTCGCGTCGCAGGGCACGACCGATCGCGTATCGCTCCGCTCGGGAGCTGGGACGCCTCCGGACCGAGGTATAGACATTGCTGTCCGCCGAGGCCAGAACGGTATGGCCGGGCGAGCGCACGGTCACGATCTCCTCCTCGCCTCAACGTCAACCTCACATTATCGGGCTCGGCCCTCTCACTGCGAGCGTCGAGCGCGAGCAGAGAAACAACGTCTAGCGAATCGCCGATGTTGAGCTTGACGCCGGGGCCGCGGTCAGTTCCTCGACGATGTCGCGGGCGTCGGTCAGCGATCGGGCGAGCCGGTCGACTTTGGTGACAACCAGGGTGTCGCCCGACCGGCAGGCTGCGAGCGCTTCGCGCAGGCCGGGCCGGGCGCGGTTGGTGCCGGTCAGGCCGTGAATGCCTGGCGCCCGCCGCTCAAACTGCGCAGTTGCGCGTTGAGCCGTGCGGCCTGTCGCGTGAGGTGGTCGCGTTCGGGGAGGCTGGGCGCTGATCGGGCGGCTTCGGCGTAGAGCCGTGCCGCGGTCACTGGGTCACCGTCACGCTCGTGCAGGTACGCCGCGGCGGCGGTGTGGCGGGGCAGGGCGGGGTCGAGCTCTGCCAGGGCGGCCAGGCCGGCCCGCGGGCCGTCGGCCTCGCCGACCGCGACCGCCCGGTTGAGGCGGGCCACCGGGCTGTCGGTGAGGCGCACCAGTTCGTCGTACCACTCGACGATCTGCACCCAGTCGGTCTCCTCGACCGTCCGGGCGTCGGCGTGCAGCGCGGCGATCGCGGCTTGGGCCTGGAACTCGCCCAGGCGGTCTCGGGTGAGGGCTGTCTGGAGCACGTCGACGCCCTCGGCGATCAGACGGGTGTTCCACAGGCTGCGGTCCTGCTCGGCGAGCGGCACGAGCCTGCCGTCGGGGCCGGTCCGTGCCGGGCGCCGCGCGTGGTGCAGCAGCATGAGCGCAAGCAGGCCCGCGACCTCCTCGTGGTTGATCTTGGCCGCCAGTTGGCGAGTGAGCCGGATCGCCTCGGCGGCGAGGTCGACGTCGCCGGAGTAGCCCTCGTTGAAGACCAGGTAGAGCACGCGCAGCACCGTGGCGACGTCACCGGGCTGGTTGAACCGGACGCCCGAGACGGTCCGCTTGGCCCGGCTGATCCGCTGGGCCATGGTCGCCTCCGGCACGAGGTAGGCCCGCGCGATCTGACGCGTGGTCAGGCCGCCGACCGCGCGCAGCGTGAGCGCGACGGCCGAGGCCGGTGTCAGGGAGGGGTGCGCGCACAGGAAGTACAGCTGGAGCGTGTCGTCCACCGCCTCGACCGGGCCGGGCATGGGCTCGCCCTCGATGCGTACCTCGCGCCGCCGCCGGGACGGTATCGGCGCGGGCGGCGTCGAGGAACTTGCGCCAGGCCACGGTGACCAGCCAGCCCTTGGGGTCTCGCGGCGGATCATCCGGCCACACGCGCACGGCCTCGACCAGGGCGTCCTGCACGGCGTCCTCGGCCGACGCGAAGTCGGCCCCGCGCCGGACGAGGACACCGATCACCGCGGGCACGAGGTCCCGCAGCAGCGACTCGTTCACTCGGTGGCCGTGGGCGAGTCGGCCAGAAACGGCCGAACCTCCAGCCATTCGTAGATCGGCTTGCCGCCGGGCCCGGGAGCCGCCGACAGCTCCCCCGCCAGCTCGTACCGCGCGGTCCCACGACTCCACGTCGATGATGTACCACCCGGCGATCAGGTCCTTGGTCTCGACGAACGGCCCGTCGGTCACCGGTGGCCGCCCCTCGCCGTCGTACCGCACGAACGCGCCGTCGGGCGTCAGCGCCTGGGTGTCGACGAACTCGCCCGTCTCCTCCAGCCGGGCCGCGAAGTCGCGCATGAACTGCATGTGCGCGTCGACCTCGTCCGGCGTCCACTGGTCCATCGGCGCGAAGTCCACGGCGGGGGCCGGGCCACCCCGGTAGTGCTTGAGCAGCAGGTACTTGGCCATCATGTTCTCCTTTGCGTGTACGGCCCATGGTGGTCGTGTTCTCTCTTCGGGGACGCAGCCGCGAGCGGGTTCTCGACATCCCACCGGGACATTTCCTGGCGGACTTTCACAGACTCCGTCTGCCGCGGTGGGGTCGAGGCGCGGGTGATCCACCCAACGCGAGCGACTGCGCGCCGCTCAGCCGTGCTGACGCTCCTCCCGTTGTCGGACCAGTTCCTCGACCGCGCTCGGCAGAGTCGTCTCGAAGTCGATCAGCTTCGCCCAGTTCGGGGTCACGACGATCCGGACCATGCCGTCGTGGTAGAGCGAACGCACCTCCGCCTCCCACTCGACCCGTTGCTCGGGGGTCATCTCGTAGGTGCTGTTCGCCTGGAGATACTCCTCCGGGATGCCATCGACGAAGTCCAGCTCGGCCCGGCCGCGGATCAGCAAGATCTTGGGTGGGTGCACCTCGGTGTCGATCGTCAGGGCAACCGTCGGGTTGTTGCGCAGCGCCGGGAGCTTCGGCGCGTTCTTCGTAGTGCACATGACGATCTCCGAGCCGTTCCAGGTGAACGCGATCGGGACGTTGCGGGGTGTGCCGTCCTTGGCGACGTAGGCCAGGCGGGTGAGGTCGCGGGCCAACAGTTCCTGGCTGATCGGTCGGTTCAGAACCTCGGTGACTTCGTTCGGTTGCACGGTCATCTCTCTCTCAATATCGTCTTCTGGCGTCGATGTCGTCGACGACGACGCCCACATGGTCCAGCCGCTGAATCGTCATGGTGGTTCTCCTTCTTCGTCGCACGGCCTGGCGCGGCCGCTGGTGTACCTAGGACGGAGCCAGCGCCATATTCTCGACACCCGGAAACGTGCTGAGTTCTACTGCACCTCATCGCCGGTGGGCACGCACGAGCACTCGACGGTTGCGTACTGACAGCGGACCATCCCGACGAATCCGGGCGTCCAGGGCACGCAGGCGGCCGTCGTAGGTTCGTAGGTCGAAGTCGGGAATCTGCCAGGCCACCATCCGTAGTTGGTAGACGACCGCTCCGATATCGCCGAACGTGACTTCGCTCGTCGCGGTCTGCGCTTCGTCGACGAGCAGCCCTACCGACTGCAGTTTTTCGACCAAGGCAGCGGCCGATGTTCCGTAGCTCGGCGGCGGTGCGCTGAGCGCGGCGTTGAGCTCAGCATCGTTCTCCGGGCCGACCTGCTGAGTCAACAGGCGACCGCCCGGACGCAGAACCCTGGCTACTTCGGCCGCATCCAGCGCCCCATGCCGGTTGAGCACCAAGTCGGCGGAGGCGTCCTCCACTGGCAAAATGTCGATTCGCGCTCGAACGTCGACCCCCAGCGGGCCCAGCCGCTCGGCGGCCACGGGCAGGTTCGGCGGATAGGGTTCGGTCGCGACGACTGTTCGCCTCGACTCTGTGGAGTCGGGCATGCCACCAAGCACCTCCCCCAGTGTCTCCCCGCCACCAGTGTCGAGGTCAAGAACCACCGTTGCCTCGGCAACCGCCGCCTGTGCCAGCTCGACGTAGTTCCACGGGAGCGGTGAATCGCGGACCCGGCCAGCCAGGAACGAGAAGTCCCAGCCCCCGATGTGTGCCGCCGATGCCGCATCAACCAACTCATCGTAGGAGCGGGCAGCAGCTGAGTCCTTGGCCGGAGTTCCACTCACCACCCCGCACAGTCTGCCCGAGCAGAGCCTGCGAGCCGTCGGCCGGTCTGATGCGTTCGGTCAGCACAAATGTGTGCGTTTACAACCGCGAATTGACGATGGGACACTGATCCGAGTTATCCGGTGCGATACAGCTGGCTGCCCCTACGACCGACGATGGAATCACCTTCCGGTCGACGCTGAGTCGTTCGGATCCGGAGGTGCAAAAGGTGTCTGTGACCGTAGTGGATCTGCTGAGCATGTCTCACGACGAGCTCGACGAGCTGTTTCGCGCCTCGCCGGCCGGTCCGATTCCCGTAGGAGAGGGTGACGGGACGGCCATTTTCGCGCCTGACACCCCTGTAAGCGACGTAGCCGCCAAGCTCGCACATCTCATTGCCTGGAAAGGCAAGGTGTTCGATCCCGAGCGCGGAGAGCTCAGGAATGAGATCGGCCCTACCGGTGCACACGCCATCCGCGCCAAGGTTTATTACGAGGAGAGTTGGTTCGACCAGAAAGAAGCAATCATTCTCGACTACCGCGAGACCTCGCTCGTGGCGCATTGGATTCGAGACGAGATTCGCTTGGTTGCCCCAGGCCTCTACCTGGGGATTGTTTTCTGGGACAAACACAAGATTCTCAATTTTGCTTTGCGCTTTGCCGCGTAGGGCCTCGAGATCGAGTTCCAGTCCGCGGAAACGATTGCCGACAATCCAAACGACCAGCCATCTGCACCCCTATCAGCTGAGTGAGCGGTCCTTGACCGTTCCATGTATGACCTAGCCATGTGCCGAAGGCGGGTTGATGCACGGAACGGTGCCCGTACGCTCGGCTCATGTCGATCACTCCGCACATTGTCGTTCAGAGCGCTGAGCGCGCTGTGGGTTTCTATCGCGACGCTTTCGGAGCCGAGGAGGTGAGCAGGATCCCCGTTCCTGATGGGCGTTTGATGTCGGTCCAGTTGCGGATTGGGGACGGCCTGCTGCACCTGGCTGACGAGTTCCCCGAGATGGGGGTGCTTGCCCCGCCCTCGATTGGCGGCACGCCCGTGGTGTTGGCTCTCGACGTCGTTGACGCCGAGGCCGTGTTTGCGCAGGCGGTGGCGGCGGGCGCAGAGATCCGTCAACCGTTGGCGGACATGTTCTGGGGCGACCGTCACGGCCAGCTCGAGGATCCGTTCGGGCATCGCTGGAACATCGCTCAGCATGTACGCGACGTGCCACATGATGAGGTCGTTGCCGCCGCCGCACAGGCCTTCACCTGAGCGTGTTACCAACCGCGGCGGCACCAGCGGACAACGCGCTCGCGGCTCTTCCTGGGGTAATGACCTTGCCCGTCTGAGGCATGCCGACGCCCGTAGGACGGTCGTCAAACGGTGCACCACCGACCGACCGGCTCACGACCTGGCGTCGATGCCCTTCGGCAGCGATTTCAGCGCCCAAACGCCTCGTTTGGGCATTCGCCGAGCCACGGGCCTTATCGTGTTTCTCGTAATTTGCAAGGTTGCTGCGCAAACTATGTCGAAGACAATCACCTTGCCAACGGCTGCCCGGTGCGCGCAGCCTCGGTCACTTGCTTGATCGCATCAACTGTCACTTGGGCATGTTCGCTGTTCCACAGCAGCCCCGAATGGGTTGCTCCTTGCATGACGCGATGAATGCTATTTGTCGAGAGCCCGGCGAGTTCTCCGTTGATCTCGGTCCAGACTCGCCTCGTCTCATCGTCTGGGGTCGTCGCGCTTATAACGATCAGTGGAATTGAGCCGAGGCTCGTTACCTCTCGTTCTTGCTGATACGTCTGCGGCATGGCGCGATATTGGTCAAGGATGACTTGAAAGTATTTCGTCGTAACCCCGAACGTATCCAGAGCCGCTCCCTGCTGCGTCGGCAAGTCATCGTAGTCGGCCTGCGGCAGCAGCAGCCTTACTACGCCAAATGGCGCAAGCCATCGAGCCAGGGTAATTGTGCGTTTTTCGGAGGCGAGCTCGGCTTGTCTCTCCGGTGGAAAACGCGGATCGTCGTCGAGTGTCCCGGGATCGATGAGCACCATGCCGACTACCTCGGCGGGATAATCCTTGGCATAGACCCGGGCGATTCGACCTCCATATGAGTGACCGACCAACACATACGGCCCCTCGATCCCGGCCCCCGCAAGCAAGGTGCGCAGTTCGGCCACATGCTGGTTCATGTCACGCGGTCTAGGTCCGCGTTCGCTCCAACCCATGCCCGCCCGGTCATAGGCGCAGACACGGGTCGATTGCGCTATCTCCGGTTGCACGAGACCCCAACTGGGTGACGCGTTGCCACCCGCGGCGTCCAGAATCACGGTTGGGCTTCCCTCGCCGGTGCAATTGATATGCAGCTGGTAACCGTCAACAGCGACCAATTGGCCGGGGGGCGGGAATTCCTGCCTGTCGTTCCGGGTGGCAACGGCCTGGTACGTCAGGCCTGTGACGGCCAGTGTGATAAGCAGCATGAGGAGCCCTAAAGCAATACGCCTGATCCAGCGAACAATCCCCGTCTTAGGCCGTTTGTCGTTTCGCTGGGTGAAATCTTCACTCGACGTCATGATGTGTGACGCCTCCTTGGCGTTGGTTGCGGCTGCTTGAGGCTACTGTGCTGCCAACCAGCTCTCTTGGGTCCCTGTCCGCGGTTGCGTCCAAGTGAACCGCCGCTTCCGGCGCCTCCATCACCGTCGTGCAACAGAAGCTGGCGAACAACTCGATCTGTTTGCGTTGGTCGACCTCGTCTCGGAGCCCAGCGCACAGCACGGCTCGGGGGAAGTTCGACTGGACCGAGAGGAGGTACGGCGTCGAAGTCCATCCCGCTGGAGCTGGCGACCTTCGGCTGGCCACCGACGATCACGGGGCGTTGATCTGGACTCAGCCCGGCCGTTCGAGTGGTGCTCAATTCGGTGTTTCTGAACGAATGCATCGAGGCAGGCCAGGCGGATGAGCTGGTGGTATCGCCGGCATCTCAACCGGAGGTACATCTTTCGGCGAGATCCTGCGCACCGCATCGGCGGTTGAGCCCGAGATGGCGAAGGTGTGATCGCCTGGCTTCACCCGCCAGCCGACCCCAAAGACCGCCTTCATTGTGGCTGCAGTGGCAACAGCGGCGCTACCAAGTATCAACCTGGCCCGACCCTGCTGTGCACGGTCCTGGATGACGCGGTACGCCAGGGACCCTCGGCCGAAGACCTGGGCCAGGAAGACTGCTTGACATCCGAAGGTCGCATTCTTGCGATTCGTTGGTTGACGCGGTGTTCGTTGGGCGTTGGACTGGAACGAGAAAGGTTGTGACCCGATGAGGAGGTTGCCGTGCCGAAAGTGTTGTTGCTGACGGGAGACGCTGCGGAGTCACTCGAGGTGATGTATCCCTATCAACGTCTCATTGAGGAGGGATACCAGGTCGACATCGCCGCACCGTCGGCCAAGAAATTGCAGTTTGTCATCCACGACTTTGTCGACGAATTCGACACCTACACCGAGAAACTTGGCTATACGTGGCCGGCAGACGTGGCGTTCGCTGATGTTGACCCGTCACAATATGTCGCGCTTGTAATTCCCGGCGGCCGCGCGCCCGAATACATTCGCAACGACCCGGATGTGCAGCGCATCGTACGACACTTCATGGAGGGCGACCTTCCGGTGGCACAGCTATGCCACGCACCGCTGGTGCTCGCCGCGGCTGGAACATTGCAGGGCCGCCGTACTGCTGCATATCCGGCACTTGAGGCCGATGTGAAGGCCGCTGGCGCGGAATACGTGGACGGCGCTGGGGTCGTGGACGGGCAGATGGTATCGGCTCGCGCGTGGCCGGACAATCCTGCCTGGATGCGCGAATTCATCGCAGTGCTCCGGGCGAAGGCCCCAGTCACCGCATAATGGACGTCGCCGTGGTTACGGCCGCCTGACACGCGGCGTCACTACGGTCAACTGGGCCAGGGCCAGCAGCTGGTGCTCGCGAGGTTAAGCGCAGGATCAAGGTCGAGGCGGGGCTCCTTGCCGACCGGTTGGTGGAGCGCCTGCTGGCACCGACACCGGGCCGGGTGATCACTTGTCGATGACATCGTCAGCCTGCTTCCGTCGCGGTGAGATGTCCGTTGCTGGGTCCTGTATCGACTTGCTTGACAGACCTCCACCGGCTGCAAAATCATCAAATGATGTGCGATCCGCACAGACCGCCACTCAGCCACATATGTCGGGCAGACTGCGCTGTCGAGGGCGCGGCGGCGCAGCCGATACACGCAAGCCCGGGGACCAAGATCGGGTGCCACCTGACATCATGGCAATAACCCTTCAAGGGCGATTTCGGATCGCTATCGCGGCGGCAGAGTGGTCAAAGTGACGGCATCATCCAGCGGTGTGCGTTCCGGGCGATTGCTCGGCAAAAGCGCTGTTATCACAGGTGCTGCCGCTGGAATCGGC
Organism: uncultured Actinomycetota bacterium; assembly: GCA_963815975.1. Lineage (GTDB taxonomy): Bacteria > Actinomycetota > Actinomycetes > Propionibacteriales > Propionibacteriaceae > Microlunatus. The sequence goes on from CAWFJC010000020.1 coordinate 99,730, forward strand.
CGTGCAACATCAGAACTGTTCGCCCGCGAGGGGGCACGTCTGGTGTTGGCGGACGTAAATACAGACGGCTTGTCGACGCTACGGGATTCTCTGGCGAACCTGACAGGTGACGTCGCCATTGTGACGGCGGACGTTTCGAGGCCGGAGGACGTACGCCGCATGATCGGAGTGGCTGTCGAGCAGTATGGCCGGCTTGACATCGCTGTCGCCAACGCCGGCATCATCCCTTTGGCGTCGGTGGTCGAAGCCACAGTCGACGACTGGGAAGAGGTTATGGCGATCGATGGTCGCGGCATGTTCTTGACCTGCAAGTACGCGATCGAGCAGATGTTGAGCAACGGCGGCGGCTCCATTGTGTGTTTGTCTTCGATCTCAGGTGTGGCAGGCCAAGCCCGGCAGTCGACGTATGGCCCGGCGAAGTTCGTGGCCACTGGCTTGACAAAGCATCTAGCCGTCGAATGGGCCAAACATGGAATACGGGTAAATGCGGTGGCGCCCGGAACGATCGACACCGAGCGGGTGAAGCGGTTCCCGGAGGAACCGGGTGGGCCGGAATATCTGGAGGCGATCAAGGCTGGGCATCCGATGGGCAGGTTGGGTGAACCGAGCGAGGTCGCGGAGGCGATCTTGTTCCTCGCCTCGGATAAGGCGTCCTTCATCACCGGGGCGATATTGCCCGTTGACGGGGGCTTTCTGGCACAGTAGCCAGCAGAATTCATGATCATTGCGCACTATCTGGCTGCCCGCGGTCATCAGTCGTCACCCTCAGGTGACGTCGCGATCCGTGGGCCGGACGCCTGGCGACTACCGATGACGCGCACTGTCGTGTAGAACTCGATCATGACCGCTCGACGCGTGCCGCGATGGTCCGAGGTGAGACCTCTGCTCCGGCCGCGGAGTGCGGCGCTCAACTCGACCGATCGGCGGCTGGCTGCCGCGGCGTCTATCGCCGACCTGCGCGTGCTGGCCCGACGCAGAGCTCCGCGCGCCGTCTTCGACTACGCCGACGGCGCCGCCGGTGACGAGCTGGCTCTTCGTCGGTCTCGCCAGGTTTACGAGAGAGTCGAGTTCATCCCGCACGTGCTTCAGGACGTGTCCTCCGTGGACACCTCGACAGTCATCCTCGGTCGGCCCGCGGCTGCACCGTTCGGGTTCGCACCAACCGGTTTCACCCGGATGATGCACACCGACGGCGAGCCAGCTGTCGCCCGCGTCGCTGAACGGGCCGGCATCCCGTACGCGTTGTCGACCATGGGCACGACGTCGATCGAGGACCTGGCCGCGGCTGCTCCGGACGGGCGGCGGTGGTTTCAGCTCTACCTGTGGCGCGATCGCGAGGCGAGCCGCGACTTCGTGGCCCGGGCCGCGGCCGCTGGCTACGGGGCGCTCGTGCTCACCGTCGACACCCCGATTCCCGGCACACGGCTGCGCGACGTCCGCAACGGCCTGACCATCCCGCCGTCCCTGTCGCTGAAGACCTTCGCGGAGGGGGCGTTGCACCCAGCGTGGTGGTTCGACCTCTTCACCACGGAGCCGCTCGAGTTCGCCTCACTCAAGCATTCCGAGGGCACCCTAGCCGAGCTCGTCGCCCGACTGTTCGACCCGGCTGCGACGATCGCAGACCTCGCCTGGCTCCGCTCTATCTGGGACGGGCCGCTCGTCGTCAAAGGCATCCTCAACGCGGCAGATGCCCGGGCTGTCGTCGATGCCGGAGCGGATGCCGTCGTCGTGTCGAACCATGGGGGCCGACAGCTCGACCGGGCTGCCACCCCGTTGGAGGCGCTGCCCTCCGTAGTCGACGCGGTGGGCGACCGGGCCGAGGTGTACGTCGACGGAGGCGTCATGTCAGGCAGCGACGTAGTCGCTGCGGTGGCGCTGGGGGCGAGGGCTGCCCTGGTGGGACGCGCTTACCTCTACGGACTGATGGCCGGCGGCGAGCGGGGGGTGGGACGGGCGGCCGACATCTTGGTCCAGGAGGTCGCGTCGACGCTCGCTCTCCTTGGCGTCGCGCGGGTGTCCGAGCTTTGCACGGACCACGTGCGGATACGCCTGCCTCGGCAGTAGTTTCGAACATGAATGTCATCGAGTACACGCCCAGCCGCGACCAGTACGCCTACACCTTCGGCGGAGTCGCCTCAGCCATGCGGGTTAGGCCGGGCACCGCGCTCCGGCTCTGGTCGGAGGATGCGTTCAATGGAGCCCTCCGCAGCGTCGATGACCTATCGAGCGCCAAGGTCGACTTACGTTTCGTCAACCCGCAGACCGGCCCGTTCTACGTCGAGGGCGCGGAGCCCGGCGACACGCTCGTGCTGCACCTCGTTGCGCTGGAACCGGCACGGGACTGGGGCGCCTCGGCGGCTATCCCCTTCTTCGGCGGCATGACGAGCACCGACCGCGTCGTCACCCTGCAGGAGCCGCTTCCGGACACGACATGGATTTACGAGCTCGACCGCGACCGCGGCACTGTCGGCTTCGCCGCACGGCACAGCGACCACCGGATCGAGCTACCACTCGCGCCAATGCTCGGCACCGTTGGCGTCGCCCCTGCCGGCGGAGAGGTGCGGTCGTCCCTCGTACCGGACCGGTTCGGCGGCAATATGGACACTCCGCAGATGCGGGCCGGCTCGACCGTTTTCCTCGGCGTCAACGTCGAGGGGGCGATGTTCTCGATCGGCGACGGGCACTACCGGCAGGGTGAGGGCGAGGCCTGTGGTACGGCCGTGGAGGGCGCGATGACTACCACCCTCATTGTCGAGCTCATCAAGGGCGGGGCGCCCGGCTGGCCACGAATCGAGGACGACACCCACTGGATGACGGTGGGCTCGAGCCGCCCGATGGAGGACTCGTGGCGGATCGCCAACGCCGAGCTCGTGCACTGGATCGGCCAGCTCCTGGGCCTTCAGACGATGGACGCCTACCAGCTCTGCTCGCAGATCGCCGAGGTGCCGGTCGCCAACGTCGTCGACGCCAACTACAGCGTCGTTGTCAAGGCGGCCAAGGCGCTCCTCCCCGCGGCGGACGCCTTCGGCGGGATGCACGCCGAACTCCGCGCGAGAGCTGGCTCACTCGGAACGACTTGAGGTCGCCAGGCGACGCAGGGACACATACACCACCCCGTCATCCACTCCACGAAAGGCCAACACCATGGATCTTCAGCTCACCGGCAAACGAGTTCTGGTGACGGGAGGGACGCGCGGCATCGGGCGCGCCATCGTCGGCGCCTTCCTCGACGAAGGGGCCGTTGTCGGCTTCTGCGCGCGAGACTCCGCCGACGTGGCGGCGACGAATGACGACCTGCGCCGCCGGGGCGACGTCACGGGTTCGGTCGTCGACGTGGGCGACGGCGACGCCCTCGCGGCGTGGGTCGAGAGGTCGGCCGAGGCCTTCGGCGGCCTCGACATCGTGGTGGCCAACGTCAGTGCTCTCGCGGTCCCAGACACCGAGGAGAACTGGCAGGCCAGTTTGAACGTCGACCTCATGCACACCGTCCGCCTCGTCCGAGCCGCGATGCCACATCTCGAGCGCAGCGACGCCGCCTCGATCATCGCGATCTCGAGTGTCTCGGGACGCGAGTCCGATTTCGCCTCGGGCCCCTACGGCACTGCGAAGACCGCGATCGTCGGCTACGTCCACGGTCTGGCGATGCAGCTGGCAGACAAGAACATTCGCGCCAATACCGTCTCGCCCGGGAACACGTACTTCGAGGGCGGCTTCTGGCAGGGCGTCGAGACCGGCAATCCGGGCCTCTTCGAGTTCGCGGTGAACCTGAACCCGAGCGGCCACATGGGCACTCCGGAGGAGGTCGCCGCACCGGTGGTCTTTCTCGCCAGCCCCGCGGCCAGCCGGGTGAGCGGTACAAACCTCGTCGTCGACGGCGCGCTGACACGAGGCGTACAGCTCTGACCTTGTGTCACCGGCGCCGCGCGAGCAGAGAGACGAAGGCTCAGCCGGTGATCGTCAGTTCCAGCTCCTTACCCAGGAACGTTGCCAGATCAGCGGCCGCGGCCTCCAAAATGTCCCGCGATTTCGGCAGCACTCCCGCGCTCACAGTGATCTCCATGATCATTTTGCGACCACGCAGGGTACGCCGCCAGAGACCGACGTTGGTCTCGGAGATGATCACGCAACCGACGAACAGGTCCTCACCTGGTTGATGTGGATGTCCAGTCGACTGCGGAAAGTTGATCACCGGATAGCTCAACGTCAACTCGTCGTAGAGCGGCATCAGTAGTGCGCCCGGTACCGGGCCCGGCGGAGGTGCGGCGGGGTCGAACCACAGCTCCTCCCCCTCGACTGAAAGGCAGCCCAGCTGGTCCTTGATGACATCGAGAGCGTCCCTGCACTGGCCGATAGTCAGCGAGGACCAACGCGCCAAGTCTTGGATACTGGCCGGGCCGTGACCGAGGAAAAATCTGGCCGCGAGCTCGGGGATGTCGGCCGTTCTTGCGCCGCGCATCGCGCTGGAATCCGCCGCCGTCGTCGTCGCTCGCGGAGGGAAGAACGCCTCCGCTTGCTCCTCCTCCGTGCGGCGGCGCACGATTTGCGACGCTCGCAGCGCGTCCGTGCTCGTCGAGCGCGGCACCGCTCGTCGAGCAGCGCATAGGTCTGTTGAGCGCCACGTACCGGACCGCTGCAGATCACCCCCGCGAGCTCGGCGTTCATCACGATGTAGGCCAAACCGATGCCCTGACTGACTAACCCTCGATCGGCCAGCGCTCTCGCCAGCTCGACTCGGGTCCGATACCGACCACCCTCCAGCTGCTCGATGATGATTGCGAGGCCCCGTTCGAGGGTTGCCGGGTCCAGGCCGTGCTGACGATAAATCGTTTGGTTGAGCTTCTGCACCCGCGGCGCGGTGACCTGCAGGATCCAGCGGATGTCCTCTGCCGCCACGAAATGCCAGGTGGGACGCAGGATGTGCGTCCGGAGGAAGAGGCCACTGTCGAACTCGGCTTGGACGTCGGCCGCAGTGAGACCAGATGTCCGCATGCCAAGGGACCACAGCGCGTGACCGTACTCCTGCGACTGGACGCACCCGAGCACGCGGACAACCTCTGCCGCTGTCGATGGCGCGTCGCCGGTCAACCGTTGGGTCGCCAGGCGGCGGCTAAGCACCTCTCGCCAGACGTGGGCTGGGCCTGTCGAGGCCCACCGCGGACGCCCGTCGACGAGCTCGAGAGGCATGAAGCGTGCGGTCTCAGTCACGATGTCCGGACCCTAGCCGACGTCTGCGACAGAGTCTGATCGGCGTTCCATGAGCTCGTATTCCGACTCACGGCGCGTCTTTGCCGTTTCAGGCACGCGCGGACTTTTTCTCGCCTAAACTCCCCAGGGCAGGTTCCACCCAGACGCGAGGATGCCCCCCTGTATGCCTCAAATCCTGATTCGGTCACATAAGAACCCGTTTACTGTTGCCGACGCCGACACGACGTATCGGCAGAATCTCATCGGCAACAACACCGGCAACCTGGTCTTCAGCCAGGCTGTGTATCGGCTGCTGTCCACCGCTGGCAACGATCTGGAGACCTCAGGGCTCGCAAAGAGCCATCCGAGAGTCATCAACTCGCGCTTCGACCATGTCGTGATCCCGCTGGCCAACGCGTTTCGGCCCACCTACATCGAGACGCTCGATGCGCTGAGCACCCTCATTGAGCAGCTGACTGTCCCGGTGACCGTGCTAGGAGTCGGAGAACAGGCGTCGCTGAACGGGGTCTACAAGGGCGCCGACAGTGTTAAGCCCGCGACCACGCGATTCGTCCGCGCTGTCTTGGAGCACTCACCTTCCATCGGCGTTCGCGGTGAGCGGACCCGCGACTACCTGAACTCCCTTGGCTTCGGCGACGAGCACGTCAAGGTCATCGGTTGCCCGTCGATGTTCATGTACGGACCTGACCTCAACGTCGAGAAGAAGGTGGAGTCGCTCACCTTCGATTCCACGATCGCGCTGAACGTGTCGCCGTACGTGCCCGCGATGGGTCCAATCTCGCTGTACGCCGCCGAGCACTTCCCGAACCTGGTGTACATGGCTCAGAACATCCAGACTCTTGAGCTGATGCTGTACGGCAGCTACCCCAAGGGCAAGCGGATGACCTCCGTCGCCGCCAAGGGAGCGCCGATCACCCTGGACCATCCGCTGATTCGATCCGACCGCGTGCGGTTCTTCTTGGATCCGACGACCTGGTTCGATCATCTGGCTCAGTACGACTTCTCCTTCGGCACCCGCATCCATGGCAACATCGCTGCGCTGCTCGCCGGTACACCTGCTCTGCTGCTTGCCCATGATTCGCGCACGCTCGAACTCGCCGAGTACCACGAGATCCCGCATCGCACGATCAGCAGCATCGAGGGCGACGCCGATGCCATGACGCTGTACGCCGAGTGCGACTGGAACCGGCTGAACAAGGCCCATCCTGATCGCTGGGACACCTTCGCGACGTTCCTGAGCGACCACAACCTGACTCATGTCTACGACGACGGTCAAGACGCGAGCGCCTTCGACGAACGGCTCGCGGCGACGGAGTTTCCAGCTCCAGTACGCACTCTGATGGGCTTCTCACCGGAGGAGCTGTACGAGATGCGGCGTACCGTGACCGATCTCGGCAGGGAGCTGCACGTCGCGTACAACGACCTCAACGGCGCGAACAAGGGACCGAGATCGCGCAAGTTTCATCACCGCGCATGGAACCGGATCGATCGGGCTGTCCGCAGCCTCAGCATGATGGCGTGAGGCTCAGCACTTTCGGCTTCAGATCTTCGGCGCTCGGCATCCATGAGGATGGGTCGGCCGATACCTGCTCTCCGCTCCGGATGTCTTTGACTTCGCCGCCAACGGTGCCGCCGAACCACACAAAGGGGATGCTGCGGCGGTCGGCGTAGCGAATCTGACGGCCGAATTTCTCCGCGCGCGGGGCGACTTCGGTCGGGATCCCCCGGCGCCGCAGCTGCTCGGCGACTTCGATTGCCGTGCCGCGTGTTTCCTCGCTGTCGACGGCGACGAGCACGGCGGTGGGCACTGGCCGTGACGCTCGCAGCATCCCCTTGGCCAGCAGCGGAGCCAGCAGCCGGGTGACACCGATCGACAACCCGACACCCGGATAGCTGATCCGGCCATCACTGGCAAGTGAGTCGTAACGGCCGCCCGAGGAGATCGACCCCCATGACTCAAACCCGACGAGCTCGGTCTCATAGACGGTGCCGGTGTAGTAATCCAGACCCCGCGCGATCTTGAGGTCGGCGATCAACCGACCAGGGACGTAGCGGCCCGCTGTGGTCACCACCTCGGCCAGGAGTTCGAGCCCTTCGGTGAGCTGATCATGATCGACCCCAAGCCGGCGCACCTGATCCACGAAGGACGCGTCGGCAGAGCGGATCTGGGCCAGCTGCACGCAACGTCGCGCCTGCGCCTCGGTGATCTCGACCTCGTTGATCAACTGCTCAACCACCCGATCGGGGCCTATCTTGTCGATCTTGTCGACCTGCCTGAGGACCGCGCCGGGATCGGCAATTCCCAAGCCCAGATAGAAGCCCTGAGCCAATTTGCGATTGTTGACCCGCATCAGCACGGGCGGTAGGCCAAGATCAATGTGCAGGCGCTCGAGCGCTGCCAGGGTGACCAGCGGCAGCTCGACGTCATGATGCGGGGCCAGCCGTTCGGCGTCCACGATGTCGATGTCGGCTTGCGTGAACTCGCGGTAGCGCCCCTCCTGCGGTCGCTCACCTCGCCACACCTTCTGGATCTGATAGCGCCGAAAGGGGAAGGCCAGCTGGTGAGCGTTCTCCAGCACGTAACGGGCGAATGGCACCGTGAGATCGAAGTGCAGACCAAGATCAGCCGGGCCGTTCTCACCGTGCAGCCGTTGCACGGTATAGACCTCTTTGTCGATCTCGCCCTGTTTGGCCAAGCGATCCAACGGCTCGACCGCGCGTGTCTCGATCGAGGCAAATCCGTGCAGCTCAAAGGTCTCGCGCAGCCGGTCGAGCACGAACTGTTCGATGATCCGGGCTTCCGGGGCGTACTCCGGAAAACCGGACAGCGGCTTAGGGCGACTCACGCTACTCCTTGTTGTCAGCCGGCCGCAGAGCGACCGGACGGCTGTCAGGCCGACCGCGGAGCGGCCGGAGGGGGCAGTTCCGCCAGATCCTGCAGATACGGGTTGCCCGCGCGCTCCCGGGCCATGGTCGTCTGCGGGCCGTGTCCGGGGAGCACCCCGACCGTGTCCGACAACGGCAGCACCTTCGTACGCAGGCTCTTCAGCATGTCTGCCAGGTTTCCGCCTGGCAAGTCAGTTCGACCGATCGAGCCGGCGAAGAGGACGTCGCCACTAAAGACCACCGAATCAATGGCGGGGCTGGCATCGTACGGGAGCTGGAACATGGTCGAGCCAGGTGTGTGACCAGGCGCGTGGATGACCCGGAAGCTCAGGCCCGCGACGGCGACTTCTGTCCCGTCGCTGAGTTCATGTACGTCGTCCGGCTCGGTGAAGCTTCGCCGGGCGCCCCGTGAGGCGCTCCAGCAGTAGCCGCGTCTCCAACCCCATGGCCCGCAGCGGGTCGGTCAGCAGCACCCGATCTTCAGGATGCACCCAGCAGGCCGAGGCGTACGAGCGGCACAACGGCGTTACGGAGAACATGTGATCGAGGTGACCATGGGTGAGCATCACCGCGACCGGTTTGAGCCGGTGCTCCATGATCAACTCAGCGACACCGGCAATCGCGTCCATACCGGGATCGATGATCACGCACTCCTCGCCAAGCCTCTGGGCAACGAGGTAACAGTTGGTTTGCCACGGCCCGGCAGGAAAGGAGGCTATGAGCACACGTTCGAGACTATCGGCACAATCGGGCAGGATTGAGCTATGACCGAACGCGCTGGGCCTGAACAGACGGGCCCGGCCGCCTTTGGGCGAGTTGATTCCGATGGCACGGTCTATGTCCGTACGTCGGCCGGGGAACGAGTCGTCGGCCAGGTACCCGGGGTCCCAGCTGATGAGGCGCTGGGCTTCTTCACCCGCCGATTCGAAGCGCTGGAGCTCGAGGTCTCGCTGTTGGAGCGGCGTATCGCCACCGGCGCTGTTTCTCCTGATGATGCCGTCGGCTCGATCAACAAGCTGCGTCCTGCGATCGCCGAGGCCCGTGCCGTTGGTGATCTGGACGGACTGCACGCTCGCTTGGAGGCGCTGTCTCCGCTGATCGCTGATCAGCGGGCCGCCCGACGCGCGGAACGGGCCCGGCAGCAGGAGGAGACCCGGACCGCGAAGGAAAAGTTCGTCCTCGAGGCCGAGCGTCTCGCTGCCGGGAACGATTGGCGGGGCGGGGTGAACCGCTTCCGTGCGCTCTTGGATGAGTGGAAGGCGCTACCGCGCCTTGATCGGGCGACCGACGACCAGCTGTGGCACCGATTCTCCAGCGCACGCACGACCTATACCCGACGCCGCAAGGCACAGTTTGCCCAGCAAAACGAGCAGCGCGAGGCCGCGCGGTTGATCAAGGAGAAGCTTGTCACCGAGGCCGAGGGCCTGGCGAACTCCACCGACTGGGGCCCCACAACCGGTGCCTACCGTGATCTCATGGCCCGTTGGAAGGCGGCCGGGCCAGCCCCGCGCGATGTTGATGAGCTGCTGTGGAAGAGCTTCCGTGGAGCCCAAGATCGCTTCTTCATGGCCAAGCAGGCGGCGCTGTCGGAGCAGGATTCCGAACTCCGGGTGAACGCGCAAGCCAAAGAAAGGCTGCTGGCCGAGGCCGAAGCGCTGCTCCCAGTGCGTGACCCTGGTGCTGCCCGCGCGTCCTATCGAGACATCCTCGACCGGTGGTCGGCTATCGGGAAAGTGCCTCGGGACGCGGTCCGGCCGCTCGAGTCCCGACTACGCGCAGTCGATAACGCGATCAAGGCTGCCGAGGACGAGCGCTGGAAACGCCGCAATCCCGAAGCGAGGGCGCGGGCTGAAGACACCGCCGCGAAGCTGGAGGCTCAGATTGCCGCGCTCGAGGTGCGTGCCGCGCAGGCGGAAGCTCGCGGTGATCATCGCGCCGCCACGTGAGGCTGCTGCTTCAGCCGCCACCTATCGCGAATGGCTCGCTCAGGCTCAGCGAACGGCCAGCGATCTCGGCGGCTGAGCGAGCTTCGCAGGCGGAGCAATCAAAACCGGATCGCGCGCCGCCGTGCTGAGGAGGAGAGAGCAGACACGCTTTATCGTCTGCGAGCGACGACGAAGTAGGCGGGCTCACCGCGCGATCCGCGCCTGCGATGTTCGCGCCGCCGATCTGCAGGAGAATCCGACGAAACGCGTCGGAGAACCGAGCTCAACTCTGGCGACACAGTCGTTTCGTCGGATTCGACGAAGACGGCGGCTCCCGGCGAACATCGCAGCGAGCGGAGCGAGCCATCAGACAGAGCGAGCTTGCGAGCGAAGCAATTGTTATTGCTGGATGCGGTAGGCCTCGTAGACCGCCGGGACACCGCGTACGGCACGGAGCACGTGATCCAGATGGGTTGGATCCGCGGTCTCGAAGGTGAACTTGGCGCGGCAGATGCGGTCCTTGCTGGTGGTAAGGCCCGCGGACAAGATATTGACGTGCTGATCCGATAGCGCACGGGTGATGTCCGACAGCAGCCGATTCCGGTCCAGGGCCTCGATCTGAATCGCTACCAGGAAGGAGCTCTTGGCGTTCGGCGCCCACTCCACCGGGATAAGACGTTCGGGCTCGGCCTGCAGACTGGCCGCATTGCTGCAGTCGAGTCGGTGCACCGAAATGCCCGAGCCGCGGGTCACGAAGCCGAGAATGTCGTCGCCCGGCACCGGCGTACAGCACTTCGCCAACTTGACCAGCAAGTCGCTCGCGCCGATGACACGGATGCCACAGTCGATCGCTCCGCTGCTGCGCCGCCGGCGACCGGTGACAACCCGATCCTCACTGATCTCCTCGGCGACCGTTTCGTCGCCACCCTCGACGGCGATCAGTCGATTTACCACTGACTGCGCGCCGACGGTTCCTTCGCCGACCGCGGCGTAAAGCGCGGAGACATCGGCCAGCTTGAAGAAGCCGGCCACCGCGGTGAGGTGCTCGAGCGTGAGCAGCCGCTGCAGCGGCAAGCCGCCTTTGCGCAGCTGCCGCGCCAGCAACTCCTTCCCGGTCTCGATCGACTCTTCGCGACGCTCCCTGGTGAAGTGGTGCCGGATCTTGTTACGCGCTCGCGGGCTGCGAACGAAATTCATCCAGTCCCGACTGGGTCCCGCGTTCTCGGACTTCGAGGTGAAGATCTCCACCACGTCGCCGTTCGCGAGAACCGATTCGAGTGGCACCAGTCGACCGTTCACCCGTGCACCGATGGTCTTGTTACCCACCTCGGTATGGATGGCGTACGCGAAGTCGATCGGTGTAGAACCCTGGGGCAGGGAGATGACGTCCCCTCGAGGCGTAAACGCGTAGACCTCATTGGTGTTGATCTCGAACCGCAGCGAGTCCAAGAACTCCCCAGGATCGGCTGTCTCCCGCTGCCAATCCAGCAGCTGCCTGACCCAGATCAGCTCGCCGGCATCGTCCGCACCCTTGACCGGGAGGCCCGTACCTTTGCCTTCCTTGTACTTCCAGTGAGCTGCCACGCCGTACTCGGCACGACGGTGCATGTCGTCGGTTCTGATCTGCAGCTCGACCGGCTTGCCTTCCGGACCGAGAACCGTGGTGTGCAAGGACTGGTACATGTTGAACTTCGGCATGGCGATGTAGTCCTTGAACCGGCCCGGCAGGGGGTTCCAGCGGACATGTAGCACGCCGAGTGCTGCATAGCAGTCGCGGCTGTTCTCGACCAGGATCCGTAGACCGACCAGATCGTAGATCTCTTGGAAGTCTCGGCCGCGAACCACCATCTTCTGGTAGATGGAGTAGTAGTGCTTCGGACGTCCGGTGACAGATGCTTTGATCTTGGCAGCACGCAGGTCGCCCTGTACCTGGTCGATAACGCGCGAGAGGTATTTCTCCCGGCTCGGGGCAGCCTCGGCGACCAGCCGGACGACCTCGTCGTAAACCTTGGGAAACAACGTGCCGAAAGAGAGGTCCTCGAGTTCCCACTTGATCGTGTTCATGCCGAGCCGATGAGCGAGCGGGGCAAAGATCTCCAGGGTCTCAGACGCAATGCGAGACTGCTTGTCTGGCCGGAGATAGTGCAACGTCCGCATGTTGTGCAGTCGATCGGCAAGCTTGATCACCAGCACCCGGATGTCCCGACTCATCGCCACGACCATCTTGCGGATCGTTTCGGACTTGGCGGACTCCCCGTACTTGACCTTGTCCAGCTTGGTGCAGCCGTCGACGAGCAGCGCAATCTCTTCGCCGAACTCGTGAGTCAGTTGGGTGAGCGTGTAGTTGGTGTCTTCGACCGTGTCGTGCAGTAGGGCCGCGCAAAGCGTTGCCTCGGTCATGCCGAGCTCGGCAAGGATGGTTGTCACCGCGAGCGGATGGGTGATGAAGGCATCCCCGCTCTTCCGCGTCTGGCCATCGTGCAGGCGCTCGGCGGTGCGGTATGCCCGTTCGATCAGCCCCAGGTCAGCCTTGGCGTGATTGGCGCGGATGATGCGAAAGAGCGGATCGAGTGCGGGTGTTTGAGGCCGGCTTGAGCCAAGACGTGCGATGCGCTGCCGCATCTTGACTCGCTGCTGCTCGGCGCCAGCACCGATACGGTTTGGCAGGCTTGGGTTCGGCTCGCTGGCAACACCGTCGGTCTCAGACTCGGGAATGATCAGGGCTCGACGCGGCTCATGGGCGACGTGGCCTCGCGGCCGAGCCTCCTGGGCAGACGACCATATCGCTGCCCCGTGATCACTCACAGCGGTTCCTCCTCAGCAGAATGCCCATTCTAGACAACGAGTTGCTTCCGCCGACAGAACTCTCGGCTTAGATGAGCCAACACCGCTATTTTTTTCGTTACGGCGCCGTTACTGCCGTATGGAGTGCCGCGGAGCCAAACGAACCCTTACTCAGACGACTCTAGTGCCCTGGTACTAGCTCGGTTGTGCCGCTCGATTCCGCCGACCTGCATTGACGGCTTGCTGTTCAATCTCCTCGGCTGCCTGACGCACCACGACGACCTGGTCACCGGCTTCGAGCCTTGCAACCGTAGGGTCGTAGAACCGCCGCAGCGTCTTGTTGCGTACCACGGCTATGACGCGTTCTCCGTTGACTTCGCTCGGTGAGCGACCGATCTCATCCTTGGTGATCTGCCGCTCCCCCACCTCGAGACCTTCATTGCTTGACAGTAGGTCGTCGATTATTGCGCCAAGATTGGGACTGACCGCTGACAAGCCGAGGAGCCTGCCGACGGCTTCGGATGAGGTGACAACGGCATTCGCGCCAGATTGTCGCAGCAGCGAGGCGTTATCGTCCTCACGCACCGCCACCACGACGTTCGCGCTTGGGTTCAACTGACGCACCGTGAGCATGACGAGGATGGCGGAATCGTCCCGGTCAACGGTAATGAGCACCTCACGCGCCTTCATGATCTCGGCCCGGCGCAGAATGTCACGCCGAGTTGCGTCACCTTCGATGGCGGCGTACCCACGCAGGTTCGCATCAGTGATGGCGGATGGTCGGCTGTCGATGATCACGACCTGGTTGGGATTGGTGCCGTTGTTCTTGAGCGTCTCGACTGCACTCCTGCCTTTGGTGCCAAAACCCACAACGACGATGTGATTGCGCATCCGTTTCCTCCAACGTGCGTCTTTGAACATACGACGGCCATGGTGCGCGAGTACCTCAAGGGTCGTTCCGACCAACAACACCAGGAACGCCACTCGCAACGGCGTGACCACAATCGCACTCAAGACTCTGGCATGCGGCGCAACGGGGGTGATATCCCCGTAGCCCGTTGTAGTGATGGTCACCGTCGCGTAGTAGATCGCGTCGATCAGACCAACGCTGCCGTCGTAGGTATCGCGGTAGGAGGCCCGGTCGAGCCATACCAGCAACACTACGATCGCCAACAGCAGCAGCGCGAGCAGGCCGCGACGGAGGAGCTCCTTTGCTGGCGATGAGCCACGAGCCGGCAGGCTGACCAGCGCCTCGTCTCTCAAGGACCGACTCGACCCGTCCCGGCGGCGACCCGGCTCGGTGAGGCTCATGTGCTTACTTCTTCCGCTGGCTGCGCGGTTTGTTCTGTGGCTGGGGGCGCTTCGCCGCGCCATCGTGGTGTGATCGCGTCTCAGGCTTGAAGGTCACCTCGACCGGGCTCACCCGTTTCGATCCGTTTCCTACCGCCGCCTTGGCATCTTCGAGTTCGGCGTTGCTCGGCTCCGCGTCCTGATCTCGATCGGTGCGAGCGATCTCGGACGCGGCCTGAGACGCCGAGCCGGCGGCAGGCGCGGAGTCTCTGGTTGTTGCAGCCGTCGCGGTGATCCGTTCCTTCTGGCTTTCCTTGGCCCGACGCGCCTGTACCCGCGCCGCCAGCTTCTTCATGTCGGGTTCCCGCTCTTTCATCTGAGCGAGGAGCGGCGTTGCGATGAAGATCGATGAGTACGCCCCGGAGACCATGCCGACGAACAGCGCGAGTGCAAGGTCCTTCAGCGGCCCTTCACCCAAGATGAATGCGCCCGTGAAGAGCAGTGCCGCCACAGGTAAGACACCAATCACTGTGGTGTTGATGGAGCGGACCAGCACCTGATTGACAGCAAGATTGGCAGCCTCGGAATAGGTGCGCGCGGTACTGGCGCGGATATCCCGAACGTTCTCGCGAACTTTGTCGAACACCACAACGGTGTCGTAGAGGGAATAGCCGAGGATGGTCAGCACACCGATCAAGGTCGCTGGCGTGACTGTGAAGCCGACAAGGGCGTAGATACCGATCGTCAAGATCAAATCGTGAACCAGCGCCAAAAGGGCGGCCGCCGACATCTTGGCGTCCCGGAAGTAGATTCCGATGACCAGTGCGACCAGTGCCATGAAGACCGCGAGCGCGATAAGCGCGCGCTCCGTAATCTGGCCACCCCACGATGCACCAATCAGGTTGTACGCGACCTGGTCGGGTGGGATACCGACCTCGTTGGCGATTGCGGTCCGGACCTTGGGCACTTCATCGGTCGGGTCGAGCGTGCGGGTCTGTACTCGGACTTGGTTATTGCCGATCGTATTGACGGTTGACTCGTCAAGATCGGGAACGCCTGAGTTGCGGAGCGCGTCGCGCATCGAGTCGACAGTTTGTGCCGTGACCACGGTCGTCGCCTTGAAGTCTGCGCCACCTTTGAACTCGATGCCGAAATCCAGCCCTCGAATCCCCAAGGCGAGGATCGAGACCGCGATCATGATCGCCGACACGAGGTACCAGCGACGACGGTGCCCAATAAAGTCGTAGGAGACCTCGCCGGCATAAAGACGATGCCCGATTTCGCCGAGCTTCGACATTAGGCCCCCTCTCCGGTGACGGCTGCCGGACGCGTGACGCCCGATCGACGCGTACGCGCGCCTGGCAATACCGGAACGCCGAGGTGTCGCGGATCCAGCCCGGATAGTGGGTGGCCACCGCCGAAGAACTTGGTTCGGGCCAGCAATGTCATCAGCGGTTTGGTGAAGAGAAAGACCACCAGCACGTCGATCAGCGTGGTGAGGCCGAGGGTGAAGGCGAATCCTCGCACGGCCCCGATCGCGAGGACGAATAGCACCAGGGCCGACAGCATGGATACGGTGTCCGCGATCAAGATCGTCTGCCGGGCCCGGCGCCAACCCGTCTCTACTGCGGTACGCAGACTGCGACCTTCACGCACCTCATCGCGAATGCGTTCGAAGAAGATCACGAAGCTGTCTGCGGTGATACCGATAGCTACGATCGCGCCGGCGATGCCTGGCAGGTTGAGGGCAAAACCGACGGAGCTGCCGAGCAGCACCATACAGGCGTAGGTGATGATCCCCCCGATGGCGAGCGAGGCAACCACGACGATGCCAAGACCGCGGTAGTACAAAAAGCAGTAGCCGACCACCAGCGCGAGCCCGATGATTCCGGCGATGATGCCGGCTCGCAGCTGCTCGCCGCCGAGTGTGGCAGAGACGTTGTTGACTTCGGACACGTCGAAGGCGAGGGGCAATGCGCCGTACTTCAAGACATTGGCTAACTCGGTCGCGCTCTTCTGGGTGAAGTTTCCCGAGATCTCGGCCCTGCCGCCGGGGATGGCCTCGTTGACCGATGGTGCGGAGATCGACACTCCGTCCAGCACGATGGCAAAGCGGTTTTGTGGCTCGCTCTGTTGCGAAATCTGCCGCGTTGCCTTCTCGAAGGCGGCCGACCCTGAAGGATTGAACTCCAGGTTCACGACCCAGTTGACATTGTTCTGGGGAATTCCCGCGACGGCACTGGTCAGCTGGTTGCCCTCAATGAGCGTCGGCCCGAGCAAGTACTTCTCGGTCTTTTCCTGGCTGCATGCGAAGAGACCTTGGTCGGCGACCTCGGTCACCTTGGTCTCGCAGGTGAATTCTGCGAATGCGGCCTGGCAGGCTTCGGTTGGCTGCCAGTCCAGTGCCTTGTCCGGTGGAATTCCTTTGCCGTCGGCCGGCACGCACGCCTTGTCCAGTGGCAGCGGAGGGGCGGTTGGCAGCGCGGGCATCGGCGCGTTATTGCCCGTCTTGGGAGCGGAAGCGGCTGGGGAAGGAGCCTTGGCCGTCTCGGAGCTGCCGGCACTGGGCTCACCACTCGGCTTGGCGGTTGCTCCCTGACTGGGCTCGGCCGTTGTGCTTGGCGTCGGCTCCGGCGGCTGTATTTGCTCTGCGGCGTACACCGCTCGGAACCGCAGCACTGCAGTCTGGCCGACCAGCCTGACAAGCTCGTCCTGCTGGACGTTGGGAACCGTGACGATGATCTGGTTGTCACCCGATGTGGTGACCTCGGATTCCCCAACGCCGAGGCTGTCCACCCGGCTTTGAATGATGGTCTTGGCAAGCTGCAGACTGTTCGGATCCACGGCACCTGCGCCGGTGGTGTTCTTGGCGGTCAAGGTAATGGTGGTGCCGCCCCGGAGGTCAAGGCCAAGCTTCGGGGTCCACGTGCCGCTCACCGCCATCAGGGTGATCAGTCCGGCGACCAGCACGCCCAAGAAAATCAGGGTGCGGCCCGGGTGACCAGTCGTCGTTGCCACTGGCGTGTCGTTTCCTAGTGTTTCTTAGCTAATTGAGGCTCACTCCGCGGTCGAAGGCTTGGAGTCGCGGGTCGATGCCGATTTTGGCTCGACGGACTCCGGAGCGGTTGCCGGCGTCGGCTCCTCGACAGGCCGGTCCACGACGGGTCGCTCAGCCTGGAGCGGCTCCTCTGGCGCGGCATTCTCCGCGATTTGGGTGTCCGCCGCGTTGGGCTCAGTGTGTTCGTCGAGCGGCTCTTGCTCGTCGACCCCCACAAGCTCGTCGAACCCCTCTTGCTCGTCAACACTGTCTTCGTCGGCCTCAGTGACAATCCTGCTGATCGCCTGCTTCAAAACTGTCAGCTCAGAGCCGGGCGAAACCTCCAGGACCACCTGCTTGGCTCCGACAGACACGACCGTGCCAAATAGACCACTGGCGAGCATCACGCGGTCCCCCGGGCTGAGGGCGTTCATGGTCTCTCGTATTGCCTGCTGACGCTTGCGTTGCGGCCGCAAAATCAAGAAGTAGAAGACTAGCGCCAATAAGGCGATGAAGATCAGAGTCGTGTATTGCTGCATTGCTCCGGCATCCGATTGTGGGGGTGCTGCACGTTTTGCGCAGTACTAATGAGATTGTTACGCACCGACCGCCGTACTCTACCCAGTCTGCGTCGAAAAGCCGCATCTATGGCCTGTGTGAACCCTGTACGCAGCTCAGTCCGCAAGGTTGGGGCCGAAGAGGTCCGGCGAGCGCTCGTAGCCAGAGGGCGTCGGGGCTGGCGGAGCAAGTCCAAGGTGACGCCAGGCGGCAGTGGTCGCGACTCTGCCCCGTTGGGTGCGCATCAAGAAGCCCTGCCTAACCAGAAACGGCTCGGCAACCTCCTCAACGGTTTCTCGCTCCTCTCCCACCGAGATAGCCAGCGTGGACAGACCCACGGGGCCACCGCCGAATCTGCGGCATATCGCATCGAGTACGGCACGGTCCAGCCGATCAAGACCCAGCTCGTCCACCTCATACAGTTCCAACGCGTCCTGAGCGAGCCCTCGAGTTACCCGGCCGTCTGCCCGCACTTGGGCGTAGTCGCGGACCCGGCGGAGCAGCCGGTTGGCGATTCGAGGCGTGCCGCGGGAGCGGCCGGCGATTTCGACCGCACCGGCCTCGTCCAGCGGGACCCCCAGGAGTTCCGCGGAGCGATGCAGGATGTGTTCCAGTGCGGTGGCGTCATAGAAATCCAGCTGTGCGGTGAATCCAAAACGATCACGCAGCGGGCCCGGGAGCAAACCGGCACGGGTGGTGGCGCCAACCAGCGTGAAGCGCGGGATCTCCAGCGGAATGGCGGTTGCACCAGGGCCTTTGCCGACAATGACATCGACCCGGAAGTCCTCCATCGCCAGATACAGCATCTCCTCCGCCGGGCGAGACATCCGGTGGATTTCGTCAAGGAAGAACACCTCACCCTCGACAAGCCCGGACAAGATGGCCGCAAGATCACCTGCGTGCTGAATGGCCGGGCCGCTGGAGATCCGTAGCGGGGCACTCATCTCACTGGCGATGATCATCGCCAGTGTCGTCTTGCCCAGCCCGGGCGGCCCCGAGAGCAGGACGTGATCTGGCACTCCGCCACGGTGCCGAGCCGCCTCGAGAACCAGGCCAAGTTGATCACTGACTCGCTGCTGACCCTCGAACTCTCCGAGAGTGGCGGGCCGCAGCATGGATTCGGCAGCCCGCTCGGTGGGGTCGGCGTAGGGACGTACGAGTGCGGCGAGGTCCTCATCGCTGACATGACTCACGATCGTGATCTACCTCCGTGCCAGAGTCTGCAAGGCGGCTCGCATCAAGACTGCGACATTGACCTGCGGATCGTCGCGCGTCAGATGCGCAACGTCGTCGCACGCAGCGTCAGCATCCTTGGCTGACCAGCCCAAGCCCTGTAGTCCTTGCGACACCTGCCCGCGCCACGCTGCCGTCGGCGGCCCAGCAGCGGGTACGGCTTCGTCGGCCAGGCCAACTGTGTTGACCTTGTCTTTCAGCTCGATGACCATACGTTGGGCACCCTTGCGGCCGATGCCCGGCACCTTGCACAGCTGCAGCAGGTTCTCGGTGGCAATTGCTTTTCGAAGCTCATCGGGGCTGAGAACTGCAAGGGCAGCTTGTGCCAGTTTGGGTCCCACGCCCGTCGCGGTGAGCAGCAGTTCGAAGAACTCGCGCTCATCGGCGGAGGCAAATCCATACAGCGTGAGCGAGTCTTCGCGTACGACGAGTGAAGTCGCCAGTGTGGCTCGCTGTCCGAGTCGCAGACCTGCCACCGTGTTAGGACTGCAGACCGCTTGGACGCCGAAGCCGCCGACTTCGATGACGGCCGAGGTGGGACCGACCTGGGCGACCACACCGGTGAGTTGGGCGATCATTCCGGCCTCCGGCGGCGTGGCTGGGAGGACTTGCCGAAGGTACTGCGCTGCCGGTCGGCATGATTGCCGGCAGCCTCCACTGCCGCATTGAGTCGCGCTGTTGTGCTGCCACGCCAGACGTGACAGATAGCAAGTGCCAGGGCATCCGCAGCGTCGGCCGGCTGGGGCACCTCTTCGAGCTTGAGAATCTTGGTCACCATGGCCGCGACCTGCTCCTTCGAAGCGCGGCCGGAGCCTGTAATAGCGGCCTTGACCTCGCTGGGAGTGTGCATGCTGACTGGTATCCCGTGTCGCGCAGAAGCCAGCATGGCAACACCTGCGGCCTGCGCGGTCCCCATCACTGTCTGCACATTGTGCTGGGCGAAAACCCGCTCGATAGCTACCGCCGTGGGCCGGTAGCGAGTGATCCAGCTGTCGACCGCCTCGTCAATGGCTAGCAGGCGACGGGCGGTGTCGAGATCTGACGGCGTGCGGACGACGTCGACCGCGACCACAAGGGGCTGCCGACCGGGCACGCCATCGACCACGCCGAGACCGCACCGGGTCAGGCCCGGGTCGATTCCCAGCACCCGCATGCGTTCCCCCAGCTGCCGCGTGACCGGATCGCCCACGCGATCCCCCTTGCCCTGAAATAAACGAACAGATGTTCGGCAGCCTAGGTGGTGCTCCTGACGTTCGCGACCGCGACACGCTGTCCGTTCGCAACCATCCTCGCAGCCAAGCTGAGACGACATGGAGCTAGGCCAGAACGGCTGCCACCCGGCGATGATCCTTGGCCCCGCAGGCCAACTCTGGCGTTACTCCGCGCAAGGCCGCGAATGGGGTCCGAAGCGGCCGTTTTGAGCCGCGTTCGTGGCTCTGTGCGGAAAACGTCGCGGGACACAGGCGCTAGCTAATGCTGGCGAGCACCTCATCCGAGGCGTCGAAGTTGGCGTACACGTTCTGGACGTCGTCGGAGTCCTCCAGTGCGTCAATGATCTTCATCAGCTTCTCGGCCGTCGGCCCATCGACCTCCTGCGTGTACTGCGGAACGAAGGAGACCTCGGCCGACTCGTAGTCCAAACCGGCCTCTTGGACTGCGGTGCGTACCGGCACGGTGTTGCTCGGTTCAGCGATGATCTCGAAGCTGTCACCAAGATCGTTGATCTCTTCCGGGTCGGCATCCAGAGTGGCCTCGAGAAGATCATCTTCGGTAACGCTGCGGCTGTCTTGCTGCTTGGCGACAATCACCACGCCTTTGCGATTGAACATTCGGGCAGTCGAGCCGGCGTCAGCCATGGTGCCGCCATTTCGGGTGACGGCGACACGGACGTCGGAGGCAGATCGGTTTCGGTTGTCGGTCAAGCACTCAATCAGAAAAGCGACACCGGCGGGCCCGTACGCCTCATACATCAAGGTTTCGTAATCGGCCCCACCACCTTCGGCTCCGGAGCCGCGCTTGACGGCACGATCAATGTTGTCATTGGGGACCGAGCTCTTCTTCGCCTTCTGGATAGCGTCGTACAGGGTGGGGTTGCCGGCAGGGTCGCCGCCTCCGACCCGGGCCGCAACCTCGATGTTCTTGATCAGCTTGGCGAACAGCTTCCCGCGCCGGGCATCGACCACAGCCTTCTTGTGCTTGGTGGTGGCCCACTTGGAGTGACCGGACATATGCGAGATCCTAACCACCCCCTGACGCTGTGCGGTGCCGACCGAGCGGCCCGAACAACGATCAAGGAACTTCTCGCGTCAAGTTGGGCCGACCTGCGTAACATCTGAGCGACAGCTACGCGCGAAGTGATAGGCACTGACCTCATTCCATGCCTTGACGCGTTCCAGGAGCCGGCCGCGCTCGGCGACGAGCACATCGCCGTCGTCGTGGATCGCGCCGTCGATCTCGACGCAGCAGACTTCGTGGCGACTGCGCCGAGCGTCGTAGCGTGTCTGCGGCGGAGGCTGCGGGCCTGGTCATGGTTGCCGCCGATACCACCGCTCTTGCCGAGAAGCGTCGCCCCGCAGAGCGCAAGCCGCAGCTGCGCTCGCACCTGGAAGCTGTCGCCGCCAGCCACGCCACCTACGGCGTGATCGCTGCAAATGTTGCCTCTGTGATCTCCCGCTCGACGGCCGGCTTGCACCCTGATGGGTTCGAGACCGGCTTCGCCACCGAGCGTGCCTGGCAGCTCGACCGGCTGCTGGACCAGCTCGGCCTCGGCGTCCCAGCTACGACCTAACGAAGCGTTAGCGCGCGGCCACGTGCGGTCACACTCCCCTTCCATGGATGTGTGCGTTAGCGTCGCCAGATCTGCACCTCGGGCGGCTTGCCGCCCTTCACCGGCGGATCACTTTGCAGCCAGATTCGTCGCCAGCTGGCAGCCGGCGGCTCAGCTATCTCCACCGTGCCAAGCTGGGTCTGCCACCAGGACGCGGCATCCTCTGCCAGAAGCTGCTTGACCGCGGCCACGATCGCCGCAGCGAATTCTTGCGGTGTCTCACCAGGCTTAGGGAGGATCGGCGTGCCATACCGGATGCTCACCCGTGGGCGTCCTGCGAGCGGCCAGTAACTCCCTCGCGGCATTGCGGCGTACGTGCCCAGGATCCCCACTGGGATGACCGGAACCTGACTCTGCACCGCGAGCTGCGCAGCATTCATCTGGAACGGGCGCATGAAACCATCCCGGGATCGGGTGCCTTCAGGAAAGACGACCACGCTCCAGCCTCTGCCGAGCAAGTCGGCGGCGGTGCGGGTAGGGGCGCCCTTTCGCTCGATCGGAAATGTGTTGAATGCAATCGCTGATGCACTCGATCGCAGCCAGCTCTCGAAGAAGTAGTCTCCGACGATGCCGACGGCGGTCCGCCGCCGGCGTTTACTGGGCAAGGTGGAAAGCAAGACGGCCGTGTCGAGATGCGAAGCATGATTGGCCACCAGCACGCCGGGTCCGGCGAGGTGGCGCAGTTCGTCGAGCCCGTATACCTCTACCGAGAGCTCGTTGCGCATCACACTCTTGACACCGACCACCTGGACAAACTCGCGCAGCCCGCGAACCGGTGCCGTACGCGCCCACCCCGCTCGTCTCACAGCCGAGGAGTTCCTCATCGAATGTCGACCAGGACTTGCGGCGGCGAATGCAGGTAGCTGATCGAGGGCGTACGGCCGACACTCGATGCCACGATCTCCAGGGCATCCGCAAGAGTGGATGCAGCACGGAAGCCCATTCGGGCAGCGCTCTCCCGGTCGCCGCCCACCCAGACGATGTCGCTGCAGTGTTCCTGAGCCGCTGCGATCTGGTACCAGAGGTACAGCGGATGTACGCCGTGGAAGGCCTGGCTGGTGCGGTAGAGGTGGACATACCACGAGTCGTTGGCGAACTGCTCCTCGTTGTCCACTGAGATCCGCTTCGGATCCGTGGTGACGCTCAAGACATCGGCAAAGAAGTCGACGTAGGACGGATGGTGCAGCGGCGAGAACTGCACGTCAAGGGGGTGATAGATGATCAAAGCACCGCCTGGCCGTACGAACGGGGTGCCTGTATGGGAACCGAACGTGTGCGCCAATCCACTCCAGGCAGCGAGGATCGGGTTGGCGACCGAGTCGACGCTGTACGGCGTCTGTGCGCCGACCCCGAGAACACCGACATCTGCTGGCCCGGTCACCTCGACCAGCTGCTGGGCGGTGATTTGAGCCTGGCTTGCTTGTTCGACCGCTTCCGGCGCTCCGGCGGCGACCAGTGTCGCGTGATAGTCGCCCTCGACCCGGTCCATCAGTCGGCGGCGCGCACGTTTCGGAGTCCAGTCCAGGCCCCGGCGTACGGCCGACCACGTTGCTCGGTCCTTGAGGTTCCAGTCCCACTCACGCTCGCCCAGGAATCCCAACGGCTGTGCGAAGGTGTCGTTGTCAAGCACCGCGTCGATCTGAAACACCGGTACCGCCGCGGAGACCAACTCGGCGATCTCGGCGGCGGTCGCCTCGTCCCCGTGGGCTTGCATCCCCGATAGCTGGCCGATGGTCGCGGTCGAGCCCAGTCCCGCTGCGATCGCCGCTGCGCCGTGCCGGTTGGGCGCAACGACCAACTGAACGAAGATCAACAAATCCGACTCGGCGACCCGGGCGTTAAGTGCGATCTCGCCCCCAGCAGTGCTGCCGATGGTGGTCAGACGGTCGACATCCTCCGCGTCGTGGTTGGTCAGCAGGCCATCGGAGTAGAAGGAGCGAAAGACGCGCTCACCGACGATGTGTTGCAGCTCGTCCGCCGTCATGCGACGGCTCAGCCCATTTGCACTCACGAGGGCGACATCGTCAACGCCACACTTCGCAGCGCGGGTCAAAACGGCCTCGATCACCTTGCCGCGGATATCGGGTCGCTGCATCTTCGGCGTCGGTGTGCCGATGTCATCGAAGGCGATCGTCAACTTCATCGATGGTTGCAGCCTGGCCAGCAGCGGTGCTGACTCGATTGGCGCGTCGAGTGCTGCATTAATAGCCTCGGTGAGGTCGGGCACTCGCGGCAACGACTCGACGGGATAGATCACCCTGGTGCCGAGCGGGAACTTCTCGAGGCGGAATCGATCTCCGTCGGGTACCAGCAGCGGTGGAGTGCGATCGTCGACCTCCAAGACGAAACCGGGTCGGGCCATCTCAGCAATCTCCTTAGCTCGGTAGCGCCCAGCGCGGGGTGATCGGCTTGATCTTCCACTCCACGACAGACCACTGATTGCGGCTTGCCGCCCGCATCAGCGGGATGTCCGGGCTGACCGCAACGGCGTTGCCCACGGTCTCCAGCATTGGCAGGTCCGAGTGGGAGTCGGCGTACGCGAAGCTGCGGTCCAGGTCGATGTCATGCTGGGCGGCATAGCGTTTGAGCCAGGCTGCCCGAGACTCTCCGACGACGGGCGGGCCGGTCAGGAAGCCGGTGCAGCGCCCCTCGTCGTCGACTCCAAGATCAGCAGCGACGACGACATCGAAGAGCGGCTGAATCGGCCGAGTCAGCGGCCGCACCACACCGGTGATCAGAATCGTGGTGTGTCCCGCCGCGCGATGCTCCCGAATTCTGCGTACGGCCTCCGGCGACAGCCTGCTCAAGATGTGCGGAGCCAACGAGTGGTCGACAAAACGCTCCAGAGCGGCCAGATCGGCACCCCTGTAGCGGCGGTAGACGGCACGTAAGAAGGTGCCACGGTCTCGTTGCTCGGCACGCAGGTAGGAGGGGAGTCGCCGCATCACCTGACCGATCTCAGCGAGCTGCTGGGTACGCGACAGCTCCGGCAAACGCGCCCAGAGGTACTGCTCGATCACATTGGTGGACATGATCGTGCCGTCGAGGTCGAAGATCGCCAGCGCCGCATCGCCTGCGGTGTCTTTGTACAGCTCCTTCATGGTCGTCGGCCGGCTGCCGCGCTTACGCCGGATAGCGTCCATCCGACGAACCGGCGCGGTGATCGATGGGCAGTGCACGTCTTGGATGTAGGTCTGCCAGTCAAAGACAGAGGTATCGAAAGCGAACGCCGCTTGATCATCAGGATGGAGCGCCCGGGTGAGCGCGAGTGTGTTGTCGTCTACGAAGTGCAGCTCCGACTGCGCATATTCCTTGTACAGCGAGTGATAGCGGCGCAGGAAGTCTAGCCGTACGCCGGTGCGATCCAGATCCTTGGCGATCTTGCGTGTTCGGTCCGACCGCGGCGCCTGGGCGAGCACCCGCTCAGCAAGCTTGTGGGCACGTTCCGAGGTGGACAGCAGCCGCTCGATGGAGGATGCGCCGGGGAACTGCCACTGCGGCAACCGCGCCGCGCCCCGAGGACCTCCCTCGAAGGGGTGCTCCACGAAGTAGGCGCGGATGTTGCTGTACATGTCCTTGAAGGTCAGCGGGTTCCGCGCGCCGGAGTTGACGTGGTAATACTCCGGATTTCCGATCTCAGGTTGGGTGGCGCAGACGGCGAGGATCGCGTTCACCACATGATCACAAGGCACGATGTCGACGACCGCTTCCGGCGTTGCCGGAAACTCCGGAAGCTCGCCACGCCCGTACGCCAAGATCAACGGCTCGGCCATCTTGAAGCCTTCGATCCAGCCGGGATAGGGATGCAGCCACGACGACTCGACAATGGCCGGCCTCACAATCGAGACGTGGATGTCCCGGCCGACATCGGCCACGACTCGCTCCCCGAGAGCTTTGGTGAAGGTGTAGACGTCGGTCCAACCGAGCGAGCGGGCTCGCTCGGTGCCGGCCTTGACGAGCTCGGCGTGCACCCAGTCGAGGCGGCGGCGCTCGGTGTCGGCGGCGGTGGTCAAGAATCCGGCCTGGCGGTGCTCCCGCTCGGCCTCCTTGCGCAGTTTCGCGAGCCGCGCCGACGTACGCGACTCCGCCTCGATCAACTCGCGCATGGCAATGCCGGCAGCCGCTTCCGCGTCGTAGTCGATGTTGTGGACGTGCGGCGCCTCGGGAATGGCGCCGCGTCTGCGGCCTGCCGTGTACGCGGTGGAGATGTGCACGTAGTGCGGCACCCTGCGAGGGTCGCCGTTCTCGTCGCTGACGGCCTGCAGCATGCGATCCATCAGCGCTTTGGTGCCGATCACGTTGGTCGTCAACGCCTGGTCGATCGGCGGGTCGAAGGAGACATCGCCGGCGCAATGCACCACGATGTCCAGATCGGCAGGTAGCTCGGGCACGTTGGGCAGATCGCCCTCGATAACCTCAATCCTGCTGTCGAGCAGCTCGGCTGCTCCACCCGCAGCGTCCCGAAGGTCGGTGAAGATCGGCTTCTTGATCGCCGACATCATCCGGTCCCGGGCAGTGGCCGAGCCCTTGCGGCGTACCAGCACTGCGGGCGCGGTGTCTGGAAGCTCGGTGAGGATCTTCCAGAGCAGCTGCTCGCCGATGAAGCCGGTCACGCCGGTCATCACGATCTTCTTGCCGGCCAGCAGGTCGCGCAGCCGGCCATCGAGGCGTTGGATACCGGAGTGATCGGTATCGAGGGGCGCCACGGTCATGCGTACTTGCTCCCTGTGGTGTTGCTGAGCTGCGCGGCAAGGAGGGCTTCTTCGATCGTGAAGCGTCCGACGTAGAGCGCGGTGCCAATGATCGCACCCTCGACTCCGCTGCCGACCATATCCCGCAGGGCGATGATGTCTTCCAGAGTGGAGATTCCCCCGCTGGCGATGACCGGTTTGTCCGTTTCGTCACATACGTGCCGCAGCAGCTCCAGGTTCGGCCCGCGAAGCATGCCGTCCGAGGACACATCGGTCACCACGAAACGGGCACAGCCGGCACGATCCAGCCGATGCAGCGTCTCGTACACATCGCCGCCCTCCCGAGTCCAGCCTCGAGCGGCCAGCTTGCTACCTCTCACGTCGAGACCGATAGCAACCCGCTCGCCGTAGCGGTCGATGATCTCTTCGCACCATTCGGGCTGCTCCAGCGCTGCGGTACCGACATTGACTCGGGTACATCCGGTCGCGAGCGCCCGCTCCAGGGACTCGTCATCCCGAATGCCGCCGGAAAGCTCCACATTCACCTGCAGGTGTGAGGTGAGTTCTGCCACGATCTCGGCATTGCTGCCTCGGCCGAACGCGGCATCCAGGTCGACCAGATGGATCCACTCCGCTCCCGAATCCTGCCAGCGTTGGGCTGCCGCCCGCGGATCGCCGAATCGCTGTTCCGAGCCGGCGCGCCCCTGAACCAGCTGCACCGCTTGTCCGCCGGCGATGTCGACCGCCGGTAGCAGGACGAGCCGGTCGGCACAAGACGCCGTCTGTGAGGGACTCGCCGATTGCACCAGATGACCCTATCTCCCGACGTGCGTTAGGCCGGACGCTTGGACTTCGGCAGCTTCGCCACGATCAGCTGGTACGAGGTGTCGATCAAGTCCCGCATCTCATCGGCCGGAATGGTCCCGTCGAGGATGAAAGTGTTCCAGCCGTGCTGGCCGATGTAGGCCGCCTTCGACGCAGCTCCCCGATAGCGATCCAGCAGCAGATCGGCAGTTTCGCGGTCGCCACACTTCAAACCGATCGCGGTGCCGTCGCCGAGGAATGCGAAGATCTTGTCTCCAACCTTGGCGACGACATCGCCTTCCCACGGCTCGTCTTGCCAGGCACCGGGCTTGGCGAGGCAGTAGCCGAGCCACTGTGTCTGGCTCACCATGGCGTCAGCCCTCCTATGAATCTGGAGCATGTCACAGGGTTGAAACCCAGTTGCGGATCAGCCGACCCCCAGCGTTTCCGGACTTCTCGGGATGAAACTGAGTCGACCACAGGGTGCCGTCCTCGACCGCCGCGACGAAGCGGTCACCGCCGTGTTCGGCCCAGGTGATCTGCCGTTCCGGAGCCGCAGGTAGGTCGCGTACGCCGTAGCTGTGCACGAAATAGAAGCTTTCAGCTTCGACACCCGTAAACAGCCGACTGCCGTCGGCGGTCTTGACGGTATTCCAGCCCATGTGCGGCAGCCGCTCGGCGTGCAGCCGCTCAACAAGCCCCGGCCAGATGTTGCAGCCTGCAGCGCGTACACCGTGCTCGATGCCGGCCTCGAACAGCACCTGATGGCCGACACAGATGGCCAGCGTCGGCCGTCCAGCCGCCAGCCGCGCGGCGATGATCTCCGGCCCGCCGACGGCGACCAAGCCCGCCATGCACGCAGCGAACGCCCCGACGCCGGGCACCACCAGGCCGTCGGCAGCAACCGCCAGATCTGCGTCGGCGGTCACCGTCACGTCCGTACCGGCACGGGCGACGGCCCGCTCGGCTGAGCGAATGTTGCCTGAGCCGTAGTCGAGGACGACAACTGTCCTCACAGGGCTCCCTTGGTACTCGGTACGCCGACTACCCGCGGGTCGATAGCCACCGCGTCGCGCAGGGCGCGGGCGAGTGCCTTGAACTGGCATTCGACGATGTGGTGCGGATCGCGGCCGGAGATCACCGTCAGGTGCAGGCAGATCTGCGCGTGAAAAGCCAGCGTCTCCATAACATGCCGAGTAAGTGAGCCGGCATAGGGAATGCTGGCCGGCGCACCGGAGACTCCCAGCGAGCCGCCGATCAGTACATACTCCTGCCCGGCGGGCTCCCCCGCATGGACACAATAGGGCCGCCCGGACACATCGACCACGGCTTGGGCCAGTGCTTCATCGAGGGGTACCAGCGCATTCCCGAATCGTTGGATGCCGTGCTTATCACCCAGCGCAGTATGGAGTGCCTGACCGAGCACGATCGCGGTGTCCTCGACGGTGTGGTGGGCGTCAATGTGCCAGTCGCCGGAGCTTTCCACATCGAGGTCTATCAGTGAATGCCGAGCGAAGGCCGTGAGCATGTGATCGAAGAACCCGACCCCGGTGGAGATCTGGGAACGACCTGTCCCATCGAGATCGAGACTTATCCGGACCTTCGACTCCGACGTTTGGCGTTCGAGGCTGGCGGTACGCGCCGCACTCATGGAATCTCCTTGTTCGATTGGCTTCTGAGGGTGGCCGTCAGCGCATCCTTGAAGGCCTGCATCTCCGTCGGCGTGCCGGCCGACACTCGCAGCCAGCCGTCAGGTCCGGTCTCTCGAATCAACACGCCGCGATCGAGCAGGGCCTGCCACACCGCGTGCCGGTCGGCGAATCGTCCGAACAGAACGAAATTGGCGTCCGACTCCGCAACCTCGAGCCCGCGAGCGGTGAGCCAGCCGGCCAGGTCGTCGCGAGCTTGCCGCAGCTGATCCACCTTGGCCAACATCTCGGGCGCGTGGGCCAGCGCGACCCGAGCGGCCGCCTGGGTGAGCGCGGAGAGGTGATAAGGCAGTCGAACGATCCGCAACGCCTCGATGAACGCGGGTGCTGCGGCAAGGTAGCCCAGCCGGCCGGCGGCGAAGGCAAAGGCCTTGGACATGGTGCGGCTGACCGCGAGCCGGGGATAGTCGGGCAGCAACACGCAGTGCACTTGGCGTGCCAACCCGGGCGAACTCGTAGTAGGCCTCATCGACCACCACCACTCCGGGCGAGGTATCGCAGATCGCTCTGATGGTTTCCAGATCGACGGCGGTGCCCGTCGGGTTGTTCGGGCTGGCGATCAAGATCACGTCCGGCCGGGCCTGGAGCACAGCGGCTGCGGCCTCGTCCGGATCAATGATGAAGTCATCTCGCCTCGGAGCGGTATGCCATTCGCTGTGGGTGTCCCGGGCGTACTCGGGATACATCGAGTACGTCGGGGCGAATGAGAGCACCCGCCGGCCCGGCCCGGCGAACGCCATCAGCACCTGCAACATGACCTCGTTGCTGCCGTTCGCAGCCCAGATCTGCTCGGCCGTCAAACCGTGCCCGAGGTACCGCGCAAGATCAGCGCGCAGGCCGAGTGCGTCGCGTTCGGGGTATCGGTTCAAGGAACGGCCGGCCTCAGCCACCGCTGCGGCGATGTCGCTGATCACCTGCTCGCTTGGTGGATAGGGATTTTCGTTGACGTTGAGACAGACCGGCACATCGAGCTGGGGCGCTCCGTAGGGTTGCTCGCCAATCAGCTCTGGGCGCAGCGGGAGATCCTCGAGTGCCGGACTCGCGGTGGCTGCCCCATCAATCGAGGAAACAGGCATCACTGGGTACGCGTCGTCGGGAAGAACCTGCGGGCGATCGCGGCGCCGTGGGCCGGCAAATCCTCGGCGTCGGCAAATACCTCCACCTTCCGAGCGACGTCTACGAATGCGGCCCGGGTATAGCTCACGACCTGCACCATCTTGAGGAAGCTCCGGACGTTCAGCCCTGAGGAGTGGCACGCGCAGCGACCGGTCGGCAGGATGTGGGTGCTGCCGGCGCAGTAGTCCCCCAGGGAGACCGGCGACCATGGCCCGACGAAGATCGCTCCCGCATTGACGATCTTGGACGCGACCCGCTCCGGGTCCGCGGTCTGCACCTCCAGGTGCTCGGCGGCATAGCCGTTGGCCACCTCGATGCCCTGCTCCAGATCGTCAACCATCACGATGGCGGACTGTCGACCCGCCAGGGACTGCAGCGATTCGCTCGACATGCTTGGTCGACGGCACCTGCGCGGACAGCTCGGCTTGGGTTCCCTCGGCCAGCTCATCGGAATCAGTGATCAACACCGCTGCCGCGAGCGGGTCGTGCTCGGCTTGTGAGATGAGGTCGGCGGCCACATGTACTGGCTCCGCGGTTGCGTCGGCGAGCACCGCGATCTCGGTCGGCCCGGCCTCGGAGTCAATGCTGACGCGGCCCTTGAGCAGCCGCTTCGCTGCCACGACATAGATGTTTCCCGGCCCGGTGATCAAGTCGACCTGACGGCATAGGCCGGGAACACCGTACCCAAACATTGCGATCGCCTGCGCTCCGCCAACCGCATACACCTCATCGACACCGAGGATGTGGCAAAGCGCGAGGATGTTGGGATGCGGCAGGCCGCCGTACTCGATCTGCGGCGGTGACGCAAGCGCAATGGAACCCACGCCGGCGACCTTGGCCGGCACGACGTTCATGATCACGCTCGATGCCAGCGGCGCCAACCCGCCCGGCACGTACAGGCCGACTCGGCTCACCGGAATCATCCGGCGACGTATCACCGCACCTGGCGCGACGCTGACCTCGCCGCCGGTGTCCCCGAGCTCGGTCTCGCAGACTCTTCGGCGCCGCTCGATCGCGGTGCCGAACGCTTTTCGAAGATCGGGATGGAGCCGTGCGGCGGCGTCTTCCAGAGCCGTCGTCGGCACCCGGAAGTTGGTCGGAAGCACTCGATCAAAACGCAGGGAGTAATCAGCGAGCGCGGCGATGCCACGCCGCGCGACGTCTTCGCAGATTGGCCGAACGTTCTCCGTCGCCGCGGCTACGTCGAATTCGGCTCGGGGCACGATGGCGGCGTAATCTAGCCGCTCGCCGGCCGCCCGCCGGCCGCGAAGGTTGATCACCCGAAGCACGGAGAGATTCTACGGCCCAGGTGTCTTGCATCGATTCCGATAATCACCAGCCAGTCGGCACCGCGTAAGGAAGCCCCATGGCAGAGCCGCCCGCCAACCGCGGCGCAATCCTAAGAGCCGCAATTGGCATTGGCCTTTATGCCATGGCTTTCGGTGCCTCTTTCGGTGCCATCTCGATCGGTTCGGGGCTGACCGTCGCCCAAACCATGGTGCTGAGCTTGGTGATGTTCACCGGCGCGTCCCAGTTCGCTTTCGTCGGCGTCCTGGCATCGGGTGGTTCACCCTTCGCAGCGGTATCTGCCGGCACTGCTACTCGGGGTGCGCAACGCCTTCTATGGCGTGCCGATTTCGGAGATCTTGCACCCTCGCGGACTTGCCAGAGTATGGACGGCGCACTTCGTCATCGACGAGACAACCGCGATGGCCGTCGCTCAGAGCGACGCCCCAAGCCCGACGCTATGCGTTCTGGGCGACGGGTGCTGATCTTGTTCACACTGTGGCAACTGGGCAGCCTGACCGGCGCGCTGATCGGGCGAGCAATAGACCCGTCTGCAGTTGGCCTTGATGCCGCGGCGCCTGCCGTTTTCCTGGCTCTGCTGTGGCCGATGCTGCGGCGTCGAGAGGCGCGCTGGGTCGCCTTAGGAGGCGCAGCAGTCGCGATGGCGCTGGTTCCCTTCGCGCCGCCGGGCGTCCCCGTCGTTGCGGCTGCAGGGGTGGCGTTGGTCGCCGGCATGCTTCCCCGCCGGCACGGCACTGAGCACAGTGAGGACGGGGAGGCAAAGTGACACCGCTCTGGTGGGCGATCGTCGTTGCGGCTATCGGCTGCTACCTGTTGAAGCTGGCAGGGGTGTCGCTGCCGGAGTCGATCTTGAACCATCCCAAGGTGCAGCGAGTTGCTCAGTTCCTGCCCATTGCCATGCTGTCTGCCTTGGTCGCGGTGGAGCTCTTCGACGATGGCGGCCGCTACGCGCTCGACTGGCGCACCCTCGCCGGCGTCACAGCCGGGGTTATCGCGCTGCTGCTGCGGCGCGGCTTTCTGGTGGTGTTCCTGGTAGCCATCGGGGTGACCGCGTTCTTGCGGCTGATCACCTGACCGCGCCCCGCCGCCGAAACAAGGGCCGCGGCTCCTCGTCGTCGCGGCCGAGGGACGAACCCAGCAGCACGGGAATGACGGCGAAGAACGGCCAGGTCAACAAGGACGCGCGGGCGCGCAGCGTTAGCGGAATGGCGACGAGCTCGCCTGGCTGAGCTGCCGCGAGCCGCGCGGAAAAGTCACCAGGACCGAGCCGGTAGCCGACCAGCCAACAGGTGAGCGCCGCCGCAGTGGCGCAGACCAGCACCACGAGCACCACCGACCAGCCGAGCGTACGGAGCCAGCGCCAAGCCGCGACTCCGATCAGCAGCCCTACCACCAGACCGATGGCGCAAAACCATGCGTCGGCGGCGATGAATTCACTCAGACCGCGCTCCGTCGTCGTCGCTCCGCCGGTGCTGTTCAGCTCGTACGCCGGAGGCTTCACCACCAGCCACCAGACCACTCCGGCGGCAGCTCCCAAGCCCAGCGAGGCGGCGGCGAAGCCGGCCAACCGACCGGCCAACCGCCAGGTCGCTCGGGTCGAGCTTGACGCAGATTCGGTCACGACGCCAGACACGATGGCCCTAGGAGTGCTTTGAGATCGGCCATCAGCGGTGCCGAAGGCGTCACCCGTAGCCGCTCGTCAAGTTTCATCACCGTTGTCTTCTCCGCTGATCGCAGCCGGAGCCGCACCTCGGTGAGACCAGGATGTGAGGCCAGTACATCACGGAGTTGTTGCACAACCTGCGGGGTGCATCGTGCGGCCGGCAGAGAGATGACGACGGGGCCGCTCGGTGCTTCGCTGATGTCGGGGAGACTGAGCTCGGAGGCGTTCAGCGAGACGACGTCGTCCTCGACCTTCACCTTGCCCTTGATCTTGACCACGGTGTCGGTAGCCAACACGGTCGAGGTCATCTCGTAGGCCCGTGGGAAGAGCAGGACCTCGATCGAGGCTTCCAGATCCTCGACCGTGATCACGGCCCAGATATCTCCCCGCCGCGTGGTCTTTCTCGTGATGTTGGTGATCATGCCCGCGATCGTCACCATAGTCTCCCGTGGACCGTCGTCGGCGAGCAGCTCACCGATGCCGATGTCACGCTCCGCAGCGAGCACGTGCTCCAATCCCTGCAACGGGTGATCACTGACATACAGACCGAGCATCTCGCGCTCGAACGCGAGCTTGGTTCTCTTGTCCCAATCGGGAATATCGGGAACGCTGCCGGTCAACACCGGATCAGTCTCAGCGAGCTCGCCGAACAGATCATCCTGGCCATTCGCCTCGTTGCGCTTGAGGTCGAGGACCGCGTCCACCGCAGACTCGTAGATGCTCATCAGCCCACGGCGGGAATGCCCCATCGACTCGAATGCGCCCGCCTTGATCAACGACTCAATGACGCGCTTGTTGCACACCACGAGTGGAACCTGGTCAAGGAAGCCGTGGAAGTTCACCGCCTTGCCATGCGGCCTCTCGGGCGGCGACGATGCCCTCCACCACGTTGTGCCCCACATTGCGGACCGCCGTCAGGCCGAAGCGAATGTCCGCACCGACCGGGGTGAAGTTGGCCGCCGATTCGTTCACGTCTGGCTGCAACACCTGGATCCCCATCCGGCGACACTCGTTGAGGTAGATGGCCATCTTGTCCTTGTCGTCGGCCACCGAGGTAAGCAGCGCCGCCATGAACTCAGCCGGGAAGTTGGCCTTCAGGTACGCGGTCCAGTAGGAGACCATCCCGTACGCGGCGGTGTGGGCCTTGTTGAACGCATAGTCGGAAAACGGGACCAAGGTGTCCCAAAGCGCCTTGGTCGCCGCGTGGGAGTAGCCGTTCGCGCGCATGCCGTCGGAGAACGGCACGAATTCGGCGTCGAGGATCTCCTTCTTCTTCTTGCCCATCGCCCGGCGCATATTGTCCGCCTGGCTCAAGGTGAATCCGGCGACCTTCTGGGCGATCGCCATCACCTGCTCCTGATAGACGATCAGCCCGTGAGTCGTGTCCAGAATCTCCGCAAGCGGCTCGGCCAGCTCGGGGTGGATCGGCGTGATCTCCTGACGGCCGTTCTTGCGCAACGCGTAGTTCGTGTGACTGTCCGCGCCCATCGGGCCCGGCCGATACAACGCCAAGACCGCTGAGATGTCCTCGAAGTTGTCGGGGCGCATCAGTCGTAGCAGGGCTCGCATCGGCCCGCCGTCGAGCTGAAAGACGCCCAGCGTGTCACCTCGGCCGAGCAATGCGTAGCTCGGCGCGTCGTCCAGTGGCAGGTCTTCCAGCACCAGCTGGAATCCGCGGTTCAGCGAGATGTTGGCCAGCGCATCGTCGAGCACGGTGAGGTTGCGCAGGCCGAGGAAGTCCATCTTGATCAGGCCGAGCGCTTCGCAGCTCGGGTAGTCGAACTGGGTGATGATCGCGCCGTCCTGCTCTCGGCGCATGATCGGAATGATGTCGATCAAGGGGTCGCTCGACATGATCACTCCGGCGGCATGCACACCCCACTGCCGCTTCAGGCCTTCCAGGTCCTTCGCCGTGTCAACGACGGTCTTGACGTCCGGATCTATGTCGTACAGTGCCCGAAACTCGCCGCCCTCGCCGTAACGGGGATGTTGAGGATCGAAGAGCTTGGCCAGCGGGACGTCCTTGCCCATGACGGGCGCCGGCATCGCTTTGGTGATCTTCTCGCCGACGCCGAACGGGTACCCCAGTACCCGGGACGCGTCCTTCACGGCCTGCTTGGCCTTGATCGTCCCGTACGTCACGATCTGACTGACCCGGCCGTCGCCGTACTTCTCGGTCACATAACGGATCACCTCGCCGCGGCGACGCTCATCGAAGTCAATGTCGAAGTCGGGCATCGAGACGCGGTCCGGATTCAGGAATCGCTCGAAGATCAGCCCGTGGACCAGCGGGTCAAGATCAGTAATCCGCATCGCGTACGCCGCGATCGAGCCCGGGCCCGAGCCGCGACCCGGTCCGACACGGATGTTGTGCTCTTTGGCCCAGTTGATGAAGTCCGCGACCACCAGGAAGTATCCGGCGAAGCCCATCGAGATGATCACGCTGGTCTCAAAGTCGGCCTGCTTGCGGACCTCGTCGGGAATCCCGCCCGGATAGCGGCGGTGCAGGCCGGCCTCGACCTCGTGGACGAACCAGGAGTCCTCGGTCTCCCCGTCCGGGCACGGAAAGCGCGGCATGTAGGTGCCGTTGCCTTCACTGAAGGACACATTGCACCGCTCGGCGATCATGAGCGTGTTGTCACACGCCTCCGGAAGCTCGGCAAACAACGCACGCATCTCAGCCGGGTGACTTCAGGCAGTAGCTGTCTCCCTCGAGCTTGAACCTGTTTCCGTCGGCCATGGTGGAACCGGTTTGCACGCAGAGCAATACCTCATGTGCCGCCGCGTCGGATTGCTGGGCGTAATGCAGGTCGTTGGTGGCGACCAGCGGCAGCTTCAGATCCTTGGCGATCTTGAGCAGGTCGGCTCGTACTCGGTTCTCGATGGTCAGCCCGTGATCCATCAGCTCAACGAAGTAATTGCCGGCACCGAACAGATCGCGAAACTCCGCCGCACTGGCGATCGCATCCTGATAGCGACCGAGCCGAAGGTAGGTCTGCACCTCACCGGACGGGCAGCCCGTGGTCGCGATCAACCCGCTGGCGTACCCGAGCAAGCAGCTCGCGATCCATCCGCGGCTTGTAGAAGTACCCCTCCAACGATGCCAACGAGCTGAGCCGAAAGAGGTTGTGCATGCCGGGGGTGTCCTCGGCCCACAGCGTCAGGTGGGTGAAGGCTCCGCCGCCGGAGACATCGTCGCTGCCGCCCTCCCCCCACAGCACCCGACGTCGCTCCGAGCGGTGCGTCTTCGGGGTGAGATAGGCCTCGATACCAATGATCGGCTTGACCGAGGAAGCTCGGCCCGCTTTGTAGAACTCGTACGCGCCAAACGTGTTGCCGTGGTCGGTGACCGCGATGGCCGGCATGCCCAACCGCTCGCAACCAGAGAAAAGGTCAGCGATTCGGGCCGCACCGTCGAGCATCGAATACTCCGAGTGCACATGCAGGTGGACGAAAGAACCGTCCCCAGGCTGGATGCTCCCCGGCATATCCGCACCAACCTCCAAAAGTCTTCTTGCTGCACACGGGGAAGGTCAGCAAGCGCCTACATTAGTCGTCCGATCCCTCTACCAGTTTGCGCCGCGCCTCTGACAGGTCGATCCGACGCGAGATGCGTCAAGGTGTTTGCCAGCTGATGGCTCAGCCGTCCCGCTGGCACAGCGCAAGCACTTTTTCGACCGTTCGCAGATTGCGGATCGTCGAGCTCACGCCAATGATGGCGCTGAACCGCTGCGCCAGTTTGCTATTGCCCATGCCTTGCGAGTAGTTGACATAGACCTGCTGACCGGCGAAGGTAAACGGCTCGTAATCCTTCGCCACCGACGCCACCTTGTCCTTCGCGGTCGCATCAGGCGCTTTCATCAAGAACGCAACGCTGACCTGACTCGGGTTGCCGTCCGGGAAGGGGTTTTCGGCCACAATCTTCTCCAGTTGGGCGGCTGTTCGCACAGCGACGTCGATTGGGCTTCCGAAGGCGTCCTTGATCGCTTCGGAAATCTCCCGTTCCAGCGTCGTGGCATTCTTCGCCGAGGTGATGATCAAGTTGCCGCTGTTGATGTAGGTCGCGACATTGGTGTACCCAAGATCTTCTGCCATGGCGCGTAGTGCCGGCATGGAGATCTTGTTGTTGGGACCGAGATTGACACCGCGCAGGAAGGCGGCATAGGTAGCCACCTCGCCATCATTTCAGGCGCTACTCGATCAGCGTGGTGCGATGGCTTGCACCAAAGTGCTACTCCTGACTGGACGTCACACGCCGATCAGCCACCCCGGACGCTGCCGGATGAACACTGCCCAGGTGACCAGGCAGCACACCAGATAGAAGGCAATGAAGGCGACGTACGCGCCGTCACCGTTCTTCAGGGTGAGGAAGGACTGTCGGAAAGCCAGGTTGACCATCACGCCGCCCAGCGCACCAATGGCACCGGCCAGCCCGATCAAGGCTCCCGATCGACGAATCGCCCGATGATCGGCCTCGGTCAGATTCGAACCGGCACCAACCTCGAGCTGCGCCTTGGCATGGAAGATGGCCGGGATCATCTTGTACGTCGACCCGTTGCCGATCCCGCTGAACAAGAACAGCATGACAAAGCCGACGATGTAGATGGGCAATGACTGTATCTGCGAGGCTCCCAACACGATCAGTGCTCCCGCCGCCATCGCTATGAAGTTCAAGAACGTGACCACCGAGCCCTTGAAACGATCAGCCAATGCGCCGCCGAATGGCCTGATCAGCGAACCCAGCAGCGGACCGAGGAACGTCAGAGCGGCCGCCTTCACCGGCTGCGGAAATTGCTCAGGAAACTGCACCAGCAGCACCTGACCGAAGGCAAAGCCGAACCCGATGAACGAGCCGAAGGTCCCGATGTAGAGCAGCGACACAATTCGTACAGGCCCTCTCGGACTATGTCACCAGCGCTGCCGTCGGCCCGGTAACAGCGGAACCGCTGCGCGACGCCGGGATCGACCCGGCGGTCCCTGACCGCTATCGCCTCGGCGCCTTGGTGCGATTGGTCTCAGACGAGCTGCTCCAGCGGCACGTCCAACGATTTCGCTGCGACAGCGCGATCATCGAGCTACGCGGCCATCTGGTCTGGGTCGGCGAGCGCCGCATCTCGCTCGGCCCGAACTCGCTGGCCCTACTACTCGCGCTGGCATCGAGCGACTCGGTTCTCCCGCCAGAACTTGCCAGCTACCGCCGAACTTGCCAGCTACCTGCCGGACGATCTTGATGAGCATGCATTACGCATGGCGATCAGCCGGTTGCGCGGCGCCCTCGACGTACCCGGATTGATCACCACGATCGTGAAGCGTGGCTACCGCTTCAATGCCGAGCGGATCGAGTGACCTGGGCTACCCCTGGTGGCGCCACGGGTTGACGAGCGGCGCGCCACAATCTGCAAAGTCACGCTCGTTGCGTGTGGCGATCGCCGCCCCACGACAGGCCGCGATGCAAGCAATCTGTGCATCCATGGGGTCCATGACTACGCCGATCCGTTCCTTGTCAGCGACCAGCGATCCGTACCGCAAGGCTGCCTCAACGTCGAATGCCAGGATGTGATCGGCCATGCTGACGAAGATCGACTGATAGGACTGCTCCAGTGACGTGCGCCGCCGCCCTGCTGGCAGTCGTTCCAGTCCATAACTAATCTCGGCAACAGTCACCACGGTCGAGAAGAGCTCGCTCGGATCCTGATCGGCAAGCCAGGCTGTGACCGCCGCATTGGGCCGCGCCCGCATCAGTTCACTGGTGACATTGGTGTCGAGGATGATCACCTCAGCTCAACCGGCCGCTGTCGGCGTTTGCGTCGCGGCAGCTCAAGATCGACTCCGCCGTACTCGAGGCTGACCGCGCGAATCGCATCAAACAGACCAACAGGTCGCTGCTCTGCCACAGCATCGGCCAGAATGGCCCGAATCTCCGCTTCCATCGATCGGCCGTGTTCCGCCGCTCTGATGCGCAACCTTGCCTTCACGTCCGAATCAAGATTGCGAATGCTAATTGCTGTCATTGCCATCACCTCTGGTAGCAATGATAGCGGCAGTCGAATTGCTGGGTTCACCTCGACAACTGTCGCCAGCTCGCATCCACTCGGCTGGCGGATTTCGATGCAGTCTGACGACAGTTACTGGCCGGGAATCACACCATCATCTGTCGAGCGGTGGGTGGGATCGGACGAGGGCAGCTTGGTGATACCGGAGAGATACTCGTCAACGCCGGCGGCACAGGCTCGCCCTTCAGCGATTGCCCAGACGATCAGCGACTGACCGCGGCCGGCGTCGCCGCACACGAATACGCCATCCACATTGGTGGCGTAGTCCTTGTCTCGCGCCACGTTGCCACGTTCGTCGAGCGCCACGCCAAGTTGGGGGATGACTGTGTTCGTTTCGGGGCCGGTGAAGCCCATCGCCAGTAGCACCAGCTCGGCCGGGATCTCTTGTTCCGTCCCCGCCACGGGGACGATCTTGCCCGCTTCGAACCGGACCTCGGACATGCGCAACGACGCCACGTTGCCGTCGTAGTCACCGATGAACTCCGAGGTCGAGACTGAATAGACCCGCTCCCCTGCCTCCTCATGTGCTGAGGACACCCGGTAGGTCATCGGGTACGTCGGCCAGGGCTGGTGCTCGGGCCGCTCGTCGGGCGGGGTTGGCATGATCTCCAGCTGTACGATCGACTTCGCTTGCTGGCGGATCGCGGTGCCAAGGCAGTCCGCGCCGGTATCTCCGCCGCCGATGATGACGACGTGCTTGTCCTTGGCGGTGATCTGGTTGTCCACCCGGTGCCCCAACGAGGCCCGGTTGGACTGCGGCAGGTACTCCATAGCCTGATGGATCCCACTGAAATGACGCCCCGGCACCGGCAGGTCCCGCCCGACTGTTGATCCGACGGCAAGCACGATTGCGTCGTAGCGCTCCTTGAGTTCCGGTCCGGTGATCGTCACACCAGCCTCAACGCCGCTGTGGAAGTTGGTGCCCTCGTCCCGCATCTGCTGAATGCGGCGATCCAGGACCGACTTCTCCATCTTGAACTCGGGGATGCCATATCGCAGCAGCCCGCCAGGCTCATCAGCCCGCTCGAAGACCGCGACAGTGTGCCCGGCCCGGGTGAGCTGCTGGGCTGCCGCCAGCCCGGACGGGCCCGATCCGATCACCGCCACCCTCTTGCCGGTATGCCATTCCGGCGGCTGCGGGTTCACCCGGCGCTCATCCCAGGCCTTGTCGATGATCGCGACCTCGACGTTCTTGATCGTCACGGCGTCGCGATTGATCCCAACCACACAGGCGGTCTCACAGGGCGCCGGACAGAGCCGACCGGTGAACTCGGGAAAGTTGTTGGTCGCGTGCAGCCGCTCAAGTGCTTCGTCCCAATCGCTGCGCCAGACGAGGTCGTTCCACTCCGGAATGAGATTGCCCAACGGGCATCCCGTGTGGCAGAACGGAATGCCGCAATCCATACAACGGCCCGCCTGCTCGGAGATGATCGGCAGCACGGCCCGCCCCGGCGTACCCGGATAGACCTCTTTCCAGTCGTGAATCCGCTCGGCCACCGGCCGCCGCGTCGCCACCAGCCTCGGAGACGTCATAAACCCCTTGGGATCAGCCATGCTCAACCCCCTTCAGCTGGAGAGGAGACGCAGTGCTCCGCCGTTTGGGCCGATCGGCGGAGAACCTAGCAGATGCTTGAATCGGCTGCTCGGCACCGACCGCACATAACGGCAGAAGCCCGAGCAAGAGCGTTGCGAACCGGCCGGCCCAGAACGGTGGAGCACCAGCCGCGACGAGCTCACCCATGGGCTGCTTCCATCATCTTGGTCGTGATCATCGCCTCGTCCAGTCCCTCCGACTCACCCTGCTCTCGGGCGGCAAGGACACGTGCGTAGTCACGCGGCAGCACCTTCGTGAATCGTCTGGCCGAGGCGTGCCAGTCAGCGAGCAACGACTCGGCGACATCCGACCCGGTCTCCTCGCGATGGGCGATGATCAGCTTCTTGAGTAGATCGAGATCAGCGTCGGTCGGCACCAGCGCATCGACCATCTCGGTGTTCAGCAGCGTTGGATCCAAGTCGAGGAAATAGCCGATGCCGCCCGACATGCCGGCTGCGACGTTGCGCCCCGTCTTGCCAAGGACCACGGCGATCCCGCCGGTCATGTATTCGCAGCCGTGATCGCCTAGTCCCTCCACCACTGCGATGGCACCAGAGTTGCGGACGCAGAATCGCTCGCCGACTTGGCCGCGGATGAACAGTTCGCCAGCGGTGGCGCCGTACGCGATCACGTTGCCGGCAATGATGTTGTCCGCCGCGACGAAGCGCGCCGTGCGCGCAGGTCGTACCACAATGCGACCGCCGGAGAGTCCCTTCGCCAGGTAGTCATTGCTGTCGCCTTCCAGCCGCAGCGTGACGCCGGCCGGCAGGAAAGCGCCAAAGCTCTGTCCGGCTGAGCCTTCGAACGTGATGTCGATCGTGCCGTCGGGCAGGCCTTCACCGGAGGTGGCCTTGGTGACCTCGTGGCCCAGGATCGTTCCCACCGTACGATCAACGTTGCGGATCGCGATCGAGGCACGGATGGCCTCACCGGTCTCGAGGGCCGGCCGGCAGATCTTGATCAGTTCCTGGTCCAGCGCCTCAGCAATTCCGTGATCTTGAACGGTCACGTTGTGCAGTACGGCGCCTTCAGGAAGATCAGGCTTGTGCAAGATCGGCCGGAGATCCAGTCCGTGCGCCTTCCAGTGCTGTTCGGCCTTCGTGGTGTCGAGCACCTCGACGTGTCCTATCGCCTCGGCAAGTGTCCGGAAACCCAACACTGCAAGGTGTTCCCGCACCTCCTCGGCGATGAACTCGAAGAAGTTGATCACGAACTCGGGCTTTCCGGAGAACTTCGAGCGCAACTCGGTATTCTGCGTCGCGACGCCCACCGGGCAGGTGTCGAGGTGGCAAACCCGCATCATGATGCAGCCGCTGACCACCAGCGGTGCGGTCGCGAAGCCAAACTCCTCGGCACCCAGCAGGGCTCCGATGATCACGTCGCGACCGGTCTTCAGCTGGCCGTCGACCTGCACCACGATGCGGTCTCGCAACCCATTGAGCAGCAAGGTCTGCTGAGTTTCAGCAAGCCCGAGCTCCCACGGACCGCCAGCGTGCTTCAACGAGGTCAGCGGAGCCGCGCCCGTGCCGCCATCGTGGCCGGAGATCAAGACGACATCGGCCTTGGCCTTAGACACCCCAGCAGCGACCGTCCCGACACCGACCTCGGCGACCAGTTTGACGTGTACCCGCGCGGAAGGGTTGGCGCATTTCAGGTCATGGATCAGTTGCTTGAGATCCTCGATGGAGTAGATGTCGTGGTGCGGCGGCGGTGAGATCAGTCCCACCCCGGGCGTTGAGTGCCGCGTCTGGGCAATCCAGGGATACACCTTCTGGCCGGGCAGTTGGCCGCCTTCTCCAGGC
The DNA here is from genome assembly GCA_963815975.1 of uncultured Actinomycetota bacterium. Classification (GTDB taxonomy): domain Bacteria; phylum Actinomycetota; class Actinomycetes; order Propionibacteriales; family Propionibacteriaceae; genus Microlunatus. The sequence continues at coordinate 142,215 of CAWFJC010000020.1, forward strand.
TTGGCACCCTGAGCCATCTTGATCTGCAGATCGCTCGCATTGGTCAGGTAGTCCGAGGTCACACCGAAGCGGCCGGATGCCACCTGCTTGACCGCGCTGCGCCGCTCCGGGTCGTACAGCCGGTCCTTGTCCTCACCGCCCTCACCGGTGTTGGACCTGCCACCGATCCGGTTCATGGCGATCGCGAGGGTTTCGTGGGCTTCCTTGCTGATCGACCCGTACGACATGGCTCCGGTGGAAAAGCGCTTGACGATCTCACTGACCGGTTCGACCTCGTCGAGGGGCACGGGGCGGCGGTCGGAGGCAAACCGCAGCAGTCCCCGCAAAGTCATCAGCCGCTCGGATTGCGTGTCGATGTGATGGGTGTACTGCTTGAAGATGTCGTAGCGTCCGGAGCGGGTCGAGTGCTGCAGCCGGAAGACCGTCTCGGGATCGAACAGATGCGGCTCGCCCTCGCGTCGCCACTGATACTCACCGCCGACCGCCAGGAGCCTATGCGCCAGCGGGATTCCGTCGAGCGGGTACGCCGTCAGATGCCGCCTACGCACCTCTTCCGCGATCTGCTCGAGTGTGACACCGCCGAGCTTGCTCGTCGTCCCGGTGAAGTAGCGGTCGACCACCTCTCGGGAAAGGCCGAGCGCTTCAAAGATCTGAGCCCCGGTGTAGGACGCCACCGTTGAAACGCCCATCTTGCTCATGACCTTGAGCACACCCTTGCCGAGGGCCTTGATGACGTTGCCCACCGCCTTCTCCGGGGCGACGCTGGTGTAGACCTGGTGCCGAGCCAGATCTTCCACAGACTCGATGGCCAGGTAGGGGTTCACCGCGGCCGCGCCGTAGCCGATGAGCAAGGCGACGTGGTGCACCTCGCGGACGTCGCCGGCCTCGACGATCAATCCGACCTGCGTACGCGACTTCTCACGGACCAAGTGGTGGTGCACAGCCGCTGTGAACAGCAGCGACGGAATGGGCGCGAGCTCGCCGTTGGAGTGCCGATCGGAGAGCACAATGATCCGAGCGCCGTCGGCGATTGCCGCAGAGATCTCGGCACACAGCTCCTCGAGCTTGGCGGTCAAAGCTGCCGCACCGCCGTCCACTTCGTAGAGTCCGCGAGCAACATAGGTCTGATATCCCGGCAGGTCACCCTCGCGGTTGATCTTGACGATCTTGCTGAGGGCGTCATCGTCCAGCACGGGGAATGGCAACACCAACCGGCGACACGAGGCCGGACCGGGGTCGAGCAGGTTACATTCGGGGCCGATGGTGTTGTACAGCGAGGTCACCAGCTCTTCGCGAATCGCATCCAACGGCGGGTTGGTCACCTGCGCGAAGAGCTGGGAGAAGTAGTCGAACAGCAGCCGCGGCTTGTCACTGAGCGCGGCGAGCGGGGTGTCGGTACCCATCGAGCCGAGCGGTTCGATACCCGTGGAGGCCATTGGAGCCAAGATCAGCCGCAACTCTTCCTCGGTATAGCCAAAGACTTGCTGGCGACGGGTGACCGAGGCGTGGGTGTGCACCACATGCTCGCGGTCGGGCAGGTCGGACAGCAGGATCCTGCCGCCAATCAGCCACTCACCGTACGGCGCGGCTGCGGCGAGCTGCGCTTTGACCTCTTCGTCGGAGATGATCCGATGCTGAGCAAGATCGACAAGGAACATCCGGCCTGGCTGCAGGCGACCCTTCCGCACGATCTTGTCCTGCGGGATGTCCAGCACGCCGGCCTCGGATGCCAGGACCACCAGGCCGTCGTCGGTAACCCAGAAGCGTCCCGGCCGCAAGCCGTTACGATCAAGCACCCCGCCGACCACGGTGCCGTCGGTGAACACCACGCCAGCCGGGCCGTCCCACGGCTCCATCAGGCAGGAGTGGAAGGCATAGAAGTCCCGCCGCGAATGCGGCATCGAGTCGTTGTTCTCCCAGGCCTCCGGGATCATCATCAGCATCGCATGCGGTAGCGAACGTCCGCCGAGATGCAACAGCTCCACCACTTCGTCGAACGATGCGGAGTCGGAGGCGTCCGGCGTACAGATCGGGAACAACCGCTCCAGGTCGCCAGGGATGACGTCGCTGGCCAACAGTGCCTCGCGGGCCCGCATCCAGTTGCGGTTGCCCATGACGGTGTTGATCTCCCCGTTATGGGCGATCATCCGGAACGGATGCGCCAGTTCCCAGGCGGGGAACGTATTGGTGGAGAAGCGAGAGTGCACCACGACAAGCGCGCTCTCCATCCGCTCGTCCAGCAGGTCAGGGAAGACCTGCGGCAGCTGCGCGGTGGTGACCATGCCCTTGTAGACGATGGTCCGGCAGGACAGGGACGCAAAGTAGATGCCCGTCTCATGCTGGGCGCGACGACGCAGACAGTAGGCCATTCGGTCCAGAGCGATGCCCATCAGTGGTGCGCCCTTGGCCGTCACGAAAAGCTGCTCGAAGGAAGGCATGTTCGACCTGGTGAGGTCGCTGAGGGAGGCGTCACTGGTGGGTACCCGTCGCCAGCCGACAACGGTCAGGTTCTCCTCCGACGCGATCTGCTCAATGCTGGCCTTTGCCTTGCTGGCGAGGTCGCCGTCGGTAGGAAGGAAGGCGTTGCCAACGGCGTACGCGCCGTGTCTCGGTAACTCGAAATCCACCTCGCTGCGGAGGAAACCGTCGGGAATCTGCAGCAACATGCCAGCGCCGTCACCGGTCTTCGGATCTGATCCGACCGCCCCGCGATGGTCCAGGTTGCGTAGTGCCTCCAGGCCCTGGGCGACGATCACGTTGCTGGGAATTCCGGTGAGCGTGGCGACGAAGGCGACACCGCACGAGTCGTGTTCGAATGCTGGATCGTATAAGGCCCTCAGCCATGCGGTGCTTGGGAAGGCGCATGAGCGGCTGTCATGGAACAAACTCCCGTCGTCGAAGCCGTTGCGCAGAGTCGGTGAATCTCTGCCACGGGTCACGGCTGAGCGGCATCGCTTAGGGCAAGAGGCGCGCCGCAGAGCTTGCAGGACAACATTGGCCCAAAGTTGTTGGAAAGGGTAACGCACGTAGCTGGGATCTGGAACGTGAAAACCACCACCCTCTAGGTCGTGGCGGTTGGGTCCTTGGCTGAGGTTTCGCCGGCCGATTCACTATCCGACGAATTGTCTGTTTCAACCGCATCGTCAGTGGACGCTGTGTCGGAAATGTCCTGCTCTGCAACAGATTCCACAGCTGGCAAACCGATGCCCTCGACGACCTCTTCACGCCCAGGCCGATTGCGGATAAGCCAGATCAGCCAGACAAGCGCGACGATGAAGCCGATCAGCGCTGTGTAGTTATTGAGCCGGAATCCGCCGATCTCATTGACGGTGTCGATCCGCAGCGCCTCGATCCAGAACCTGCCCGCGGTGTAGAGCAGGACGTACAGGGCGAACACCTTGCCATGGCCGAGCCGGAACCGGCGATCCAGCCACACCAGCAGAGCCGCTGCGGCGAGATTCCACAGCATCTCGTAGAGGAATGTCGGGTGAAACGTGGCGAACTGCTCGTAGCCGGGCGGGCGGTACTGCGGTGCAATTTCCAGCGCCCACGGCAGCGTGGTCGGGCGACCGAACAGCTCTTGATTGAACCAGTTGCCCAGCCGGCCGATGGCCTGGGCGACGAGGATCGCGGGCGCTATCGCATCGAGTACCGCGGGAAAGGCGATCCTGCGGCGCCGGGCGACCAGATAGCCGCCGAGGAGACCGAACGCGATAGCCCCCCAGACACCAAGGCCACCCTCCCAGATCTTCAGCGCGTTCAGTGGGTGCCGACCAGGGCCGAAGTAGAGCTGGTAATCGGTGATCACGTGATAGAGCCGAGCGCCGACGATGCCGAAGGGCACGCCAACGACGACCATCATCTCCATGCTGTCCGCCGTACCGCCTCGGGCTCGCCAGCGACGCGTCGCGATGATCATGGCGACGATGATTCCGGCGATAATGCACAGCGCGTACGCGCGGAGGGGAAAGACGCCGATATGCCAGATGTTCGTGCTGGGACTGGGAATGGACATAACCACCTGGGCCCACCCGGCCGTCACCACACTCGTCCCATCACACCTAACTTCTTCCCTTGCTCGTGCTCACGACGGCAACCTAGGTTAGCCCAGGCTCCGCTGCCACAGTGACTCCTCTTCAGATGACCTACTTTTGGGCTGCATCGGTGATCATCGTCTTGAGGGACTCAGGCGTCAACGACTCGATATCGACGTTCTTGCCATTGATCAACATCGTCGGGGTCTGTGCGACGTTGTTCTGGTCGGCGGCGGCGTTCATCGACGTCACAAAGTCGGCGTGGGCTCTCCTCTTGACACAGGTCTGGAACGCCTCCGAGGGCGGCGACCCCACAACCTTGGTTGCCAGGTCGATCAACTGGGGATCACTCCACTGCAGCGTGTGGTTGGCGAACAATGCCAAATAGTAGGGCTGACCGAAACCGGCCTCGGCTGCGCAGGCCATCGCATTTGCGGCGGTTAATGAGCCCTCGTCGATGAATGCCATCGGATAGAGCTCCACCCGCGCTGCGCCGGTTTCTTGAGCTTGGGTGATGGTCGGCCCGAACTGCTCTTCGAAGTCGGCACAGTGCGGGCAGTGAAAATCCTCGTAGAGGGTGATCGTGACCGGTGCGTCGGCAGAGCCGAGCGGGATAGGGCGTCCATTCGTGATCGTGACTGGGCTGGCCGATGTGGTGGCCGGACGGCGCGGCGGATGGTGAGCGACTGGTACGCCAAGCCTGGAAGGTGATGCCACCTGCCACCACCACCACGAGGAAGGCAACGACGACCGAGATCAAGATTCGCTGATCGCGTCTGCGCGCTGCGGCCTGCTCCGCCGCCAGCCGGGCGCGCTCCCGCGCACTGAGAGTCTTCGGACTGTTCATGGTGATTCCCGTATCACATCCCGTTCGCTAGAGAACCGGTCCAGCGTAAGTCGGCTGCGGGGTTGCCACACAAGCCACACGGCCAGCAACAGCAGGCCCACGTCGCGAACGATCTCTATGCCGTACGCCGCTTGCCCTGGCGCGACATCGCCACCCCCGCCGAAGCAACCGCAGTCGATGCTGAGGCCTCGTGCAGCGGCGGAGGTGACGGCTGCGATGAAAATCAGCAGGAGTACGGCGCTTGCCACCGCTACCAGACGGGTGGCGATCCCGGCGAGCAGCAACACTCCGAGCGCGATCTCGGCAAACGGAAGACCCCATCCGACGATGGTCGCCACTGAGGACGGCAGCAGGCGATAGGCGCGCACCGCCGCAACAGAGGACTGGGGGTCGATCACTTTGAGCCCTCCAGCCACGAGAAACACCCCACCGAGTACGAGTCGTGCAGCAGTCGAGACCCACGCAGCGACAGCGGCGAGCCTCGGTTCGGTGTCAAAGGTGCCGACTGGGGAAACGCTCACCGTGACCGATCCACCAACAACGCGAAATCATGTTTGAGCGCCGCAATCGGCGTACCCGGGGTCCAGAGCACAACCCCGGAGTTGCGACTGAACCCGATGACCTGCGCGGAGTGGCCGACCTCGTAGCCGCCGCTGGGCAGCCGTTTCATGCCCTGAATATCCACCCCGACCTGGCCCGCAGCGCGTTTGATGGTCGAGAGCTGGCCGGTGAGGCCCACAAAGGCCGGATTGAAGCGATCGAGATAACGCCGGATCTGTTTCTCCTTGTCGCGGGCGGGGTCGGTGGTCACGAAGACGAACTGGATCTGGTCTCGGTTGGCTGTTGAGAGTCGCTGCAAGGCAAGCGAGACGTCGGAAAGCACCGCGATACAGACATCGGGGCAATGGGTGTAACCGAAGAACAGCAACGTGACCGGTTTGGACGGTGTCGTCGACAGGTTGTACGGCCGTCCCGAGGTGTCGGTCAGGGAGATCTCGGGCATCGTGTACGGCTCGGGCAGCGAGGATCCACCGGAATATCCCGCCGGATCCGCGTTGCGTTCGCCGGACGGACCGCTGGGTGCCGTGGTGCATCCGGAGATCACCAACAACATTCCCAAAGCCAAGAAAGAGCAGGCTGCGATACGTATCCGCGCCGCGCCAGCGGACCCCGACACCGACATTGGCCAGCGGGATCGTACGGTGCGGCTCACGTCCCGACTAACCCCGGCGATGGCTGCGGAGTTCCCGATTCTGCCGCCCGCGAAAGACTGGCCTCCTGGCCGCCGCGACTGTCCCGTACGCCGGCGGCAAGGTCGGCCACCAGGGCAAGCAGTTCGGTCAAATCGTCCGGTCTCCCGGCATCTTCGGCATCGAGCAGGGTTTTGACCAGCGCGGACCCGACGATCACCAGGTCCGCGAAACTGGTCACCTCGCGAGCTTGCGCGCCATTGGACACGCCCAGCCCGACGCCGACCATTGCGGAGCTATCAATCTGCCGTATCCGCCGAACGAGTTCCGGAGCGGCCGTCGAGGTCCGGGCCCGTTGACCGGTCACGCCCATGACCGACGTGGCGTATACCCAACCGCGGCAAGCCGCCACTGTCTCGCGCAACCGCTCGTCTGTCGATGATGGCGACACGAGGAAGATCCGGTCCAGATCATGCGCGTCCGAAACGGCGAGCCACTCTTCCGCCTCATCCGGAGTCAGGTCTGGGGTGATCGCCCCCACTCCTCCGGCCGAGGCAAGATCACGAGCGAACCGGTCGGCGCCATAGCGCTCAATGAGATTCCAGTAGGTCATGACGACCGCCGGCGTACCGCGGCTCGCCACAGCTTCGACCGCCGCGAAGACGTCCCGCGTCCGTACGCCGCGCTCCAGCGCCTTGGTTCCAGCGCGTTGGATTGTCACCCCATCTATCACCGGATCGCTGTATGGCAAGCCGACCTCGACCAGGTCGACGCCCTCAGACTCACCATTTCCGGTGAGCGCCGCGAGCGCGCGCAGGGACAGGTCGACGGTTGGGTAACCGACATGGAGGAAACCCGCCAGGGCACCGCGACCTTCGGTGCGGATTTGGAGGAGTCGCTGCCCGGTGTGGCCGAGGTCGCTGCTCACGATGTCGGCTCGGTGCCGACCGTGGTAGCCCCAGCCTCCGATACGGCCTCCGATGCCGTGCCGGAGGTGTTCAGGCCAAACCATGTGATCGCGGTCGCCACGTCCTTGTCGCCTCGGCCCGACAAGTTGACCAAGATCAACGGCGGCTCGCTGGATTCGGTTGCCGGCAGCCGCGGCGCCAGTGTGAGCGCTCCGGCCAAGGCATGCGCGGACTCGATGGCAGGAACGATTCCCTCCGTACGAGACAGCAGCCGAAAGGCCTCCATCGCCTCCGCGTCGGTAATGGGCTCGTAGTGCGCGCGACCGACCTCGGCGAGCCAGGAGTGTTCCGGCCCGACTCCTGGATAGTCGAGTCCGGCCGAGATGGAATGGGAGGCCCTGGTCTGTCCGTCCTCGTCTTGAAGTACGAAGGTGCGCATGCCATGCAGCACCCCGATTTCCCCAGTCGAGATCGTGGCGGCATGTCGACCGCTCTCGATGCCTTCACCGCCGGCTTCAAAGCCGTACAGAGCCACCTCCGTGTCGGGAATGAAATCGGCGAAGATGCCCAACGCATTCGACCCACCACCGACGCATGCTGCCACCGCATCGGGAAGTCGGCCGTAACGATCAAGCATCTGAGCCCGGGCCTCGGTGCTGATCACCCGCTGAAACTCGCGCACCAGCATCGGGAAGGGATGTGGACCGGCGACCGTACCGATCAGGTAATGGGTGTTGTCGACTGAAGCAACCCAATCGCGCAGCGCATCGTTCATTGCGTCTTTCAGGGTCTGTGTGCCGGATTCGACGGCAATCACCTCAGCTCCGAGGAGCCGCATCCGAGCGACATTGAGCGCCTGACGCTCGGTGTCGACCTTTCCCATGTAAACCGTGCAGTCGAGCCCGAATAGGGCCGCGGCCGTAGCGGTGGCCACTCCGTGCTGACCGGCGCCGGTTTCGGCGATGACGCGGGTCTTTCCCATCCGGCGGGTCAGCAGCGCTTGGCCCAGCACGTTGTTGATCTTGTGCGAGCCGGTGTGGTTCAGATCTTCGCGCTTCAAGGCGATGATCGGGAGCTGTCCGGTCGTGGTCCGCATCGCATGCTGGCTGAATCGTTTGGCCTCGCTGATGGGGCTCGGGCGCCCGGTGTAATCAGCGAGCAGCTCGTCGAGCTCGGCCCGGAAAATGGGATCGGCCTTGGCCTTGTGGAATTCCTGCTCCAGCTGGAGCAATGCTGCGAAAAGCGCCTCAGGAACGAATCTGCCCCCGAACCGGTCGAAATGACCGCTCGCGTCCGGTAGCGAGGTATCGCTGAGCGGCAGCAGTCCCGAGGCCGCACCCGGCCGCGCAGGCAGCCCCGAGGTCGCGATTGACTGCCTGGACAACTCGATTCCTTACTATGGTCTGCGGCCGCTACGCCGATGAGGTGCGAGGCCTGCGTCTAGGGCTTGTGGACCGCCGGGTGCGCTCCCGCCGCCACCAAGTCCGCGACGCCACTACGTGGATCCCGACCTGTCACCAGAGCCTCACCGACGAGGACGACGTCCGCGCCGGCTCGCGCCAAGTCGATCACATCGTGCGGTCCGCGTACGCCGGACTCCGCGATCCGGACAATGCTGTCTGGAATCAGCGGCGCCAGCTGGGCGAAGATCGAGGGATCAACTTTCAGAGTCTGCAGATTTCGAGCATTGACACCGATGATCGAGGCCCCGGCGTCAACGGCCCGGCTTATCTCCTCGGCTGTATGCACCTCGACCAACGGAGTGAGCCCAATGGAACGAGCGCGCTCGACCAGCGAAATCAGTTCTGGATCGGACAGCGCAGCAACGATCAGCAGCACTAGATCGGCTCCAGCGGAACGCGCCTCGAAGAGCTGGTACGCGGTAACGATGAAATCCTTACGGAGTACTGGAATGTCGACCGCGCAGCGTACCCGTACAAGATCATCCAAGGACCCGGCGAAGTGCCGCTGCTCGGTCAGCACAGAAATCGCGGCTGCACCACCAGCCTCATATTCCACCGCCAGTGCGGCCGGATCGGCGATCTGAGCTAGCGTGCCCTTGCTCGGACTAGACCGCTTGACCTCGGCGATCACGGCGACCCCAGGGCCCCGGAAGCGCGGCATCGGATCAATCGCAGCGTCGACGTGCTGGCATCGCTCCTTCAGCCGCTCCAGCGGAACGCTGCTTTGACGGATCGCCAGATCCTCCCGGACTCCCGCGAGAATGTCGTCTAAGGCACCCATGATCGAACCGATCAGCTCGCCCCGTAGCCCATACGCTGCAGGACTACAGTCGCAATCAGCGCAACAGCCGCCAGGGCGACCGCGACCCAGAACATCGGCCAGTTCTGGACCACCACAGCGATGCCGCCGACGATGACTGCCAACAGCGCGATAGCCGATCCGGTCCACGCGGCAAGGGTGCGGCCGTGGTGCACATGCTTCCCGCGCCGGTTCACCACATATGTAATGTCGGACCGCTGCCGCGATTGCTGCTCTGTGCCTGCCATGGTTCCCTCGTTTCTGCTGATCGGGATCTGCACTCCGAGCACGTACCGCCCAGGACTGCGCTCGCCTCTCTCGCCCTATGCCTCGCGCCCCCGCCAGTCGCGCTGCACGCGGCCGGCAATGTGGCTCGTGGGCGACCAGGGTAATTGCTGCACCTGTTCGGTGGCATCCATTGTGTCTCCTGAGCTCCGATCGCGCACCTCGGGGTCGTCGCCGATCGGCGTGTCGTGATCATCTATTCCTTCAGCTGCTCGCGCATCGCGCGGTGAATCCACCGCCGTCGTCGTCGCTCGCGGAGGAAAAGCGCCTCCGCTTCCTCCTTCTCCGTGCGGCGGTTCGCGATTTCCGACGCTCGCATCTGTGGTCGGATCGGCGCCTGCATCCATCGCCTTCCACAGCTCTGTTGGGTCGTCAGAATCCGCCAGTCGCCCCGTAACTTGGCTCGCGCGGAAACGTTCGGATCGCGCTGGCCAGTGAGCTGCTGTGATCATGGTCAAGACCGCGCCCGTGACGATCGCGACCCCGGAAAGCGCGAAGATCCACGGCCACGCGGTCACACTCAGCTGAAAAGCGTCGACCAGGCTGACCTCACGGACCTGGTTGCGTACGGCATCCGCGCTCGGCTGCAGTCGGAGCGCTCCGCAGAGGACAAGCCCAAGACCCACCAGGAGCAGTACCGCACCGACGACGCGGCGGCCCCGGGCCTGCAGGACGAGCATCAGCAGTGTCCCGGCCAGCGCGACTATTGCCAGCGCCTGACTCAATCCGCCGGTGACCTGACTTCCGGTGAACTTCACCACGACACCCTCGCCGCTAGCCCGCCACCACGGCTGCGCGCTGGAGATGAGTCCCAAGATGCCGCCGAGCAGCAGGCAGCCGAGGGCCAGCGCGCGACTCTTCATTTGGCGGCGGTTTCGGCCGCCAGGGGCGTGGCCGAACGGCCCGACTGCCGCGAAACTCTCGGCCACCGAAATCGCCTTGACGACAGCAGCGGCCTTGTTCTGAGTCTCCTGATCCTCGGTGGGCGGGTCGGAGTCCGCCACGATTCCCCCACCGGCTTGCACAAAGGCCACGCCGTCACGCAACACGGCAGTCCGGATCGCGATTGCCGCATCGGCATCACCGGCAAAGTCCAGATAGCCCACCACCCCGCCGTAAAGTCCCCGCCGTGTGATCTCGAGCTCGTCAATGATCTCCATGGCGCGGACCTTCGGCGCGCCGGACAGCGTGCCGGCCGGGAAGGCCGCCAAGACGACATCGAGCGCGGTGCGGTCCTCGGCAATGGTGCCGGTGACCGTGGACTCGAGATGCATGATGTGGCTGTAGCGGCGGACTTCCATGAACTCCACCACCTCGACGGTGCCCGGCTGGCAAACCCGGCCGAGATCGTTCCGCCCGAGATCGACAAGCATCACGTGCTCGGCGCGCTCCTTGGGATCCGCCAACAGCTCAGCCTCTAGGGCGGCGTCCTCGGCAGGAGTGCCGCCACGTGGCTTCGAGCCCGCGATCGGATGCGTCACTGCGGTGTTTCCCTTGACGCTGACCAGGGCTTCTGGTGAGGAGCCGACGATGTCGAAGTCGTCGAGGCGGAGCAAATACATGTACGGGCTCGGGTTCGTCAGGCGGAGCACGCGATAGATGTCGAGCGCGTCCGCGTTGGTGTCAACCTCGAAACGCTGGCTGACGACGATCTGAAACGCCTCGCCAGCCTTGATCTCCTCGACCGCGGACCTCACCGCTCGCTGATAATCTTCCGGCGCGCGCTGTCGACGGATCGGCAGAGCGGTTTGATCAAAGCTCGCTGAGACTACGCCGGCAGGAGTGGACTGGATCAGCAGCTGCGTCATGGCTTCCACTCGAGTCGCGGCGTCGGCGTACGCTTCATCGACTCGCTCATCGGTGTTGTCGAAGTTGATCGCATTGGCTACCAACCACACTTCGCCGTTGTGGTGGTCGAGGACGGCGAGATCCGAAGCCAGCAGGAAGGTCAGCTCGGGAATCCTCAGGTCATCCACACAGGTGTCGGGTAACCGTTCGACGCGGCGTACTGCGTCGTAGCTGAGATAACCAACCAGTCCTGACGTGAACGGCGGCAGATCTTCGCCACGCGGGGTGTGCAGCAAGCGCAGCGTCTCACCCAGGGCCGCCAGGGGATCTCCTCCGACCGGCAGGCCGACCGGAGCGTTGCCGCTCCAGGCCGCCTCACCGTCGTGCTCGGTCAGCGTCGCAGCGGCACGAACCCCGACGAAGGAATATCGCGACCACACACCCTGCTCGGCAGACTCCAGCAGGTAGCTACCGGGCCGGTTCCGCGCCAGCTTGCGATACAACCCGATCGCGGTATCGGCGTCCACGAGCAAGCGCCGGTAGACGGGGATGACGCGCCGTTCCACCGCCAACTTGCGGAACTCCTCGAGCGTCGGGGAAAGCTCGCTCATGAGGCGGCTTCCTCGGCTTGCTGAGCAACGACCGCGGAAAGCTGGCGTCGGTCGAAGCAGCTGCGGTCGCCCGTATGGCACGCAGGGCCCTCCTGGTGCACCTTCACCAGCACGGTGTCGCCGTCGCAGTCCAGTCGAACCTCACGCACCCACTGGCGATGGCCACTAGTCTCGCCCTTCACCCAGTACTCGCCGCGACTGCGGGAGAAGAAGGTCGAGCGCCCGGTCGTCAGAGTTCGGTGCAAGGCCAGGTCGTCCATCCAGCCAACCATCAGCACTTCACCGGTACTCTCCTCCTGGATCACCGCGGTGACCAGTCCGGCCGCATCGCGCTTGAGCAGCGCGGCGACCTCCGGGTCCAGTGTGCTGCCGGCAACTCCCGGCGCGGGGTCGGTCACGCGCCCATTGTTCCAACAGGTGGCAGCACCGTTGGTGAGGTTTCCGACCAATGACAGCTGCGAGCGTCGGAAATCGCGCGCCCGCTGTGCTGAGGAGGAGGGAGCAGACACGCCTTCTCGTCTGCGAGCGACGACGAAGTAGGCGGATCCAAAGCGCGCGATGCGCGAGCAGCTCGGAATCAGCGTGTTACGCGGCTGTCACGTCAATGCCAGCTCGAGAATCCCCGGCTACGATGGGCGCTCGTGACGTTTGCCAAGTCCGAACGGGCTGAGTTGTGCGACCTGTTCGACAAGGTCGGGCCGCATGCACCCACGCTCTGTGAGGGCTGGGACACCCACGACCTGGCAGCACACCTGTGGATCCGTGAAACCGATCCAGTGGGAGCCAGCGGCATCGTCGCCAAGCCGCTCTCTAGTTTGTCCGAGCGCCGGATGGCCGAAATCAAGCAACGCTGGGAATACCCCGAGCTTGTCGATCGGGTACGTCGTGGCCCGGCGCGGTTCTCGATCTTCGCCATCCCCGGGGTCGACGAAGGCGCGAACACTACCGAGTTCTTCATTCATCATGAGGACGTACGCCGGGCCGGGGACTCCCCGCAAACCTCACGGCACCTCGGCGACGATGTCGAGGAGTGGATGTGGCGTCGACTCAAGCTACTGGGCCGGGCCTGGTTTCGCCGGGTTCAGGTCGGCGTCGTCCTGGAGCGCCTGGGTTCGGCCGACGCAGACGGCGCGCCGGAGACCATCCGAGCCGTGAGCGGGGCTTCGACGGTCACCTTGGTCGGTAGTCCCAGCGAGCTGATGCTGTACGCCCACGGCAGGACGAAGGTCGCGGAGATCAAGCTGGTCGGCGAGCCAGAGGCGATCGAGATCTTGAACTCAGCGGATCTTCGGACATGAGATCTGCCTTGAGTACGCGGGCCAGACTGTGGTGGTGACTCTGAGGTCCGAGCCAGCCAGACATCGGCCAGCCAGACATCGGTGCAGGCGCTTTGGGTTGGTAGCGGCCTGCGGTGCACTGCTGCTGACTACCGCCTGTAGCGGCGCCGCCAACGAACCCAGTGCCGAAACCCGTACCTCTGAGCCGACCTCAGCAGGTTCGGCGTCACCCTCGAGCGCGCCATCCAGCAGCCCGAGTTCCAGCGGGGTCGCCTCGCGCGGCGACCCTCGGGCAACCGAGATCGCTTCCGATCTCGCTGCACCCTGGGGACTCATTCCGCTCAAGGACCGCAGCTTCCTGATCGCCGAGCGTGACGAAGGAAAGATCGTCAGAGTTGAGAACGGCTCGGCGTCGCAGGTCCGGACCATCGACGAAGTCGATCCGGGTGGTGAGGGCGGCCTCCTCGGGCTCGCCATCACCAAGGACGAAAAGACCGTCTTCGCCTATTACACGGCAGCGAACGACAATCGGATCGTCTCGATGAGCTGGGACGGCCGCGAGCTCGGCGCGCCGAAGGTCATTCTTCGCGGCATTCCCAAGGGTTTCATCCACAACGGCGGCCGCATGGTGGTCGGTCCCGACGACTATCTATACGTCGGGACCGGCGAAAGCGGCACCGGACGACTCTCCCAGGACAAAGACTCTCTCGGAGGGAAGATCCTGCGACTCAGACTCGATGGCCGACCCGCGCCGGACAATCCGTTCGACAACGAGGTCTTCAGCTACGGCCATCGCAACGTCCAGGGACTCGCCTTCGACAGCGAAGGCCGGCTCTGGGCTTCCGAGTTTGGTCAGAACCGCTGGGACGAGCTGAACTTGATCACCAAGGGTGCCGACTACGGGTGGCCCGAGGTGGAGGGGTCCGGCAACGTTCGAGGAATGACCAACCCCAAGGTGGTCTGGCATACCGATGAAGCATCGCCCTCAGGGTTGGCGTACTGGCAGAACTCGCTCTGGATGGCAGGACTGCGCGGCCAGCGGCTGTGGGAGATTCCGGTTGATGGCACAAAGACCGGCGATCCGATAGCGCACTTCCGCGGAGACTACGGCCGTCTCCGGACTGTCCAGGTGGCCGCCGACGGCGGCAGCCTGCTGTTGACCAACTCCAACACCGACGGCCGAGGTGATCCGGCATCGGATGACGACCGGCTGTTCCAGATCACCCGTTAGAGACGAGTAAGACGATGAAGTCCAGTGCGACGCGTACGGTCAGCTTGATCATCGGTGGCCTCGCCGTCCTCGTCGGTGGCGTCTGGATCGGTCAGGGCGCCGGATTGATCAAGGGAAGCTTCATGACAGGCAGCCGAACGTGGCTCGCTATCGGCCTGCTGTGCCTGGTTGTCGGACTGCTGTTGATCTTCCTGGCGCTGCGACGACGTCCTAGCGGCGGTGCCTGAGGGAAATAGCCTCAATCAGTCCAGCCCTCATTGATATCGCCTGAGCCACCCACCGGCCCCTTGTCTGCGCTGCTCTCGCATCGCGCTTGGAATCCGCCGACTTCGTTGTCGCTCGCAGAGGAAAGAACGCCTCCGCTCCCTCCTCCTCCGCACGGCGGGGCGCGATTTCCGACGCTCGCCCGCTAGGCATAATCGGGCAATTGCTGCACCGCCCAGCGGTTGCCGTCGGGATCACTGAAGGACACGAATGATCCCCAAGGCTGCACGTCGACCTCGCTGACATCGACGCCCACGTTCGGCGAGTTCCGCTCGAGCTTGATCGATGTCGCTCACGACGACCTGAAGGTTGTCCAAAGCACCAGGCGTCAACTGCGTCAGGCCCTTGCCGATGGCGATCGAGCAGGCAGAACCTGGCGGAGTCAACTGCACGAAGCGGATGTCTTCACTCACCGCGTGGTCGTGGTCGAGAGTGAAGCCGGCCTGATCGACGTAGAAGGCTTTGGCGCGGTCGACGTCGGTGACTGGCACTCCGACGAGTTCGAGTTTGAAGTCCATGGCTCGACGCTATCGGGAGGCTCAGACGGTTTTGGCCGCAGTTCCGCTCTCGAGCATGCCTGCTATGGAAGCCTGAACTCATGAATGGGCGCCCCAGGATCACGGCTATGTCCAAGGTCTTGTCGTGGACGGTACTGGTTCCCGCTCTGGCCGCGGTCTTGCTGGTATTCACCTGGGGTCGCGATATCGGCGTCGTGGTCCAGGTCCTCGTAGCTCTCGCATTGGCCGGCGCAGTGCTAGCCGCGGTCAATCACGCCGAAGTCGTGGCCCATCGGGTCGGTGAGCCGCTGGGATCACTGGTCCTGGCCGTCGCGGTAACGATCATCGAGGTCGGGCTGATCGTGACGCTGATGATCTCCGGTGCCAAGGGGAGCGAATCGCTAGCCCGTGACACAGTGTTCGCCGCTGTGATGATCACCTGCAATGGCATTGTCGGCATTGCCCTGTTGATCGGCGCTGTCCGCTTCCAGCTCACGATCTTCAACGCTGAGGGGACTGGCGCCGCGCTGGCGACAGTGGCCACCTTGGCGACCCTGAGTCTGGTACTACCGAACTTTCACGACCAGCCATCCGGGTCCGGAGTTCACAGCGTCCCAGCTCATCTTCGCGGGAATCGCCTCACTGACGTTGTACGTCGCGTTCGTCGTTACCCAGACGCGCCGGCACCGCGACTTCTTCCTTCCGATCACCTCTGCGGGGGTGGTTGTGGAGGAAGAGGAGCACGCCGATCCACCGAGTACTGAACGAGCGTTGGCCAGCCTCGGTCTACTTTTGCTCGCGCTGGTCGCCGTCGTCGGCCTGGCCAAGGTCGAGACACCCGCAATCGAAGCAGGTGTCGCGGCGCTCGGATTTCCTCCGTCGTTCGTTGGCGTCGTCATCGCGCTGCTGGTCTTGACGCCCGAGTCGATCGCGGCGGCACAGGCCGCGCGTCGGGACCGAATCCAGACCAGTCTGAATCTCGCCTTCGGCTCGGCCATGGCCAGCATCGGGCTGACCATTCCGGCCATTGCCATCGCCTCGATCTGGCTGAAGGGCCCGCTGATTCTCGGACTGGATGACACCCAGATCGTGCTCTTGGCAGTAACTGTCGTCGTTGGGATTCTCACGGTGGTTCCAGGGCGGGCAACACGGCTACAGGCTGTCGTTCACCTCGTTCTGCTGGCTGCCTTTCTGTTCCTGGCGGTCAATCCCTGACCATCGGCGAGCTCTCAGTCAACCGATCTTCTCCAAGATCAACTCGCGAACCCGGGCGGCGTCGGCTTGCCCGCGCAGCTGCTTCATCACCGATCCGATCAGCGCGCCGGCAGCTTGCGTCTTGCCGCTCTTGATCTTGTCAACGATGTCGGGATTCGCGTTGATTGCCTCGTTGACGGCTGCGGCCAGCGCATTCTCATCGGAGACGATCGCCAGCTTGCGGGCAGACACGACATCGGCTGGCGACCCTTCGCCCGCAACGACACCTTCGAAGACCTGGCGAGCAAGCTTGTCGTTGATGGTGCCGTTCTCGATCAAGGCCTGAATCTCGGCAACCTGCTGCGCGGTGACCCCGACGTTCTCAAGATCAACTCCCAGCTCGTTGGCACGCCGTGCGATCTCGGTGAGCCACCACTTGCGAGCCGACTGGGGCGAGGCGCCCGCGGCGACCGTCGCCTCGATCGCATTGACGGCACCGGCGCTGACCACATCCCGCATTTCCAGCTCGGAAAAACCCCATTCGGCGCTGACTCGGTCGAGCCTGGCCGCGGGAGGCTCGGGAAGTGTCGCTCGCAATTCCTCGACCCACTCGCGACTTGGCGCAATCGGCACCAGGTCCGGCTCCGGAAAATAGCGATAGTCCTCCGCGGTCTCCTTGCTCCGGCCGGCCGTAGTCACGCCGGAATCCTCCTGCCAGTGGCGGGTCTCCTGGACGACCCTGCCGCCGCCGGCGAGCACGGCCGCCTGCCGAGTGATCTCGTACCGTAGCGCCCGCTCGACGCTGCGCAGCGAATTCACGTTCTTGGTCTCGGTGCGGGTGCCGAAGGTCGAGGTACCGATCGGCCGCAGCGAGACGTTGGCATCGCAGCGCAGTGAACCCTGCTCCATGCGGACGTCTGAGACGCCGAGCGCGCGCAGCAGATCGCGGAGCATCGTCACGTACGCCCGCGCCACCTCCGGGGCCTTCGCGCCGGTTCCCTCGATCGGCTTCGTGACGATCTCGATCAGCGGTACGCCGGAGCGGTTGTAGTCCAGCAGCGAATAGTCGGCGCCGTGGATCCGTCCGGTCGCGCCGCCCACATGTAGCGACTTGCCCGTGTCCTCCTCCATGTGGGCCCGCTCGATGTCGATCCGGTAGATCTCCCCGTCCAGGACAACCTCGGTCCAACCGTCGTACGCGATCGGTTCGTCGTACTGGGAGATCTGGTAGTTCTTCGGCATGTCCGGATAGAAATAGTTCTTTCGCGCGAAGCGACACCACTCGGCGATCGTGCAGTTCAACGCCAGCCCGATCCGAATCGCCGACTCGACAGCCTTTGCGTTGACGACTGGCAGCGAGCCTGGCAAACCCAGGCAGACGGGGCAGACCTGAGTGTTCGGCTCGGCGCCGAATGCGGTCGAACATCCGCAGAACATCTTCGAGGTGGTGTTGAGTTCGACGTGTACCTCGAGTCCGAGCACCGGGTCGTACGCCGCGAGCGCCTCCTCGTAGGACAGCACGGTCATCGGACTGCGCCCAGCTCGGGGAGGCGATCCAGCAGTGGTCCACCCCAGTCCGACTCAAGCGCAGCCTCCAGCGCCGCGCCGACTCGATAGAGCCGGTCGTCCGCAAGCGGCGGTGCGATCACCTGCAGGCCCACCGGCAACCCGTCCTCGGGCGCCAGTCCTACCGGGAAAGATGCACTCGCGTTGCCTGCCAAATTGGACGGAATCGTGCACAGGTCGTTCATGTACATGGCAAGTGGATCATCGACCTTCTCGCCGATCTTGAAAGCGGTGACCGGCGTGGCTGGTGAGACGAGCACATCGACCTGCGAGAACGCCTGGTCGAAGTCGCGAGAGATCAATGTTCTGACCTTCTGCGCCTGCCCGTAGTAGGCGTCGTAGTAGCCGCTGGACAACGCGTACGTGCCAATGATGATCCGCCGCTTCACCTCCGCGCCGAATCCCGCCTCCCGGGTCATCGCCATCACCTGCTCTGCGCTCGCGACGCCGTCGTCGCCGACCCGCAGCCCGTACCGCATGGCGTCGAACTTCGCGAGGTTGGAGGAGCACTCGGCAGGCAAGATCAAGTAGTAAGCCGGCAGGGCGTAGCCGAAATGTGGGCAGGAGACTTCGATGATCTCCGCACCCAGCGATGCCAAGAGCTCGACGCCTTCGTGAAAGCGCTGCTCTACACCCGGTGCATACCCTTCGCCGCCAAGTTCGCGGACCACGCCGATCTTCATCCCGGAGACGTCGGCAGACCGGGCGGCACCGACCACATCGGGCACCGGCTGATCGATGGATGTCGAATCGCATGGATCATGGCCGGCGATCACCTGGTGCAGCAGCGCCGCATCCAGCACCGTACGCGCGCAGGGACCGGGCTGATCCAGGCTCGACGCCAGAGCGACCAGGCCGTAGCGCGAGCTACCGCCGTAGGTGGGTTTTACGCCGACCGTACCCGTGACAGCCGCCGGCTGCCGGATGGAGCCGCCGGTATCGGTGCCGATGGCCAGCGGGGCCTCGAAGGCTGCAACTGCGGCCGCCGACCCACCACCGGAACCACCAGGGATCCGGCTGGTGTCCCAGGGATTGCGGGTTGGCCCGTACGCGGAGTTCTCGGTAGAGGAGCCCATCGCGAATTCGTCGAGGTTCGTCTTTCCCAAGATCACCAAGTCATGATCAAGAAGTCGCCGGGTGACCGTCGCGTCGTAAGGTGGCAGCCAACCCTCCAAGATCTTTGATCCACAGGTGGTTGGTGCACCGGTGTAGGTGAGGATGTCCTTGAGTGCCAACGGCACACCTGCGAGCGGACCGACCTCATCTCCAGCCGCGATCTTGGCATCGACTCGTGCCGCAGTCGCGAGCGCACGGTCGCCGTCCACGTAGAGGAAAGCGTGTATTTCACCGTCGATCTCGGCGATTCGATCAAGGTGTGCTTGGGCTACCTCGACAGCACTCAGCTCGCCCGATTTGATCTTGCGCGCAAGATCAGCAGCAGACTGCAGGATGATCTCCGACCCTGGGGACTGGCGTAATGTCACGCCTCCTCCTCCAGAATCCGCGGGACTCGGAATCGCATCTGCTCAGCCGCGGGTGCGCCGGCTAGCACCACGTCGCGAGGCAAGCATGGGCGCAGTTCGTCCTCCCGAAACACATTCGTCAGCGGCAGCGCGTGCGAGGTTGGCGGAATGTCTTGTGCCGCAACCTCGGATACCCGGGCGACCGATTCCAAGATCACATCCAGCTGTGGCGCCAACACGTCTAGCTCGGCATCGGTCAGCTCGATTCGCGCCAACTTGGCCAGGTTCGCAACGTCCTGAGCGGTGAGGGCCACCTATCGCATCTCCTTGGTGCCAAATCCGTGAGGTCATGAGGTCCGGCTCATCCTAGTGCGAGCGACTGCCCTCTCCAGACCCACGACCCTCGGTGTCCACAACGCCAGGCTGATGTCACTCACGCAGTGAGCGGATCACAAGACCAGTCTTGAGCTTCGGGGTGAAAAACGTCGACTTTGGCGGCATCAGCAAGCCTTCGCGCGCGGTTCGTTCGATCTCGGCAACGCTCACGGGCCGAATCAGCACGGCGGCCGAAGCGCGCCCGCTATCCACTTCGGCCAGCGTCTCGGCAAGCCCATGCTGATAGCTCACGGTTAACCCGATGTCGGCAAGGGCGGTCTCCAACCACCCACCATCGAGCGCGCGTACGCCATCAAACCCTCCAGGTTTCGCCCGCATCTGCCACGCTGCGTCACTGCTGACCAAGATCAGGAAGCCCTTGCTGGTGCAGATCGGCAAGGCCCGCCGCGCGCGGCCGTTCGGTGGGAACGAGGTCGAACGATCGAGCCAGTGCACGAGCAAGATCAGCGACTTCGATATCGCTGTAGAGACGATGAATCGCCGCAACGCTGAGCTGGTCCTCGATGAGCTCGTTGACGAAGGCAAGAGTCAGCTCGGCAGGCGTGTCGGTGCGGCCAGTCGCGTCGCGGGTCTCGTCACGGTAAATGCGTGACACCCCATAACGGTGGTGCCCATCCGCGATCAGCACATCATCGGCGGCCAGCTTGTTCGTGATCGCTGCAATCCGGTGCGGATCGCTGACCCGTTCCACCACATGCTCGATTCCTTCCTCGGTCACCGTCCCCAGCAGCACGCCAGGCTGGGCGAGAAGCTCGGTGAGTCCTTTGGAGAGCGACAGGCCCCAGACCGGCGACAGATTTGCGACCGTGGCCCGGGTGAGGTCGAGGCGATCGGTGGAAGCTTTCGCAGTCGTCCGCTCGTGCGGCAAGACCCCGCCGGCTTCCACATCAACCACCTCGAGCGCGCCGAGCACTCCAGCGATGTCCCGCCGTACTCCGGTTGAGTCGGTGAAGCGCATCCGGTAGATGGTGAAAGAAGGTTCCGCGTCGATGGCAAGAATGCCCTCGTTCAACCACCCTTGCAGGGTCTTCGCCGCCAGCTCGTAGCGGTCCTCACCACCCCGTGGTACATCGATCCGCACGATGTTGTACGGCGATCTCGCCGCAAGGACATCGACGTCAGCATCGGACAGCACGTCGTACGGTGGAGCGACAACGGGTGCAAGGTGGTCGGTCGCGTAACGGATCGCGGCAAAGGGTTCGAAGCGCGGCACGGCACAAGGCTTCCATAATTCTGCGTCGTCCTGACCGCCGCTCAGAAGTTCCGTATGCGCAGCAGCGGAGCGCGTGATCTGTCGTCGCCCTTCATCGGCCCGACACATGCAAGTAATCGAGGTAAGGAAAGATGTTCCCGTGTTCCTGATGCGGATCTCCCTCCCAGACCGACCAGGATCCCTCGGCTCTGTCGCTACCGCTATGGGCGGCGTGGGCGCCGATATCAATGCCGTGGAGATTGTGGAAAAACGGGCTGACGGGAGTGTGGTCGACGACTTCATCGTCGACCTGCCCCCCAACCAGCTGCCAGAGACGCTCGTTACTGCGTGCCAGGGCCTCGCTGGGGTACGCGTGGAGTGGATCGCCCGCTACCCCGAAGGTGGCGGTCTACAGTCCGATCTCGAAGCGCTGGAGCGGATGGCCGCCGACCCGCCGCATGCTGCGGAAACGCTCGTCTCGCTGTGCCCGGTCGTTTTTCGTTCCCACTGGGCGAGCCTGCTTGATATCTCCGATGGCTCACCCAAACCGTGCTACTCGACGACTCTCGCGCCCGATCTGACCCCCGAGGTGGCCGCGATGTTCACGCCTTTTGACGCCACTCATCGTACCGATCTGGACGTGGACTGGAGTCCAGGATGGGGCGATACCACGGCCGTGGTGACACCGGTGACTCGTGACCGGGTAATCATCATCGGACGTCTGGGTGGGCCCTCGTTCCTTGATTCCGAGATCGCCCGGCTGCATCACCTCGCCGCGCTTGTGAAGTAGGTCACTCGCACCTCAGGTACGTTCAGCGCGTGGACGCGTTCGGCTGGCCTGAGCTGGTCGCCCTGCTCGCTTCGATCGGGTTCGGAATCGTCTCAGCGATCGTCCCGATAGTGAATGCCGAGGCCTATGTGATCGCCTCGCAGATGTCCGCGGTCATCGGACCCATTCCCATCGCGATTGGCATCGCCATCGGCCAAACAATTGGAAAGTTGCTGCTCTTTTTCGGCGTACGCGAAGGCAAGGAACTGCCCTTCGTCAGGCATCGCCGGGAGCTCCAGAAACAGCGCCCCATCGGGCCGGCCCGAGCGCGGTTCCGTGCTGTGATGGCAAAGCTGCTTGACCTGGTCGGCCAGAAACGTTGGGGACTTCCGATCGTCCTCATCGCCGCCGTGATCGGCTTCCCGCCGCTCTACGCTGTCGCGCTGCTGGCTGGTGCGACCACTATGCGGCCACTGTGGTTCGGGCTGACCGTGTTCGTCGGCCGGCTCTGCAGGTTCGTGCTGGTGGCCTCCGGATTCCACGGGCTGCACGACTGGTTCTTCTAGGCTCCGGGCTCGAGGTTCGCTCGTGATGCTGCGGAGCTGCTCATAAGCTAGGTCGGTGCCGAAGATCTTCAGCAACCTGAATCTGCATGGAGCGACTCCGCCACGGGTGCAGCCGTCGGTCGGTGAATGGGGTCCGGTGAAGGTGCCGAGCACCAAGCAGAAGAAGCGGATGCGGATCTGGGTATCTCTGGCGTTGCTTGGTGGGCTGATGGTGATCTTTTTGCTGGGTTGGTACGTCTACCACGCGATGACCGGAAGCTGGGGCTTCGGGATCGGCGAGGAGCAGCAGCAGCAGCTCTTCCACATTCTCCTGCTGTGAAGGCTGGATCTACTCCCCCACTGTCGCGACCTTGCGCGCCACCTCGGGGCCCTGCTGGAGCAGCACCTCAAAGGCCTCGGCGCCACTCAGGATGGGCACCTTCAACTCGACGGCTTTGTCGTATTTCGATCCCGGCGCCTCGCCAACTACCACGAAGCTGGTCTTTTTCGACACCGACCCGGCGACCTTGCCGCCGCGCGAGGTGATTGCTTCTGTTGCGACGTCGCGGGAATAGCCCTCGAGCGAGCCGGTGACCACAATCGACTGGCCGGCGAGCGTCTGCTCGCGGGCGGCCTGTGGTTCATCCCGCATCACGCAACCAGCGGCCTGCCACTTCGCGACGATCTCGCGATGCCAGGGAATTGCAAACCAGTCTGTGATTGCGGTCACGAGCGTCGGTCCAATGCCTTCCACCTCCGCCAACTCTTCCGGCGTCGCGTTGGCGAGCGCATCGATATCAACGAACGCGGCTGCTATGTCTGGCGCAACACCCTTGCCTATGTGCCGGATCGACAAAGCGACCAGGAACTTGTCCAGCGGCCGAGTTTTCGCCACTTCGAGGTTGGCGAGCAGCTTGGCGCCGTTCGCGGAGAGAGCTCCTGACTTGGTCGTAAAGAAGTCAGTCTTGCTCAGCTTTTCTTCGGTCAAACTGAACAGGTCCCCCTCATCGATCAGCAATCCGGCGTCGAGCAACGCCTGACCCGATTGGTATCCCAGAACCTCGATATCGAGGGCATCCCGGCTGGCGACGTGGAACAGCCGCTCCCGCAGCTGGGCCGGACACGATCTGGCATTGGGGCAACGCAGATCCGCATCCCCCTCCTTCTCCGGCCGCAGCTCGGTACCGCAGGCCGGACACCGGGTGGGCATGACAAAAGCCCGCTCGCTGCCGTCGCGAAGATCGACCACCGGACCGACAATCTCTGGGATGACGTCGCCGGCCTTGCGAAGCACCACCGTGTCGCCGATGAGCACTCCCTTGCGTACGACCTCACTTGCGTTGTGCAGCGTCGCCATGCCCACGGTCGACCCGGCTACCTGGATCGGCTCCATCACGCCAAACGGAGTGACCCGGCCGGTACGCCCGACGTTGACGCTAATGTCGAGCAGCTTGGTCGTGACCTCTTCAGGCGGGTACTTATACGCGATCGCCCAACGTGGAGCGCGGGATGTGGAGCCGAGCTGATCTTGGACCGCACGCTCGTCCAACTTGACGACGACGCCGTCGATCTCGTGCGCCACCGAGTGCCGATGCTCGCCGAAGTATTGGACGTAGTCCCACACCTCAGCGAGGGTTCGGGCCAGCTTGCGATGCGGGCTGACGGGAAGTCCCCAGCGATCCAGCGCGGCGTACGCGTCGGACAGCCGATCGGCGGTGAAGCCATCAAGAACGCCGATGCCGTGGCTGACGAACCCGAGATTCCGCGACGCCGTGATCTTCGGATCCTTCTGCCGGAGCGACCCGGCCGCCGCGTTGCGCGGGTTGGCGAACGGTGCCTTTCCGGCTGAGACGAGCGACTCGTTGAGAGCAGCGAAGTCGGTAACCGCGAAAAACACCTCACCGCGTACCTCGAGCGTCCCGGGAGCATCGGAGCCGGACAGCCGGTGCGGGATGACCTTGATCGTTTTCACGTTTGCGGTGACATCTTCGCCCACTCGCCCGTCGCCCCTGGTCGCGGCGCGTATCAGCCTGCCCTGCTCATACACCAGATCGATCGCCAAGCCGTCTACCTTGAGCTCACAGAGGTAGCCGGACTGCTCGAGTCGCTTCTCGCCGAGCTCTCGAATCGCGCGCTGGGCCCAACGGTCCAATTCGTCTCGACTGAACGCGTTGTCCAGGCTCAGCAATCGTTGCGGGTGCTCCACAGCCGTGAACGTGGTCGACGGCGGCGGGCCGACCTGCTGCGTCGGCGAGTCCGGCGTACGCAGGGCGGGAAAGGCATCCTCGAGATCGCTGAGCTTCCGCAAGATCAGATCGAACTCGCCATCAGACATGGTCGGCGCATCGAGCACGTAGTAACGCCAGCGCGCGTCGTTCACCCGCTCGCTGAGATCTGCGTGCCGCTGACTTGCCTTCGCCAGGGATTCCGGAAGCTCGATTTCTCGGTCGCCCGCTGACGCCAAGAAGGTTTCATCGGCCACGTCAGCACAGTAACGCCCGCTACCGACGGTCGCTGTTGGCCGCGGCGGGGAGCCGCAGACCACCGGAAAATAACGAAGCAATAACGCGACTTTCACATCGCGCCCCGGATCCAGCTGTTAGCGTCTGGCGGGTCGGCCTGCCAATTGATCACTTGAGTTGATCACCTTTGAGGAGCCTCGATTGTCTGCTCATCAGCGTCTCGTTCCCACGTCTGCCCCCGGTCGCCGCGTCCCAGCCGCGCTGGCGATTGGTGCTCTCGGACTCGGCCTGCTCGCCACTCCGAGCGGTCTCGCAATCGCCAAACCAGCTACACCCACCCAGGCGACGGTCGCGTCACGGCAGGCTCCGGACTCGCTGTTCCCGGAGCAAGGCAGCAGCAAGTACGACGTCAAGCACTACGCAATCAGTCTTGGCTTCGAGAGCTCAGGAGACATCAAGGCGAAGACAACCTTGACCGCCAAGGCGAGGAAGCCACTGAGGTCGTTCTCGCTCGACCTGGAAGGCCTCATCGTCGACAAGGTACGGGTCAATGGACGCACCGCGGACTTTTCCAGGCGCGACAACAAGCTGATCATCAAGCCGTCGAAGACATTGAAAGGACGCTTTTCGGCCAGCATCCAGTACCACGGCAAGCCGGTCACCCACATCGACCCAGATGGCGCTCAGGACGGCTGGATTCCCACCGACAACGGGGCCGGAGCCACGGTCCTCAGCGAACCTGTCGGTGCGATGACGTGGTTCCCCAACAACAACACCCCGCGCGACAAGGCGACCTTCGACATGAAGATCACCGTTCCGTCCAAGCTCGAGGCGGCAGGCAGCGGCGACCTCAAGAGCGTCCGCAAGCATGCTGGCAAGGAAACCTGGCGCTGGGTGCAGCCCCACCAGCAGGCGACGTACCTGGCCATGATCTCGATCAGCGATTACAACGTCTATCACTCCACGATGAGGACAACGACGGGCCGCAAGTTGCCGATCTGGAGCTTCATTGACCCGAAGCTCGGGACGGTGGCGGATGAGCGCGCGCTCATCCCGAAGATCATCCGCTATGAGGAGAGTCGGTTCGGACCGTACCCCTTCAACAGCGCGGGAATCGTGGTCAAGGAGACGGGAGTCGGCTACGCCCTCGAGACGCAGAACAGGCCAGTGTTCGACGGCGTCCCTGACGACTTGACCAACGTTCACGAGTGGGCTCATCAGTGGTACGGCAACTCTGTGTCGCTGACCAACTGGGTTGACATCTGGCTCAACGAGGGATTCGCGACTTATGCCGAGTGGCTGTGGGATGCCTCTCATGGCGGACCGAGCACCGCTGAGACATTCAAGAACGAGTACGAGAGCCACCAGACCCGCCGGTGAATCCTAAGGAGGACAACCTTTGGACACCCGCGCCCGCGGCGTTCGATGATCCAGCAGACCTGTTCGGTTCACAGGGCTATCTGCGAGGCGCTATGACGCTGCAGGCGCTGCGCCAGCAGGTCGGATCACACGACTTCTTCATCATCCTGCGCAGCTGGGCTAAGCAGCATGAATACGGCAACGTGACGACGGCCCAGTTCATCCGACTCTCCGAGAGGGTGTCCGGACAGGACCTCGATGCGTTCTTTCAAGGCCTGGCTCTACGTGCCGAAGAAGCCCGCGCTCAGCTAGTACCCCAACACCCCGAGTTGTCAGCGTGGATGGTTGCTATGGCGGCCACCCACGCTGACAACTCGGCGTTAGTCGGCGAGTTGCTCGGTGACGATGTCGGCGGCCGAGCGCAGCGTGCGCAACGCGCGTACGGCACCATCACGAGACGCTGAGGCGAGCCCACACGCGGGCGTGATCACAATGCGCGCTGCGACCGGAGGATCGAGGCCAAGATCACGTAGTGGGCCGAGTACGCGCCGGGCTACCTCATCCGGCCCCACCGCGTGGTCGGTAGGCAGCGCACCCATGCCGATCCAGACTCCCGCTTCGAGGCTGGCGCCGACGGCATCCCAGTCGGCGCCGGACAGCTGGTCGATATCGACCAGGATCCCGACGACGCCGGCTGTCCGGAGCAGTTCGACGGGCGGGCCAGCTGCGCAACAGTGGACGACGACGGGCGTTGGCGACAACCTCTCGACAACGTAACGAAGGCCGCCGGAAACCTCGGGGGGCTCTATGGGGCGATGCCGTGAAAGGCCGCTGGCTGTGGCCAGCGTGCCACCGAGCACCGCAGGAAGCATGGGCTCGTCGAGCTGGATGAGCAGTTCGACATCGGGCAGCCGGCGGCCCAGCTCGGCAGTGAGCTGAGCGATGCCCTCGGCAAGCGATTGGCTGAGGTCGCGTCGCGCTCCGGAGTCGGCCACCACTCGATCACCGCGCGGCCGCTCCATCATCGAGGCCAGCGTCCACGGACCGGCAACCGAGAGCTTGACGGTGCCTGTGTATCCCTGCGCATGCTCCTCGAGCTGATCGAGGTCTGCGCGCAGCGTACTGATGGCCAGCCGATGATCCCGGCTGGAGGCGTCGGTGAGTCGCCAGCCGGCAGGTTGCAGGTCAACGGCCAGACCGGCGAGAAAGGCAGTCGAGCGTCCGATCAGCTGCGCGTACGGTCCGCGTGCCGGCAGCTCCGGGAGGTAGGGAAGATCAGGGCACTCCGCGAACGCGATCTTGACCGCATCCGCCATATCCGTACCGGGCCAGGAACCGACTCCGGTAGTTCTGATCGGCGGCAGTTCGCCGTCCGACGACCTAGTGGTCACGCCTGGGTGGCCGAAATGGTTGCGCTTCCGACAACGCGCGAGCCGGCGTAGAGCACCACTGCCTGACCGGGCGCGACGCCAGTGACTGCAACGTCCAGCCGAACCTCAAGATGCTCGTCCCGTACATGAACCGTGGCGTCCATCGGCTGGCCATGGGCCCGAATCTGTACCTGACCTGACCACCCTGCACCCACTGGACGGCCGGTCCAGGTGGGCTTGATCGCATTGATGATCTTGATTGCGAGGGCATCTCGTGGACCGACGGTAATGGTGTTCGTCGTTGGTGTGATCGACAGCACGAATCGAGGCTCGCCATCGGCGGCAGGTGTGCCGAGTCGAAGACCCCGCCGCTGCCCGACGGTAAACCGATGCGATCCGGCATGCTCGCCAACCTTGACGCCGGTGACGTCGACGATGTCGCCTGGCCTGCTGCCGAGGCGCCGCTCCAGGAATCCGGCAGTGTCTCCGTCGGCGATGAAGCAAATGTCGTGACTGTCGGGCTTGTTCGCAACAGCGAGGCCACGCTCCCCGGCCTCGGCGCGTACCTCGGCCTTGCGCGAGAGACCGAGCGGAAAATAACACCGACGAAGTTGATCATGACTGAGTACGCCCAGCACGTAGGACTGATCCTTGGCGACGTCGACGGCCCGATGCAGCTCGACGTCATGCTCGGTACGGATCAGCCGGGCATAGTGACCAGTACAGACGGCATCGAAGCCGAGCGCGACACCGCGCTCCAGAACCGCCGAGAACTTGATCTTCTCGTTGCAGCGGACGCAGGGATTAGGGGTCCGCCCGGCGGCATACTCCGCGACGAAGTCGTTCACCACGTCAGCGGCGAAGCGGTCCGAGAGATCCCATACGTAGAAGGGAATGCCGAGCACATCTGCGGCGCGGCGAGCATCGTGTGCGTCTTCGATGGAGCAGCAGCCGCGGGCGCCCGAACGATAGGTCTGCGGATTCTTGGACAGGGCTAGGTGGACACCAGTCACGTCATGTCCGGCCTCGACCGCCCGCGCTGCGGCAACGGCTGAGTCGACACCGCCGGACATGGCGGCCAGTACCTTCATCTCAGTCCTTCTACTCCTGGGCACTTCGTGGCAAGCCGGCAAGTCTCTCACGGGCTGCAGGCGCGACCAAGCGATCTTTACGCGAATGCAGCTGCGGCCTTGGCTCGCTCTACGGCTGCAGGTAGTGCTGCCGCAAGGGCGCCTACGTCTGCCGCGGTCGAGGAGTGGCCGAGGGAGAACCGCACCGCGGAGCGCGCGTCGCTCTCGGTGTATCCCATGGCAAGCAGCACGTGGCTCGGCTGGGCGACGCCGGCCGAGCAGGCCGCACCAGTCGAACAGTCGATCCCCGCGGAGTCCAGCAGCATCAAAATCGCGTCGGCCGAGCACCCCGGGAACCCGATGTTGGCGATGCCTGGAAGGCGATCTTGTTCGGAGGTCGGCCCATGCAGCCTTGCGGTTGGCACGGCGGCGAGCACCGAGCTGATCAAGCTGGCACGCAGTTCCCGTACCCGCCGCTCCTCCTGGATCCGATGTCGCGAGGCGACCTCGACCGCGGCAGCAAAGCCCACGACAGCCGGAACGTCCAGAGTGCCCGAGCGAACGTCTCGCTCCTGACCTCCTCCGTGCAGTAACGGAGCGAGCCGAAGTTCGCGGCGCGCGACCAAGGCACCGATGCCGTACGGTCCGCCGAGCTTGTGCGCGGTGAAGGTCAGCAGATCGAGCCCACTTGCCGCAAAGTCAACCTCGACGTGACCGACGGCTTGGACCGCGTCGCTGTGGCAGATCGCGCCGTTGTCTGCGGCAATCGCTGCGATCTCGGGAATCGCCTGTACGGTCCCGACCTCATTGTTGGCCCACATCACCGAGACCAGGCTCGTGTCCGTGTCGACGGCGCTGGCGAGAGCCGCGAGATCCAGCCGGCCCGCAGCATCGACCGGCACATAGCTCACCTCGGCGAATGCCGAACGACCTAGCCAAGCGACGGAATCCAGCACGGCGTGATGTTCGATCGTCGAGGTGATCACCCGACGGCGACCCACCCCGACGCCGGACCACACGGCGCCTTTGACAGCGAGATTGTCGGACTCGGTTCCGCCGCTTGTGAAGATCAACTCTGTGGGATGTGCACCAACCCGGGCGGCTATCGCCTCCCGGGACTCTTCAACCACGCGACGCGCCGTGCGGCCCGAAGCATGCAGCGACGACGCGTTGCCGACCCTGGTCAGCTCGCGGGTCATGGCCTCCACGGCCTCCGGGACCATCGGCGTGGTGGCCGCGTGGTCGAGGTAGATCCGACTCATGACGCCCCAGTCTGCCTCAGCGGGTTCAGCTGGTTATCCCTTGCGCTCCTTGATCGCCTCGATCACCGCAGGCAGCACCCTGTGCAGGTCGCCGACGATGCCAAGATCAGCAAGCGCGAAGATCGGTGCCTCGGGATCCTTGTTGACCGCGACGATGGCCTTGGAGGTTTGCATCCCCGCACGGTGCTGGATGGCCCCGGAGATTCCGACGGCGATGTAGAGCTGGGGTGACACGGTCTTGCCGGTCTGGCCGATCTGGTACGCGTACGGGTACCAGCCGGCATCCACGGCTGCGCGCGAGGCTCCGACCGCACCGCCCAAGACGTCAGCCAGTTCCTCGACGGCGGCGAAGTCGCCGCCCGTGCCACGCCCACCGGAGACGACGACTGTCGCCTCGGTCAACTCCGGACGTCCGCTGGACCTCTTCGGCTCCCTGCTCACGATGCGCGCGGTCTTTGCAGCGTCTGAGATCGTGACTTCGATCTGCTCGGTCGCAGGCTCGGTAGGTGCAGCCTCAGGCGTGACGGCGTTCGGCTTGACCGTGATCACCGGCGCCCCGTGCGTCACCGCGGCGGTGACGGTCCAGTTACCGGCAAAGACCGACTGCGTGGTGGAGCCCTCGGCGGCGATGTCGGTGGCGTCGGTAATCAGACCCGAGCCGAGCTTCACCGCCAGCCGTCCAGCGATTTCCTTGCCTTCCGGGGAGGACGTGATCAAGATCGCAGCCGGCTGCATGGTCGCGGCGATCTGTGCCAACGCCTCGGCCTTGGGCGCGACAAGGTAGTCGTCCATGGCGGGGTCATTGACCGACAACACGCGGGTAGCCCCGTACTCTCCCAGCGCTTTGGCGATGGTGTCGTCGGTATCACCAAAGACCACGGCGACCGGCTCGCCGAGCCGGCGCGCCAGCGTGAGGAGCTCGAGGGCTGGCTTGGATACGTGAGAATCCACATGCTCAGCAACGACCAGGACCTCAGACATCTTCTGCCTCCTCCTCAGATGTACTTTCCGGCAGTCAGGAAATCGATGAATGCCGAGGTACCGTCTTCCTCCTCGACGACGCGGCCCGGTTCCTTGGCCGGACGCGGGGTCGTCTGCAAGACCTTGCTCCATGCCGCGTCCAAGCCGACCGCACTGGCGTCGATGCCAAGATCAGCAAGCGTCCACGTCTCGACAGGCTTCTTCTTGGCCGCGAGGATGCCACGCATCGAGGGATACCGGGCTTCGCCGGACTGGTCGGTGACGCTGACGATCGCCGGCAGCTCGGCCTCGATAGTCGAGCTCGCCACATCGTCGTCGCGGCGGATCGTGACCCGACCATCGGCCACCGAAAGAGTGGCACCTAGGGTCACCGCCGGCCAGCCGAGCCGTTCGGCGACCATGGCTGGGATGACCCCCATGGTGCCGTCGGTGGATGCCATGCCGCAGATCACCAGATCTGGTGTCGCCCTCTTGATCGCCCCAGCCAACAACGCGCTCGTGGCCAGTGCGTCAGAGCCGTGCACGGCGTCGTCAACGATGTGGATGCCGGCCGATGCACCCATCTGCAGTGCGCGCTTGATCGCGTCGGCGGCATCGTCGGGACCGAGCGTCATGACAACGACCTCGACGTCGTCCCCGTCATCGGCTAGTTGCAGCGCCTGTTCGACGGCGTACTCGTCGAGTTCGGATAGCAATCCGTCGCTCGCGGTCCGGTCGACGGTGCCGTCCGGGGCGAAGGTGCGCTCCCCGGTCGCATCGGGGACATGCTTGGCCAGTACGACAATCTTCATCTCGCTCCGCTCTCCTCGCGCATAGATCGAGGTCGCATCGTGGTCGTCACATTACTCACGAGTAACAAAGCCTGTGATCCTAGGTCGCGACGTGTGACATGGGTGCCTGTTGGGGTAGGAAGGCCGCAAACCGCTCGACTCGGATGATCTCTCGATAGGACTGTTCGCCGAGCACCCCGCGAAGCGCCTCGGTCTGGCTGGCCTGCGCAGCCAGAGCCGCGTACTTCAGATCCAGCAGCTCGCCGCTCACCGAGAGATCAATGCTCAGCGGCCCAGTCCAGGCAACCGGCGGCTCGCCGACGATTGCGCCTAGCTCGGTCCACCGAGCCAGGTGGTCGTCGAGCCACTCCTGCGTGTTGGCAACAACATGCATCGTGCCGATGCCGGTACGTCGTACGGCTTCGAGGGTCCAGCGGTGAACCGCGATGTGGTCAGGGTGGCCGGTCTGACCGTCCGGCGGAAAGGTCAAGACCGTGTCCGGACGCACAGCACGGAGGATTCCTGCGATGCGCTCTACTGCTGCATCGGCATCTGCGGAGTCGCAGCCGCCGTCGGGATAGCCAAGCCAATGGTGCTCGGTCACGCCGAGGATCCGTAAGCACTCGGCCAACTCGGCTTCGCGGATGGTCGGAAGCTGCTCCGGCGGCCACCTCTGCGGATCGGTTACGCCGAGCTCGCCTCGGGTCGCCGTAACACATACCACGCGACAGTCCGCCGCAGCTGCCATCGCCATGATCGCGCCACAGAGGTAGACCTCATCATCGGGATGGGCCCAGATCGACAGGATCGTGCCCAGCTCCCTGATGTCGTTCATCACCACGAGATGCAAGTCTGCTGCTTCCCGTGGCACGGTGGCCAACCGGCTCGCAGAGTTTCATCACGGGCACGTTCCCCGCGCAGACGACACAACGACCGCCCGATGCGGCTGCTGAGCGGTTGTTTGCAACGCAGGCGTCGAAGCGATCAGCTCGATCCCGCACAGTGCCGCAACTTCTGCCAGAATTCGCGGCATGCCCGCAGGAACGAAAGACGATCCATGGGAACTCAGCACGGCCCCCCGCACTTCTGCCTACACCATGTGGGCGGATGAGACGGCAGAACCTCCCACACTGTTCTGTCAGGTCGGATCCACCCAATTGAGGTATCAGCTGCGATGCCTGGACGATCTTCACGCCTGGCTTGTCGAGCAGGGTGACTGGGTCGACCTGGGCGCCGCAGACGAACAGAAGCCGGCCAAGGAAGGCACCGTCGAGGCATGGGGCCGCTCGGCCGAAAACCCGGTCGGCGGGTGGTACGGCATGCGCAAGGGCTATCGCGGCCGCTTCGGCATGTATGTGCCGCCGCTCCTGGAGGCACTCGGCAAGGTCGAACTCACTCATGATCCTCGCAACAACAAGGTCCGCGCTCTGCCCTGACCCATCTGGAGAGCTCTGCAGCGGTCGGGGTCTCGGATCGACGTTGACGCCATAGTTGGAAGACCAGAGATCACCGCAGTTGTGTCCGATTGTGTTGAAACGACCGCTGACTGTTGCCTACGGTTTACAACAACCGGTTGCTCAACCGTTTGGAAAGCCCGGATCGGCGGTATATGTCACCCATGTGGGGCACAATGAAGACGCACTCCGCCGCCAACCGGCGGAGTCACTGGTTTCATCCTGACCGGTCCAGAGCACATCCAGTCAACTGCGAAGGCTCGTAAAAGATGACATCCGCTGCGTTGCCGGTGCCGCAGGACACCTCAGTTCTCGGCGCCCGGATCCGCGACGGTGGTACGTCGTTCGGGCTATGGGCGCCCCGGGCGACGCGCGTCGAGCTCGCGCTGGTAGATGAGGATCGCAACCAGACCAACCACGACATGGGCCGCCATGCTGACGGTGTCTGGACTGTCTTCATCCAGGGGATCGGCGCCGAACAGCGCTACGGTTTCCGCGTCCATGGCCGGTGGGACCCTGCCGCTGGTACACGGTTCAACCCTGCCAAGCTGCTCGTCGACCCGTACGCCCGCGCGATCACCGGCGGCGTCGACTACTCCGGTCCGATCCTGGACCACACCGAGGAATCGAACTACGTCCCGGACACCACGGACTCGTTCGCGGCCGTACCGCTCAGTGTCGTGGTACCCGACTCGCCGCCGCCGCGTCCGATTGACCGGCCGACGCCCATGTCGGAGACGGTTATCTATGAGCTCCACGTCAAGGGCTTCACGCGGCTACACCCTTCGGTTCCAGAACACCTCAGGGGCACGTATTCCGGGCTTGCCTACCCTGCAGTGATCCAGCATCTCAAGGACCTCGGCGTGACCGCAGTCGAGCTGTTGCCGATACACCACTACATTTCCGAGCCCTTCCTGGTCGGGCGCGGCCTCTCCAACTATTGGGGATACAACACCCTCGGCTATTTCGCACCACACTCCGCATATGGCTCGGTCAGCACGCTTGGTCAGCAGGTTCGTGAGTTCAAGGAGATGGTCTCCGCACTACATGACGCCGGGATCGAGGTCCTTCTCGATGTCGTCTACAACCACACTGGCGAGGGCGGTCACGAGGGTCCGACGCTGTCCTTCCGTGGCATCGACCACCTTGGTTACTACCGGCTGACCGACGATCAGCGCAATGACTACGACGTCACCGGTTGTGGCAACTCGGTGGACACCTCCGAGCCAGGCGTCTTGCGTATGGTGCTGGATTCACTCCGCTACTGGGTCGTCGAAATGGGGGTGGACGGCTTCCGCTTCGATCTCGTCAGCACCCTGATCCGTGACGAGCGGCATCATGTCGATCAAGATCACCCGTTCAAACGTGCGATCCGCGAAGACCCTGTACTGAGCCAGGTCAAGATGATCGCCGAACCCTGGGATATGGGCCCGTATGGCTATCAGGTAGGTGGCTTCGGGCCGGGCTGGAGTGAATGGAACGACCGCTTCCGAAACCATATCCGCGACTTCTGGCGTGGCAATACCAACGGAGTTGGCGAGCTTGCTCAGCGGCTGACCGGCTCGCCAGACATCTTCGATCGGGGCGGCAGGCTGACTACCTCGAGTATCAACTTCGTCACCGCTCACGACGGTTTCACGATGCGCGACCTGGTCACCTACGACGCCAAGCACAATGACGCCAACGGAGAATCCAACCGCGACGGCTCCGATGACAATCGATCATGGAACTGCGGCGTCGAAGGGGAAACCGACGATCAGGCGACAAACGCGCTGCGGCATCGTCAAGTGCAAAACCTGATGGCGACCTTGATCTTGGCGGGCGGAGTGCCGATGATCACGGCAGGCGATGAGCTAGGCCGTACGCAGCAGGGCAATAACAACGCGTATTGCCAGGACTCACCGATTACCTGGGTGCACTGGGATACCCAGGAAACATGGACCGATCAGACCGAGCTCGCGCGCAAGCTGCTTCAGCTGCGCGGTGAGCGTGCGATCTTCAGACGGGACCGCTTCCGTCTAGGTGAGTTCCTGCTCGACGCGAAGGGTCAGCCGCGAGGACGAAAGAACATTGCGTGGTTCGGTGGCAACAATGCCGAGATGACCGAGCATGAGTGGCGCGACGCCACGCGACGCACGCTCGGCATGTATCTCGCGCATGACGACCCGCTCCGTGCGACCGACGAGGCATTCCTGGTGTGGTTCCATGCCGGTTCCGACCCGATCCAAGTCGAGCTGCCGAACGGACCGTGGGCAGACACCTATACCGTGATCGCGCATACCGGAGTTGAGGGGGAATTGCCGTCAGAGAAGATCGCGGCCGGATCGAGCCTCCAGCTGCCGGCTCGTACCGTCGTCGTGCTCCAAGTCGACTAAGCAGCTTCACGGATTTCCATTAACAGCTGCGAGCGACCAGACTCTCGCGGGCAGCTCCAAATTAATACGTTGGTGTAGGCATGCTGGCTGGCAGCACCGCGAGCCCCATCTCGGCCTGGCTCGCCAGCAGCGGGTGATACGGCACCACCCGTACGGTGTAGCCGATTGCGCCGGCACGCTTAGCCTCCACCCAACCCTCGTAGCGACGCAGCCCACCGTCGATGTTGACCCCGGCCGGGAATGGATCCACCCGCGGGTCATAGAGGTGATCGTCACCGTCGAGCCGACCGATGATCAGCTGCACTTCGATGTCGTCCGGGGTGAGCTCCCCGAGCCGAACCAGCGCGCTGACATGAATCTTCGTCCCCACCTCGACCTGCTCGCCGGCCAGCGACTCGACGTGTTCAACCGAAACGGTAGGCCAGGCTGCCCGGATCCTGCGCTTCCAGCTCGCGAGCGCCTCTGCTCCCCCGCTCGAGGAGTTCAACGCGTGGCTGGACACCGCAGCAGGGGTGTACAGCTGGGTCACGTACTGCCGCAGCATCCGCGATGCCACGACCTTGGGAGCCAGTCCGGCGATCGTGTCCCTGATCATCTGTATCCAGCGCTCCGGGAGCGCCCGCTGATCAAGATCATAGAAGCGCGGCACGATCTCGTTCTCGATGATGTCGTAGAGCGCCTTGGCCTCGAGATCATCACGCCGCTCTAGTCCGTCCGCCCCCTCGGCCGACGGAATTTCCCAGCCGTACGCCGGATCGAACCATTCGTCCCACCATCCGTCGAGGATGGACAGATTTGCCGCGCCATTCAGGGCTGCTTTCATTCCTGACGTGCCGCATGCCTCGTACGGACGCAGCGGGTTGTTCATCCAGACGTCGCAGCCGGGGTACAGCCGCTTCGCCATCGCTATGTCGTAGTCGGGAAGAAAGACGATGTGCTCCCGCACTGCATGATCATCGGCGAACTGCACGACCTGTTGGACCAGGGCCTTGCCACCCTCGTCGGCCGGATGTGCCTTGCCCGCAATCACAATCTGAATCGGGCGATCCTTGTCGGTCAGCAGCGCCTTGAGGCGGTCCGGGTCGCGCAACATCAAGGTCAACCGCTTGTACGACGGCACGCGTCGTGCGAAGCCGAAGGTCAAGACGTCTGGATTGAGCGCCTTGGCGACCCAGTCGGTCGCCAGGCCACGATTGGCACCGCTCGCGGCCAGCCGTTCCCGCGTCATGGCGATCAGATCCTCACGCATCCGCCGCTTGAGCGCCCAAATCGTCTTGCTGTCGACATTGGTCAACGCGTCCCAGTCGTAGCCATCGCTCTCCGACGGACTGCCGCTCGGCGCTTCGAGCAGATCGAGCAACTCGCGATGCACCCAGGTGAGATGGTGCACACCGTTGGTGATCGCGGTGATCGGCACCTCGCTTGTGTCAAAGGCGCGCCACAACCCCTGGAACATCTCGCGGGACACGATGCCGTGCAGCGAGGAGACGCCATTGGCCCGCTGGGAGAGCCGGAAGCCCATCACAGCCATGTTGAACTTGCCAGTGTCGCCACCCTCGTAGTCCTCGGCTCCCAAGGCCAGGACGCGGTCTAACGGCAGGCCATCGAAGCCCGCAAACTGGTGGACGATGAGCTCGCGTGGGAACCGGTCGATGCCGGCCGGAACCGGAGTGTGGGTGGTGAACACGGTCCCGGCGCGGGTGAGCTCCAGCGCGGTATCGAAGTCGAGGCCAGTGTGCAGGTACTCGCGGATCCGCTCCAGGCCAAGAAATCCGGCGTGGCCCTCATTGGTGTGGAACACCTCGGGAGGCGTATTGCCGGTGATCCGGCAGTACGCCCGAATGGCGCGTACGCCGCCCATGCCGAGCAGCACTTCTTGCTCGAGTCGGTGGTCGGTACCGCCGCCGTAC
Organism: uncultured Actinomycetota bacterium; assembly: GCA_963815975.1. Classification (GTDB taxonomy): domain Bacteria; phylum Actinomycetota; class Actinomycetes; order Propionibacteriales; family Propionibacteriaceae; genus Microlunatus. Next base: position 179,547 of record CAWFJC010000020.1, read on the forward strand.
AGTCGGTCGGTCACCTCACGCTCGTAGCCGGCATTCTGCTCGACGTCGGAGTCCAGCATCAGCAGCGGCACCCGGCCGACCTGAGCCACCCAGACCTGCGCGTACAGGGTCCGCCCAGGGAGTGGGACGTCGATCCGAACTGGGCCTTCGTCATCGTGCAACAAGGTCAACGGCAAGGAGTTCGGGTCAAGCAGCGGATAACGCTCCTGCTGCCAGCCAGCGGCGTTGAGAGATTGCCGGAAGTATCCCTGCCGGTAGAGCAACCCGACGCCGATGATCGGGACTCCAAGATCGCTCGCGGTCTTGAGATGGTCGCCGGCCAGAATGCCGAGTCCGCCCGAGTACTGCGGCAGCACCTCGGTAATGCCGAATTCCGGTGAGAAGTAGCCAATGCCGGTCGGGGCCGTCGGATTCTCAGCCGCATAGCCCTGATACCACAGATCGCCAGCCAAATAGTCGGCAAGATCACCTTGGATCAGGCGGAGGTTCTTCAGAAAACGCCTGTCGGTCGAGAGTGCCTGAAGACGCTCCACAGATACATCGGCCAGCATCCGGACTGGATCGCCTGCGGTACTTTCCCAGAGCTGCGGGTCCACCGACCGGAAAAGATCTTGGGTCTCCGCGTGCCAGCACCAACGAAGGTTGCGGGCCAGATCGCCCAACGGTTTAAGGGCCTCAGGCAGCACTGGGCGAACAGTGAAACGGCGAATAGCGCGCACTGGATTAACCTACCGGCGAACTTTGGATGGCACGGGATTTCTGCTCTCATCGACTCGGGGACTGCAACTGGTTGTTTACTGGGGCGAGTACCCAGGCTGCCCTCTCTAATGCAGCGGAGGTCGCGGCGTCCGACCCCTGCCGCGGAAGCACTAGGGCCGATAGGTTGACAATCGTGACGGCAAATACTTCAGGATCCTCGACGCCGGACCGCGATGACGTGGCTCAGCCAGGGTCCGCAGCATCCTCCTCCCCAGTCGCCGCAACAGCGCCGGACACCTCGCCTGGCGGCAGCCGCACTGTCACGGTCAGCCTGCCGAGACTAGGGTCAATCTTTCATCGCATTCCGGTGCACAACGTGTCACCGGTGATCGAGGGCGGTGCCTATCCGGCCAAAGCTGTGGTCGGGGAATCCGTACCGATCCGAGCGACGGTGTTCCGGGAAGGCCACGACGCCGTCAATGCCTCGGTCGTGCTCACCGATCCCGAAGGCAACGAGCGCCTCGAGCCGATGCGCCCCACCACTCCCCTCGGTTTTGACTGGTGGACGGCATCGGTGGTGCTCGACTCCGAGGGAATGTGGACGTTCCGCGTCGAGGGTTGGAGCGACCCGTGGGAAACCTGGGTCCATCACGCGGAGATCAAGATCCCGGCTGGCATTGACGTTGCATTGGTGTGCACCGAAGGCATCGCCTTGTTCGATAGAGCCGCGGCTGACGCCGAGGCAGCCGGGGAGTATCAGACCGCGGCGCTGCTGCAGGGTGCGGCCAAGAATCTCGACTCGGGACAACAAGTCGAGGATCGGCTCGAGGTGGTGCTAGCCGACGACGTACGCCAGGCAATGAAGCTCTTCGGTCCACGCGAGCGGATCTCGCCGACGCCGGACTATCCGATCTTCGTCGATCGTCGTAAGGCGCTGTTCTCGTCGTGGTATGAGTTCTTCCCGCGCTCCCAGGGAGCGACGTGGGATGAGGTAGACGAGAAGTGGATCTCCGGCACGTTCGACACCTCGCACGAACGCTTGGAAGCGGCGGCCGCGATGGGATTCGACGTGGTTTACCTGCCGCCTGTCCATCCGATCGGCACAACGTTTCGTAAAGGCCCGAACAACACTTTGGCGCCGGGGCCGACCGATCCTGGCTCCCCGTGGGCGATCGGCGCACCGGAAGGCGGACACGACAGCATCCATCCCGACCTCGGCGACTTCGATGCATTCGACCGGTTCGTCGCCAAGGCCAACTCGCTGGGCCTTGAGGTTGCCTTGGACTTCGCGCTCCAGGCATCACCTGATCACCCGTGGGTCACCGAGCACCCCGACTGGTTCTCCAAGCGCGCCGACGGTTCCATCGCGTACGCGGAAAATCCGCCGAAGAAGTACCAAGACATCTACCCCATCAATTTCGACAACGACCGCGACGGGATCTACCTGGAAAGCCTGCGGATCATCAAGCTCTGGATGAGCCACGGCGTACGCATCTTCCGCGTCGACAATCCGCATACCAAGCCGGTCAATTTCTGGGCCTGGCTGCTTGCTGAGGTTCGCAAGACCGATCCGGATGTGCTCTTCCTCGCCGAGGCTTTCACCAAGCCAGCAATGATGCATGCCCTCGGCAAGGCCGGCTTCCAGCAGTCCTACACCTACTTCACGTGGCGCAATGAGAAGTGGGAGATCGAGGAGTACATGAAGGAGCTGACGAGTGAGAGCGACAGCTTCTTCCGGCCGAGCTTCTGGCCCAATACGCCCGACATCCTGCCTCACTTCTTGCAGTGGGGTGGCAAGCCGGCCTTCACCATTCGGGCAGTTCTCGCCTCGACGCTCTCTCCGCTGTGGGGCATCTACTCAGGTTTCGAGCTGTTCGAGAACGCGGCGCTCGCTCAAGGCCGTGAGGAGTACCTGGACTCGGAGAAGTTCCAGTACCGCCCGCGCGACTGGAAGGCCGCAGAGGAGAGCGGCGAGAACCTCAACATGCTGCTCGGAAAGCTGAACCAGATCCGCAAAGAGCACCCCGCACTGCAGCAGCTGCGCGAGCTGCATTTCCACCACGCTCCGAACGCCAACGCGGTGGTCTACTCCAAGAGGAGCGGCGACGATGTGGTGCTCGTGGTTGTCAGCCTGGATCCACATAACATCGTCGAGACCGATCTCTACCTGGACATGGAGGCCATGGGACTGACGGCGCGGGACGTCTACCTCGTCCACGATGAGCTGACAGGGCAGACGTGGCGTTGGGGACAGCATGCTTTCGTCAGGCTCACTCACGACGATCCGGCGCACATTCTCACGCTGATCAGGTACGGCTCTCGAAGCGCTGCCGCAGGGCCGGCTACCGCGCAGGGTTAGGACGCCGTGAGCGGAACAGCCGATCCTCAGGTTGCCGACCAGGTCCTGAGGTACATCTCGAATGCGCGATGGTTCGCTGGCAAGGGTCGGCGCGTGCAGTTCCGATCGCTCACGCCACTGCCGTGGCTCACCGAGGTTTCCGATTTCTTCCGGCCTGCTGCCGCGCCGGGAGTACGGTTCGAGATCGCTGAGCTGGCCTACCCGCCCGAGGAGGATCCCGAGCCGCTCGTCGCCTCGGCTAGCCAGCCAGCGGAAGACCTCGAGCCGACGCAGGAATCCGCCGCTGGCGAGCCTCCCGAGATGGTCGGGCCATCCGTGACTCTTCCGACGGAGTACTACCACCTCGCGATCTCCTACCGACCCGCTCCGCACGCGGAGTTGCACCAGGCAGAGATTGCGCGGTTCACCGATCCTGATCTTGGTCCGGTGATCGCCTACGACGCCGCCCAGGATCCGGATGCGTGTCGGGTGATTCTCAGCGCGCTGCGAGGAGGTCGCCGACTGCGCAGTCCAGACAGCGAGGCACGATTCAATTCCACGTGCAGCAGCGGCGTTCAGCGCCGACCTTCAGCCACGGCTGTTCACCGGGCAGCAGAGCAATACCTCCGTGATGCTGGGAGATACCGCAATCCTCAAGCTCTTCCGGCGCCTGGAACTCGGCCACAACCTCGATATCGAGGTCCATGCCGCGCTCAACGCGGCTGGCATCTCCGATGTCGCAGGCCTGCTCGGATGGATCGAGGGCAGTTGGGTCTCGCGCGGGCTGCAGCTGGACGCCGATCTCGCCATGGTGATCGAGAAGCTGGCTGGCGCCGTCGATGGCTGGGAGCTGGCCCTGGATTCACTTCGAGCTGAGAACGCTTCGACAACGATCAACTCAGAGTTTGCTTTCGCCGCAGAGGCTCAGGCGCTGGGCAAGGCGCTTGCGGAGATTCACCATGCGCTCCGCTCCTCTTTTGACACCACCAGGGTGCTGGGTGCGCGTACGGCGATGATCATGATGGACCGGCTGCACGAGGCGGCCCAGATCGCCCCGGCGCTCGCGCCACACGTCGCAGGTCTGCGGCGCTGCTTCGACGAGCTGGGTGCCCAGACCTTGGATACCCAGAGGGTGCACGGCGACTTCCATCTGGGCCAGACGCTGCACACTCCGTCCGGTTGGAAGATCATCGACTTCGAGGGCGAGCCGGCCAAGACAATGGCCGAGCGCCGGGCCCCGGACTCGGTGTGGCGAGATGTCGCCGGGATGCTGCGTTCCTTCGATTACGCCGCCGCGAGCATTCCGGGACCGCGGAGCGCAGCTTGGGCGGCCGCGTGCCGTGCTGCCTTCTTGCGCGGCTACACGGTTGCGGAGTTGGGCGCGACCGAAGCGAGCCTGCTCCGGGCGTACGAGGCCGACAAGGCGATCTATGAGGTCGTGTACGAGATGCGGAACAGGCCAGACTGGATCGGCATCCCGCTCCGTGCAGTCGCCGACCTGGCGGACGGCAACCACGACTCAGGAGGTTCGGATTCGTCTCCGACCTTTGCGGATATCAATCAGGTGCCCAACTGACCCGGGCGAGCTTGCGAGCCAGACCAGAGAACAGGAGTAGCACTCATGTCCTACGATTCGAGCGGCGGTCTGACTGGTTGGGACCTCACCGGTTTCCACGAAGGACACGACACCGAGTGCTGGCGCCGCTTGGGCGCCCACGAGACGACCGTCCAAGACTCCGAACGTGGTGAAATCCGCGGCACCCGATTCTCGGTCTGGGCCCCCAACGCGCAGGCCGTGCGACTCGTCGGCGACTTCAATTACTGGAACGGCGAGGGGCACTACATGCAGCTGGTGCCCGGATCTGGAGTTTGGGCGCTGTTCGTCGAAGGAGCCAGCACCGGCAGCCTCTACAAGTTCGAGGTACTAGGTGCCGACGGCGTCTGGCGGCTCAAGGCCGATCCCATGGCGCGCTTCGCTGAGGCCGCGCCGCATACCGCCTCGATCGTGTATGAGAGCCAGTACGTCTGGGGTGACGACGATTGGATGTGGTACCGCGGCCAGAAGGCCATGCACGCGGAGCCTATGACCATCTATGAGGTGCACGTTGGCTCCTGGCGACAAGGGCTCACCTACCTCGAGCTAGCCAACGAACTGGTCGAATACGTCAGCTGGCAGGGCTACACGCATGTGGAATTCATGCCGGTCGCCCAGCATCCGTTCGAAGGCTCCTGGGGTTATCACGTCACCGGCTATTACGCTCCGATGTCGAAGTTCGGGTCACCTGACGAGTTCCGCCACCTAGTCGACAAGCTCCACCAGGCCGGGATCGGCGTGATTGTGGACTGGGTGCCTGGGCACTTTGCGACCGATCCGTGGGCGCTGCAGCGCTTCGACGGAACGGCGCTGTACGAGCATGAAGACCCGAGATTGGGCTGGCACCCCGACTGGGGGTCCTACATCTTCAACTTCGGCCGCAACGAGGTCAAGAGCTTCCTGATCTCGAATGCCTACTACTGGCTGGAGGAGTACCACATCGACGGGCTCCGCGTGGACGGCGTCGCCTCGATGCTCTATCTGGACTACTCCCGCGAGGCGGGTCAGTGGGTACCGAACAAGTACGGCGGCAACGAGAATCTCGAAGCGGTCGAACTGCTCCAGCGCACCAATGCCCACGCTTACGGCCGCGAGCCCGGCAGCATCATGGTCGCCGAGGAGTCGACCTCATGGCCGGGCGTCACACAAGGTACCGACTACGGCGGCCTCGGCTTCGGATTCAAGTGGAACATGGGCTGGATGAACGACTCGCTGCGCTACATGGGCCGGGAGCCGGTCTACCGGCAGTTCCACCACCACGAGATGACCTTCGCCATGGCGTACGCGTACTCGGAGAACTTCATCCTGCCGATCAGTCATGACGAGGTCGTGCACGGCAAGGGCTCGATGTTCGAGCGGGCGCCTCAGGACGAGTGGCGGAAGTTTGGCACGCTGCGTGCCTTCTACGCCTTCATGTGGGCGCATCCGGGTAAGAAGCTGCTCTTCATGGGCACCGAGTTTGGCCAGCGCCGGGAGTTCTCTGAAAGCCGCAGCATCGATTGGTGGCAGAGCGCCGAATGGGGCCACCGCGGCGTCCAGCGGCTGATCAAGGATCTGAACGAGATCTATAAAGAACACCCTGCGCTGTGGAAGCGAGACACGGACGCATCGGGGTTCTCCTGGATCGATGCCGACGATCGTGGCGGAAACATCTTTTCCTGGCTCCGCTATGACGGCGACGGCCAGATGATCGCCTGCATCACGAACTTCTCCTCCGAGCCCCGCCCAGATCACCAGATCGGGCTGCCCAGGGAGGGTGTCTGGAAGGAGATCTTGAACACCGACGCCGAGGTGTACGACGGCACCGGCTTGATCGGCAATCTCGGCAAGGTCGTTGCTCATCCCGTGCCGTCGCACGGCTATACGGCATCTGCGTCCGTCACCATTCCGCCGCTTGGTGCGGTCTGGCTGCGGCTCGAGCATGAGCTGGACGAGGAGCAGGAGATCGAACCGGAGAGGGCCACTCGCGGCGTGATCGCAGCGGCCAGGGCAGCCTCACCGCACACGACCACAGGTGATCAGGCGGTGACCGGGCCCACCCAGCCTCGACGGGCCAAGCCCGCGGAGGGGCCGCCAGCTACCGAAACCTAGGACCGGTTCATTCGGTCGCGTTCGTCCCTTGCGGATCCTCGGCTGACGGGATTTAGGCTCGACGGGTGAATCTCGAGCTGACCGTCAGCGTCTCCGACGACGGAATCGCGACGCTTGACTGGAGCGGCACGCTCAGTTCCGACTCGCTGGAGCGGGCGGTTCGGGCCGCCGCGGACGAGATGCTCGTGGACCAGCAGCTGCGCCGTGTCGAGGTCTCGGCGCCGGCAGATGATCTTGTTACTCGGCGCGCGGTGCTGCGCGCCGGTTTCCGCTTGGAGGGAGTACGTCGCCAGGTACTGGAACGCTCGGACGGCTCGTACGCGGATCTCTGTCTGTTCGCCAGACTTGCATCTGATCAGGTTGGCGGAAGTCACGGCTTCTCCAGCGTGATGAACTCGGCACTACCGAAAAAGCGTCTGATCGCCCACGTACTCATGCGGGACGTACGCGATCGCGTGCTGCTGTGTGAGACCCAGTTCAAGAAAGACTGGGAGCTTCCTGGTGGCATTGTCGAACCGTTCGAGCCACCTCGGCTCGGTGCCGCGCGTGAGGTAGCTGAGGAACTCGGCATTGAGCGTGAAATCGGCCGGTTACTGGTCGTCGACTGGATGCCGCCGTATCTGGGCTGGGACGATGCCATAGAAATGATCTTCGATGGCGGCATAGTGGCCGAAAACGATCTTGCTTGCTGGTCGCTGCAACAGACCGAGATCAAGGCCGTCGCACTGGTGGATTTGTCGACAGCACGCGAGTTGCTGACTCCCCTGGCCTTTCGCCGGCTCAGTCTTGCCGTTGCGCTCGGTCCCGATGAGATGGCCTACACCGAAGATGGTCGTACACCCTAGTCAACTCCACTGATTGCGCCTCGGTGTGGCGTTTGCCAGCGTGGCGAGAGGTCAGACTTTGCCAAGCTCGAGGCGGACATCTTGGAGGGTCACGATGAGCGCATCGTTGGCACAGGACAAACCCGCCTCGCCGTCGGGGGCAAGCACGTTGGCGACTTCGGAGATCGGCAACGACTTCTTCACGGGGCCGACTTGGAGCGTCGCCGAGCCGGTGCTTTTGCCGACGGTGAAGCTGGCCCTGTCTCCCTGCAACTGGTAGTCACCGCCGACCGAGCCGTTCACCAGGAGGCCGGCCGTCTGGCCTGCCAGCGTCAGCTTGATCGGGTCCTTGCCTGCACCGCGCAGCAGGTAGGTCCCATTGTCGAAGGTCACAGTGACATCTCCGCCCTGACCCGTGCCATAGGTTCCCTTCTCGCCGACGCCGACAAACCGAACGAGGCGGTAGCGACCACTCAGGCACTTTTGCACCGAGGAGGCGGGCGGCGATGCGCCGGGACTCGGGGCATTCGGAGATGCAGCCTGCGGCGGCGGGCTGGTGGGCGTCGATGGGCCGGACGCAGCAGCGCCAGAACAACTGGCTGACGCAAGCAGCAGTGTTGCAGCGACGGCGACAAAAAGCCGCTTCATGATCCTCTCCCCGGTCTAGAGCAACCGGGCCAGCATATGCGCGGGGTTCCTCCTCTTGCGGGAGGCAACGAGATGGACGCGCTCGGCTGAGTTAGAAGAGCGCAGTCATCAGATCGCGGCGGGCTTTGAGGACCCGCTCGTCGGTGTTGCCAAGCGTTTCAAATAGCTCGAGCAGGCGTACCCGTACGTGGTTCCGCTCATCGCCGGACAATCGGTTGACCAACCCGATCAAGCGCCCGAAGGCGGCTTCCACCTGGCCGCTGATCATCTCGACATCTGCCGCAGCGAGTTGACTGTCAAGATCATCGGTACCGTTCGCCGCAGCAAGGGTGGTCCGCGCATCCAGAGTTGCGGCTCGCGCAAAAAGACCTGCCTGGGCCTTCCCGGCTTGCGCCTCGCCATCATTCGGATTTGCCTGCAGTAACTTATCGAACTCTTCCCGCGCGGCCGCGAAGTCACCGCGTTCGAGCGCAGCGTCCGCCGCCGCGTACCGCGGGTCTGCCTGGGGCTCTGGCTCTTCCTCGGATGATTCAATACCAGCTGGCTCCGCGCGTCCCACCATCCCGTTCGCTACAGCCGCTTTCAGCAGTTGGTCAATCGCTGCCTGCACTTGATCTTTCGGCAGCACTCCCTGGAACAGCGGCGCCAGCTGACCGTTGAGCAGCGCAACGACAGTAGGCACCGCTTGCAGCCCAAGCGCCTGAACGATCCCCGGCGCGGTGTCAACGTTCAACCGGGCCAGCAAGAACTTCCCGTCCGAGGCATTGGCGATGTCGATCAGGGCGTCGGACAGCTGCTGACCCGTGGCGACGCGCGGGGAGTAAAGCTCAACAACGACGGGGTACTTGACCGACTTGCGGATTGTCTCTGCCTCAAAGGTTTGCTCGGTAACCTCGACGACGTAGGACGCTCCCGCCGGTCGCGGTGCACTCGCCTGAGTGGCAGCGGACTGTTGAGCCCGTTGGGCGAGCTGAGAAAGATCAACAGCGCCAGGGCGGTTGAAGCTGGACGAACTCATAGCGCCATCCTGTCAAAGCTCAGCGATCTGCAGCGCGCCGACCGAGCGCTAAGACTGGCGCAATCAGGCACGGATGCTGAGAACGTATCCACCAGCTCGCCACTGCCCAGCCGAAACGACGGCAGAATGTGGGCCATGGCTCACCCGCGCGCCGGCCAGCCGGCCCTCCCTGAAGACCTCATTGACGTCGACGCCGTCATCAGCGCCTATTACGACCTTGTGCCCGACCCCGATAACCCCGACCAACAGGTGGTTTTCGGTACCTCTGGACATCGGGGGTCAAGTCTGGACACCGCATTCAACGACGCACACATCGCTGCCACGACCCAGGCGATCGTGGAGTATCGCGCGTCCCAGGGCATCACTGGGCCGCTCTTCATAGGCAAAGACACCCACGCACTCTCCACTCCGGCCTGGACGACCGCCATCGAGGTGTTGGTGGCGAACGGTGTCACGGCCTACGCCGCGGACGACGAGGATTACACCCCGACTCCGGCGGTCTCCCGGGCCATCGTGGTGCACAATGCGACGGCGAGCACGGGCAACACGGCCGATGGGATCGTGGTTACCCCGTCCCACAACCCGCCCCGTGACGGCGGCTTCAAGTACAACCCGCCGCATGGCGGCCCGGCGGACAGCGACGCGACGAGCGTCATCGCGGCCCGTGCCAATGCCTTGCTAGCCGATGGCTCGGCAATTCAGAGGCGGCCCTACGCGGACGTGGTTTCGGAAGTACAGCGGTTCGATTACCTGGGCGCCTACTGCGAAGACCTGGTCAACGCAGTGAATCTCAGAGCTGTGCGTGAGGCAGGGGTGCACATCGGCGCCGACCCGATGGGCGGGGCGAGCGTGCAGTACTGGGGCTACATCGCCGAGAACCTTGGGATCGACCTCACCGTGGTCAATCCCAAGGTGGACCCCCGCTGGTCATTTATGACCCTTGATACCGACGGCAAGATCAGGATGGATTGTTCGTCGCCGAACGCCATGGCCAGCCTGATCCGCAACAAGAACGAGTACGACATCGCGACGGGCAACGATGCAGATGCCGACCGGCACGGCATCGTCACGCCGGACGCTGGGCTGATGAATCCCAACGCCTACCTGGCCGTTGCTATCCAATATCTCTACGCGAACCGCCCCGGCTGGCGACCCGACGCGGGAATCGGCAAGACGCTGGTGTCTTCGTCCATGATCGACCGCGTGGCGGCTGGCCTCGGTCGCACCCTCGTCGAGGTGCCGGTGGGTTTCAAGTGGTTTGTGCCGGGTCTGCGTACTGGCGAAATCGGCTTCGGCGGCGAGGAATCCGCTGGTGCATCGTTCCTTGCGCTCGACGGGAGCACTTGGACAACCGACAAGGACGGCATCCTGCTCGCCCTGTTGGCCAGCGAGATCAAGGCGGTCACTGGCAAGTCTCCCAGCGAGCTGTACGCCGAGTTGACCGCCGAGCACGGTGCGCCAGCGTACGCCCGCATCGATGCACCGGCCAACCGCGAACAGAAGGCCAAGCTGGCCAAGCTCGATGCCTCCTCGGTCACGGCCACCGAGCTGGCCGGCGAGCCCATCACCGCGATCTTGACCAGAGCGCCCGGAAACGACGCTCCCATTGGTGGCTTGAAAGTTGCGACTGAGTCTGCGTGGTTTGCCGCTCGGCCGTCGGGCACGGAGGACGTCTACAAGATCTACGCCGAATCGTTCAAGGGCGCCGAACACCTCGCTGAGGTCCAGGACGCTGCCCGCGCCGTCGTCTCCGCCGCTCTCGAGGGGTAGCCACAGCCAACGCATCGAGCTTCGGCCAGCCTGCGCTCATTCCGTACGTGATCGACACGCATGCTGCGAGCGTCGGCAATCGCGCGCCCGACGATCGGAGGAGCGATAAGCGAACATGCTTTTTCGTTCGCGAAGAGTGACGACGGCGGCGGATTACTAGCGCGCGATGCGCGAGCAGCAAGGCCAGAAAGACGCGCGATTCCCGACGCTCGCAGCTTCGGGGGGCTCGGTCTCCGACCCGACTGTCGCAGCATGTCGGATCAGCTGGATGCGGGGCAACGCCTGAGTGCCGACGCTGACTAGCCTTGACACATGCAGGCCGACGAGCTGGCGGATCTGCTTCGCTGGTGCTCGGTGCTGAGCACTGATCCAGCCGATCTGGCTGGTGCGGTGGTGCTCGCCGCCGGCCCACGCTGGTCCAGGTTGGTTGACTCACCAGCAGATTTGCGCGAGCTGACGGTGCGTACCTTCCTGCGCGCTGCAGAACCAGCTGAGGCGGTCCCTCGGCACTTAGCAGACCGGATCCCGGAGGAGCTTCGAGTCGTCGTCCTCGCGTACGACAAGCTGCCGAAACACCAGCGGGCTGTCGTGATGCTGAGCTGCCTTGAGGGCGTCACCTACGCGGAAATCGCTGCGATTCTCGACCGCTCATCGGCACGAATCGGCATCGAACTCGATCGAGCCCTCGCAGTGATCAACGCCGACCCGTACGCGGTCCGCGCCGCACTCGATGTCAGCACCTGGCATGTGCCGGATGCTGCGGACGTTTCTCGTGCTGTTCGCCGGCACGCCGGGAACCGCGCGCGACGCCGGCATCGGATCGGGCTCATTGGAGTCGCCACCGGGACAATGCTGGCCGTACTCGTGACGGTCGGCGCGATCCACCGGCCCGATGTCGAGGCGCGGAAATCAGGGGTATGGACGTTCTCCCACACTGTTCGACCAATGCCCGGCTGGTCCATCCAGAGCCGGACCGTCGAACGAGATTGGGAAACAACGATGTTGCGCGCCGAGCAACCCAGCGACGCCCGGTGCTCAGTGGCAGTCGGCGCTGCCGGTGCTACCTGGGTTCGCCAGTTGCCGAGGAAGCCAGCAGCTGTCCGGGTCGGCACCCGTTCGGCTAACTATGCGGAGCGCGTCTGGCCCAATGGCGGTGGAGCAATGCTGTGGTGGGAGTACGCCGACACGGCCTGGGTGATCATCGAGTGCGGCCAGGTCAGCAATCCCCGCAAGACGCTCCCGGAGTTGGCCAGCCACGTGACGCTGGCACCTGAGTCCGTCCAGCTGCCCTACCGTATCCGTGCGCTCCCCCGGCACTATGAGGTCACCTCGGTCACCCGAGGCCTGGTGAGCAACTCGACCGTGGCGTTCCTCACCCGCAATGACTACCCCGAGGGGATCATTCAGATCAGCATCCGGTATCCAGCCGGCCTGCCGATGTCTGCGGTCAACAATTCCGCTTCGGTGTTGCGCTACGCCAATGGCAGACACGCGGCCGTCTGCCGGCCGTTCGGGGACAGCCACGTCTGCGTACGAGGCGATCTCAGCAGTCCTGGTTCCATCGACATCACCGCACAGCGCGTCGCGCTGGCTGTCATTGATCGCATCGCTTCGAACCTCGAACTTGCCGCCAGCCCAACAGACCTCGCGAGCTGGTTCGATGCCCGCGAGGCCTTGCCGTCCTAGGTCCTACCGATCAAGATCAGCGCCGGCGACCAAAGGCGATCACAGCAACGAGGCCGATGATGAAGATCACGCCCAGAGTCGTGCCCTCGATGCCATGTCCGCTCGCGATCAGGTATACGCATGCCACCAGGAATGCGAGCGTGATCACGACGCCGTAGTTGAGACCGCGCGCGTTTAGCCGCACCTCGCGCTGATCGAGAGCGGCGATCCGATCGAGTTCCTTCTCGATCACCGCGCGCGTCTCGGCATCCGCCTCGGCGTACACCTGCAGCGGGTCCTGATGACGGTCATATCGAGATGGCAGCTCAGTCATGTCTGCTCCTTACGTCGCGCTTCTTCCCTACGTCTGGCTTGATCAAAGAGGTTGATGACAGACTCCCCGCCTGCCGCCGGTGGTAACTCCTCAGGGCCAATGGCGTCCTCCGTCTGCTGCATCGCGTGGCTGACTCGTTGGGGTACCGGCGATGGGTCGACAGCATCAATACGAGCAATGGCATCGCCCAGCCGGCCTGCCACGTTGCGGCGAAGGTGCGGAAAGCTCAGCGGCGCGTACAGATAGCTGAATCCCTTGAGCAGCGAGCCCGCCGGCGAGCCGGAAGGAATCGTGAAGCTCGGCAACTTCAAGCGTGGCAGGGCGAAGCGAGGAGGCCGACGACGCTCCGCGGACGGAATGATGAAGACCACGAGTAACGTGCCCAGCACAACCGCACACCCGATCCCCAACAGCAACCAAGCCCCGGTCGGCACACACACCTCCTCAAGCCCACCTTGTACATCTCGTCCGACCTCCCTATTACCCGACTTGGCAGCGTTTCAGCGGGTTATCACCAGCTGAAACGCTGACGAGTCGAAGTCGAAGTCGAACCGCTCAGAAGCGGGCGGGCTCGACGTACTCTCCCCATTCGGCACGCAGAGCGTTGCAGATTTCGCCCAAGGTGGCCTCAGCTCTGGCGGCCGTCAACATCGGCTCGATCATGTTGCCATCGGTTCGGGCGATCTTGATCATGTGGCCCAATGCCGACTCGACCACCGCAGGATCCCGGGCCGCTCGCCGAGCTGCCAGGGTCGCATTCTGCTCGACTTCGACCTCGTGACTGACTCGCAGGATCTCCAGCGCCGGCAGCACGGTTCCGGTGTGGACATTGACGCCGACGATCTTCTTGTCGCCTTTTTCCAGCTGTGTCTGATAGCGAAATGCGGAATCCGCGATTTGTCCGGTGAACCAGCCCTCCTCGATGCCGAGTAGCAGCCCTGAGGTGATCGGGCCAATCTCATGCTGCCGAGTGGAGCCGCCGCCAAACTCTTCGATCCGGGCGAGCATGGCTACGACCTCAGCCTCCATCTTGTCGGTCAGGGCCTCGACGTACCACGACCCGCCGAGTGGATCGGCGACGTTGATCACGCCGGTCTCTTCGGCGAGTACCTGCTGGGTCCGCAAGGCAATCTCTGCTGACTCTTCGGTGGGCAGTGCGAGCGTCTCGTCCAGCGCATTGGTGTGCAACGAATTCGTCCCGCCGAGCACAGCAGCAAGTGCCTCGATGGCGGTTCGTACGACGTTGTTGTACGGCTGCTGCGCAGTAAGGGACACGCCTGCCGTCTGGGTATGAAATCGCAGCGACTGTGCCTTGGTGGTCTGCGCGCCGTATCGATCGCGCATCCAGCGCGCCCAGATTCGACGGGCGGCGCGAAACTTGGCGATCTCTTCAAAGAAGTCGATATGCGCATCGAAGAAGAAGCTCAGTCCTGGCGCGAAACGGTCGATATCCAGGCCCCGGGAGAGTCCGAGCTCGACGTAGCCGAAGCCGTCGGCGAGGGTGAATGCAAGCTCTTGCTGAGCCGTCGATCCGGCTTCCCGGATGTGATAGCCAGAGACACTGAGCGGCTTGTACGCGGGAATCTTGTCGCTGCAGTACTCCATCATGTCGCCGATCAAGCGCAGGTGAGGGCCGGGCGGAAACAGCCATTCCTTCTGAGCGATGTACTCCTTGAAGATGTCGGTTTGCAGAGTTCCATTCAGCGTCGTGATGTCAACGCCTTGGCGCTCCGCGGCAACGAGGTACATGCAGAAAATCGGCACTGCTGGACCAGAGATCGTCATCGACGTCGTCACCGCGCCAAGATCAATTCCAGAGAACAGCAGATCCATATCCGCCGCGGAGTCAATCGCAACGCCGCAATGGCCTACCTCACCGAGACTGCGGCTGTCGTCGGAATCCCGACCCATCAAGGTCGGCATGTCGAACGCCACGCTGAGCCCGCCGCCGCCGGCCGCCAAGATCATCTTGTAGCGCTCGTTAGTCTGCTGGGCGTTGCCGAATCCGGCGAACTGTCGAATGGTCCACGGACGGCCGCGATAGCCGCTGGGGTAGAGGCCCCGAGTAAAGGGAAACTGGCCAGGCCAGCCGATCCGCTCCACCCGCTGATCGGCAGCCTCGTCGTCCGGCCCGTAGACCGGATCGACCTCGAGACCTGACAGGGTGGTGTAGTCGGCGTCGCGCACCTGGCCCTTCGACTGAGCCTCGGCGAATGCGGCGACCCACCGCTCCTTGCCGCTTGCCGCATCCGCGGTCATCGCAACCTCCAGATAAATACTAGGATGCCCTAGTAATACGACAACGCCTAGAGCTAGTGAAGCAGCTGGACACAGGCTCGCGCGCCGCTGTCCTGGACGAACGTGTGAGCAGACACGCTTTTCGTCTGCAAGCGAGATGAGGAAGGCAGCGGTTCCACGCGCGATCGCTCGCTGAGCGAGCGCAGCGAGTGAAGCAATCAATATTGCGGACAGCTCCAAAACTAGAAGTCGCCGGCGGCCTCGCGCGGCATGGTGAGCAACCAGGTGAGCTGATCGCATTCCTCCTCACTCAACGCGCTCAGTCCGAACCGCGCATTGACGATTGCGTCGGTCGCCTTTTCCATGACGTCGCGTCCCTGAGGGGTAATCGAGGCCAGCACCGCGCGCCCGTCCTCGGGATGGGGCGTACGCCGGATCAGCTCGGCCGCTTCCAGGCGCTTCACCAACGGTGTCACGGAGGTGGCATGCACCTGGAGGCGTTCGCCGATCTTGCCCAATGGCAATGAGCCGCGACGGGAGAAAGAAAGCAAGACCAAGACCTCATACCGGGCGAAGGTCAGGCCCAATGGCCGAAGCAGTTCATCCAGCTCGGTGAGTAGCAGTTGGTGTACCCGCATCAGCGACGTGACAGCACGCATCCGAGGCATCTCGCCCCAAAGAGTGGTCCACTGCTTCGCGGCCTCCTCAACCGGGTCGAAGGGCAACCTGTGTCGTTCCACGGTGCTCACGTTCCGTCATCCTCGTCGATCCCGGAAATCTGCTGAGGCAACTCGGGCGGTTGCATCACCATGCGCAGCACATCCTCACGCTGATCTATGTCGCTTACGTAGGTGATCACGTTCAGGCCTTGGACTTGAGCCGCGGACTCGAAGACGAAATTCCCATAATTCAGCCACCGGCCGATGACGGGCTTGTTGACGGTGATGTCCAAAATCCTCTGTAGCGGCACGCTAGCGCGTGCGGTGGCGAGGACTCCGTGTACCCGAAACACCCGCTGGTTCGTGATAACAAAACGATCGCGGTACTCCTCGATTATTCGATAGAGCGCCTGTACGCCAATCACCAGGCCGAGCAAGAAGATCACCCAGAAGACGGCGCCGGTGAATGCGAAAGCGCTGACCAAGATCACGAAGGCCACCCCGGCACGAACTCCCGGCCAGGCACTTGCCACCCAGTGCTTCTTGACCTCGAGAACCTTGTGCTCCCCAGCCGTAGTCAAGATGTACTTGTCGACGTGCGGATCGAGCCAGTTGACGATGCCCATGGGCAGCTAGCCAGCAGCCAGCGACTGGAAGAACGTAATCAGCGAGCGGAACACGCGGGCTAAGGCTCCAAATATGGCACGGACGGCATCCGCAGCCGCCTGGGGTTGTGCAATCAAATAGAACAGCGCAAAGGCTACGACCAAGAAGACGATGATCCGCTTTACCCACACCATGTCGGACTATTCATCCTTCCGGTCCTTATCGCAGAATATTCGAACAGTCTGCCCCATGTACAGGCAGACGCCTGGATACTCATCTTTGTACCCGATGTGCCGCCAGATCGACGGCAGGCACGCCGCCCGAGAGCCGCGACCCCTGCGCGGCCGCCACCCAGGATCACCCTCAGCGCCCAAGGACCACTCGGTCAGCCGCCGCATACGGATCTAGCTCACCTCGGCTCACAGCCTCCGCAAGATCATCTATCCCCGCCGCACCGTTGACCCGGAATTCGGTGCGCAGCCTGGCGAAGGCGATGCTCTCCACTTCGCGCCGTGCCCGTGCCGTACGGCGTTCTTGGGCACGTCCGGTATCGATTTGGAATGCCCTGAACCGATCTACAGCGTGCATCAGATCATCGATCCCGCGATGCTCGTGCGCGACCGTTGAGACGATCGGCGGCTTCCAATCGTGTGGACCTCGGTCCGCAAGAGCGATCATGGTCCGCAGCTCCCGCACCAAGGCCTGAGCGCCGTCGCGATCACTCTTGTTGACAACGAAGATGTCGCCGATCTCCAGAATCCCAGCCTTGGCGGCCTGGATCCCGTCACCCATGCCGGGCGCCAGCAAAACGAGCACCGTATCGGCCGTTTCTGCCACCTCGAGCTCGGACTGGCCCACCCCGACAGTCTCCATGATCACGGTGTCAAAACCTGCCGCGTCGAAGGCCCGCAACGCCTGCGGTGCGGCGGCCGCGAGGCCGCCAAGGTGACCCCTTGTTGCCATCGATCTGATGTACACGTTGCCATCGAGAGTGTGTTCCTGCATACGCACCCGATCTCCGAGCAGGGCACCGCCCGAAAAGGGCGAACTCGGATCAACGGCCAGCACGCCGACCCGCTCACCACGGGTCCGCAGCACCCGAACAAGCGAGCTCGCCGTGGTCGACTTGCCGACGCCAGGCGGCCCTGTCAAGCCAACCACGTGGGCCCGGCCCGTATCCGGCGTGAGCTCCTTCATGATCATCGGCAACGCCGGCGATGCGTTCTCGATCCAACTGATCAAACGACCCAGCGCTCTCGGATCACCCGACCGGACCGCAGCGAGAACAGCTCCGACGTTGTCGCGGTCAACCGACAAGCCAACGGACAACGCGGGGTGCGCCGCTTTAGCGGGAGCTGGTGTCTGTCGGAACGGTGATGATCAAGGCGTCGCCCTGCCCACCGCCGCCGCACAGTGCAGCGACGCCGGAACCACCGCCACGACGTCGCAACTCCATGGCAAGGGTCAACAGCAGCCGAGCACCCGACGCGCCAATGGGGTGGCCAAGGGCGATAGCACCGCCATTGACGTTGACCTTGTCGTCGGTCTCCTCCTCGCTCAAGCCCAACGACCTTGCACTCGCGACACCGACTGCAGCGAAGGCTTCGTTGATCTCAATGAGTTGGAGATCAGCGACGCTGATCTGTTGCTTCTTCACAGCAAGGTCGATCGCATTGGCCGGCTGCAACTGCAAGGACGAGTCCGGGCCGGCAACGCTGGCGTACGCGCCGATCTCGGCAATGGGAGTAGCGCCGAGTCGCTCAGCCGCTTCCTTGCTCATCACCACCATGGCAGCCGCCCCGTCCGAGATGGGGCTGGATGAACCCGCGGTGATCGAACCGTCGCGGCCGAACGCCGGCTTGAGTTTGCCAAGTGATTCCGCGGTCACACCCTCGCGGATGCCTTCGTCCTTGCTGATCACCAGATCGTCACCGCGGCGCTGCGGGACGCGCACCTCGACGATCTCTTCCGCCATCGTGCCATTGGCGGTCGCTGCCGCCGCGAGCCGATGGGAACGCGCCGCGAAGGCATCTTGATCTTCGCGACTCACCAGATGCTCGCCCGTGTTACAGCTATCGGTCAGCGCCCCCATAGCCTGGTCGGTGAACGCGTCCCAGAGACCGTCGTAGGCCATGTGGTCGATGATCGTCACGTTGCCGTACTTGTAGCCGGCCCGCGAGCCAGGTAGCAGGTGCGGGGCTTGGGTCATGGATTCCATGCCGCCGGCGATGACCACCTCACATTCGCCCGCTCGGATCAGCTGATCAGCAAGCGCCACCGCGTTCAGCCCGGAAAGACACACCTTGTTGATGGTCACGGCGGGCACCGACATGGCGATGCCGCCCTTGACCGCGGCCTGCCGAGCGGAGATCTGGCCCGTGCCCGCCTGCAGCACCTGACCCATCACGACATAGTCGACGTGGTCCGGCGAAACGCCCGAACGCTCGAGCGCCGCCGCAATCGCGTGACCGCCAAGATCTGTGGCCGATACGTCCTTAAGGCCACCGAGCAGTTTGCCAATCGGCGTACGTGCTCCGCCGACAATCACTGATCCCATGCTCCTACCTCCCAGCTCGCAGCTGTGCTTTGACGATCACGTCGGATACAAATTTCCGAGCTGCTCGCGCATCCCTCACTACGCTCGCAGCTAGTCTCAGACCCCAGTCTGGCACTCTAAGTGGCATGACCAGAAGGCCTCCCGATCTCGCGGCTGTCCTTCCCGGGTTACTCGGTCTTGATCATGTTGGTATCGCGGTGCCTGATTTGGACGAAGCGATCTCCTTCTACCGTGACCAGCTTGGGCTGCAGATCGTCCACCGCGAAGACAACCTGGACCAGCAAGTTGCCGAAGTCATGCTGGCGACCAGTGAGACAGGAGCGGCGGGCAACCAGCTCCAGCTGCTGATGCCACTGACTGAGGGCTCGGTGCTCAACCGATTTCTGATGAGACGTGGATCCGGCCTGCACCACGTGGCTTACGCTGTGTCAGATGTCCGGTCCGCATCCACAATTTTGCGTCACTGCGGCGTACGGGTGCTTTATGATGCACCGAGAGCCGGTACCCGTGGCTCGCAGATCAACTTTGTCCACCCCAAGGACACTGGCGGCGTCTTACTCGAGCTGGTCGAGCAAGCCGCGGCGGATCCGCGCAGTGTCCAATCACATTGGGGCTGAGCGAATGGCCGTCGCTCACACGGGCACAGACTTCATGGCCGAGCATGTCGGCCAGCAGATAAGGGCGTCCATACCTATTTCCGGAGAGGGCTTCTTGCGGTGAACGCATCAGACAACACGGGGCTTGGCCTGTTCGACGACACAGCAAGCGCAGTCGGAAACTTTCCGACTGCACTACGGGGCTATGACAGAACGGCCGTTGACGACTACGTCCGCACTCTTGAGGAGAGTGTCGTCAAGTCCCGCAGACACTCTGCTCAGCTCGAGCAGCAGGTGACCCTGCTCCAAGATGAGGTCGCCACCTCCGGCGACAAGACCGACAAAGACCTTGACTATGCCAACCTAGGCGGACGCGCCAATGACATCCTGCGGTTAGCTCAGGAGCAGGCCCGCGAACTCGTCCAAAACGCGACGATCGAGGCCGAGAAAGTCAAGGAGCAAGCGCGCCGCGAGGCAGATGGCCTGCGAAACAACGCTGCGCGCGAAGGCGACGCCATCAAGACCGGCGGTACGGCCCAGGTTGACCAATTGCGCGCCAAGTTGCGCGAGGAGGTCCAGGCTCAGGTCGACAAGGCCAAGGATGAAGGTGACGCCTTGATAGCGGCTGCTCGGCGGCAGTCCGAGTCGATTCGGCGCGAGGCCGATCACGAGGCACAGTCAACCCGTCAGAATGCCTACCTTGACACCGAGAACCTGCGGCGCACGGTTGAGCGTGAAGCCGCCGAAGCGCGATCCAAGCTGGCCACCGAACGGGAGCAGGCGGTCCTGCAGCTCAAGACCACCTATGACGAGGCGCAGCAGAAGACCGCTGCCCTGCTGGCCGAGGCAACCAAGCATCACAGCGAGTCTGCCGAGCGGCTCGAGGCCGATCTGGCCGAGGCTGCTCGGATTCGGGCGGAGGCTCTCGCGGAGGCCGAGCAGACAAAGGGCTCGGCTGCGCAGGAGGCCGAGGCGCGGATCGCCACCGCCAAGAAGCAGGCCGCCGCAATCAATGAGCGCACTCAGCAGGAGTTCGCGTGGCGGAAGCAGCAGCTGCGCCGGGAGACCGAGCTGTTGCACCAGCGCAAGCAGGCTGTGCTCAGCCAGTTGGCCAGCTTGTCGGCTCTCGCCGAGCAGACAGCCAGCGCATTCCCAGATCTCGATGACCCCAGCGATCTGGAGGGCGGCGAGGTCGGGGATCGCACCGTGATGCGTCCCGACATGCTGCCACCCGCTGGTCCTAGCGAGGACAGCTCGGGCGGCGGCAGGCCCGGCGCATCGCCCCGGAACGGTGGAAAGGCCAATGAAGATCACGAACTGGAGATCGACGGTGATGCGACCGTGCTAGTGGCCCCGTCAGATCTGCCCGGCGAAGGCGCCAAATCGAAGTAACACTCCCAGTCGGCGGTCTGCTGCAATGATCATCACCAGCTGACCCGCTGGCTCTCCGGCTGCAGGTGCCGTTACCCTGAAATCACTCGGGGTAACGGCACTTTGGCGTGTAAGGAGCCGGCGTGAACATGTCCCCACGAGTTGACTCGCCTACCGACGACGGCCGCTTTCCCCTTGTCCGCAAGGGATATGACCGTTCAGTCGTTGATCATTTTGTGAGCGCGACGCAAGCCCAGGTCGCTCAGTTATTGCAGCAGTACGACGCATTGAGAGCCAACAACTATGAGCTCCGCCAAGCGCTCGACGAGGCCAACGCCCGGGCTACTCAGGCAGACTTCTCCGGGCTCGGCGGTCGGGTCCAAGAGCTGCTCCATATTGCCGAAGAGCAGGCAACCGATATCACCCGGCATGCTGTTCAGGAGGCTGATCGGCTGAGCGCGCAGGTGCATGCCGAGCTCAACGAGTTACGCCAGAATGCGGCGGCGGAACTGGCCCAGCTGCGAGATGCTCAGTTGGCAGACTTGGAGGCGCTGCGGCAGCGGGGTGAGCAAGACGCGCTGCAGCTGCGGGAACACGCCATGATCGAGGCTGAGCAGTTACTGGCCTCGGCTCGACTGGAGGCCGACGCCGTTCGCACCGAGGCTGAATCTGCCGCAACAGGCATGCGCCAGGCCGCCACTTTCGAGTCACAGGGACTCCTCGCGGCAGCTGAACGCGACAGCGCGGCCGCCCGCCAAGGGGTTGCTGACCAGCGGGAACGAGTACTGGCCGAACTGAAACAGGCGCAGGACTCAGCGAATCAGGCGATGCAGGCGCTGCTCTCGGAGGCGACAGAGCTGCAACGAGCTGCGGGCGAGCGCGTGTCCGAGGAAACCGAGCACGCTGCCCGGCTACGCAGCGAGATGTTCGCGCAGGCGGAGCGGGTCAAGGTAGATGCCAGCACCGACGCGGAGCAGATCATCGATCGAGCGCGGCATCAGGCCGCGGCTATCGACGACCGCGCACGGCATGAACTCGCACTGCGGCGTCGCCAGATGAGAGACGAGCAAGACCTGCTCAACCGCCGCAAGCACGCCATGCTGAACCAGCTCACGTCGCTCAGTGCATTGGCGGTCGAGACTGCTGAAAACCTGCCCGACGTGCCTGAGGTGGCTGATGCGGAATTCTCCGCAATAGTCGGCTTTGGAAGAGAGCAAAGCGGCAACGAGGCCGAGATGGAGAGCGATCCGACCATCGGCAATGCGGCCGACGAAGCCGGCCAGGTCGGCGAAGACAGAGCAGCCGAGGAAGAGCCCGAGTCTCCACAGATCGATGAGGATGGCCAATCCCGCGCTACCGACGAAGAAACCGAGACGCCCTCGATGGAGGGTGATGACGAATCAACTGACCAGCCCGACTACAGATCGGCGTCCAATCCCAGCGCAGCCTAAGCGGTATTGCTAGCGGGCTCGCGCCCGGTCGGGCTCCACAGATCCTGTCTTCCTCCTGCGCTCGCACGACGGCAAACGCGCAGCTTCCGCTCGGTCACGCGGGTCGTACTCACTTAGTCGTCCAGACAGCATCCGTCGCCCTCCCTACCCGACGCTCGCCCGCAGGCACGCTTGCGGGCTCGCGCCCGGTCGGGCTCCACAGATCCTGTCTTCCTCCTGCGCTCGCACGACAGCAAACGCGCAGCTTCCGCTCGGTCACGCGGGTCGTACTCACTTAGTCGTCCAGACAGCATCCGTCGCCCTCCCTACCCGACGCTCGCCCGCAGGCAAGCTGCCGCTCAGAACAACCTGTCGTCGCCGCTATCCAGTCCGCGCAGTACGTCGTAGTCAACCGTCACACAGCTGATCCCGCGGTCCGTGGCCAGCACCCGTGCCTGGGGCTTGATCAACTGCGCAGCGAAGATGCCATGCACGGTGCCGAGCAGTGTGTCGCGCCGCATCAGGTCCAGGTAGCGACTCAATTGTTCGACGCCGTCGATCTCCCCGCGACGTTTGATCTCGACTGCGACGTACGCCCCAGCGGCGTCCCGGCAGAGCAGGTCGACCGGGCCAATGGGAGTGGGGTGCTCCCGCCGTACCAGGGACAAACCAGGAGCCAATGCCTCGGGATGCTCGGCGAGAAGCGCTTGCAGATGCGCCTCGACGCCATCCTTCTGCAGACCTGGATCACTGCCGAGTTCGTAGGAAGAATCGTGGTAGACCTCGCCCAGCCAAATCTGCAGAGTGTCCCCGTCACGCCCGCGAACCTCCCAGAGCCCCGAGAGCGGTTCACCGCTTGGCACGGGACGCTGCCCGGGCCCAGGGGCCTCCAGCTCGACCAGTGTGCAGGGAGGGCTCATCCAGTTCAGCGGCTTGTACGCCCGGTCGTCGGCATGAATCGAGACCGATCCGTCGGATTTGATCAAGATCAGCCGAGGCGCCATCGGCAGATGGGCGGTCAACCGTCCCGTGTAGTCCACCTGGCACCGGGCAATCACCAACCGCACCGGAACAACATAAGGCAAAATCGAGGTATGGCCCGACGACCGAGTAAGCACCTCAGGCAGGCGCGCCCACTCAGTTCGGGCCACGCAACGTCTGCGGTGAAGCGGGACGGCCGCTGGATCGTACGCAGCGTGCCGGGCGCATCGGCTACGAAGCCGTATCGATGTCCCGCGTGCAATACCGAGATCGCTCCCGGGACGCCGCATGTCGTGGCGTGGCCGGACACGCCTGGCCTGCTTTCTTCGTCCGGGGTCGAGGAGCGTCGGCACTGGCACACCGGCTGCTGGCAGCGGCGGCCGTGACGGCCCGTCCACTGGAGGATGGGCTATTCAGCACCCAGCTGGGTACCGCCGGACCGCGGGTTGCCTTTCTGCACGGTCTGTTTGGCCAGGGAAAGAACTGGACAACGATCGCCAAGGGCTTGAGTGGATCTGCCCGGGTCACCTTGGTGGATCTGCCCAATCACGGACAGTCCCCGTGGACGGATCACTTCTCCTATGCCGATATGGCCAAGCTCGTTGCCGACCTGCTCCGAGCCGAGGGCGGACCTGAGCAATGGGCGGTGGTCGGGCACTCGATGGGTGGCAAGGTTGCCATGACCCTCGCCTTGCTCCATCGAGAGCTGGTGGAACGACTCTCTGTCGTGGATGTCTCACCGGTGCCGACGCGGCAGACCAGCGAGTTCGCCACGTTCGTCCGCGGCATGCGCGCCATCAATCTTCAGACCTTGACCGATCGAAAGGAGGCCGACACGCAGCTCGCTGGCTACGTCAGCGATCCGGCCATTCGGAGCTTCCTGCTGCAAAATCTGCGCCGCGAGTTATCGCCGTCTGGTGAGGGCTGGCGATGGCAGATGAACCTGGAGCTGCTCGGCGATCATCTCGACGAGGTTGGTGCTTGGCCCGAGCGCAACGTCCACCCCTACGAAGGGCCAGTGCTCTGGTTGGCCGGCGCCACGTCACGCTATATCCGCCCGGAGTACGCCGTTGCCATGCGGGCGCTCTTCCCGCGTACCCAACTGGTGACGATCAAGCGCGCCGGGCACTGGGTGCACAGCGAGCAACCTCAGGCCTTCCTCGCCACCATGCGCCGGTTCCTGGGTCTGTAGGGAACCAGGTGTATGGAAGGGTGGTTCTCGTTGCCTGAGCGAAGCGGGTGTCCGTGACCGACCTTCTCATGATCGTTCTGCAACTCATCCCGCTCGATGCACTGCCGAACCAACCGTCTCCGACACCACCGAGTGCCGTGTATCCGCGCGGCAGTCAAGGCTTCGCCGCCTACATCATCGGTGGCTTCCTGGGCCTCGGGATCTTGGTGCTGGCCATGGCGCTGCTCAACCGGCGCCCGAAGCGGCGCGACCCTCCCCTTGATCAGTGATCATCAGCCGGGATGATCAGTGGCAATGAGTGGCGAGCCGGGCGGCGACCCGGCTCGAGCGGGTCTTGATCATGTCCCGCCGTCGGCAGATGCCTGATGTCGGGAAAACCTAAGATGCTTGAATCCCACGCTGCGGAAACTCCGCCATTGCGTCCCAATTGCCCACAGCGTTTTCCCGACATCAGGCAGCGGCCGGCGGCGGAAGATCAGAGTCTGGTCACGCTCGAAATCTCACAGGGGTTGTTAGGTCGGCCGGTCCCGTCGCGATTGCTGCCGTCCTGACCTTCCTCGGCCATCGACGCCACCACGTCGCGCGAGACCTTGTCCATGTGGCCGAAGATCGTGAAGTGCCGCTTCCTGTCGAGGCTGGTCGAGTCGGCCCACACCAAGAAGAACTGGGAACCGTTGCTGCCCGGGCCGCCATTTGCCATCGCCACGGCCCCTTCGGTGTAGGTCTCGGTCCCGTCCGTCTCGTTGGCGAACTCATAGCCAGGACCACCTTTGCCGGTCCCGCTGGGGTCTCCACACTGCAGGATGAAGATCCCCGAATCAGCCAGCCGATGGCATTTCGTGTTGTCGAAGTAGCCCTGCTCGGCAAGGGAAACGAAGGAGTTGACGGTGCACGGCGCCATGGCCCGATCCAACGTGATCGTAACGGCTCCGTTCGTCATCGAGAGGACATAGCTGATCGTGCCGCTGGTCGGCACGTCAGTCGATGGCGGCGGCGCCACCTGCCGCGCTGCGTTGCCGGAGAGGGAGTATTCGCAGACGTCGCCACCACTTGCCGCCACCGGTGTCGCGTTGGGTGCCGAAGACTCGACGGACGGGGTTCCAGGCGAGCTCGGTACTGGCGGGGTTACGGGGATCTGGCCGCAGCTTGTCAGCAGCGCGGCAATACCTATGATCAAGATTGCAGTCGCTCGATGGACGCGTATTTTTGAGCTGCTTGCGCGTCGGTATCGCGTTCGCAGCTGGTTCACCTTGTGAACTTTGCCACAGCGCAAACTCGGTTCCAGGCAGCGACAGGCCGTTGCGTAGGGTGTGATCATGGTTCGACTCACCCGCATCTACACACGAACGGGCGATGGCGGAAAGACCCAGCTTTCCGACATGTCCGCCGTCAGCAAGACCGATCCTCGGGTCGAGGCGTACGGCGATGTGGACGAGGCGAACTCAGCGATCGGAGTGGCTCTGGCAGCGGGCAGCCTGCCCGATGAGGTCGCTGGCGTGCTGCGAAGCATCCAGAACGAGATGTTCGATGTCGGCGCCGATCTGTCGAACCCGCTGCATGTCCCCTCGAGGCCAGACCCGCCGCCGGAGCTTCGCGTCACCCAGGACTACATCGACCGCCTGGAGGCGTGGTGTGATCAATTCGGTGATCCCCTACCGAACTTGAAGTCCTTCATCCTGCCGGGCGGCACAGCTGCTGCGGCGCAGCTGCACGTGGCGCGTACGGTGGTGCGTCGCGCCGAGCGCGCGGCCTGGAGGGCCGTCCGGGAGTACGGGACCGAGCCGGTCGCAGATGGGGAGCGGGCGGGCGGGATCAATACGCTAGCGATCACTTATCTCAATCGGCTGTCCGATTTGCTGTTCATCCTGACCCGGGTCGTCAATGGAACAGACGGCGACGTGCTCTGGATACCTGGCGGCGTTCGAAGCCATGAGTCGGCACAGACGAAGTCAACCAATGAAAGCCCGACGAGGAGGATCCGATGATCACTGACAACGCTGGCGATCTGAAGGAAGCCACTGGCAAAGCCACTCCAGCCCAGCCACGACCGGTCACCCTGTTCACCGGACAGTGGGCCGATCTGCCCTTCGAGGAGATGTGCCGGCTCGCCGCGCAATGGGGTTATGACGGATTGGAGATCGCCTGCTGGGGTGATCATTTCGACGTTGCCAAAGCGGCCGAGGACGACGGCTACATTCAGGGCCGGAAGGACCTCCTCGAAAAGTATGGGCTTGGGTGTTGGGCAATATCGAATCACCTCAATGGCCAGGCCGTATGCGAGGCGATCATCGACGATCGCTACAAGAACATGGTCAACCCGCGTGTCTGGGGTGACGGCGACCCAGAGGGCGTACGCCGGCGGGCCGCGGAAGAGATGAAGATCACCGCGCGCGCAGCCGCAGCCTTCGGCGTCGACACCGTCGTCGGATTCACTGGATCTGCGATCTGGCACTACGTGGCGATGTTCCCGCCCGTCGATGACAAGATCATCCAGGAGGGGTACGCAGATTTCGCCGACCGCTGGAACCCGATCATCGATGTCTTCGACGAGGTAGGCGTCCGTTTCGCTCACGAGGTGCACCCCAGCGAGATCGCCTACGACTACTGGTCAACCGTCGCCACGCTGCAGGCTATTGATCACCGGCCAGGCTTCGGCCTCAATTTCGATCCGTCGCACATGGTCTGGCAAGAACTCGATTACGTCGGGTTCCTGTGGGATTTCCAAGATCGTATCTATCACGTGGACTGTAAAGACACCAAGATCAGGATGAACAACGGTCGTAATGGCCGGCTGTCCTCTCATTTGCCTTGGGCAGATCCGCGGCGGGGCTGGGACTTCATCTCAACGGGCCATGGGGACACCCGCTGGGAGGACATCTTCCGGATGCTCAACCATATCGGTTACGCCGGACCGATCTCGATCGAGTGGGAGGACGCCGGCATGGACCGTCTCGACGGGGCACCTGAAGCCCTGGATTTCATCCGTAGCATGAACGGCATCCGCCCGTCGGAGGCCTCGTTCGATGCGGCCTTCGCCACCAAGGAGTAGGGATCGGCCCTCGATCACCAAGGCCGGGACGTTACTCGAATCGCCGCACGCCGGGAGGAGCGGCCTCGAGCCAGCTGAGTAAGCCGGTCAGCGATTCCTGGCTCATGGCCAGCTCCCACTCGGTGTCCACATGACCGTCCTGCATCTCGAGCCGCAGTACCTTCTCATCAGCGTTCAGTGCTACTGCCTCTACCGCGTCCGGCAAACGCGTTTCGAGTACGCGCACGTTGCGCCGCGGGAATGCCACTCGTGGCCGTAGCGAGTAGGAGAAGTATCTGAACCACTCCAGAATCCCCTCGCTATAACGACCGACTCCGAGCACCCATCCAGCGCCCGGAGTCGACATTCTCAGCCGCAAGCTACAACTGAACGTGCCACCGAGTCGATCCAGCCAACGACGCCGGACGGCAAGCATCAACAGGCTTATGGCCAGCAGGCCAGCCAGCACACCGAGGATCTCGACGACGACCCCGAGCCAGCCGTGCATGAACGTCCTCAGATCGCGCGGATAATTTTGTAGCTGCGACCTTACTGCGCTTTTTGTGCCGCCCGTAGTTGCGCTGTGGCACGCAGGAAATGTTTGCGATCTTCGTCACTTCCATCGCCTGTATCGAGAATGCGTTGCGCTTCGGCCAGCTCCTTCTCGGCTTCTGCGACGGTCACCTCGTCGGCCATCCGGGCGTATTCGCTCAGGATCGACACTCTTCCCTGCGATACGGAAATGAACCCGCCGTCGACCGCAACGATCTCCCGGGTCGGCGTCCCCTCGTCGCAAAAGATCACCACCGCACTCGGCACGAGCACTCCGAGTACCGGTTCATGACCCGGCAAGATACCAATCTCGCCTTCGACCGTCTTGGCGATGATGTTGGAAGACTTACCCGACCAGACCACACGATCCGCCGAGACGACTTCCACCTGCATGGGCTCAGCCATATCGCTCCTCAGGCTTCTTTCTGCAGCTCCGACCAACGTCGCTCAACATCATCCATACCGCCGACGTTGAAGAACGCCTGCTCTGCAATGTGATCAACTTCGCCTTCGCAGATCATCCGGAAGGACTCGATGGTCTCATTGAGCGGTACCGACGACCCTGGGATGTTGGTGAACTTCTCTGCCATGTAGGTGTTCTGGCTCAGGAACTGCTGGATGCGCCGAGCACGGTTGACCACGATCTTGTCTTCCTCGGACAGCTCGTCGACGCCCAGAATCGCGATGATGTCCTGCAGCTCTTTGTTGCGCTGCAGAATCTGCTTGACGCGCACCGCGACGTCGTAGTGCTCCCGGCCGATGTACTGGGGGTCGAGGATGCGACTCGTCGAGCTCAGCGGATCCACCGCAGGGTAGAGACCGCGAGACGCGATCTCCCGGGACAGCTCGGTGGTTGCATCCAGGTGGGCGAAGGTCGTGGCGGGCGCGGGGTCGGTGTAGTCGTCGGCCGGGACGTAGATCGCCTGCATCGAGGTGATCGAGTGACCACGCGTGGAAGTGATCCGCTCCTGCAGCTGGCCCATCTCATCGGCCAGGTTCGGCTGGTAACCCACGGCCGACGGCATTCGGCCCAGCAGGGTCGACACCTCAGAGCCTGCCTGGGTGAACCGGAAGATGTTGTCGATGAAGAGCAGCACGTCCTGGCCCTGCACGTCGCGGAAGTACTCCGCCATCGTCAGCGCCGAGAGGGCGACCCGCAGCCGGGTTCCCGGGGGCTCGTCCATCTGCCCGAACACCAGCGCGGTGTCCTTGAAGACACCGGCCTCCTCCATCTCGTGGATCAGGTCGTTGCCCTCACGGGTCCGCTCCCCCACGCCGGCGAACACCGAGGTGCCACCGAAGTTGTGGGCGATGCGATAGATCATCTCCTGAATGAGGACCGTCTTGCCAACGCCGGCGCCGCCGAACAGGCCGATCTTGCCACCGGTCACATACGGCGTGAGCAGGTCGAGCACCTTGATGCCGGTCTCCAGCATCTCGGTCTTGGACTCCAACTGGTCGAACTTGGGCGCCTGCCGGTGGATCGGCCAGCGGCCATTGGGCGCGCCCTCTATCGCGGTGATCTCGATGGTCGACGGATCGACATCGAGCACGTCGCCAGTCACGTTCCACACGTGACCCTTGGTGATGTCGCCAACAGGCACTGAGATCGGCTGCCCCGTATCCCGCACCTCCGTGCCCCGCTGCATGCCGTCGGTCGGCTTCAGCGCGATAGCCCGAACGAGGTTGTCGCCGATGTGCAGCTCAACCTCCATGGTCATGCTGCGAGTTTCGCCACCGACAGTGGTCTCGACCGTCAGCGCGTTGTAGATCTCGGGCATCTGATCAACGGGGAACTCAACATCGACAACCGGGCCGATGACTCGGGACACGCGGCCGACACCGCCCGTGGGAGCTTCGGTGTTTTCTTCTTCAATCGTGGCGGTCATCTGGTTCCCTCTTCATCTCATCGGTCTGGTGATATCTGGTTATTCGCTTACTCGGCGGTAGCGCTTGCCTCGGCGAGAGCACTCGCTCCGCCAACGATCTCGGATATCTCTTGGGTGATCTCCGCCTGGCGAGCCTGGTTCGCCTCTCGGGTCAGCCGCTCGATGAGCTGCTGCGCGTTGTCAGTTGCTGACTTCATCGCCTTCTGCCGGCTGGCCAGCTCTGACGCAGCGCCTTGCAGCAGGCAGTAATGGATGCGGCTGGCAACGTAGAGCGGCAACAGCTCGTCCAGTACCGTCGCGGCATCCGGCTCGAACTCGTAGAGCGGAAGGATCTCGTCATCGTCAGGTGGCGGCTCTTCGCCTTCCACGACCTCCAAGGGCAACATCCGAATCACGTCGACTCGCTGCGTGAGCATCGAGACAAACCGGGTGAAGACCACATGGATTTCATCCACTCCGCCCTCTTCGGTTGGCGTCAGAAACGCCTTGATCATCGTGTCGGCGATCTCTCGGGCCTGCGGGTAGCTCGGCGCTTCGGAGAAGCCCTCCCATTTTGCGGCGACATCGCGACGCCGGAATCTGTAGAACGCGATCGACTTGCGGCCAGTCAGGTACGGCACAGGCTCCTTGTCGGCTTCCCGCAGCATCTGGTTGAGCTTCTCGCCCTCCTTGATCACCGAGGACGAATAAGCACCGGCCAACCCGCGGTCCGAGGTGATCAACAACACCGCGGCCCGGGTGGCATTCTCTGCCTCCGTGGTTAGCGGATGATCAACGTTGGAGAAAGTCGCCACCGCGGATACTGCTCTGGTCAGCTCACGCGCGTACGGCGCAGCTGACAGCGCACGCTGTTGCGCCTTGATGATTCTGGAGGCTGCGATCAGCTCCATGGCTCGGGTGACCTTCTTGATCGTCGACACCGAGGCGCGCCGCTGTCGCAGCTCGCGTAGGCTAGCCGGCATCTCGGAATCCTGTCGTCAAGATCATCATCGGGTTAGCCACGCTTCTGCTTCACGATTTGTTCTTGAGTGACGTCCTCTTCCTCCAAAGCGACGTGCTCCTCGCGGCCGGCCAGGAGCTTGCCCTCCGAGGTCTGGAATCCCTTCTTGAACTCGGCGATCTGCTCCCGTAGCGCGGCGGCAGTGTCGTCGTCGAAGTTCTTGGTCTCGCGGATATTGCGAAGCACGCTGCCGTGGTGCCGCAGATACTCCAACATCTCCTGCTCAAACCGGAGCACGTCATCGACCGGCACCTCGTCCATCAGACCCTGAAGTCCTGCCCACACCGAAACGACCTGATCTTCGACCGGATAGGGCGAGTACTGCGGCTGGCGCAGCAGCTCCACCAGCCGGCCTCCTCGATCAAGCTGGCGGCGCGTGGTTGCGTCCAGGTCAGAGGCGAACATCGCAAAAGCCTGCATGTCGCGGAACTGGGCGAGTTCTAACTTGAGCGAGCCGGCGACGTTCTTCATCGCCTTGATCTGCGCTGCGCCACCGACACGAGAGACCGAGATGCCGACATCGATGGCTGGTCGCTGATTGGCGTTGAAGAGGTCGGATTGCAAGAAGATCTGACCATCGGTGATCGAAATGACGTTGGTCGGGATGTACGCCGACACATCATTCGCCTTGGTCTCGATGATCGGCAAGCCAGTCATCGACCCGCCGCCCAGCTCATCGGAGAGCTTCGCGCAGCGCTCCAGCAGGCGGCTGTGCAGGTAGAACACGTCGCCTGGGTACGCTTCGCGGCCCGGCGGCCGACGAAGGAGCAGCGACATGGCGCGGTACGCCTCGGCCTGCTTGGTCAGGTCGTCGAAGATGATCAGCACGTGCTTGCCCTGATACATCCAGTGCTGCCCAATGGCTGAGCCGGTGTAGGGAGCAACGTACTTGTAGCCGGCAGGGTCTGAAGCGGGGGCGGCGACGATCGTGGTGTATTCGAGCGCGCCGGCCTCTTCAAGCGCCCCGCGAACAGCAGCGATGGTCGAGCCCTTTTGGCCGATTGCGACGTAGATGCAACGGACCTGCTGCTCCGGGTCTCCGCTATCCCAGGCGCTCTTCTGGTTCATGATCGTGTCGACGGCAATGGCAGTCTTCCCGGTCTTGCGGTCGCCGATGATCAGCTGGCGCTGGCCACGGCCGATCGGGATCATCGCGTCGATGGCCTTGATCCCGGTCTGCAACGGCTGATTCACCCCTTGGCGATCCATCACCCCGGCCGCCTGCAGCTCGAGCGGGCGACGTTCGCCGATGTCGGTGATCTCGCCGAGCCCATCGATCGGATTGGCCAACGCGTCGACCGTACGTCCGAGGTACCCGTCACCGACCGGGACGGACAGGATGTCTCCGGTGCGCCTGACGACCTGTCCCTCCTCGATGCCCTCGGACTCCCCCATGACGACGACGCCGATCTCGCGCACATCAAGGTTCAGGGCAATGCCGAGAGTCCCGTTCTCGAATTCGAGGAGCTCATTGGCCATGGCCGATGGCAAGCCTTCCACCCGGGCAATGCCGTCGCCAGATGTGACGACCGTGCCAACCTCTTCGCGGCTGGCTGTCTCTGGCGTGTAGCCCTGGACGAAGCGATCCAGTGCATCGCGGATTTCCTCGGGACGAATCGTGAGTTCTGCCATCGCCTACGCTTTCTGCTCTTATCTCGGAGTACGTATTTTTATTGTGATCTATCCAAGCTATTCGAAGAGGCGTCGGGCCTCCGCCAACCGACCCGCCACTGTGCCCTCGAACACCTCGCCGCCGAGCTCGACACGAACTCCGCCCAAGATTTCAGGGTCGATTACTTCCTGGATGATGACCTCACGGCCGATCTGCCTGCTCAGTGCCGTCTGGAGCCGACCTCGTTGATCCGCTGACAGCGGCGTCGCGACCCGCACGGTCGCAACAACACGATTCTTCTGTGCCGCGGCTAGCGTGACGTAACCCTCGATCGTGTGTCCAAAAGTCCGTTCGCGCGCCAGCTACGGCCCGTTGCGCCAGAAGGCTCGTTGCGGACGTCGCACGGCCGCTCAGCAGGTCGCCGACCAGCTCTTGCCGCCTCTTGAGGTCGACCGAGCGGTCCGCCAAGGTGTTACGCAACTCCGGACTGGATTCCACCAGTCGCGCGAATCGGAAGAGTTCGTCCTCACTGTTCTCCAGATCGCCGTTGCGATCGGCAACTATCAGCTGACCGCGTACGGCTTGGCGCTCGAGCGCGGCGGCAAAGGTGCGGCCACCAGCCCAGCGGAGCGTCGCCGCCTCGGCGACAAGATCGACAACGGCCTTGTCAACCTTCCCATCGAGCAATCCGTGTACTAGTCCGCGCCGGGCGCCTTCCGGCGTCCCTGGATCCGTCACTGCCCGCCGCAACGTCGGGGAGGACTCGAGCGCATCGACCACCGCGAACATGCCTGCGGCAAAGTCGTCCCCGACCTCGCTCTCGTCGAGCATCCGGTCGAGCGAGCTCAGTCGCGCGTCGGTGGCTGCACTCATGATCTGCCAGCGGGGGTGGGCTCGCCCTCACCTTCGAGCTCGGCAAGGAAGCGATCGACCGTGCGTTGTGCTCGCCGATCATCCTCAAGCGATTCGCCGACGATCCGGCTCGCCAAAGTGGTGGCCAAGGTACCGATTTCGGCCCGCATTTGGGTCATCACCGTCGTCCGCTCCGCCTCGAGCTGGGCCTCTCCCTGTGTCCGAATCCGCGCGACCTCCGCATGTGCCTGCTCACGCAGGTCGGCGAGGATCTGGGTGCCCTCACTCTTGGCCTCCTCGCGGATTCTCGCCGCTTCGGTACGTGCCTCAGCGAGCTGCTCGTTGTACTGCCGCAAGGCCGCCTCGGCGGCTTCCTGAGCCTTCTCCGCCTTTTCCATGCCGCCCTGGATCGCGGCAGTGCGCTCGGCATACGTGGCCTCGAACCGCGGCACCACGAACCTGGCGATGAGGAAGGTCAGCAACAGCGCGAACACAATTGAGGCGATTACTTCCGCCAGATTCGGGATTAGCGGATTCTCCGCGAGAGGTACCAGAAGCGTGGTCATCGCGACCACTCGCTCACAGCCCGCCGAAGACGAACGCGAGGGCGATGCCGATGATCGCCAGCGCCTCCGTCACCGCGAATCCGATCCAAGCCGTGCCCATCATCGCGCCGCGAGCCTCAGGCTGCCGCGCCGTGCCCTGGATGACTGAGGCGAAGATCAAGCCGACGCCGATTCCGGGGCCGATAGCGCCGAGGCCGTAGCCGACGATGCCGAGAGATCCAGTGAGTTCCAGTGGAGTCATTGGGACTACTTTCTTGACGGGGTTTCGAGGAGTCTGCCGAAACCGAGGGTGGTCAGTGCTCCTCGGCGGAGGCCGAAGAGATGTACTGGGCGGTGAGAACGGTGAAGATGAAAGCTTGCAAGGATTGCACGAAGATCTCCAGGCCGAATATCGCCATGCTGAAGATCAAGGCCACCACACCTGCGGTCTTGTTGATGATCGACTCCGAATGCAACAGCAGGTATTCCCCGCCCAATATGAACACCAGAATCAGTAGGTGGCCGGCGAACATGTTGGCAAAGAGTCGCAAGGACAAGGTGATCGGCCGAACGATGATGTTGGAAACGAACTCAAGCGGGATGATCAGCGGCCACATGAACACCGGCACGCCCGAGGGCAACGTTGTGTTCTTGAGGTAACCGAAGAAGCCGAACTTGGAGATGCCGACGCCGTTGTAGATCACCCACACCATGAGCGCCAGACCGTACGGCCAACCTACGTGTGCGGGAGTCGGTAGCAAGGTGAGGGGGAAAACGCCCCAAAGGTTGTTGACCAGCACGAAGGAGAAAAGGGCGATAAGGAGTGGCAGGTACCTGCGGAAGTCATGCCCGATCATGTCCCGGGCAATGGTGTTCCGAACGAAGAAGTATGCCGTCTCGCCGATGAATTGGCCCTTGCTCGGCACCATGGCGTTCTTACGCGCCATGATCAACCAGAAGGCCAAGATCAAGATCACCGAGAAAATGCCTTGCAGCATGTACTTGTCGAACCAGGGAACGCTTTCGAAGAACGGCGGGAAGTCGAAACTTTGCACACCTGGCGCCTCGAAGCCACCAGTCTCCAGCGGCGCAAGGCCCGACACGAAACCGCTCACCGTTCCCCCTACTCCGCGTCGCGTCTGTGCTCGGTTACCGTGGCCTGTCCGCTGCGATCTTTGGCACCCGTTGCAGGTGCGTCATCGATACGGCCATAGCGCCGGATGATCACGTACACCCCGAAGGCCGCGCCTGCGACAATGCCGATCGGCAGCAAGAACCTGGTCCCGAAGTAGTGGTCGCCCAGCCATCCCAGCAGCCCGTAGATCACGACGCCGGAGATCAGATAGGAGAGCACCCGGAGCCCCAAGTCCATGCCGTCTGATTTCCCGCCTCCTTGCGATCTCGGCTGGTCGTGATCCGCCTTGGGTTGTTCCTTCATGGCGTGACACACGCTAGCAGTGATTGTGGCGACGGTCACGGCTCCAAGACACCTTTGCTGGGCGTCTCGTATTCGGTGTCGTACACGCCGATTCGCAAGCGAGAGAAGACAAATATCTCAACGATCAGCCAGCCGGCGACGACGATGATCGTTGTCACAAAGATGACCATGGGGATCAACATCGGCCACGCTTCGCGATGCGCGTTGTACAGCACAAGGACCAGCCCGAGGCTGACCACGCGCGCGGTATAGCTGCACAGCGACACCGTGAGCAGCGTCCGCGCGCCAGCGTCGGCAAACAGCACCATCACGTATTGGCCGACACCGTAGAAGAACAACACCATGGCTGCCGCCAGCGCGGCCGAGATCAAACCGGTCGTGCCATAGCCGATCGCGAAGCCGATCATGCACATGATCGCCGTCGTCACTCCGCCGACGGCACCGCCGAGCAGGAGTTTGCGCGCCCGAATGACGTGAATGCTCGGGCCATCGGCAGGAGTCGCCGCGTGCTCCGCTTTGCTCTCAACGGTCATTGCCATGCAGTCCTTTGGTGCCGGTGTCGAAGCTAATCTTGATCAAATGTGAGGCCGGGCCATAGGTGCGAGCCAGGGTCGTAGGGCTGCGTGGCTGCAACCTAACACAGTGTTTGATTGCCTCGCTCGCCAAGCTCGCTCGGCGCGGATCGCGCTTTGAAACTCGCCTACTTCGTCGTCACTCGTCGACGTAAAGCATGTCGCCTCGCTCCTCCTCAGCACGGCGAGGCGCGATCCGGGCTTGATTGCCTCGCTCGCCAAGCTCGCTCTGTCTAATGGCTCGCTCCGCTCGCTGCGAAGTTCGCTATGTAGCCGCCGTCTTCGCGCCGATTCTCCGCACGGAGCTACGAATACAGCGGCAAACGGCGCAATGGGACCTACTCGTGGCCCTGAAACAATCAACGCAGAGATTCGCCGCGCCGTACTTGATTCCTCGCGCGCAACGGACGACCCAGAGTGACCACCAGCAAAACGAGGGCGAAAGCAGCAACCACCGCTACCACAGTCCACTGCCGTTCCGTCTGGACCAGTCCCAAGATGATCACTCCGAAGGAGACCAGCGCTGACCAGACGTACATCAGCAGCACCGCACGGCGTTGGCTGTGGCCACGTTCCAACAGCCGGTGATGCAGGTGCTGTTTGTCGGGCAGAAACCACCACTTGCCGGCGTAGGTGCGACGCACAAAAGCCAGCGACAGATCCAGGAACGGCAGCGCAAGGATGGCCAGCGGCAAGACCAGCGGGAGAACCGTCGGCACTAATCCTCCACGGCCGTCTTGCAGCTGGGAGATATCGATCTGACCGGTCAGGCTGATGGTGGAGGTGGCCAGCAGCAAGCCGAGCAGCATCGCGCCGGAATCCCCCATGAACATCCGTGCCGGGAAGAAGTTGTGCGGCAGGAAACCCAGGCAGGCGCCGGCGATCGCAACCGTGACGAGGCTCGAGGTCGTCGCTCTGGTCAGGCCCTCGGTGACGGTGAGCAAGTAGGAATAGGCGAAGAACGCCAAGGCCCCAATGCCAACCACGCCCGTGGCCAACCCGTCCAGGCCGTCGACGAAGTTCACTGCGTTGGAGCAGAGCACAATGAAGAAGACCGTGATCGCTACCGACGTGGTGCCGTCAAGGGAGACGATCTGGTTCGGTAATGGAATCCAGAGCATCTTGACGCCTAGCGCGACGGCGATGCCCGCGGCGAAGACCTGGCCGGCGAACTTGGTCAGCGGCGGCAGCTCGAAAACGTCGTCGAGCACACCCACCAGGCAGATCACGATCGCTGAGACCAGCACCGCCCATGAGTCTTGCTGCACCGTCACCAGACGGCCCAGGAATGGGAGTTGCCAGGAGATCAAGATTGCGGCCGCAACGCCGGCCAGCATGGCAACGCCGCCGAAGTAGGGCATCTCGATGGTGTGCACATCGCGATCCCGGACTCTGGCCAGCGCGCCCGTCCGCAGCGCCAAGCGACGGCATACGCCACTCAGCAGATAGGTGACCGCCGCCGCAATGCAGAGGACCAACAAGTACTCGCGCACTCAACCTCCTGCAGCGGGGACGTCCCCGGAGTCGGTTTTGGGGACATCCTCTGTGCCGTCCGCTTCGTCGGCGTCGGCTTCGCTGGTGAGATCGCGCAGGTTCGGGGCAGTCTCGCGCAGCGTCTCAACACTGATAGCGCCTCGGCGCAGGACTTGACCCTCCTCATCTCGGCTAAAGTCCACGATTGTCGACGGCGCACCGCTGGCATCACCGAGCGGACCCCCATCGAGATAGACCGTGACTGCGTCGCCCAGCTGATCAATTGCCTCGTCACAGGTCAGGGCGGCAGCCTGACCGCTGATGTTGGCACTACTCACCGCCATGGGTCCGGTACGTCGCAATATCTCGCGAGCCAGTTCATGATCGGGAACCCGAAGCGCAATAGTGCCTTCGGTATCGCCGAGATCCATGCGCAGACTCGGCTGGATGCGACAGATCACCGTGAGTGCGCCTGGCCAGTGCTTCTCGACGAGTTCCTTCGCCGGCTCGGGCACGTTCACAGCGAGCGCTCGAATCAAGGTCGGCTCGCCGATGAGCACCGGCGGGGGCATGTCGCGGCCACGGTGCTTGGCATCGAGCAACCGCTGCACCGCCTCGGCGCTGAACGCGTCAGCGCCAATCCCGTAGACGGTGTCGGTAGGGAGCACGATGCATTCGCCGGCCTCGATGGCCTCGCGAGCAGCCTCGGTCGCCTCGGCATGACGCGGACGGATCATTGGCCGTGCAGTCGAACCGCCGATACGTCACAGCGACTTCGGTCTCCGCCGCCTCTCCGCGGTCGGGTTCGCCGGGCACGGCGGTCGTGGTCACCGGTCAATCCTGCCAGAATCACCTGCTGACAGCCGTTGCAACGACAAGATCATTGAGTACGACGCAGGGCCGTGACGAATCGTGCACGGCCGGCGAGATCGGGATGATCACGTACGCCGGAGAAGCCACCGTTGTCTAGGACGACCTGTTGGGCCGACTCGCCCTGGACGTCGGCGTGCTCAACGCACAACAAACCGGCCGGCCGTAGCAGCCGAGCCGCCTCAGCGACTACCACTCTGATGGCATCCAAACCGTCCTGACCGGAAACCAGCGCGAGCGGCGGATCATGGTCGCGCACCTCCGGCACGACTGACTCGAAGGCCTCGAACGGGATGTACGGCGGGTTCGCGATCACCAGATCGACCGCACCGTTCAGCTCTGGCAGAGCACCGATCATGTCCTGCACACAGAGCTCAACGGTGGTGTCAGCGAGATTTCGGGATGCATACGCTGCAGCCTCGTCGGATAGCTCGACCGCGTAGACCCGGGTTCCGGTCAATTCGGTGGCGATGGACTTGGCGACTGCGCCCGACCCCGTACCGAGTTCAACCACCACAGGCAAATGTCGCGACTCCCCACGTGCCACGGCGTAGACCATCGGGCGCAACTGCTCGATCGCCCAGCCAGTCATCACCTCGGTCTCAGGCCTCGGCACGAACACTCCGGGACCTACCTCCAGCTCCAGATGGCGAAAGTGGGCCCGACCGGTCAGATGCTGCAGCGGAATCCGATGCAACCGTTTGTCGATCAACGTTTGGAAGTACGCAGCTGCTGCGTCATCGACCCCATCGAGCAGCGGCAGACGAGCGAGCTCCACTCCTGCGGCGTACGCCAGAAGCTGCCGCGCATCCTGCTCCGGCGACTCGACACCAGCGACGCGTAGCTGACCTGCCGCCTCGATCAACAGGGGCCGGACAGCCCTGGTCACGGGGTCGAGCCGGCGAACTGGGACAGCCGCAGCTGCGTGTCCGCGTCCTGCAGCGCGTTGACCACCGCGTCCAGGTCCCCATTCAGAACTTGATCAAGGTTGTAGGCCTTGAAGCCGATACGGTGATCAGAAATCCGGTTCTCCGGAAAGTTGTAGGTACGGATGCGCTCTGACCGGTCGACGGTCCGCACCTGGCTGCGGCGCGCAGCGGAGGCGGCAGTGGCGGCTTCTTCCTCAGCCGCTGCCGTCAACCGAGCCCGGAGCATCCGCATCGCCTGCTCGCGGTTCTGCAACTGCGAACGCTCGTTCTGGCAGGAAACCACGATGCCACTGGGCAAATGGGTGATCCGCACCGCCGAGTCGGTGGTGTTGACACCCTGGCCTCCCGGACCGGACGAGCGGTAGACATCGATACGGAGGTCGTCCTCGTTGATCTCGATCTCGGTTTCGGCGACCTCCGGCATGACCAGTACACCGGCGGCAGAGGTATGCACCCGACCCTGCGACTCGGTGATCGGGACCCGCTGCACCCGATGCACGCCTCCCTCGAATTTGAGGACGCCGTACGGCATCGAGTCAGGATCGGCTGCGCTGGGTGCCTTGATCGCAATAGTCGCCGACTTGTAGCCGCCGAGATCTGTCTCCTGAGCGTCGAGTACTTCGACCTTCCAGCCGCGGTTCTCGGCGTACCGCGAGTACATCTTCAGCAGGTCCGCGGCAAACAGCGCCGACTCCTCGCCACCCTCGCCGGACTTGATCTCCATCAGCGCGTCGGAGGAGTCATTGGGGTCGCGCGGGGCCAGCAATCGCGTCAACCGGTCGGTCACCGGTACGAGTTGCGCTTCGAGCTCGGCGGCCTCGAGCGCCAGCGAGTGATCCTCTGCAGCGAGTTCCCTGGCCGCCGCAAGATCATCGGCGATCCGGTCGTACTCGTCCAGGGCCTTCACAATCGGTACCAGCTCGGCGTACCGGCGACCCACCTTGCGGGCGCGAGCAAGATCAGCATGCACTGCCGGATCGCCAAGCGCCGTTTCCAGTTCGTGGAACTCGGCGCGTAACGGAGCGGCCGACTCAAAGATCACGACACGCTCCTCTCCGACTTGTCAGCGTCAGTGGTTGCTATAGCGATCACCGACGCTGACAAGTCGGTGATCGAGACGCAGCAAGCGCCGGGCTGCAGGGATCTCCCCGCCTCCCGGCGCTGCGTACAACGCTATGTGGACGCCTTCTTCTTGGCAGTCGGCTGCCGAGCCGCGTACCGCTTCTCGAAGCGCGCAACGCGGCCACCGGTGTCGAGAATCTTCTGCTTGCCCGTGTAGAACGGGTGGCAATTGGAGCACACGTCTGCATGGATCACGCCGTTGGGCGCAGTGCTCCGCGTCGTAAAGGTGTTGCCACACGTACAGGTGACAAGCGTCTCCACGTACGTGGGGTGAATGTCTGGCTTCATGTTCATCTCCTCATCAGGTGTGCCGGGTCGCCGCGCAGCTGCTGCGCTTGTGGCGTGAACCGGCACCAAAGGGTGATTCTGCCGCAGTAAACACGCGGCACCAAATGAACGGCAAGAGGGCCTGCTTTAGTCCCGGGCTAGTCCTGCGTGGGAATGCTCTTGGTGATCGCCATCAGGAACTCGGTGTTGCTCTGCGTCTTGCGGAGCCGGTCTAACAACATCTCCAGCCCCTGCAGACTCTCGAGTCCGGAAAGGACCCGGCGCAGCTTCCATACGATGGCCAGCTCCTCGCGGCTCATCAGCAGTTCCTCGCGGCGGGTGCTCGACGCGTCGACGTCAATCGCCGGGAAGATCCGCTTCTCGGCGAACTCGCGGCGTAGCCGGATCTCGGAGTTACCGGTGCCCTTGAACTCCTCGAAGATCACTTCATCCATCTTCGAACCGGTCTCGACGAGAGCTGTCGCCACGATGGTGAGCGATCCACCGCCTTCGATGTTGCGCGCGGCGCCCAGGAACTTCTTCGGCGGATAGAGCGCAGCCGAGTCGACGCCGCCTGAGAGGATGCGTCCGGATGCCGGTGCCGCCAGGTTGTATGCCCGGCTCAGCCGGGTGATGCCATCGAGCAAGACCACTACGTCGTGACCCAGCTCGACGAGACGTTTCGCTCGCTCGATAGCTAGCTCGGCAACGGTGGTGTGATCTTCGGCCGGCCGGTCGAAGGTCGATGAGATCACCTCGCCCTTGGCCGAGCGCTCGAAGTCGGTGACCTCCTCAGGCCGTTCGTCAACCAAGACCACCATCAACTTCACTTCGGGGTTGTTGACGGCGATCGAATTGGCGATGGCCTGCATGATCAAGGTCTTGCCGGCTTTGGATGGCGAGACGATCAGCGCCCGCTGGCCCTTGCCAATCGGGGCCACCAGATCAATGATCCGGCCGGCCATCTGGGTCGGGGTGGTCTCGAGTTTCAGCCGCTCCTGCGGATAAAGAGGGGTGAGCTTCGCGAAGTCCGGTCGCTGCCGGGCGGATTCCAGCTCGCCACCATTGATGGTGTCGATCCTCACCATGGGATTGAACTTTTCCTTACGCTCGCCCTCGCGCGGCGTACGGATCACACCGGTGACCAGGTCGCCCTTGCGCAAGCCGAGCTTCTTCACCATCGACAACGAGACATACGCGTCGTCCGGCCCAGGCAGGTAGCCGTTGGTGCGGACGAATGCGTAATTGTCGAGGACGTCCAAGATCCCGCGCGCGGGCACGAGCACATCGTCTTCGGAGACCACGGGCTCGGAGTCGTAGCGTTCGAGATTGCCACTGCCTCCACGATTGCGCCGGCTCTGTCGGTCGCGGCTGCGGCGCCGGCGACTGCGGCGACTGCCGCCTTCCTCGTCCCAGTCTCGGCCCTGGTTGTCTCGGCCCTGATTGTCACGGCCCTGATTGTCACGACTCTGGTTGTCACGCTGCTGGTTCTCGCGGGCCTGCGGGTTGCGATTCCTGCGATCCTGCCGGTCGTTCTGCCTTCCGTCGCGAGACCCGTCGCCTCGCTCGCCGCTCTCACCCTGTCGGGCCTCACGAGCCTCCTCCGTACGAGGTTGCTGATCAGAGCGGTCGGATTCCGACTGCCCGTCTCCACCGCCGCCCGGCGTTTCCTGGCGTACCTGCCCGCCGTCGCCGTTTTCGACCGGCGCTTGTCGCTGACCTGGCGAGGCGGCGGGCTGGGTCGGTTCAACTAGCTCCGGTTGTACGGGGTTTTCGATCATCTGCGCCTCCTCGCGCTGGCCACGTGGCTCGCGCGGTGCCTGCTGCAGCTCATCGAGTGCGCTGGCGATATCCCGGTTGTCCCGGGACTGTTGGGGAAGGTTGCGGTGGCCATTGTCTTGCTGGACAGCGCGAATGGCGTCGATCAACTGGCTCTTACGCATCGCGCCAATGCCCCTGATTCCCAGGGAGCTAGCCAGCTGCTTCAGCTCGGGAAGGACCATCGAGTCCAAGCCTGAGCCTTTGCGGTTGCGACGATCAGCGGTGAGTGTTCCTTGTTCGCCGGCGCCCTCCTCGATCGGAGATGCGTTCGTCATTTCGGCGATTTCTGTCAACGTGTGTCCTTGTCAGTTCGGGCACGTCCTCGGTGCCCATCCATGGCGGGGTGATACCCCGACCAGCGGGTCTTTCTTGAGGTCCTCAGCGCATCGCGACAACTGTTCTCGAGATATGGCTGACGGGGATGCCTTGGAGCTTTGTCCGCGTCGCACCTGACCTTTGAGGCGCTACTCGGTCAGATGTGCGTCTTTGTGACTTGGCTGGTTTGGGAAGCCGGTCTCCGCAACTGCCCTGACCGTGTCGGCTCTATAAGGCTAGCACCTACGCCGGGAGTTTCCATCACAGTCTGATCTGCAGGACCCGACACGTCGTCCGAACCGATGATTGACGCATCGATGATCGACGCTGCTGCGCCTATCTCACTGAGCCGTACCGAGAATCCTGCTATCTGTTGATCTTGAAGTACGGCCAGATCCGTCCGGGTGCCTAGCACCAAGACGCACGGACCAGCACCACTGATCATGGCCGCGAATCCCTGCCCGCGTAACGATTTCATCAGTTCGTAGGACCGTGGCATGGCGGCTTCCCGATAGCCCTGGTGCAACCAGTCGCAGCTGGCGTCGTAGAGCCGATCGGGTTCGGAGGCCAAGGCGTGGACCAGCAAAGCCGCCCGTCCCGAGTTGGCGGCTGCCTCCACATGCGGCACCATCTCGGGCAGCAGTCCGCGGGCTAACTCGGTGCCCACCGAGGTCTCGGGGATGAACAGCGCTGCCGCAATGGAGGGATGCACGTTGCCCTGCGCCACCGTAACTCCCGCTCGGCCTTCGTACGCCAATACGAATCCGCC
Source organism: uncultured Actinomycetota bacterium (assembly GCA_963815975.1). Classification (GTDB taxonomy): domain Bacteria; phylum Actinomycetota; class Actinomycetes; order Propionibacteriales; family Propionibacteriaceae; genus Microlunatus. The sequence continues at coordinate 223,212 of CAWFJC010000020.1, forward strand.
GTAGATCGCCGCCGCCACATTGTCCGGATGACCCTCAATGGCATTGGCGTGTCCCAGCAGCCACTCCGGTCTTGCAGTAGTCTCCGCCAGCCCGGCCGCAGCCAATAATCCTGCGACGATGGCCGCCGACGAAGATCCCAGGCCTCGAGCGTGGGGAATCGTGTTGCGGCAGCCAAGCCACAGGCCTGGTGCCTGTACACCAAGATCAGCTAAACCCACCAGGACCGCGCGGATGATCAGATGACTTTCATCCCGCGGTAGCTCGGCCGCACCTTCGCCGGACACCTCGATCCGATAACCGTCCTCGATCACTGCGAGGTTGACCCGTTCCCGCCAGTCGAGCGCGAGGCCGAAGCAATCAAAGCCGGGCCCCACATTGGCGCTCGTGGCTGGTACCTCGACCGTCACCGACCTGCCGGGCATTAAGACCCGGTGCTGCGCTAGGTCAGCACGCATGGTCTCCTCCTTGGAATTGATCGCACCCGCGAGATGCTTAGTCCACCAGCCCGCAGACCGATGCGATGGCGAGCAAGTCGGCCGTCACGACCTCTGCATGAATCGGACCAAGTCGCGACAGAGCCGTATCTACGTCCTTGAGACCGTGGCCGGTCACGGTGATCGCAATCTGCAGACCAGATTCGATCTCGCCGCGTTGCTGCTTGGCCAGCAGGCCCGCAACCCCGGCAGCCGATGCCGGCTCGACAAAGATGCCTTCTTCACGGGCGAGGAAGGCTTGCGCGTCGAGGATTTGATCGTCGCTAACAGCTTCGATCAGGCCCCCCGACTCGTCGCGGGCGACTCGTGCCTGCTCAGCCGATGCTGGATTACCAATGCGAATTGCGGTGGCTATCGTTTCGGGCTGCAAGATCGGGTGTCCTAACACCAGAGGCGCCGCACCCGCAGCCTGGAATCCCCACATTCTGGGCGTTCGCATCGCCTTGCCGGCCGATGCATATTGCCTATAACCACGCCAGTACGCCGAGATATTCCCGGCGTTGCCAACTGGGATGACATGCACATCTGGCGCATCCCCCAGCTCGTCGATCACTTCGAACGCAGCTGTCTTTTGACCTTCGATCCGGTTGGGATTAACCGAGTTGACCAGCGCGACCGGGTAGTCGTATGCCAGCTTGCGTGCGAGTTCCAGGCAGTCGTCGAAGTTGCCGTCAACCTGTACGACTTTGGCACCGTGCACGATCGCCTGGGCGAGCTTGCCGGTCGCGATTCGACCGGCGGGCAACAACACGATCGTGGAGAGGCCAGCGCGTGCTGCGTACGCGGCGGCAGAGGCGGAGGTGTTTCCGGTCGAGGCGCACACCACGGCTTGGACACCCTGCCCGGCGGCAACACTAAGCGCGACCGTCATGCCGCGGTCCTTGAAGGAGCCGGTTGGGTTGGTGCCCTCGACCTTGATCCACGCCTCGCAACGCAGGATTTCCGACAACTTCTCGGCCGCAACCAGCGGCGTACTCCCCTCCCCGAGAGTGATCACGGGATCGCTGTCGGACAACGGCAGCCAGTCGCGATAGCGAGCGATCACGCCGTATCCGGGACGGTGCCTGAGAGAAGTGTTTCGGTCCGCGGCGAAGGACTCCGGGATCATGTCAATCGCCTTCAACTCGCATCACGCTGGTGACCTGACGTACGACATCGAGGCCTCGTAGCGCTTGAACTGTGGCGCTGAGGGCAGCGTCGCGTGCATGATGGGTCACCAGCACGAGCTGCGCATCGGCACCCCGCCCGTTCTGTCGCACAGTTTCGATCGACACCCCGTGCTCGGCGAAGACATCCGCGATCGTGGCGAGCACGCCGACCACGTCAGCAACTTCGAGCGAGACGTGATATCGCGTCAAGACGCTGCCGATCCTGCTCACTGGGCGCGCCGCATAGCTGGATTCTCCTGGGCCGACCGCACCACGCAGCCGGTTCCGGGCAACCGTCACGAGATCGCCCAGTACGGCACTTGCAGTCGGGGAGCCGCCGGCGCCGGGACCGTAGAACATCAGCCGTCCGGCGGACATCGACTCGACGAAGACGGCGTTATAGGCATCGCCAACTGCGGCGAGCGGGTGGGAGCGCGGGATCATCGCGGGATGGACGCGTACCGAGACTGTCCGCTCCGCAGGGCTTGCGACGGGAGGCGACAACTGGCAGATCGCCAAGAGCTTGACCACGCAGCCGATGTCGTGCGCCGAGGCAATGTCAGCCGGAGTAACGCTCGTGATGCCCTCCCGATAGACATCCGCGCCCGTGACCCGGGTGTGAAACGCCAAGCTCGCCAATATCGCTGCCTTGGCCGCGGCGTCGAAGCCCTCAACGTCTGCCGTCGGATCCGCCTCCGCGTAGCCAAACTGCTGAGCCTCGTGAAGAGCCTCGGCAAAGCTGATCCCGCCAGCGTCCATCCGGTCCAGGATGTAGTTGGTGGTGCCGTTGACGATCCCGATCACCGAGGTGATCTCATCACCCACCAGCGATTCCCGTAGCGGCCGAATGATCGGAATTGCGCCCGCGACCGCAGCCTCGAAATACAGATCCGCACCGGCCTGTTCAGCAGCCTCGAACAACGCCGCACCGTCCGCGGCCAGCAGCTCCTTGTTCGCGGTCACAACAGAGGCTCCGTGCCGCATTGCCGCCAAGATCAACGACCGCGCCGGCTCAATCCCGCCAATGACTTCGATCACCAGATCGACGTCCTCGCGGATCACCAGCGCCTCGGCGTCGGTGGTGAGCAACTCTGAATCGATGCCGACGCGGTCGCGATCCGGCCGCCGTACAGCGATGCCGACCAGCTCCAGGGGTCTCCCCACCCGAGCGCGTAGATCGGCTGCCTGCCCGATGATCAATCGCGCCACCTCCGAGCCGACCACTCCGCAGCCGAGTAGAGCCACCCGGAGTGGTGTGAGTGGTGAGACGTCAAGGAGAGGCGCGGGTCGCACGCTGGTCAAAGTCACGTAAACCTCATTTACACAACGACACCACGACCCCGAATCGTGGCGGTCTTATTGTTCCTCATTCTGGGGAAGTCGGCGAAACCCAATTTTTTTTTGAGCCGGGGCGGGTTCACCCCACGTAGCTCTTACCCAGCATCTAACGCCAACAAATCCTCGATGGTCTCGCGCCGGATCAGCGTGCTGATCTGGCCGTCCCGCACGGCGATCACCGGCGGTCGTGGAACGTGGTTGTAATTGCTCGCCATCGATCGGCTGTACGCGCCGGAGCCCGGCACTGCGAGCAGGTCGTCTGGGCCGATGTCAGCCGGCAGGAACTCGTCACGCACCAAGATGTCGCCGCCCTCACAGTGTTTGCCGACGACGCGGGCTAGTACCGGAGGAGCGGTGGAAAGACGGGAAGCCAGCGTTGCGGAGTATTCGGCGGCATACAGGGCCGTCCTGATGTTGTCGCTCATTCCCCCGTCGACCGCCACGTAGAGGCGACTGGCGCCGCCGTCCAATGCCACAGGCTTGACGGTGCCGACCCGGTAGAGAGCGAATGTGCTCGGGCCGCTGATCGCGCGGCCCGGCTCGATCGACAGGTGCGGGACCGCGATGCCTAGCGCCGAGCATTCATGGTCGATGATGCCGCGAAGATCTTCCGCTAGCGCAGCAGGCGTGGAGGGCGTGTCAGCACTGGTGTAGGCGATGCCGAAGCCACCACCAAGGTCCATCTCACCCAGCTCGATGCCCGTCTGCGCCGCGAAGTCAGCGTGCAGCCGCAGGGTACGGCGTGCCGCGACCTCGAAGCCCTCGGCATCGAAGATCTGGGAGCCGATGTGGGAGTGGATACCGATCAAGTCCAACCACGGATGCTCCTGGCAGGCGAGCAGCGCGGCGGCGGCACTACCCCCGGCGATAGAGAAGCCGAACTTCTGATCTTCATGGGCGGTCGCGATGTATTCATGCGTATGCGCCTCGACTCCGGTGGTTGCTCTGATCATGACCCGCGGCCGGATCTGCAGCCGCTCAGCGAGGGCGCTGAGTCTGTCAATCTCATCGAAAGAATCGAGAATGATCCTTCCGACCCCAACGGTCAGTGCGTACGTCAGCTCCTCGACGCTCTTGTTGTTGCCGTGCAGCCCAACCCGGCGAAGATCAATTCCAGCACGCTGCACGACAGCCAGCTCGCCGCCGGTACACACATCGATGCCGAGCCCCTCTTCAGCCACCCAGCGGGCCACGGTCGTACAGAGAAATGACTTGGCGGCGTAGTAGACGTCCCAGCCGTCGAAGGCTTCGGCAAACGCGCGGGCTCGGGCGCGCAGGTCGGCCTCATCGACCACGTATACCGGAGTCCCTACCTGATTGGCGATCTCGATGACACTTAGGCCTGCCACCTTCAGCACGCCGTTTTCGTCCTTGGCTACGCCGCTGCTCCACAGGGTCCCAAGCAGGGCGTTGACATCGCTCGGCGTGCCGAGCCAGCTGGGCGCCCGCGCCGTGGAATCGGCGTGAATTGAGCCGGCCACGTGGGTATGCGTCACATCGCGAAACTGTGCCAGACCCTGCCCTGGGCCCGCTGTCTTATCAGCTCGCGGACAAGGCCTTTACGCCCTAGAGAGACAAGGCGTTCAGGTACTAGAGATATTCATGTACTGGCGGGAAGAGAGGAGTAGGCGCCGCGGGCGCGCTGGTACATTGCCTTTCGGCCCTTAACCACGTTGCGGCACACTGACGTGACCGGCCCCCGTAGCTCAGGGGATAGAGCACCGCCCTCCGGAGGCGGGAGCGCGAGTTCGAATCTCGCCGGGGGCGCCATCCGAAATCGCCGTCTGACCTGCGGTTTTACCTTTCGCCTTGTAGGCGGCCAAGTCGACCACATCGGCGTTTGGCAACACTTTGGCAACAGGATTTTGAGCATTGGCAACAGCAGCGGCAGATTTGGCGGCCTCGGATCGGGCGGTGTCGAGCGCGTCGGCGACCTCGTCGAGGCGGTCGCTGAAGAGGTGTCCGTAGACGTCCATCGTCATCGCGGCGCTCGAATGGCCGAGCATCTGCTGCACGACTTTGACGTCCGCGCCGCTGGCGATGGCGAGGCTGGCTGCGGTGTGGCGCAGCTGGTGCGGGTGCAATTCGGGAATGCCGATCGCCGAGGCCGCGACGTGGAAGCCGGCGCGGAAGATCGGAGCGCGTAGTGGCCCGCCTCCCCGTACGCCGTTGAACACGAGCTCGTTGGGCTCCTTGTCCGCGATGTGGTCTCGCAGCTCGGCGACGAGGAACCGTGGGATCGGCACCTGCCGGCGTTCGTGAGATTTGGGAGTGCCCCAGACCAGCCCCTTGCCCTGCACGACGGTGACGGACTCGGCGATGGTCGCGCGTCGGCGGGTGAGGTCGAGACGGCTCACCCTGAGTGCGGCCATCTCGCCGAATCGGACGCCGGTGTAAGCAAGGAACAGGACGACGAGCCGGTAGGTCTGGTTCTCGCGTTCATCGAGACGGCAATGCTTGCTCACGTCACTTGGGCGGGCGCACGCCTCAGCGAGAGCCTCGACCTGGGCGTGGGTCAAGAAGCGCTGCTCCTCCTTGGACGGGCGCGGGAGATTAACGCCGGTCGCGACGTTGCGGGCCAAGCGTCCGTCCTTGACGGCCATGTTGAGGATCAGTGAGAGCACACGGTGGACCTTGCGGACCGTCGCGGGTGAGCGGGTCTTCGACAGCGCTGTTACCCACTTCTGCACGTCGGCGTGGGAGACATTGGCGAGCTTCACTCGGTCCCACTTGGGTCGGATGTGCTCGCGGATGATCCCCGCATACCGCTCGTGGGTGGACGGCTTGAGGTGGGTCTGGTTGTCGAGCCAGTGTGTGGCCCAGTCCCCCACCGTGATCCGCGCGAGCACCGAGTCGACGAAGGACCCGGTGTTCTTGGATGACTCGACGCTCGCGAGGAACCGCTCGGCTTCGGCCTTGCGGTTGAAGGTCTTGTTGCGCTGCTCGCCCGATGGTGTCCGGTAGTGCGCACGCCATGACGCCCGGCCATCCTGTCGGGATCGTTTCTCGATGCTGGCCATGCTCCATCCTGCCTTTCATCTGGACGCAGAGGTGAGCCTCAGCGGGATGCCTGAGGATCGTTGCTCTGCTGTTCGAGCCAGTGAAGGACGTCGGTACGCCAATAGCGGACGCTTCGACCGACACGGAAGCTGCGTGGGCCGGACCCGAGGTGGCGCCAGTAGCGCAACGTGGCCACGGGGACGCGGACCACGCCGGCGACCTCCTTCATGGTGAGCAGCTCGTCCCTGGCATGCAGGGTGTCGGGCGATTCGGCCGGTTGGGCGATGCTCATGTCGGTTCTCCTCAGCGTTCGGCCGGCTCTCTCACATTCCGGCAGTGGTCGTTCGTGCTCCGTCGAGACCAGCAGTTGGTCTATGTGGCGAATCATGAGGAGGAGAGATCACCGGATTCGTACCTCCACAGGACGCCATCGAGGAGGTACGTCGGGGGGTACGTTGGTGTTTACGCAGGTCAGACCACGTCCCCCTGAAAGTTTCCGAACACACTTGACTTCGATGGTTTTGGACGAGCCATCGAACGTTGAGTCGCAGCAGTGCTCGCGCGCGAGCCCGCGTTGGAGGGCGCCGACTCATCGAGGGCTGGTCGTACCCGTCAAGCGACGGCCTCGGAAACTCTGGTCGCCTTTCGCCGCGACCATCGTCGTATCCCAGGCACGCCCGGAAGAGGTTCCGGGTGTCAGCAGTACTCCGACCGTGAGCAAATCCTCCTGGGCGGTAGCCGCGAAATAGTCGTGATGTTGAAGCTCGACCCGTGCTCGAAACACCTGTTGCGACATCTCGTCAAACCTCGACGCCATCATGAAAACGATAGGTGAGTCGAACGGACCCACATCGACGAGGACGGCAACCCGATCCCCGCCCGTCGGCACCACCCGACCAAGCCACGCAGGACTCGGCCGATGCGGTTCGTCGATGCCGGCCCCACTGCCGGTCCGAACGCCGAACAAGCGGCCACTTGACCTCCCCGCCGCGGCTGGGTTCGCGGCCGCGACGACCCCAGGATGGTTGCCGGCAGCAGGGTCCCCATCACGGGCGTTGTCCACCGGCCAGTGAGCCCCCGCGCGGACACCGGACCGTTCGTGAGCAGGTTCTCTGCGCATACCGCGACTGAGCTGGTCACGGTCGGCCCGGTGTCCGCGGCGGCGGGCTTCACGCCGTAGGACTTTACACGGATACCTACTGTCGAAGGTCCTGTCGAAGGTCGGTCGTCGCGGGACCGGCTGGGACGGCGGGGGTTCGGGGCCAGGTCCAGGCGGAGCGCAGGATGAAGGCCAGGATCAGCACCTCGACTCCGATGGTGAGGCCGTAGTAGAAGGCCCAGTCCCAGGACGCCCCTGCCGCGTTGAACACGGAGAGGGGGATGTAAAGCAATGCAACGACGAGGTTCGTGGCGCGGTTCACCCGGGCGGGCAGCGTCATGGAGAGCAGCACCATCAGGGTCGGGATCGCTATGAGCGCGAAGAATATGGTCATCAATGTCCCGCTGATGTCGAACACAAAGATGTCGCCACCCCGGATTTCGTCGATTTCGCCGGGCTGGTAGAGGTGGAAGTAGTCGATGTAGATGACGAGGAACATGAAGCTGGTCCAGGCTGCCGCAAGCTTGGCCTGCACGGGGATCGGCGGGTTGTCGAGCAGGTTCGGGGTTGTCGTTCGGATGGTCATCGGTTCTTCTTTCGAGAGGAGCGGTCCGTCCGCCGGAGTGGCGGCAGGTCTGGGCGTGCATACGCACGGGTGGGGTCGTTCTCGTCGGTCCGGTCGTCAGACGGTGATCACGACCTTCCCTCGGGTGTGGCCGGCCGCGACGTAGCGGAGGGCGTCGGCTGCTTCGTCGAGGGGGTAGGTGCGGTCGATGACGGGCGTGACCTGCCCGGTCGCGAGGAGGTCGGCCAGGGTGAGCAGGTCCTGGCGCTTCCCGACCGACGTGAAAGGCCTCAGCTGCTGACGGGTGAAGCCGGACAGCACGCGCGCTTTGACGATCCGACCGAGGGGGCCGAGCCAGCGGCCACCGCGTCCGCTGTTGGGGATGAGGGTGCCGGTTGGCGCCAGCGCTCGGCGGACAGCCGCCAGGGGCTGGGCTTCCACGTTGTCGAGGATGACGTCGTAGCGCCTGTCCGTTGAGGTGAAGTCGGTCGTCGTGTAGTCGATGACGTGGTCGGCACCGAGCGACCGGACGAGGTCGACGTTGCGGGTGCTGCAGACACCGGTCACCTCGGCGCCGAACGCCTTGGCGATCTGGACGGCGAAGGTGCCCACGCCGCCCGAGGCGCCGGTGACCAGCACCGTCTGGCCCGGTCGCACGTGTGCGATGTCGCGCAGTGCCTGCAAGGCCGTCATGGCCGACGTGGGCACGGCTGCCGCCTCCACGACGGGCAGGTTGGCGGGCACGGGCACGAGGTTGTCCGCCGGGACGCAGGCGTACTCCGCGAGTGTTCCAGCGGTGCTCCAGCCGAACACCTCATCGCCCGGTTGCAGATCAGTGACGTCCTTGCCGACGGCTGCCACCACACCGGCAAGGTCCCTGCCGGGGATGCCGTGGCGTGGCCGCCGTAGACCGAACACGAGCCGCACCACGTACGGCTCGCCCGTCATGACGAAGTAGTCGCCGGGATGTACTGAGGCCGCGACCACCTGGACGAGCACGTCGCCTCGACCAGGCAGCGGTCTTTCGATCTCGGCCACTTGGAGCACCGCGGGCGGGCCGTAGCGGTGCTGGACGGCGGCTCTCATCGTCGCCGCCCCGGCCGGGCCCGCCCCCGGCACCAGGTGTGCTCCGGCGTTCGATCGCTGTTCGGTTCCCACAGGAGCCTCCCCCGGCGCACCCCCGGCGAACGCCCCAAGCGCTGCGGCGATCGCGGCTGCCTTGATCTCGGTTCCCATCATTCCTCCTCGTCGTAGGTCGATGCGTTGTCAGGACGGTCGGCTGTTCGAGCGCACCAGCCGTACGCCGGTCGCAAGCAGCCACACGGGCCAGGCGAAGAAGCCGGGCAGCCCCACGAACAGGAGCGCCGAGCCGTCCGCGATCGCGAGGCTGGCCGCCCCGGCGGCGAGCAGCAGGCCTCCCGCCGGCCAGGCCGAGCAGACGCTGCCACGCCGGAGTCAGGCCGCTCGCGTGCGCCGCCAGCGCAGCGCCGATGAAGGTGGTGCCGAGCGCCGGCAGCGCCAGCGCGAACGCTGCTGCATGCAGCTGCCAGACGAGCTCGAACGCCGGGCTCGGCTCGGCGAGCACGCCGGCGGACAGCACGACTCCGATCCACAGAACGGCGTAGAGCGCGAAGACCGCCGAGAGAGTCGCGCCCGCGGCCACCGCGAGGCGCGACCAGTCCGCGCCCGCACCCCCGCGACGCCCGACGAGCCCGTGGAGACCGGTCACGAACCCGAGCAGCAGCGGCAGGTGCAGCGCCTCCTGGCCGACCGCGATCGCGACCACGACCCGGTTCTCCGCGTGCCAGGCGAATACCTCCTCGATCGGGTCCCCGTAGGCGGGAGGTTCGGTCCAGGCAAACATCGCGGTCTGGATCGCCATCGACGCTGCGAGCGCGATCGCCGTCGCGCCGACAACCCGCATTCGAGGCTTCTCATTCGATCGCTGTTCGGTTCCCACAGAAGGCTCCTCACGTTCGAGCCGCGACCCTCGCTGGCTCGTACACCGTACGTCGTACACCGTACTATGCTCGTACGCTGTACGATTGTCAAGCCGTTCGAGGGAGCGAGGAGACCCGTGTCTGTGAGGAAGCAACGCCAGGTCGCGTCAGACGCGGGGCTGAGCAAGCAGCGGGTGGTGGTCGAGGCGGTCCGGCTCGCCGACCGCGAGGGGGTCGACGGGCTGAGCATGCGCCGGCTGGCTGGCGCGCTCGGCGCGGGCGCGATGTCGCTCTACCACTACGTGGCGAGCAAGGAGGAGTTGCTGGACGCCATGATCGACGTCGTGTTCGAGGAGATCGAGCTCCCGCCCGAGGAGACCGACTGGCAGTCGGCGATGCGACGGCGGTCGGTATCCGCCCGACAGGTTCTCGCACGCCACCCGTGGGCGAACGGCCTGATGGTGTCGCGGACGTCGCCGGGGCCCGCGAACCTCCGCCACCACGAAGCGGTCACCGCCTGCCTGCGGAGGGCTGGCTTCTCGGTCTTGATGGCGACGCACGCCAACTGGTTGCTCGACAGCTACGTCTACGGGTTCGCCCTGCAGGAAGCCAGCCTGCCGTTCGACACCGCCGACGAGCTCGCGGACATGGCCAAGGACGTCTACCTGCCCCAGCTTCCTCCTGACGAGTTCCCCTACCTCAACGAGTCCGCCGCGGCGCTCGTTGCTGCCGGCTACGACCCGGCGGAGGCGTTCATCTTCGGCCTCGACCTCGTCCTAGCCGCCCTCGAGCCCCTGAGAGCCTCCGCATAGCGACGCTCACGGACCGTCGCGCGGCCCTCTGCACCGCAGTTCCGATCCATAACCGCCGTGTTGTAGTGGGCTCGTAGCGGCCGTGCGCCTGGGGTGCCACGTGACTTCGTCGATTGCCTCTGCTGCACTGGCAACAGCAGCCACACCAGCCACGGCCAGTTGTCCGTATCTAACAACACTCGCTGCCGAACTCAGCTGTGGATGAACTTGAACACGCGCAGCAGCCGCGCTGCCCCGAGTGCGGGACCACACCACGCCGTCGTAGGCGGGTGTGTGCCGCTCCTGCGACCTGGTGTATTTCGGAGGTGCTCGAGATTCCCTTGGATGACGGCGCAACGTCTGACTACGCGCAGTTGTCCCCTCCGGAGCCTCGAGCGAAGTGGCTGTTCGTCCGATCGGATCCGCACAGAGGAAGCGAACGGATGCTGATAGCGCTGACGTCCCGCGACCTCGACACCGACGCGACACGAGCAGTCTCGCTCGGAGCGACGAACGAGGGGCGTCACGAGGAGAACGGCTTCGAGTGGGTCGACATGCGAGATCCCGAGGGCAACCGATTCACTTTCAACGCGCCGCCGCCGAATTAGGAAGCGGCCAAGAGGTCCCGACGAGGACGCTGCAGGCGTTGATCACGTAGTACTGGTGAAGTGCCCTCGCCTAGCTGCGCGAGCCGCACGGTGAGCCAACTCTAGGGCAGCGTTCATCGCGGCCTCTGCTCGGCCCGGTCGGCCTGGAGTATCCGCTGGAAGAACTGGTGCTCCACGTCAGCGCCATGCGGATCCAGGCCGCACTCTCGACATCTCGCTGGTCAGAGGCGGCCGACCTCGGCCGCCTAAGGGGAACGGTCGCCGATGACCAGGGCCTGCCACATACGGGTCCTGCTACGGGACTTATGTTTGACGCTGCTCTTGCCAGATCGCTGCTGACTCCTCACTCTCCGGCTACCTGGCCCGATCTGCACCGCCTCAAAATTGAAATCCTGTGATGCCTCAGACCGCTGACAGCTCCGTCCGAAGTACCCCCTTGAACTCCGAAATTTCCGAGCCCAGCACACCCCATGCACCGCCGGAAGGAGCTCGGGTCGGCGTGACCGCTCCGGCGGCTTGTACCCCCTTCGGGTGGGTATGACAATGAGCCTCCACAAGCTCACAGCCGGCTCCGGGTATGACTACCTGACCCGGCAGGTCGCGGCGCTGGATTCGACCGAGAAAGGTCACACCGGGCTGGCGTCCTACTACACCGAACGGGGTGAGACACCGGGGGTGTGGATCGGTTCCGGCTCGGAGGGGATCGACGGCCTGACCGCTGGCGACCCGGTGACCGCGGAGCAGATGCGAGCGTTGTTCGGCTGCGGTCTGCACCCGTTGGCCGAGCTCCGACAGCAGCAGCTGGAAGGACCAGACCTCACCCAACGCGACTACCAGGATGCGGCCAGGCTCGGAGCGCCGTTCAAGATCGTTGACAGCGACGTCAGCCCATTTCGGCTCGAGGTCGCCAGGCGCATTGCCGCCATCAACAGCGCGGCCGGCCGGCCGGCCGGCGCTCCGCTGCCGGCTGCCGATCGGGCCCGGGTGCGGACCGAGGTGGCCCGGGAGTCTTTCCTGGCCGAGCATGGCCGAGAGCCGATCGATGCCCGGGAGCTGGCGGGACAGATCGCGAAAAACTCGCGGCCACGAACCCAGACAGTGGCGGGTTATGACTTGACATTCTCCCCGGTGAAGTCGGTGTCGACGTTGTGGGCGGTCGCTGATCCGAAGGTGGCGGCTGTGATTGAACGCGCCCACCAGGCTGCCGTGCAGGATGCTTTGGCGTTCATCGAGAAGCATGCCCTGTTCACCCGGACCGGCCCTCAAGGCATTCGGCAGGTCAACGTTCGAGGCCTGGTTGCCGTCGCGTTCACCCACCGGGACAGCCGGGCCGGCGACCCAGATCTGCACACCCACGTCGCAGTGGCAAACAAGGTACAAACCCTCGACGGACGCTGGTTGTCCATCGACGGCCGCGTGCTCTTCAAGGCCAATGTTGCCGCCTCGGAGACCTACAACACCGCCCTGGAACAGCACCTTCGCGAGGCTCTGGGGGCGCGGTTCGCGGAACGGCCGGGAACCGATCCGGCGAAGCGGCCAGTCCGGGAGATCGTCGGCGTCGACCCCCGACTGAATCAGCGCTGGTCGAGCCGCCGTGCCCACATCGAGACCCGCCGCGGCGAGCTGGCCATCCAATTTCAGAATGATCATGGCCGACCGCCGACCCCGGTAGAAGCATTGCACCTCGCGCAGCAGGCCACCTTGGAGACCCGCGACGCCAAGCACGAACCCCGGTCTCTGGCCGAGCAACGCGCGACCTGGCTTGCCGAAGCCGCGACCGTGCTGGGCGGACGTGGCGCCGTGACGTCGATGGTGCGGACGGCACTGGCATCGCACGCCGAGACCGCTCCGATCGCCGACGGCCGCTGGGTCGCACAGACCGCTGATCACATCCTGGCCGTCATCGAGGCGAGCCGCTCGACGTGGCAGATGTGGCATGTCCGGGCCGAAGCACAACGACAAGTCCGCACCATCGACGTGCCCTCGGAAGATGCCACGGCACTCGTCGACCTGTTGGTCGATGAGGTGCTCGATCGTCGGTCGGTTGCCCTGGCCCCGCCGCACGACGACATCGAGGAACCCGAAGTGTTGCGGCGGGTCGACGGCTCGTCGGTCTACACCGTCGCCGGCGCCGCCCTCTACACATCGCAGCGGATCCTCGACGCCGAGCAGCGCCTCCTCACCGCCGCAGCACGTCGCGGCGGTGCGTCTGTTGAGCGGACGGCGGTCGACCTGGCCTTGCTCGAAATGGCGGCGAACGGGAGCGCACTCGATGCCGGGCAGGCGTCCCTGGTCTGGCAGATGAGCACATCGGGGGCTCGTTTGCAGCTCGCGATCGCCCCTGCCGGCGCCGGCAAGACCACCGCCATGCGCGCCCTCGCCCTGGCCTGGAACCAAGACGGCGGCCAGGTGATCGGCCTCGCCCCTTCGGCCGCAGCGGCCGCCGTCCTCGGCGAACAGACCGGCATCCGCACCGACACGCTCGCGAAACTCACCTGGTCACTTGACCACGGCGAACTGCCGGACTGGGCGGCAGCGATCGGTCCGTCGACCTTGTTGATCATCGACGAAGCCGGCATGGCCGACACCCTCTCCCTCGACACCGCCGTCCAGTTCACCATCGGCCGCGGTGCCAGTGTCCGCCTGATCGGTGATGATCAACAACTCGCCGCGATCGGCGCCGGCGGCGTCCTCCGCGACATCACACACACCCACGGCGCCCTACACCTTACCGAGCTGCACCGCTTCACCGACCCCGACGAAGCCGCTGCCTCACTCCGCCTCCGTGAAGGCAAACCGGAGGCACTCGACTTCTACCTTGATCACGGCCGCGTTCATGTCGGCGACATTGCCACCACCACCCACGATGCCTTCGCCGCGTGGGTGTTCGACCGAGCCGCCGGACTCGACGCGATCATGATCGCCCCCACCCGAAAACTTGTCGACGAACTCAACCGACAAGCCCGTGATCATCTCCTCGGCAGTCACCCGCCCGGCCGTGAGGTGCGCCTAGCAGACGGAAACCAGGCCAGTGTCGGCGATGTGATCATCACCCGCAGCAACGACCGCCGACTCCGCCTCGCGCCAGCCGACTGGGTCAAAAACGGCGACCGCTGGACTGTCACCCAGGTCGGCAAACGCGGCGACCTGGCCGTGCGACACAACCGAAGTCACCGCACAGTCCGGCTGCCCGCCGACTATGTCCGCGGCTCAACCGGCCTCGGCTATGCCACCACGATCCACGGCGCCCAAGGCCTCTCCGCCGACACGATGCACGGCCTGGTCACCGGGCAAGAGTCCCGGCAGCAGCTGTATACGATGCTCACCCGCGGGCGAGCGGCCAACCACCTTTACCTCCAGGTGGTCGGCGACGGCGACCCGCACACCCTCATCCGACCCGACACCGTCGCACCCCGCACTCCAACCGAGATTCTGAGGCAAATCCTCGGTCGTGACGAAGCCCCCACCTCAGCTAGCACACTGCTCCGAGAACTCAGCGACCCGGCTGCCCGGCTGTTCGAGGCCGTTCAGCGCTACACCGACGGGCTCCATGTCGCGGCCGAGCAGCTGGTTGGCCCCAAGATTGTTCAGATACTCGATAGCCAAGCCGACCACATCGTCCCTGAACTCACCAGCGAGCCGTCGTGGCCAACCCTCCGAGCACACCTGCTCGCGTTGGCGGCCGAAACCGGTGAACACCCACTCCTCCACCTCCATGAAGCCGCACTGGGGCGAGATCTCAGCACGGCCGAAGACATGGCCGCTGTACTCAACTGGCGCCTCCCGGAGCCCGCATCTGTTGACGTAGGACCTCTACCCTGGCTTCCCGGCCTTCCGAAGACCCTTCAAGATCATCACCTTTGGGGCGGGTATCTGGCGGAGCGGTCGCAGCTCGTTATCGACCTCGCAAATGAGGTTCGAGGCGGCGCCAGCCATCGCCGCGAACAGCCCGTATGGGCGCCGTCGGGCAGCCACCCGACCGCCGCCCTTCTTGGTGAAGTAGCCGTCTGGCGTGCCGCCGTCGGTGTCGATCCCCAAGACCGCCGACCAACCGGAGCAGGACACCTACAAGCGGCGTCCACTCTTTGGCAACAGAACCTTGACCGAGCCGTTGCCCTATGCAGCCGCGGCCTAGGCGCCGATGTAGAGAAACGCCAGATCGGTGGAACCCCTCAAGATCACCAGCGCCAAGATCGACATCGCAGGCCTCCAACACACACTGTTCGTCGGGGTTCCCCGCGCGGGCCTCGCAGGTAAGCGCCAGTGTCAGCTCAAAAGACTTGCATGATCCTCAGGATGCCCACCTCGTTCGACGTGCCCGCCAGATCCGTCCGCGAAAATGGCCGCTGACGGTCAAAAGGGGACGAGCGGCGAGCCTCGACGCAACATGCCGAGAAATCAAACCACTCCAATCCATGACTCCAACCACGTCACAGCACGGTCGGCATCGGGCCGGCGTCTTTCCTCGACGCTCGGAAGCCGCTCGTGAATCACGCCCGCATTGACGAGTCGAGCCTCCAGCAGGGCTGCAACGAAGTTGCGATCCTTCTCCCTGAACGCACAGAGCTTGGCAACACAGAGATCTTCCTTGTCCAGACACCAACCGGTGAACTGCGGCTGTCCAGCCGGCGCTGCCGTGTTGGCGTTCTGCACTTTCACCAACCGACCGCGCCACCCATCCGGGAGCGTCGACGTTTCCAGATCGACGCCATCGATGCTGAAACCGTGTAGCTGCTCGAATGTGGAGAACTCGCCCGCGACGCCCTCGATCAGGTCAGCAAGATGCGCCGTCTCGTCGTTGCTATTGGCGATCGGCAGGATGTCGACCTCGACAGACATGGTGGCGTCAGCAGGAAGCTCATCCTCGCGGAAGCTTCCGAGGATCGCCTGCGAGCCGACCACGATCACCTCCGGTCGCTCGATGATCTGACAAGCCGTCCGGATGGCGTGTTCCAACTGGTCGCGACGCATCAACTGGCCATCTGGAGCACGTCCATACGCTCGTCCTGCGAGAGCAGCCCGCCCATCGGCGAAACCTCGCGCATCTCGATCGAGTCCCGGTCCAACCCTGTCAAGACGCGGCGGAGCCCTTGCACATCGCCGCGATCGATCAGCGACCTCCACCGGTCGAGATTGCGCATATGCGGCTCGCCGCTGACGCCGTTGCGGAGCCGCTCCCAGTTGCGCTGGATGGTCGGGAGCCACTGCTCCAGGCTCGTTCGCGTCAGATGTGTTGAGAGCTGGCGGTGGAGTCGCCACGACCGTCGTTCGGAGCGGGTCAGCTCGGGCACGACGGGACGTCGGACTACCTCAAGTCGATAACCCATGCACGACAGGAGCCGATCGAGTTGCTCATCGCTCAACTCGACCTTTCCGGAAAGGAACTGGCTGATGCTGGGCTGATGCACACCGCTGACACGGGACAACTCGGACTGGGTGGTGCTTGTTTCGAGCATCACCTCACGGAGTAGACCACCACGGCTCGGCATACACGAATTATAGCATTCTATGCTATAGATCGCTCAACCGCAGAAGATCGGTCCGCCAGCTCCGAGATGGCGCTTTGGCAACAGATTGGCAACACCAGAACCGAAAACGGCCCGATACGGCCAACAACGCCAATGCATCAAAATCGGGGCTGACCTGCGGTTTCGTCGAATTCCAATCATGCCAAATCATCGTCCGTTGGCTCTCCGGAGGCGGGAGCGCGAGTTCGAATCTCGCCGGG
>CAWFJC010000021.1:0-15267 GCA_963815975.1 uncultured Actinomycetota bacterium
CCGCCGCGACAGCCCGAGGGCGTGCAGGAGTACGAGAGGTTCGCCGGCGCCGGCACGGTCGTAGGCGAGATGCGACATGGTGATCCTTCTAGAGGGTGCAGGGCTAGGCACTACTCGCGCCAGTCCACCCGCCGCAGTTTCTCGGGGTTGACGACGAAGTCGATCTCTGTGATCAGTCCGCTGGCGATCGTGAACGCCATGACACCAACCACGCCGCTGTCGTCTCCGAAGACCAGCCCGGGCGACCCGTTGACGGGGCCAAGGCGGGAGGCCGCAGGGCGTTGCCGCGACACCGAGCAGCAGCCGTGCCACATGATCCGCGCCCAACACCGGACGGCGCGCCACACCTGGCACCACGCCTCCGCCGTCGGAACGCAAGATGACGTCCGGGTCGAGGACTCGGACCAATTCGTCGATGCTCCCGTGGGAGCAGGCCGCCAGGAATGCCTCGACGGCTTCGGCGTGCTGGGCACGGTTGGGCGTGAAGCGCGGCGCATTCTCGCGTATGTGAGCCCGTGCTCGGCTGACGAGTTGCCGGCACGCAGCCTCGCTGCGACCCAGTGTCTGCGCCACCTCGCCATACGGCAGGCCGAGGATGTCATGCAAGATCAACGCAGTGCGCTCGGGCGGGGTCAGCGACTCGAGCAGGACGAGCACTGCCATGCTGACCGACTCGTCCAGGGTGACTCGGTCCTCAGGACCTAGTGGAGCTTGGCTCAGGCTTTTGAAAATGCCTACGACGGGTTCGGGCAGCCATTGACCGACATAACTCTCCCGACGTGCGCGAGCCGAACGCACTCATCGAGGCAGATCCGGGCGATCGTCCTGGTAAGCCACGCGCGTAGATCATGAATGTCGGAATCCGCCGCCCGGAGGTAGCGCAGGTAGGTCTCCTGAACTGCATCTTCGGCGTCCTGCAGCGTTCCGAGCATGCGGTAGGCCACCCCGATCAGATGGTCGCGGTGCCGTTCGAACTCGACTGCTGAGCTGGCGCCGGTCATAGTCTTCATGATCGACCTCGTACGTCTTTCGGGTCTGTGGTCATAGCGAATGCCGTGACTACATAGAAGACGACGCAGCGCATCAGGCTGTGACACGTAGATTTCGACCATGAAGGCTGTTGTGTTGACCCGAACCGGTGGGCCGGGGATGTTCGAGGTGCTGGAGCGACCGGACCCTGACGTGAGAGCCGGTGAGGTTCGGATCGCTGTGCATGCGGCGGGTCTGAACTTCGCTGACACCATGGCGCGAGTGGGTCTGTATCCCGCCGCGCCGAAGCCGCCGTGCGTCTTGGGCTATGAGGTCGCTGGTGAGGTGGAGACGATCGGGGAAGGCGTTTCCGGGCTGACCGTCGGACAGCGCGTGATGGCAGGGACGCAGTTCGGGGGTCAGGCGGAGCTCGCAGTTGCACTGGCGCGAGATGTGATGCCGATGCCGGAGCACCTCAGTTTTGAAGAAGGCGCGGCATTTTGCGTGAATTACGGCACGGCGTACGCCGCATTGATGATCATGGGTGGGCTGCGGGAAGGGAACCGGGTGTTGATCCATGCTGCTGCCGGTGGGGTCGGGATTGCGGCAACCCAGGTCGCCCGCATCGTGGGCGCTGAGATCTTCGGCACCGCCTCGGCGGCGAAGCATGACGCGATCAAGGCTCAGGGTGTTGATCATCCCATCGACTACCGCACCCAAGACTTCAAAGCCGAAGTCAGGCGAATGACCAACGGTGAGGGCGTGGACGTGATCTTGGACCCGATGGGCCCGACCTCGTTCCGGAAGGACTACCGGATCCTCAGACCGGGCGGTCGGCTGATCATGTGCGGGCTGTCGGAGGCTATGAATGAGAACGGCCGCGACATGCGAGCCACCTTGCGGAGCCTGCTACGGATGCCAACCTCGACGATGCCGTGGTGGCACGCTGGCCGCCTGCTCAATCAGAATCGTGGCGTGTTCGGGCTCAACCTGCTGAGCTGGTGGCGCCGGGAAGGCGGCATGGACCGAATCACTGCACCTTTGCTGAGCGATCTCAACAGCAAACAGCTAATGCCGGTAGTCGCGAGGTCGTATCCCTTCGAGCAGGCGGGCGACGCGCACCAGTATCTAGCCGAGCGCCGCAACATCGGCAAGGTGGTGCTAACACCGCGTTAGAAGGTGTCAGCGCCCAGTGGCGGCCAGCCGCCGACGCTCCGCGGTCACTGCGCTCGTCAGAGTGTCGATGTCGTACGCCTCGTAGTGCCGCTGACCGTTGATAAAGAAAGTCGGCGTACCCGACACGCCACTGAGATCTGCCGATTCGACGTCCTGGGCTACACGCGTGCCGTAGGCGCCGGAAGCGAGGTCGTCGCGGAAACGTTCGACGTCCAGGCCGAGAGCCGCAGCATGTTCGATGAGGTCGTCGAAGGACAGCGCGTCCTGGTCTTGCAGCAAACGATCGTGCATTGGCCAGAACGCGCCCTGGGCGGCGGCAGCCTCAGTCGCCTGAGCGGCGAGCTGGGCATGCGGGTGCACGTCGACGAGCGGCAAGTGTCGCCAGACGTATCGGATCTCGGTGTCGGTGAGCAGCTCGCGGACGCTGCCCTCGGCATGCCCGCAGTAGGGACACTCGAAGTCGCCGAACTCGATGACGGTGATCGCCGACCTGCGCGGCCCGCGGATGTGGTCGCGGTCTGGATCGACTGCCGGGATGAGGTCCTGGATCAGCGTGGTGTCACCGAGCAGCAGCCGGGCCCGCCGTTGTGCCGGGAACAGTGCGGTGAGTCGCAGCACGATCCAGGTCACGAGAGCGGACAGGGCGGCGGCGGACAGCGCTCCTAGCTTCGCCTTGTCGAGGTCGGCACCGCTGAATGCCCGTGACGCGATCAGCAGCGCGACCGTGAAGCCGATGCCGGCGATGGTGCCGCTAGCGAGCACCGCGGCGTTGCCGATGGGCGGACGGATCCGACCGCGGCTGAGCCGGGTGACCGCCCAGGACCCGCCGACCACAGCCACGGGTTTGCCGACGACGTAGCCGAGGATGATGCCCAGCGTGATCGCGGAGCCGTACGCGTCGGCGAGGAAGTCTGGGTCGAGGACGAGGCCCGCGTTGGCCAGCGCGAAGATCGGCACGATGACGTAGCTGGTCCACGGGTGATAGAAGGCCTGCAACCGCGCGTTCGGCGATAGCGCGGCCACCAGACCGACCTGCGCCGACCGGGCGAACTCGGGCGTCGGTTCCTCGCGGAACCTGCGGACCAACCCGGTGGCTTCTTGCAGGTCGTTCCGGGTCGGGGTGTACGCCGGTGCCGCCAGCCCAATCACCAGGCCGGCTACGACGGGGTCGATGCCGCTGCTGGACAACGCAGCCCAGAGCACGACACCAAGACCGACGTACACCAGCCGTCGCCGCAGCCGCAGCCGTACCGCGACCAGCAGCAGGACGAACGCCACCAGAGCGGGCACCAGTGAAGCGAGCGAGATGTCCTCGCTGTACACCAGCGCGATCACCGCGAGGGCGACCAGGTCGTCGACGACGAAGACCGTAAGCACGAACACCCGCATGCGGTCCGGAATGTCCCGGCCCAGCAGGGCCAGCAGGCCCAGCGCCAGTGCCGTGTCGGTGGACATGGCGACGCCCCAGCCGTGCGCGCTCGGGCGGCCGGCGTTGATCGCCAAGTAGATGCCGATCGGTACGGCCATCCCGGCCAGGCCGGCCGCGAGCGGGAGCACGAAACGCCGTCGCTCGCGCAGGTCGCCGAGGTCGAATTCGCGGCGCGCCTCGAGTCCGACGACGAGGAAAAAGAACGTCATCAGCCCTCGGTTGACCCACTCGCGCAGGTCCAGCGAGATCCCGGCCCCGCCGAGCTGGATGGAGAAGGTGGTGCTCCAGAACGACTCGTACGACTTGTCGTGCACGTTCGCCCACACCAAAGCAACGGCGATCCCCGCGACGAGCAGCACAGCGCTGCCCGACTCAGTGACCAGGAACGCGCGTAGCGGTGCGGACCGGTCGCGCGCCCACACGGTCCGGCTTAGCCAGCGCGGCTCGGACGGCTTCTGTTGACTAGTGGACATCGCGTCAGATTCAAGCCGAAAGGAAGCTCAGCCGCACCTGCCGGTCAGGGTTGTCAGTGTTGGTGTCCACCAGCACGACGCTTTGCCAGGTGCCTAGTGCGGGCCGGCCCGCAACGACTGGCAGCGTCAGCGATGGCGATATGAAGGCCGGCAGCACGTGGTCGCGGCCGTGACCACGGCTGCCGTGCCGGTGCTGGTAGATGTCCTCACGGGGCAGTAATCGATCAATAGCGTCCTCAAGATCGGGCTCGGAGCCGCTCCCGGTCTCGATCACGGCGACGCCGGCGGTTGCGTGTGGAACAAAGACGTGGCACAGCCCGTCGCCGTGTTCGCGACAGAACTGATTGATCATCTGAGTGATGTCGGTGGCAAGACGGGCTCCGGTACGCAACTGCACGACCTCGGTATCCATCTCCCCATCATTGCGACATAGCTCATCACTAGAGTGAAGTGGTGCGCGTCGCGGTCGTTGGCGCTGGCGTCGTAGGTCTTGCGACCGCTCAGCAGTTGCTTAAGCGTGGCGTCGAGGTCGATTGCTACGAGGCTGAGGCACCAATGGCTGGCCGTTCGCTCGGTGACACACGCATCTTCCGACTTCTGCACGCCGATCCCGAACTGGCCGCTCTCGCCATGCAGGCGAGGGAAGGGTGGCAGGAGTGGTCGGCGATGGCTGGCAAGACCCTGGTCGGCCCCGAGGGAGTGCTGGTCAGCGGCCAGTCCGCCTACGCCTGGCATCAAGCGACCAAGGCGGCAGGTGCATCGGTTCAGTTCAGCGAAGAGCTGCCGGCGTCCTGCGAGGTGCCGGCTCATCGACCAACCGGACCGTTCGCGTACGACGCTGCAGGCGGTGTGACCGATGTTCGAAGCA
Source organism: uncultured Actinomycetota bacterium (assembly GCA_963815975.1). Lineage (GTDB taxonomy): Bacteria > Actinomycetota > Actinomycetes > Propionibacteriales > Propionibacteriaceae > Microlunatus. Next base: position 4,916 of record CAWFJC010000021.1, read on the forward strand.
CGGGCTCGTTCCTCGTGAGGGAGCTTGGACATCGGCTGATCGCCGAGTCGGTGGTCGCGATCGAGGCAAACGGCGAGCGTGCCCGGATAGTGACGGCGCAGCGTGCCACCTCGTATTACGACGCCGTCGTGGTCGCGGCTGGTGCCGGTACAGCGAAGCTTGCCGCCGATGCCGGCTTGCTGCTACCCGACCGGCTGGAGCGCCACGTACGGTTCACCTTCCGGCTCGAAGCAGCAATTACGCCGCCGTGCTGGATTGAACGCAGTGAGGCGTGGCGACCGGGGTTCACGTCGTACAGTCAGCTCACGAGCCCGACCACCTGGGCCATCGGCGCGGGCCTGCCCGCCAGCGATGTTGCCTGGGAGTTGGGGGCGGATGAAGTCGAACGCCGCTCCCGAACGGCGGTCGTCGCGTACGTGGAGGAGGCGCTGAATGGCGTCGCCTCTACACCGATCGACAAGGTCGCCTGCGACGTCACGCTTCCTGGTGGCGACGGGTTCGACGCGGACAGGATCGGCACCATCGTGTTTGTGTGGGGTGACAACCTGTTCAAGTTCGCACCATGGCTCGGTCGGCAGCTCGCCGAAGCTGCCGTGAACGGTGAGGTACCGCCGGAGCTGCACCAACCGCCCATCGGGGCGATTAGGTGACGGCGGCAGGCGCCTCGCGCTGCTGCATCAGGCCGATCCAGTGGTCGTCGGGGTCGCGGGTGAACGTCATCCAAAGCTCGCCGCTGGCGTCGCGGTGCACGACGTGGGGCTCGCCGGTGAACGACAAGCCGTGCTCGTCCCGGAGCCGCTGGTACTCAACATCGATATCGGCCACGGTGAAGTAGAGCACCGCCTTGCTGCGAAACTCGGGACTCTCCGGCACGCCGAGATAGAGCCGCACGTCGCCACTGGCGAAGAATGCCATCGGCATATTAGGCACTTGGAACAGCAGTGGAATGCCGAGCACATCCCGATAGAACGCAACTGAGGTGTCGATGTCGGTCACGCTGATGTGGATTTGTCCGACTGGCCCGAGTGCCATGACCTGTCCTATCCTGATAGTTAACCTGAGTTAAAGGATAACTATGGTTAAGGATCGCGGTCAACGGTTGCTGCCGCAGTTGCCCGCAGGGCTGCCGAAAGACGACCGGCACCAGACGGCGAATCTGGTGCATTCGGCGGCCGTGCGGTTGCTGCGTACGGCGCGCGCGGCGGACGCCGACCTCGACCTGGACGGCCCCCGGGCCTCGCTGCTCTCGGTGTTGGTCTTCGCGGGCCCACAGCCCATGACCCGGCTCGCTGAGCTGGAGCAAGTATCGCCGCCGGCGATCACCAAGATGGTCAGTGCACTGGAGTCAGCCGGACTGGCGCAACGGGAACGCTCGGAAACTGACCGGCGGGTGGTGCTGGTGTCGGCCACTCCGGCCGGAAAGCGGCTGTTGGAGCGGGGGCGGGCAGCCAGGGTACGAGCGATCGCCGCCTTGCTGGCCGATGCCACCGAAGCTGAGTTGCAGACCTTGCGCGCGGCATCGAACGTTATTGCGGCCGGGCTCACGACGTAGGGATCTAAGGAGTTCCGGCGGAATCTAAGGCAATCGCCGTCGTCTTTGAGGAGCTTGGGCGATGTGCGGACCGCCGTACGCGCCGCAATCTAGCAGCTACCACCATATCTCGAGGAGGTAGCAGCCATGATCAACTTCCGTCCCGCTCGGATCGCTACGACAACTGCGATCCTGATCATGCTGGCCGGCTCGACGGCGGTCCCGGCGATGGCGCGCCCTATCGACCCGGATCCGCCGGTAGCGACTCGCAAGATCACCTTTCCAGACTCATCGTTGCGCTGTCCGCTGCTTCGGATCGACCGTCAGCTCGTCCGCTGTGACAACCTGACCGGAGCTGGCGTGCCGGCGCCCCTGTTCATCCCGGAACTCTGACCGCTGCCGAGCAACCGGCCTCAGCCGACGGCGGAGGCGATCGCCGAGCGGGTCGATAATGACCTCATGCCCAGGCGTCTGCGGCAGGCTGAGTTGGTCGGACGACTGGCGGAGTGCAGCGTCCTCGACGAGGCACTCCGCATGGCAGCGGAGGACAGCCCTGTCGCGGTGGTCATCGCCGGCGACGCTGGGATTGGGAAGAGCCGGCTGGCCGCCGAGGTCTGTGGCGGCGCCACTGCCGAAGGCTGGCAGGTGCTGAGCGCCGGATGCCTCGACCTCGCCGAAGGCTCGGTGCCCTACCTTCCGCTTGTGGATGCCTTGCGGTCTCTTGCCGCAACAGATCTACCACCCGTCCTCGAACACTGGCGCCGCGGCGAGACCGAACCGGCCGCGCCCGAGCTGTCACCAGATATGGCCCGGGGTCGGGTCTACGCGGCATACCTTGACCTGCTGCGGACCCGGAGCGACGAGGAGCCGCTTGCGCTCGTTGTTGAGGACGTGCACTGGGCTGACCGTGCCACCAGAGACCTGCTCAGCTATCTGATCCGCGGACTGAGTCTGCCGCAGTTTGAGGCCCGCGTAGTCGTGCTCCTGACCTACCGGTCGGACGAGCTGACCCGGACCTCACCCGTACGTAGCTGGCTCAGCGAGCTTCTCCGCCTCCCGCAGGTATCGCGACTGGACCTGGGCCCGCTGGACCAGGTCGCAGTGATCGCCCAGTTGGCGAGTCTTGGCACATTCGACCAACACCAAGCCCAGGAGATCTACCGACGCTCCGAGGGGAACCCCTTCTACGTCGAGGAACTGGCGGCCATCTGGTCGGACGGCGATCGACGTGTCCCCGAAGCGGTACGCAACCTTGCCGACGTACGCGTGGGCCAGCTCGAGCCGCGAGTACGCGACCTCGTCCGGCTCCTCGCAGCCGTCGGCCGGCCGGCCACATTCGAGCTGCTGCAGCTCCTCTCCCAGGACTCGGCCGAGGACCTGCTTGCCGCGCTGCATTCGGCGGTCGACACCGCGATCCTGACGATCGACCGGGAGACGTCGACGCATTGGTTCCGGCACGCCTTGTTAGCAGAGGCGGTTCTCGAGCAGTTCCTGCCCGGCGAGCGAGCCGCGGTGCACGCGATCATCGCCAGAGAGCTCGCTCAACGGCCAGACCTGTCAACCGGCCCCGGCGAGCTCGGTTATCACCAGGCGGCGGCCGGCGATCTGCAAGCTGCCCTGGTGTCGTACGTGGCGGCGGCCGAAGAGGCCGAGCGCGTGTTCGCCTTCGCGGCGGCCAGCGGCTATCTGCAGCGGGCACTCGAGCTCTGGGTGCGCGTGCCCGACGCCGCGGAGCGGGCGGGACGTTCCCGCGGGAACGTGTTGGTCGCGGCTGCGGAGCATCTCGGCCGCGCCGGAGACTTCGATCGCGCTGTCGCGCTCGCCACCGCTGCCCTCGCCGAACCAGAGATTGCCGACGACCCCGAGCCCGGCGCCGAGTTGTGGCAGCGAATCGCGAGGTACCACCTGCAGGACGGCAATGGCCCGCAGGCGTTCGCGGCCTACGAAGCGGCCGCCACGCTGCTCGACTCGGCGCCTCGGGCTCGGGGTCCATCTCGACTCGCGGCCGAACACGCCTTGGCGCTCGCCATCTGGGGCAGGGTTGATGAAGCGGCCACCCAGGCCAAGCGGGCGTTGCGGCTCGCCGCTGAGGACGGTGACCTCGCCGCCCGAGGCCTGGCGCTCAATGCCTCCGGGGTGGCACGGGCTTCGGCTGGCCAGATTGACGACGCTGAGCGAGACCTGCGGGAAGCGCTGGATCTGGCCCGCGCCCACGGTTCGCACGATGACATCGGCCGCGCCATGTTGAACCTCGGGCACCTGCTGCTGAGCGCTGGTCGCAACGAGGAATCTCTTGAGCTATCCGAGACCGCGATCGCCGACAACGAAGCCTCGGGACTCGACCTGCGGCGCGGTGCGATGAACCGGAACAACGCCAGCGAAGCCCTGTTTGCTCTCGGCCGGTGGGGTGAGGCCATCGCCCAGACTGACACCGTCCGCAATCGCATCGAGTTCCAGTTCGCGGGCCGGATGGCCTGCATCACCCGGGCTCGCGTGGCCACGGCCCGGGGCGAGGACGATCTGGCCGCGTCACTGCTGTCCTGGGTGGGAGTCCATGGCCAGGGCCGCGGTGAGCCGCACATTGTCGCGGACCGCTGGCTGGTTGTCGCGGAGAGCGCCGCATGGGTCGGGCGCTACGACGAGGGCCGGGCTGCGACTGCCGCTGGTCTGGAGCTGGTGGTCGGCAATGATGTTTGGTACACCGCGCGGCTGTGCGCCGTAGGTCTCAGGCTCGAGGCCGACCGCTGCATGTCCGCTCATGCGCGTCGCGCTAGGAGTGAGGAGGCGGCTGCCCGGCAGCGGGCCGGCGAGCTCGTGGCAACCGCCGCGGATGTCGTTGGGCCCGGCGAGATCGAGGCCTGGGTGGCACAAGCCGGCGCCGAGTACCTCGCGACATCGCGATGGCACTGTTCATCAGCCCCAAGACCGTGTCGGTGCATGTGTCAGCGCTGCTGCGCAAGTTCGGTGTCAGTGGGCGCGGCGATCTGATGGCGGCTGCGCAGGCGAGCGAACTCGGTCCGCCGTCGACCCCGAACCACTGAGCTCAGCTGCTACTGGGATGCCGGCGGGCCGTGCATGTCGCGAAAAGCGCGTACCAGGTCGGCTTGCGCATCCGGACTAAGCGAGTCCACCGGTACGCGGCCGAGCGCGCGGATGGTGCCCCGCATCTGTTGCACATAGAGATTGCAGCCGTCGCAGAGCCCGAGGTGGGCTTCAACCTCAGCCGCCGTGTCGGAGTCGAGCACGCCCTCTAGGTAGTCGGTGACGAGTTCGACGACTTCCTGACAACTAATGGTCAACCCGGGTGCGGCAGGCTCGTCGTTCATGAGCCCATCGCCGATGCATTGGCCGAGTAGTACAGCTCGAGGTGACTTCTGAGCCTAGAGCGGGCGCGGTGCAGCAGCACGCGCTGGTTGCTCGCGCTCACGCCGAGAATGGAGCAAACCTCTTCCGATGTCAGGCCATGGATGTCACGCAGGGTGACGACCGTACGCTGCCGCTCGGGCAACTGAGCCAGGCCATGCTCCAGCTCGCTACGGCCTTCGCCGGCCAGCGCCTCCTCCTCGGGCGAGCGCGGCCACGGCCGCGGCTGACCAAGCGGAGTCCAGTGCCGTGGCCACTGATCACCGGGGCCTCGGAAACGATCCGGATCAACCAACGGGCGATCATCGTCGATTGGCCCGAGCGAGGACAACGGCACCGTCCGCGCTTCTCGTACGCCGCGGCTGCGGCCGAGGTTGCCGAGAATCGCCAGCATCCAGGTCCGCAGCGATGAGCGACCTTCGAACCGGTCGAGGCCACGGATCAGCGCCAGCCAGGCGTCCTGGACGACCTCCTGAGCGGAGGCGTCGGTGGACACGTACGTTCGCGCCACTCGCAGCATCATCGGGGACCACGCCCGTACGATGTCGGCAAAGGCGTCGGCGTCGCCGGCGCGCAGCCGGTCCACCAGTGCGGCGTCGGTACTGTCGTTGGGCTCAATACCGGCGAGCCTAGTGCCCTGGAAGGGAACATGATCAAGACCGAGTCCGTTGCTCGGCTTCGGAGATCGCCCAGGCGGCGTTGACCAGACCGATGTGGCTGAACGCCTGGGGGAAGTTGCCCAGCAGCTCGCCGCTCGTAGCATCAACTTCCTCGGCCAGCAGACCAAGATCGTTAGCGAAGCCGGCTGCGCGCTCGAAGACCGCCCGCGCGCGGTCAACCTGATCAGCCAGCGCGAGCGCTTGGGCGAGCCAGAACGTGCACAGCAGGAAGGTGCCTTCCTCACCCGCCAGCCCGTCCACCCCTTCCTCGGTGCGATAGCGATAGACCAACCCGCGATCATCAGTGAGTCGCTCCTCGATCGCGTTGATCGTGGCGAGCATCCGCGGATCGGTCGCGGGCAGGAAGCCGACAATCGCCATCATCAAGTTGGAGGCGTCCAGGGCGGTCGAGCCGACGTACTGCGTGAAGGCGCCCGCTTCGTCGCTCCAGGCGTCCCGGGTGAGGGTTTCCCAGATCTCCTCGCGCTGCTGCTTCCAGCGGTCGACCCGATCTGACGCGCGGAGCAGATCGGCGAGCTCGATCGCCCGATCCAGCGCAACCCAGCACATCACCTTGGAGTAGACGAAATGCTGCGGATCGCCACGGACCTCCCAGATGCCCTGATCCTTGTGCTTCCATTCGATAGCGGCGGTGTCGGCGCAGGCAATCAAGAAACGCCGAGTGTCCTCATCGATCGCGCCGATCTGCTCCGACAGCTGCGCGGCCGCACCGAGCAGCTCCCCGTAGACATCAATCTGCCGCTGGCTCCAGGCGCCGTTGCCGACCCGAACCGGCCGGCTGTCCTTCCAGCCCGGCAGGTGGCCGAGTTCGCGCTCGCTGAGGTCATGCTCGCCGCCGACGCCGAACATGATCTGTAGGCCGGTGTCCGGCCCAATGGAGGAAGCCGCGGCCGTCGTCATGAACGCGAAGAAATCGTCGGCCTCGTCGGGACACGCGGCTACCCAGAGCGCCTGCATGGTGAAGCTGGCGTCGCGCACCCACGAATAGCGGTAGTCCCAGTTGCGCTCCCCGCCAATGCCTTCGGGTAGCGAGGTAGTAGCCGCGGCGATGATCGCGCCGCTCGGCTGGAATGACAGTCCCTGCAATACCCGTCCGCTGGTCTGTACAAGATCACGCCACGGCCCGTCGTACGCCTGGTGCAGGTCCGACCAGGACTGCCAGTCGGCGACCGTGGCGTCGACGATCGCCGCAAGCTCGGGCTCCGCCCAGACACGCGCGGGTGTCTCTTCCAGAGTCGAGCGGTGCAGAGCCAGATGAACCGTCTGGCCTTCGTCCAGGGTCAGCCGGCCTCGGGCGGTGCCACGATCGAGCTCCAGGCTCATTGGCGCGGTCAAGACCAGCCACTCGGCGCCGCCACGAGCGGTCACACCCTGCGGGCCGAGCTCGTCGAAGCCCTCGACGAAGGCGAGCAGTGGTACGACCAGTCCGTACTCCGGGCGCGGCGCGTACGAGATGTCCGCCTCTACCTGCCCGGATGTGCAGCTGAGCCGACGTACCAGCAGGTGCGGAACGCCGATACCTAGCCGATGCCCGCCATTGTCCGGCCCGAGAGCGAGCAGGTCGGTGAGCACCAAGACGCCGGTTGGCGTTGTGAACGTGGTCTCCAGCACCAGGGTCCGGTCCACATATCTGCGGCTGCTTGTCCACTCCCCGCTCGGCGCGATGCGCCAGTGGCCGGCATCAGGACCGAGCAGCCGGCCGAACACCGAGGGCGAGTCGAAGCGCGGGAAGCCCAGCCATTCGACGGATCCTGCAGTGTCGATCAAGGCGCATGAGTGCCGATCGGAGATGAGGGCGTGGTCGGCGATGGCGGTAGTGGACATGGCGGCTCCCGGTTGCGAAAAAGGTCTTAGCGGGTAGTCCGCCCAATTGTCTACGCGTTACACGGACCAGTCGAGGGCCCTTCGACGGGCTCAGGGCACAGACGGGCTCAGCGCACAAATGTGGCGAGGAGGTGTAACGCTCGGCGCGGGTGAAAAGACAAGCCTTTCGAAGGGCTTCACCAGGCCCACTTCGCCGGGCCAGATGCTGAGGAGGGTGTCATGGAGGAATTCGACGTGATCGTCATCGGTGCGGGCCCGGCCGGTGAAGTCATCGCGGGACGCTGCGCCGACGGCGGGTTGCGGGTCGCGCTCGTCGAGCGGGAGCTGGTCGGTGGCGAATGTTCTTACTGGGGCTGCGTACCGAGCAAGACGTTGATCCGTCCCGGCGACGTCGTCGCCGCAGCACGACGGGTGCCGGGTGCGGCCGAGGCCGTGAGCGGTCAGATCGACGTCGATGCCGCTTTCGCGCAACGCGACTACATGACCAGCAGCTGGCACGACGAAGGGCAACTGCCCTGGCTGGAGGAGCACAAGATCACGCTGGTCCGCGGATCCGGGCGGCTTGATGACGAGCGCACCGTCATCGTGGAACGAGAAGGCGAGGACGCCCGCACGCTGCGCGCCGAACGGGCCGTGGTGTTGTCAACAGGAACCAGCGCGGCGCTACCGCCGATCGATGGACTGGCCGAAGCTCGGCCATGGAACAACCGGGACATCACCTCCGCAAAGGAGCTGCCGCGGCGACTGGTCGTCCTGGGCGGCGGCGCCGTCGGAGTTGAGATGGCGCAAGGATTCCGCCGCCTTGGTTGCGAAGAGGTGACAGTGCTGGAGGGATTCCCGCGGCTGCTGGGTCGAGAGGAGCCGTTCGCCGGTGAGCAGGTGCGGGCAGCTCTAGAGGCCGAGGGGATCACCGTGGTTACCGGAGCGCTCGTTCAACGGGTACGCCGGGACGGCAGCGACGGTCCGGTGACGGTGGAAGCCGCGGGTCGGACCTACGTGGGTGACGAGCTGCTCGTTGCCGCTGGGCGCCGCGCAGCCACCACAGAGCTCGGGCTCGAGACAGTCGGCCTCACGCCAGGCAAGCCGGTGTCTGTGGACGACCAACTGAGGGCCGTGGACGTCGATGGCGAGTGGCTGTACGCGGTCGGTGACTGCAACGGCCGCGCACTGCTGACTCATATGGGCAAATACCAGGCACGCATCGCCGCGGATGTCATCCTCGGCAAGGAAATCATGGACAAGGCCAGCTCAGACATCGTGCCGCGGGTGACCTTCACCGATCCGCAAGTCTGCGCGGTGGGATTGACCGAGGACCAGGCCATGCAGCGCGGCATCGACGTAAGAACCGTCAGCTACGGCACCGGTGACGTGCCCGGCGCGTACGTCTTGGGCAACGGCATCACCGGGACCAGCATGCTGGTCATCGACCAAGATCGCGAGGTGGTTGTCGGCGCGACCTTCACCGGGCCGGGCATTCAGGAACTGTTGCATTCGGCGACGATCGCCATCGCCGGTGCGGTACCGCTGGAAATACTGCGGCATGCGGTGCCATCCTTCCCGACTGTCAGCGAGGTGTGGCTGCACCTGCTGGAGGCGTACGGGCTGTAGAAGAAGTCGACCGTGATCAAAGAAGCTGATCATGATGCCTGAGATCTCCTTCGTCAACCTGTTGATTGTGGCGGCGGTTGCCGTCGGTGCGCCGCTGCTGCTGGGCTTTCTACCTCGGCTTCGGCTGCCGTCGGTGGTCGTCGAGATCGTGGCGGGAATCATCCTGGGCCCGTCGGTGCTCGGACTGGTCGAGGTCGATCTGCCGGTCCAGGTGCTGGCCGTTCTGGGCCTCGCCTTCTTGCTGTTTCTGGCCGGACTGGAGATCGACCTGCGTCGGCTGCAGGGCCGGGCGCTGCGCACGGCCGGGTTGGGATATCTGCTGACGATCGCTATCGGGGTCCTGCAATCGGTTACGGGTTCTTCGTACCGGTCTTCTTCGTGTCGAGCGGGGTAGCTCTTGATCTACGCGGGCTGATCGCAGAACCGTCCGCTCTGTTGCGCGTACCGGTGTTCCTTCTCGCGCTGCTGCTGGTGCGAGGTCTGCCGGCCTTTCTATATCTGGGTACCCTCGGCCGCTCGGCCACAGTCGCGGCAGCCCTGCTGCAGGCAACCTCGCTGCCATTCCTGGTGACCGCGGCGACCATCGGCATGCAGACCGGTTTCATCTCCCCCACGACTGGCGCAGCGCTGGTGTGCGCAGGACTGCTCTCAGTGATGATCTTCCCCGCACTCGCCGTATCGCGACTTCCGAAGCAAGTTGAACAGCAGGACGTGCGCGATAGTATGCGAATGCATTCTGAGGCCATGTAAACCGAGGCGTAGCTGAGACCTCATAACCTGTTTGCGCCACGAGTGGTTTGGGTAGCCGCCGAGGTAAGCGGCGTAAAGAGGTGTCAATGACTGCGGCCATGATGTACATGAAGTACCTCGTTGCCGTCGTGACGCTCGCGGGCACGGCAGCCGTAGGTCCGCCGGCAGTTGCGCACAGTACCTGCGCCACGTATGGCGCGAACGTGGCCTGCCTCAGCACGAACAATCACACGATCTTCTGGTGTGATCGTGAGCCCGACCATCACAAGGTGTACGCCCAGTACTCAATCGGCAAGTCAACCGTTGTGACGACTGGCGTCGTCAACGGCAGTGACAGCGGCTGCGGTCATATGAGTGACGTCAGGGGCATTGTCAGGTTCAGAGTCTGCGAGATTCGCTCCGGCTGTAGCGCGTGGGAACGGGCGTGAGAGTCCGCGCTTCGGGCGCATTTCCGTCCACGTAATCCCACACCAGAACTCTCGACGTGGACCCGGTTTCCTCACGTGGCGTGTCACGGTCAAGCCAGGCCTCATACCATGTCGTCTGCGACAAATCGCTGAATGAGGGTCAAGGAGGTAGACGTGGGCCAGGCCTAC
>CAWFJC010000022.1:0-363028 GCA_963815975.1 uncultured Actinomycetota bacterium
GCGTACGTGGCTCGCCTCCTTGCGGCTCCGTGTATCTCGCCTGGAAGGTCGTGATCCAGGTCCTGGCGATCGCCATGTCTTCGGCGACAACAACTACTACCTGCTGACCAAGCGCGCCTGAGTGGCTGGTCGGCGCCCTGAGTGTCTCCCAGCGGCCGTTGCTCAATCGATCCCACTCGTCGCCGCCGTAGAGGGATCCGCTGGTCGGGTTGATTGGGAGCTGCTGCATGAAGATCAGCGTTATCGGGTTGGGCGAACGTGGGCGCCGCGTATCGGCCGCCTGCCTCGCCAGACGCGGCCATGAGGTCATTGGAGTGGACGAACTTGCAAGGTCGCCCTGGTCAACGAGGGTGAGGTACCGCGTCCTCTCGAACCCGGCCTGCCCGAGGCGCTGGCGGAGGGAGCGCCTCCGTTGCTTGCGGGCAACGTCCGACGCCGCCGAGGCGGTCAGAACGAGCGACGTTTCACTGGTGTGCGTCGGCACCCCGTCGGGATCTCAGGGGTCACTTCTGCTCGCGGCCTGGAGGACGTGTCTGCGACAGAGGGCCGGCGCTGCGCAGGACCGGCGGCTATGGTCCGTGGTTCGCAGCACCGTGCTCCCGGGGACCAGCGAGGAGACGATCATCCGGGCCTGGGAGGTGAGCTCCGGGCTCGAGGCGGGTATCGGGTTCGGCTTTGCCTCACCCTGAATACCTGCGGGAGGGCAGCGGAGTGGCCGAATTCCATGTGCACCCCGAGAAGATCGTGATCGGGCAAGTCGATGCTGCAAGCGGCGAGCTGTCGGCGTGCTGATGGAGCTTCACGAACCAGACCTTCCGTGTTCCGATCCGCGTCGCCGAAGCCGCCAAGTACGTCGACAACGCCTTCCACGCGCTCAAGGTCGGCTTCGCCAACGAGGTCGGTGCGCTCAGCGTCGAGTTCGGGATCGACTCCCGACGAGCTCATGCAGATCTTCAAGGCGGATCGGAAGCTCAACATCAGCGATGCGTATCTGACGCCAGGGTTCTGCTTTGGCGGCTGTGCTTGCCGAAGGACCTCCGCGCCTGGTCTCGACACAGCCAGGGATCACACGTCGAGGTGCCGATCCTCGAGAGCGTCCTCGAGTCGAATGAGGCCCACTTCCGTCGCACCTACGAGTTGCTGACCGCGAACGGCCGACGGCGGATCGTACTGTTGGGCCTGGCGTTCAAGCCCACGGACGAGCTCCGGCAGAGGCCTGTTCGTCGAGCTCGCCGAGCGCCGGATCGGGAAGGGGTAGATTACTTCCGAAGTTGACGACCCGTCGATTCATGCGCCGAGCTGGACCGGACCAACCGTGACGACATCGAGGAGCACCTGCCGCACCTCAAGTGGCTGCTGGCCGAGACCGCCCGGGAGGTGGTCGAGCACGCCGAGACCTGCATCGGCGTCGAGGCGCCGAGGTCGGGCAGGGCGCTCGCCGGCGTCGAGGACCGGATGATCATCGACTTGGTGGCGGCCGCCCGACGCTCCGAACTCGGACGCCATTCCGAGTACCACGGTGTCGCCTGGTAGGGCCCTCATAGTCGTCGAAAACCTGTCGGTCCTCTTTCGATCGCCGGGTTTGGCAGGAGCGCCAGGCGCTCCGTGACGCCGGATACGAGGTGGCGGCGATTTGCCCGGAGGGCACGAGGGACCGCGAGGCCCTTGCGCTGATCGACGAACTCAGTACCCATGTGACGCGCTGACCCCGGCTACCGGCGGGGCGCGAGGACACGTGTGCGTAGACGCGTATGGCGCTATGGCGCTCGTGGAGGTTGGCTCGGCAGGCTGGGCCGTTTCGACGTCGTCCACGTCTGCAGCCGCCCCAACCCTGCCGTTCGCTGTCGCGCTGCCGCTCAAGCTGCGAAGCGCCCGGCTGATCTTCGACAACGAGCACGCCCTGGTCGCGCCTACCTCTCCGGTTCGGCCCGGCAGGCATCTTGTACGCAGCGTGGTCGCCGCCGAGCGTCTCACCTACCGGCTTTCCGAACGCCGCCATCGCGACGAACGGCAAGCTACCGGCAGGTCGCCCTCGACCGCGGCCGCAGACCGCGGCGAGTGTTCGTGGTCCGAAGCGCGCCGGACATGAGCCGGTTTGTGGACGTCGGGACCCCGCACTGAAGAAGGCAAACAGCACCTGCTTTGTTATCTCGGCGTCATGGGCCCACAGGACGGCGTCGATGACGCGCTCCGTTCGCTCGCCGCGCTTCGAGACACCCAAGACGACGACTGGCATGCCGCGTTCGTCGGCTCGGGGACTGTTTCAGGGAAACGCAGGACCTTTCCTGCGAGCTCGGATTGGAGGGCCACGTCACGTTCACCGGGCGCATCCCGGATCAGGGCCTGCTCACCTGCCTTTCGACCGCAGACGTCGCACTGGCACCGGATCCCCACAATCCACTCAACGACGTCTCCACGATGCACCCGGAGTACATGGCCGTCGGTTTGCCGATCGTGTCTTTCGACCTTCATGACATGTGTTTCGGCTGGTGGTGCGGCATGTTACGCCAGGTGCAACGACATCGACGTATTCGCCGCGGCCGTTCTGGGTCTTCTCGACGATCCTGTTGACGAAGGCGACGGGGGCAGCTGGGCCAGGAGCGCGTCGGCGGGCCCCTCAGCTGGACGACTCCAGTGACAGTCGCTTGCCGGCTACGCGGCCGCCACCGGCGCCTCATCGGCATTCCGGTTCCGGGAGCTCTCGACGAGCTACGCAGCTGGTCGTTCTCCTGCTGGCGGCTGAGGCGGGGCCACGACGCTCAGGCCGCGCGCCGTTCCCGACGTTGCCGCGGCCGGGGCAGCGGCACGTTCCGGAGCCCGCGGAAACCAGCGCAGGATTGGGTAGTGTCCAACAGTCCCGCACGTCGGAAATGCCCTAGGAACGGTGCCTCGAAGCCCAGATGGAAGGCGTAGCAAACGCCCAGGATGACCGGCAGGCCGAGCGCGACGGTGAGGCCGAAGGTGACGATGGGTGACGTATCCATCGGTCCAAACGCGAACTGTTGAGGACCCCGAGGATGGGCTTGGTGGACGAGGTAGACGCTGTAGGAGACAATAGACCCGATGACACTGCGGCCGGCGAGGGAGCCGCGGGCCTGGGGCGGTTGCGCCGGCGCGCATGAGCGCAAGCACGCAGGCGACCCCAAGGCCGAACAGCAGGTCCATCCAAAGAGCGTGGACGACCGTCTCGATCCCTGGCTCACGGCGAGCAACACGAGGCGGAGAACGCGGCCAACCCGGTGGCGCCGAGCGGCAGCCGCAGCCTCGACGCCGCCCGCGCGCCGCTCCCTAGCTGCACCGCCAGGACCCCGAGCGCGAAGAGGGCGAGGAACTGCGGCGTGAGGTCGGTGATCTTGTCGAACGGCGCGCCGATGGCGGCGATCGCGTGGGCGCCGAGCACGACGATCGTCGTGACCAGCACCGAGGTCGCCAGGCTCGTCCACCGCGCCAGCAGGGAGGATGAGCGGGAGACGAGTAGATCTGCCACTCGATCGCGATGGACCACAGGGCCCCGTTGGCGAAATCGCTTCCGACGACGTCCTGAAGCAGGAGACCGTGGACGGCGAAGCTCTTCCCGATCGCCGCCGCCTCGAGGTCCGGCCGCAGGATGAGCGCGGTGAGGATCGACACGGCGAGCGCAGCCCAATACGCCGGCAGGATCCGCCATGCTCGCCGCCGTAGGAAGCGCTCGGTGCCGCCCGGGAGCTTGCCGGCGTTTCTCAGCGGGACAAGGGCGAGGGAGAAGCCCGAGACGACGATGAAGACCGCGACAGCCAGCTGGCCGTGTAGGCCAACCCAGCCACCACGGTCCGGTATCGGTCGGAAATCCGGGCCAGGTCGTCGGCACCAGATGTGATGGAGGACGACGAAGATCGCGGCAGCGCCGCGCATGCTGTCGAGCCAGAGGACCCGATCGGCGCCTTCGGACCGGTCAAGACCCCGGCGGCGAGACCCGGGGTGGATGACGGCGAGCTCCCGTTGGCGCGGATCGCCGCCCATTCTCGCTCGGGATCGACGACCTTCCGCCCCGGTGGAATCGCTGGTCTGGGCGGCCTCCGGCGTCGCCGTTGGACGCGGTCCCCGGTTGGCTGTCGGCGTCTGGAGGCGCCGCGTTCGGTTGGGCTCCGACCAGCGAGTGCTTGTAGTCACGACCATGCGTCGGGATGGGCTCGAGCGGCACTCCGCCGGCGAGGTCGCCGGTTCGGCCCCGACGACGCCCCGCTCGCAGTTCGGTTCAACGCATCCGCAACCGAGACGACGACGAAGAGCAGAACGCAGCCGAGCGCGAATATTCCGATATCAGGGTCCAACTTGCTCCTGACCTTGAGCCTGTAAATCCCCTGCGGCAGGACGGTCTTGTTGTATCCTGGGCCCCACGCCAGTTCCTCGCTCTCGTCCTGGTATCCGGTTGAGCTCGTGTTCGACGGCAGCGCCTACGACGGCGGCGGTCTGCGCGACCGCCGCCTCGGGGTCGAGCCGGTGCCGGTGATCTCGACGATCGGCGCCGTGAGCGCGAACTTTGCGCTTGCCGCCACCGTGTACCGCGGATCGGCGCCCTGCTTCGCCAGGTCGCTCTGGCGCATTCTCGCTGCTCAGCTGAGCCGATAGCACCTGCACGACCACCGACTCATCGGAGTAGCGCGTGTACGGGTTGTCCGCGTTGACCTCCGCCAGGCTCGGGTCGCGGGCGATCTGCTCGTCGGTCGGCGGCGGCGGCGGGTTGACGAGGATGTAGCTCGACGTTGCCCTCAACACACGAGAACTTGATCACGACCACTAGAAGGCGCCCATCAGGACGAAAACGACGATCGGCACTGTGGCGAGCCTGTAACGCCAGATCTTTTGTGGGATGAGCAACAGGTTCAACGGTCAGCCTCCGGTTCGTCGAGCTTCCGCGAAAGCAACGCAGCGCAACGCGACTTTCTTGCCCGGGGCACCCCCTCCAAAAACTTGGTCCCGCTGGCGCAAGTTCGGCGTGCGCGGGCCGTTCATGGTGGCCCAGTCAACCGTAACAGGAGCCCATGTACCTCAGCGGCGGCGTATGACGAAGCCGACGGGCCTGACGCAGGGCTTCATCGCACTGTCTCTGCTCGGGCAACGCCTGAAGCTGCGCCCGATCTTCGAGCGGCGCCTGCCGTGGTCGGCGCCGGAGAGCCCACCTTGACGCGAACAGCGCGGGACCCTCAGGACGGGGACCTGGGGTCTTGATGCCCCGGAGTCCTCGATCTGCTCGCAGCCGCTGCTCCTTTGCCGACGCTCGGCGACGGACACTAGCTCGACCTACGCGACGTACGCCGGTTGCTCGCCGGCCGCGACCACGACGTAGCTGGCGAAGGTCCGCACCGCTTCGCCGCCGCTGACCACGTCGATGAGAACACGATCGCGGGCAGCCGCCCATGCCTGGGCTTCCGGCACCTCTACCACGGAGAGGCCGACCTGCTTCGCGGCGTCGTCGACGTCAGCCCGTGCCGTGGGTGCACGCCCTGGGCAACGACCTTGACCGCGAGGCGATCGCGCTGCAGAGCCTCTCGGTGGCAGGTGGGGCAGCGCACCCTGTTCGATGGTGTTCGCAAGCTGGGCCCCGGCGAGCTGGCGCTGACCTTGAGCCCGCCACATCCCCATCAAGCTCGTTCCTGCTGCCCCCTCGAGACCGCCGGTGGCGGCCTCGACGCGTCCGTGGCCGAGGCGGCGGGGATGCTCCGCCACGAACCGCTCCTGGGCGCTTTCCTCGACGACCACCCCGACGCCAGCCTGCAGACTCACCGGAGGCCAGCGTCGTGACTCCTGCTGAGCGCCGTCCCGCCCTGCCAGACGCCGGGCCTGCGTGGCCAACTCCGGGCTTCCCGGCAACCCGGACGTGGTGATCGCGGTGACCCTCTCTGACGCTACGGCCGGGTACACGAAGTGCTCCGCCTCGACGGGGTGGGAAGGCCCTTTGCCGGAATAGGCGGACCTTCGCTGCGTCCAAGCCGCCCAGCGACTCGAGTGCATGGCGGACCCGTTGGCCGAACGCCGCCCCTACGTTCGCGGAAGCCCGAGCCGAGCCGGGGGCACGAATCGGCGGCCTCGGCGGAGAGGTTGCTCGGGGTTTCATTACCTCGGGCCCGGCACTGCGGCACCGGTGACGCGAAAGCGAGTCGAGCGGCTTACGCGCTGGCGCGATGTTCGACGAGTCGGTTTCGGCCGATGCCCTTGACCCAGTTTTCGCGTTTCCTGGGCCCGGGAGTTCGCGATCGGTGAGGTGTTTGCGCTGGCCTCCGGTGCGAATCACGACTGGATGACGGCGACCGACGACTTGATCTGACCAGAGAATGCAGCGCTCGGCGGGCGTCACCACACCGCGGTGTGCTTCTACTGTGTACAACTGAAGACAGGAAAATGAGCCAGGCAGCACCAACATGGATCGCCTGAATCGCTTTGCGATCGGCCACGCCATGGTCGTCGACGGCGGTCAAACGGTCTGACGACGCGGACCCGCACAATCGCTAAGAGAATACGAGGAGAAGCACCCATGGAGATCACCCGCAGCTCGATCGACGGCGCCACTGCGAAGGGGCCGGCCGAGTGGTTCACCGGCGACGTCTACATCGACTCCGTCGCCGCCCCGGTTGCTCCGTCCCGCGTGCAGGGGAGCCTGGTCCACTTCATGCCGGGCGCCCGCACGGCCTGGCATCGTCATCCGCTCGGGCAGAGCCTGTTCGTCACCGGGGGGATCGGGCTATGTCAACGCCGCGGCGTTCGTGGAGCTTCCCGCACGGCCGGCGCGGTCGGAGGCCGTGGGCCAGTGGGGCAGGCGGAGCTGGACGACGTCAGAGCCCTCCGAGGCCTTGGTGCGTCCGCTCTTGAGACGCCACATCTTGGGCTCCAATACTTCGGCCGGATGGGCGCGCGACGCTAGGTAGAGAGCCGTCACGATCTCCCCATAGTCGCCGGCCATGACAGACCCCCTGATCGGGCACGACCGCCTGGACCACCGTCTCGTATGAGTGAACCTTCTCGTCAACGATGGCCTTCAGCCGGCCATCGGAGACGTAGCACCGTCGGGCTGGGTACGCCCAGCAGTTCGGTCGACTCGGCCGCCGTCGGCCCCGATGGTGACCAAGACACTCGGGTCCGCGAGAGCTTCACTGAAGGAGGACTGGATCTGGCGCGGTCGAGCCTTAGTTCCTTCATCGTCATCCGTTCGTTGCGCGCCCGGCGGCCTTCGGGGCTGGCCATCTCCCTTGGCTGGCCCCGACGAGCCTAGTTATGCATCGTCAGTATCGGGGTGACGATTCGGTCGCCGCGTGGGGTGAACGACTGTGCGGGGAGTCTGCTGCGCACCCACATCTCATCGCTCGGCGTTTCGCGGCGCGACCCGCGGCTGATGAAGACCCGCGCCCGCCCGGCGAGACTAGCAAGCCGCCTTCACCGGAGTATGGCCAGATTCTGCAGTGCAGGGGTGCCTGGTATTCCTCTCGCGACAGACCGCGCGACCTCAGCACAGCCGTCACGACGACCCCATGTGCCGCGTTGCACGGAGTCGTTTCGCAGCACGGCCGTCAAGACGGCCTGGCACGCCCGCTTCGCGAGGGCGCGGCGAGGCATCGAGACTTCTGCCTGTACATGCGGTAGGGCGTTCGAATAGTCTGGGTTGAAGACCGGAAGACAAGCAGTAAGACATGACTTGGGTCAAGCGGATCATCGTCTTTTTGGCCGTGGGCTTTTTTCTGTTCTATCTGATTACTCAGCCCGTGGCTGCAGCAAACGCCGTCCGCGCACTGTTCAGCGGCCTTGCTGTTGTATTTCGGTCGATCCTCATCTTCTTTCAGGCGCTGGCTAATCCAAGCTGAGGGCCACTGCCAATCTCGGGGGTTGTCATCCGCCGAGTGCGCACCGATCTACCATGTGGGCTCGGCGATGGGGAATTAACGCGCAGTCGATCGGGCTGCTGCCGACAAGGGGTCAAGGCGATGAGCGGGCGTTGGCTGGGTATACGAGTCGACTTGATCGGTGGCCGAGGGCAAATCCTGGACCCACCTCCCGGCCGAACCTTCGCCGTACCGCCGAGCTGCACTTTTGATGACTTCGGCCGAGCGATCGATCTCGCCTTTGCGCGATGGGACCTGTCTCACCTTCGGGAATTCACGCTCGACGACGGCACGCTCGTAGTGAACGAGGAGATGGCGGACGAATTGCGTGCTTCAGCGTTTGGCGGCGCAATCCCTCGCACCATGTTGTTGAGCGCGAAGGCCAGTCCGCGGCTGAAGGTTGGCTCGCGTTTTCGCTACATTTTCGATCTGGGCGATGACTGGACCCACGCCTGTACGGTCGAAGGCCACCTCGATCCCCTCGAAGTCCTCGGCAACATCCCGCACCAGCCGACGGCGTACTGGGGCTGGGGAACGATGCCTGATCAATATGGCCGGCGATGGGATTCAGACGACGGCGTATCCGCTCCACCTATATCAAGATCGGAGGAGGAGATCGAGCTTCGCTGGTCTAAGCCCCCGTTGGCACCGCTGATTGACCTGAGAGAGTTCCGGCGGGCCATTGCCAGCGGCACGGCAGCCGAGGTCCTCGACGCCGTCAGTGCGGTCGAGATCGAAACCGCACTCCAGCAGGTGGGCGCCGGCCTTCTGAACACTTATCGAGCGGCGAGCCCTGCAGACCAGGCGGCACTCTCGCCGGTCTTGCTCTCGGTATTGCAACGCTTGCAGCGCCGTGAGTGGGAAGGTGACGACATCCTCGCAGCCGAGATGCTGGCCCAGACCCGCGCCGAGGAGCCGAATGGCAAACCGCTTCTCATTGACCTTGATGAGCTGAGCACGACTATGGCGGACCGGGGCGAATATCCAGGTGGCTACCTCAACACGCAGACGGGTGAGATCGTCGCCGCGGCGCTGGCCGACGAGTATGCCGTTGGCGAGGAGTCCGTAGTCGATGTCGAGGACGGCGTCTGGGTGCACCTTGTCGATGACGGCAGGGCAGGTTGGCAGGACATTGCCGACTTTGCGGCGACAGTGGAGGATCCGCAGATTCGTCAAACGCTCGAAGACGCGGCACACGCCAAGGGCGCGTTCTCTCGCTTCCGGCGTGCGGTGGACCGGGCCGATCTGGGTATTGCCTGGCACTGCTTCGCTGACGATCGTCGCTGGGGTCGAGCGCGCCAGGAATTAGCCGATCTAGGTTTTCGACCGACCTAAGACACTCGTACGCGAGCCTGGCCACGGGCCTCGAGCAGACCCGAGGCTCAAGGAGTCCAGCCCAGCCACGCGGCGCCGGCGTTCATCCCACCCAGCCAGAAAGCGGCGGCGATGAAGGGCAGCGGCACCACCCACAAGGGTTTGCGTCGAATCCAGAAGCAACCGAGCCCGAAGAGCACCAACCAGACGGCGATGAAGACGCCTACAGCCCAGCCTGGTGCCATCAGTCCCGAAGCGAAGAAGAACGGCGCCAATGCGAGCATCGCGGCAAGAGCCAAGCCGGCAACCACGTACTTGGCGACCGTACGCGCATCCCGCGGCATGGCCGAATCGTCCCACGCTTGCGCCGTCTGCAGCACACTTCATTGCCGATCAGCGGCCGGATGCGGTCGTCGATCCCGCACTTAAGTTTCGGGCCCGTCCAGAGCTTGAGGATGGGTATTGGGTGATGTGGGAGCCTGAGATCGGGTCTCACGAGAGGAGACTCACTTGACCCAGCCTTCTGTCGGTCCTTCCGATGAGTGAGGAGCTTCCGGTGACTGAGGAGCCTGCCAGCGGTCGGCAGCAGCCCACCATTCTTGTGACCGGTGCAACAGGAGGCATCGGCGAAGCGATCGCGACTCAGCTCAGCGAACGGGGCGCACGGGTCCTGGTTGGAGCGCGTACGGCGGAGCGGGGCGAGGCAGCCGTCGACCGTATCCACAGCCACGTTTCGGATGCGGATCTGCAGGTGGTGGCCGGTGATCTTTCGCTGATGCGGGACGTCAGATCTCTCGCCTACCAGGTCGTCGACAGCACGCCTCGGCTCGATGGCCTGATTCTCAACGCGGCGGAGGCCCGCAGCGATCTTGTGCTCACCGACGAGGGCATCGAGACCAACTTCGCCACCAATCACCTCGCCGGCTTCCTGCTGGCGCACTTGCTGTTGCCCGTGCTTCGGTCCGGGGGACCGGCGCGCATCATTGCGGTCTCGTCGTCGGTCCATTCACGCGTCAAGATGGTGGATCTGACCAGCGTCGTCACCGGTGCCCGGTTGACGCCGGACAGCTATGAGACCAGCAAGCTGTTAAACATCTTGTTCATCAAGGAACTTGCCAGGCGTCTGCAGGGTACGCGGATCACCGCCAACGCTGCTGACCCAGGTTTCGTACGCACCAACCTGGGCCGGTACGCCACCGGCGGCCGCCGCATGCTGCTGACGGTGACTCGGCCGATGCAGTCCAGCCCCGAGCATGCGGCTGCCACCCCTGTTTATCTCGCCACATCGGCCGATGTAGCCAGCTCCTCCGGCGGCTACTACCTGGACCGACATCCGCGAGAACTCACCGGGCTGGCCACAGATGCCAAGCTCGCCCGGCGACTATGGGCTGTGAGCGCTCAGGCGCTGGTGAGCCGTGGACTGGCAACTCTCAATGAAGTGATCGCCTTCGGAGCTTGACGTGCCCTGAGCTTGTCGAAGGGCTCGGTGCGCATCCGAGCTTGATTAGGTCACGACCAGATTGTCGCCCTCGACCTTGATGGTCTTCTCCGGCAGCGGCTTGGGCGCCGGAGGGTTCACCACCGAGCCGTCGGTGATCGAGTATTTGCTGCCGTGACAGGGGCAGTTGATCGTGGTGGTGACAGCGTCCACCTGGCAGCCCTGATGGGTACAGATCGAGCTGAACGCCTTGAATTCTTTTGCTTTCGGCTGCGTGATCACCGTCTGTGCATCGGGAAACACCTTGCCGCTGCCGACCGGGATATCCGCGGCTTTCGACTGTCAGCCCCTGACTTCCACCGGTCCCGCCGGATGCTTCGCCAGAGCCTGCTGGAGTTGGCTCAGTGACCGGCGCCGATCCGTAGACGGTGCAGGAACTGAGACCTGCGATGGCGGCAGCCGCCAGGCCGGTATTTATGATCACCGTACGTCGAGAGATCGGCAGTGAGTCGGTCGGGCGTTCGTAAGCGGTCATCATTACTCCGTCTAGTTGGGAAATCTGCTGGTGATCATGCAACGAGGAAGTACAGCACCCCCGTCATCCATAGCGCCGTGAGGCCACTGAGCACCAGTCCTCCGGCCAGTGGCAGCGCCCACTTCGGTGAATCATCCCGAGTCAAGATCAACATCTTGAAGACGAACGCGCCGTAGAAGAAGCAGCCGAAGAGGGAGTGCGTGATCACCCTGCCGTCATAGCTCTGGAAACCCAGTGCGTACAAGCAGTGCACGGCGACTGGAACCGAGATCAGTACCGCCAGTCGACCCGACCAGCGATGCACCGGACCGACCCACCCGCCACGCAAGGGAATCCGTCCATACATACCCAACGCCGTCACCGTTTGCACGATCGCCAAAGCCATCACAATCGTGGCGAGGAACGCTTTGGCGGCTGGGCCGTTGGAAAATCCCGCGATGTTGACCGCATAGCCCGTTGGCGTGTGTAGCCGTCCGTACACGCCCAATCCGATGGAGACCGCACTGCCGACGACAAAGGCGATTACTACGGGGCCGATCTTGGTGCCGCTCGGTTCAGCGGTGCGAGCCTCAGAAGCAGGAACGGGGACGCTTGTCATGAATATCTCCTCTGCTCACAGATCTTCGTCGCCATTGATCGGCTTGGCGTCGAGGCTCTCGCCGTTGGCGGTGACCTGCGGACTCTCGGGATTGAGTTCTGGGGCTGCCGCTGAGTCGGCGCCCGCTGTCTGGATGCCCACCTGTGACCCGTCTTCCAGCACGATCCATCCGATGGTCGTCTTGGATCCGCGCGCCCGATAGAGGCCAGCGGGCTTCTTTGCCTCGTCGATCTCGAACTTCAGCCGGTCGTTCTTGATCTTCAGTGTGCCCTTGAGGTGATCACCGTCTAGGCCGGCCTGCACTGTGGCACCAGCCTTGCTCTGCAGCGAGAGATCGGATCCCTGGACGGTGCCCCGCAGCCAAGACTCGATCGTGCGGCCGTCACAGAAGTAGGCAGCGGCCTGATCACCGAGCACAGCTACGGCGATCGCGCCGGATTTGTCTTCGGTACGACCGGCATAGACGACCTTGTTCGGGAACGCGCGGTCCTCAATGCTCTCGCTTGCGCTTGTGGAGGGCGTCGCGACCGCACTCGCTGTCTGCTGGACTGGCGCGCTACTGGCCGGCGCTGCTGATGGGCCTGCGGGTTCGGCGGAGCTGCCGCCAGGCGGGCTAACCAACATGTTGACGGTGAACATGATGATGAAAGCCACGGCTACGGCGGCCAGGGTGACCAGGGGACTGCGATGCTTCATGGCACCTCCTCCGCCAGACGGCTATGCATGCTGGGGATAAGTGCCCCTTCAATCGTCTGATACACCAACGCCGACATTCTCGCCCGCTGTCGTGTGCGCCACAATGGCCGACACTAATTCGAAACACCCGGCCCGACCGGATTGGGCGCTGCGACGCGCCAGTCCGGGAGTACAAGGAGTCCTTTTGTCCGCAATGCCCTATGCCGACCGTCCAGTCAGAGTCGGAGTTCAGTTGCAGCCTCAGCACGCCGACTACGCAGACCTAAGACGTGCGGTGAACGTCGCCGAAGAGGCTGGCGTCGACGTGATCTTTACCTGGGATCACTTCTTTCCACTCAATGGCGATCCGGAAGGCAAGCACTTCGAATGCTGGACCATGCTGGCCGCCTGGGCCGAGCAAACCGAGCGCGCTGAGCTCAGTGCTTTGGTGACCTGCAACTCTTACCGCAACCCTGACCTGCTCGCCGATATCGCGCGCACCATTGATCACATCAGCGGTGGGCGGCTCATTCTTGGAATCGGGGCCGGGTGGTTCGAGAAGGACTACGTGGAGTACGGATACGAGTTCGGAACCCCCGGCAGCCGGATCGCTGCCCTCGGCGAGTCCTTGCCACGCATCCGCTCGCGCTGGAGCCGGCTGAATCCGCCGCCGACAAGACCGATCCCGATCTTGGTCGGCGGCGGTGGCGAGCGTAAGACGCTTCGGCTCGTGGCCGAGCATGCAAACATCTGGCACGGGTTCGGAAGTATGGAGACCTTGGCTCGCAAGAATCGCATTCTCGACGAGTGGTGTGCTGAGCTCGGACGCGATCCAGGCGAGATCGAACGATCAACATCCGCCCACGATGGACCGGACGAGCTGGGCGAACAGCTCGTGGCGATCGGTGAGCGGTTGATCACCATCGGGACCGACGGCACCTCCGGTTTTGATCTAGGGCTGGTCCGCGACTGGCTGCGCTTTCGCGATGATCAGAACGCCGACTTGTCAGAACGTGGTTGACCGATAGCTCAACCACGATCTGACAACTCGGCGAGTGGCTAGGTTGGATTGGTGGTCACCGCACTCACCGCTGCTCTGGCGCTAGGGCCGGTCGTCCTCGATGGCGGCCTGGCCACTCAGCTGGAGGCGCAGGGTCACGACCTCGGGACTGAGCTCTGGTCGGCGCGCTTGCTGCATGACGATCCGGACACGATCATCCAGGCACATCTGGCGTTCTTCGCCGCCGGCGCTCAGGTCGCGACCACGGCGTCGTACCAGGCCTCACTCGGCGGATTCGTTCGCGCCGGCATGGACAATTCGACAGCCGGGCAGATGATCAAGCGCAGCGTACGCCTCGCCAAGCAGGCCCGTGCCAGCTCTCAGGATGATCAAGATCATTGGATTGCTGGCTCAGTTGGGCCGTACGGCGCGGCGCTGGCCGACGGGGCCGAATATCGGGGCGACTACGACATCTCGATCAAGGAGCTACGTCAGTGGCATCGGCCACGTATCGAGCTACTCGTCGAGGCGGGTGTCGACGTTCTCGCCCTCGAGACGATTCCCTGCCTGGCCGAGGTCGAGGCGCTGCTCGCCGAGATCGATGGGAGCCGGCAGCCGTGCTGGCTGTCGATCACCTGCTCCGGAGATCTCACGCGCGCCGGGGAGCCCGCAGCCGAGGCCTTTGCTCTTGCCCGTGACGTCGAGGAGATCATCGCTGTCGGGATCAACTGCCTCGATCCCGCCGACGCGGATGCACTGGTCTGGATGGCGAGCCAAGCCACCGGCAAGCCAGTGGTGGTTTATCCGAACAGCGGTGAGCGTTGGGATTCAGTAGCCCATTCCTGGAATGAGGCTGCGACGTTCCGCCCGGAGGCTGTGGGTGAGTGGATCAGCGGCGGGGCGCGCCTGGTCGGCGGCTGCTGTCGCGTCGGCCCAGCGGCGATCCAGGCAATTCGCGATCTTGTAGAGACGCCACTGAGTTTCAAGCCGCCTCATCGACCGGAAGTGGACGGGCGATGATTAGCGTGAATACGGCTGCGAGCAAAGCCGCGGCGAGGGTGAGGAGGATGCGTTCCGCTCCCAAGACCACCACATCCAAGCCGAATTTGAAGGCTCCTGACAACAGCAACACCGTCGGTGTCAAGAACATGACGCGCCGGAGATTTCCCCTGTTGCAGCGCCAACGGCCAGTATCACAAAACGGTGAAGTCGGCGACCACAGTGCCGACTGCGGCCCCGACACCGACGAGCAACTCGAGCACGATCTGGCGCGTCAGCCAAGACTAGGAAGCAGGTCACGCTCAGATCGTAATGTTAAGGTGAGCTTTCCTTATATGTGGCTATTTCTGCAGCGAGAAGCGGGGTCACAATGAGCGCATCCATCGATCTTGCCGACATCTATCGTGATCTGCATTCTCATCCCGAACTGTCGTTTCAGGAAACACGTACCGCGGGCATTGTCGCGCAGCAACTAGGTCAATTTGGCTACCAGGTTGAAAAGGGCGTCGGCGGAACAGGCGTAGTCGGGGTGCTGCACAACGGCGGCGGTGCTACCGCGTTACTGCGTGCTGACATGGATGCTTTGCCGGTAAAGGAACAAACCGGACTGTCTTATGCCAGCACAGCGCGGGGAACCGATCGAGACGGCCACGATGTCCCGGTGATGCACGCCTGCGGCCACGATGTCCACGTCACCTGCTTGTTGGGAGCCGCCGCTGCTCTCGCCGAGAACACAGCCGCATGGCAGGGCTCGCTGATCTTGGTCTTTCAACCGGCTGAAGAGCTCGGACAGGGCGCCCGGGCCATGATCGACGATGGCCTGTTCGACCGGTTCGGCAAGCCCGACGTCGTGCTAGGACAACATGTCGCGCCGATTCCCGCGGGATTTCTCGGCCTACGCCACGGGCCGGCGTTCGCCGCGTCGGACGCACTGAAGATCATCATGCACGGCCGGGGCGCGCATGGCTCACGCCCAGAGGTGTCCGTCGATCCGGTGGTGATGGCCGCAGCTACCGTGATGCGGTTGCAGACCGTGGTCTCACGCGAGGTCGCGGCAACCGAAACTGCTGTGCTCACCATCGGTGCGCTGCGGGCCGGCATGAAGGAAAACATCATCCCCGATGATGCCGAGCTGTTGCTGAGCATCCGCACCTTCGAGCCCTCGGTACTCGCAAAAGTGATGGCGGCCATCGAACGGATTGTCAATGCCGAGGCTGCGCTGCGGGCGCACCCAAGCCACCCGAGATCACCCACATGAGTCGTTCCCTGCCGTGATCAATGACGCTGACGGTGTCGCTCGTACGCGTACCGGGTTTGACGCCGAATTCGGCGCCGAACGCATGGTCGACCCTGGCCCGGTAACCGGCAGCGAGGATGTCGGGATACTGGCGCGGGTCGCGGGCGTACCCTGCGTCTATTGGCTACTTGGCGGAGCGGATCCTCAAGAATTTGCCGGCGCTACTGATGTCTCGGCAATCCAGAAAATCGTGGCGAGCCTGCCCTCCAATCACTCACCACTGTTTGCACCCGTCATAGAACCCACATTGCAAACCGGTGTTGCCGCACTTGTTCGGGCAGCACATACGTGGCTCCCCATTTACGGCCAGTAGATAGAGATCGGACGGCCTCCGCCGACTTGTCAGACTCTCACGGCGCCATAGCCGTTTGAGTCTCTGACAAGTCGGAGAACGGCGGTTAATTGTGGAGCACAGCGGCCCCGCTGAATCGGCCGTGTTTAAGATCTGCCAGCGCTCGCGGTGCTTCGCTCATCGGATATCCGACGGTCGTCGCGCGTACGCCCAGCCGCTCGGCCAATCGCAGGAAGCTCTCCCCATCGGCGCGGGTATTCGCCGTTACCGATCGCAACTTTCGCTCCTGAAAGAGCGTGTCGTCATAGTTCAGAGCGGGAATGTCGGAAAGCCAGATACCGGCGACAGCGAGTGTCCCCCCGCGGTCCAGCGCGCGCAACGCCACCGGCACCAACTCGCCGGCCGGAGCGAACAGGATTGCACCATCGAGCGGCTCGGGCGGCGCATCCTGCGCGTCAGCCACGGAATCGGCACCAAGCTCGGCGGCCAGCTTTCGGTTGCCCTCGCCACGAGTCAGCACATGAACGCGCAAGCCTTGCGCTAGGGCGACCTGTGCCGTGAGGTGAGCGCTGCCGCCGAAGCCGTAGATGCCGAGTGAGCCGCCAGGCGGCACCGCCGCGCAAACCAGAGCGCGATAGCCGATGATGCCGGCACATAGCAACGGGGCAAGATGCTCGTCGTCGATGCCGACTGGGAGTGCGTACGCGAACGCCTCATCCACCAGGCAGAAGTCGGCGTACCCGCCGTCGGTGTCCCAGCCCGTAAAAGTGGGCGCAGTGCAGAGGTTCTCCGCTCCACGCCGACAGAACCGGCAGCTGCCGTCGGTCCCGCCGAGCCAGGCGACACCGACACGATCGCCAAGTGCGAACCGTTGGGCGTCCTCGCCGAGCGCGTCAACGACGCCAACCACCTCATGACCAGGGGTAACGTCGCCTCGTTTCGGCAGCAGGTCACCCTCGGCAAGATGCAGATCGGTCCGGCAGACCCCGCAGCAGGTGATCTTCACACGAAGCTGCCTGCCGTGCGGGACCGGCACGTCGCGCTCCAGCAGCTCCAACGGTCCACTGTCAACCGGTCCCGGCTGATGCACCACCCAGGTGTTCATCACGCCATTCTTGCGAGTAGGTAACGGCCAATGAAAAACTGGAGCAGAAATAGACGTTTAAGGCAACACTGAGGTGGGTACCAGCCGTTCCACAGATTCGCGCGGCAGGATTGACACATGACGTTCGTCCAGCTCCTGATCACCGGTATTGTCATCGCCGGCGTCGTGATGATCGGGCTGCTGGCTATCATTCCTGCCCTACTGGAATACCCCGAAGGCCGCGACAAAGACGAGTCCGAGCTGCCGCCGCCGACTCCTATCAAGCCTGATAACCCCGACAATAAAGGTTCCACGGGTCTGGCGGCCTGAGCTGCGGAGATTGACTAGCGCGGAGATCGTCTAGCGCTTGGGCAGGTGAAGCCGGGCATCCTGTACGAGCTTGATCAAGTCGCCGCGATCGATCTCGAGGACCTTTCCACGCTGGGTGTTGCGGGCAATCACGGTGATCACTTCTGTTCCCGCAGGCGAGTACTGCACCTCCATGCCCTGGCGGACTGAGGTCGTCTCAGTCAGCAAGAACGAGTTGCCGTCCAAGAAGCGCATTCTCTGGCATGGCTGGCGGGTGGTGAAGCCGCAGCTTACGGCGTACTTGCGGCTGGTCGCGATCTGCAGGTAGATCTCGGTGGCTCCTTTGTCGAGCCGGAACATTTCGAAGGCAAGAGCACCACCTTGGCCATCCCAGAAGCCCGGCATGTCGTAGCGACTGTCGTAGGAGTAGCCGAATCCGCTGAAATACCTCCCCGGCGGATCCAGGTACGACGCTGCGACCGCAGCCATCTCCGAACGCCAGCCGAACAACACCTTCGCCCGACACGTCACTTCAGAGGTATCGCAGGCCTGCTGGGATGGCGTTGCGACCGGCACTGATGGTGACAGCGGTGGAACGGGTGTCCGGGTCGGGACCAGCAGCACGCCCGCTACGACAATCAGGACGGCCGCGACCAGAGCGGCCGATCCGCGCTGGATCCAGCGACGGCGAATGAGCCGGCGACCGTGGGCCAGATCATCGGCGCTGCCGTGCGACTCGCGCATGGCGTACGGGATGGCGTCGGTGAGCTCTTGGGTAAGCGCGGCATCACTGCTGCGCGCCGGACGTCCTGCAATGAGCGCGTCACGGGCCCGGAGAAGAAGCGGTGAAACGTGCTCTACAGGCCAGTCCAGGACCTCGGCTATCGCTGCGCTGGAGAGTCCGGCGTAGCCCTGGAGCACGATGGCCGCACGCTCGGCGAATCGCAGGTTGAGCAAGTCGGTGATGATCGGCTCGCCCGCGGCCACCGGCGCAGGCCCGTCGATCAGCTCGATGCGCTCGCGGACCTCCCATGGCAAATCCACTGGCGCCCGGGCGGCGTTCACGACGGCCCGTAGTGCCTCGAGCCGGACATCGAGCACCCTCGGCCAACGCCCATAGAGCTGCGCAAAGACCAGTTGCACGACTCGCTCGGCCTGGGCCGGATCACCCGCGAGGAGGTAAGCCGAGGCCAGAATGAGCGGGCGTTCCCGCTCGACCACGGCGGCGTACTCCTCATCCTGGCTCGCCGACATGCGTCACACCTTTTAAGCGCTGCTCGTGCAATCGCGCGTGGAGTCCGCCTACTTCGTCGTCGTTCGCAGAGGAAGAACGCCTCCGCTCACTCCTCCTCAGCACGGCGGCGCGCGATTTACCGACACTCGCAGCGTTGTCTTGATGGTAATTCGGACCGAGCGGCGGATCGTTGCAGCCTGCATTGCCGGATGATCTTGACAGCGGGAGAAGAATCGGTCTGTGACAACCTTTCGTCGCTATGTTGCAATTGGCGACTCCAGCACCGAAGGCCTCGAAGACCCCGACGGGCACGGTGGCTACCGGGGCTGGGCTGATCGGTTGGCCCAACACATTGCCGATTCTCAGGACGAGCCGTTGGAGTACGCAAATCTGGCCATTCGGGGTTACCGGATGAAGGAGATATGGACCAGCCAGTTTGCCGATGCACTGTCCATGGAACCCGACCTGCTTTCGGTGTTCGGAGGCATGAACGACGTCATTGCGCCACGTTGTGACTTCGACTCGATTCGCGCCAACTACGTGATCATCTTCGGCCAGGCGCGCCGCCAAGGCGCAATGGTGATCAGTTTCACTGTGCCGGATCTTTCGGCGATCAATCCGCTCGGCGTGACCTTTCGGGATCGAGTCACCAAGCTGAACGACATCATCCGCACTGAGGCCGAGCGGCGCGGTGTCGTGGTGATGGATTTCGAGCAATATCCGATTACGCAGGATCCCCGCCTGTGGTTCGCGGATCGGCTGCACGGCAACGAGCTCGGCCATCAGAAGGTGGCCGCCGCCCTGGCGTGGCGCCTCGGCATCGACGGCTTCGACGCTAGTTGGGCCACCCCCCTTGAGGGCGAGCCCATGAGGCCGCGCGGTCGTGAGCTGCTAACGGGTGACATCGAGTGGGCAAGGCACTACTTGGCGCCGTGGCTGGGCAAGGGCATCCGACGGCTGCGAACCGGGTACGGGATTGAGCGCAAGCGTCCCATCCCAGCAGTCCTGCCGAAGTCGAGTGTCTCTCAGGCGGACTAGCGCGCTCCTTAGGAGAAGAGGGCCTCGCCGACGTACCCGCCCTGGGAGATACCCGGCGAGATCGCGAAGAGCGCCGAGCCGGTGTGCTGGATGTACTCGCTCAGCCCGTCGCCGAGTCCGAGCTTCATCTGGATCGGAATGAAGTGGGTACGCGGGTCCCGGACGTAGGCGAGGAAGAACAGTCCGGCGTCCAGCCGGCCCAGACCGTCGCTCCCGTCCACAAAGTTGTAGCCGCGGCGCAGCATCTTGGCGCCGCCGTTATGGTCCGGATGCACCATCCGTACGTGCGCATCGGTGGCGACCAGAGGCTCACTGTCGCTGCCCTTGATGTCGAAATCCGGCTGGCTGAACTCGCTGCCGCCAGACATCGGTGCCCCCTCGGCCTTTGTCCGGCCGATGACCCGCTCCTGCTCACTCAGCGGCTGCCGGTCCCAGATCTCGATCGTCATGTTGATCCGGCGGACCACCAGATAGGAGCCGCCGGCCAGCCATTGCCCTTTCCCGTCCGCACCGGCCGGCACCCACACATGCTCATCGATGGCGGCGGGTTCCTCGGCCTTGAGGTTCATCGTGCCGTCTTTGAATCCCATCAGATTCCGCGCCGTGTCCTGACCCGTCGAGGTGGAGGACGTCCGTCCAAAACCCAGCTGTGACCAGCGGATAGCAGCGCGGCCAAAAGCGATCCTGGCGAGATTGCGTACGGCGTGTACGGCGACCTGCGGGTCATCCGCACATGCCTGGATGCACAGATCACCATCGGATTTCAGCGGGTCGAGCTTGTCGGCGGGAAAGTGCGGGAGGCGCTGCAGGGCAGCCGGCCGCAGGTCGCCGAGTCCGAAACGATCCTCGCCCGCCTTGCGGAACAGTGTCGGACCAAAACCAAAGGTGATGGTCAGCCCCGCCGGTGGCAGGCCGATGGCCTCGCCGGTGTCGTCAGGTGGCGCCCCGTACGGGCCCGCCGTCGGCCCGAGTTCCCCAGCACCGAGACCCTGCGTCATGCGTGCGGCCGCGATGGTCCAGTCCTTGAGGAGCTGCACCAATTCCGTACGGGAATCGGTGATCACGTCAAATGCGGCGAAGTGAAGTCGATCTTGCACCGGAGTGAGAATGCCCGCCTGGTGCTCCCCGTAGAACGGATAGGTGCGCGTTCCCGCCGCCTGCGGTTGGCTCGGAGCTGCCTCCTGGCTCCCGAGCGCGAAGCCACCTGCGGCGCCGGCAGCCAGCCCGGCCAGACCAGCTCCCGCGGCGCCGAGCAGGCCGCGCCGCGAGACCGGCGGCCGCTGGCGCGTCTCGGTCGGTGCCGTGCGCGCTTCGGTTTCAGCGGGCTGATCACGAAGGTCCGGGGTTGATGTCATGTGTTTCCTGATTCAGACGACTGCCGCGGCCAGCTTCGACAATGGCTCAGACAGCGCATTGACTGCGTCCGAGAGCTCCTTGACCTCTGCCTTCGTGAGCTTGTCATAGGTCTTGAATCCGTCGCCAACCCGTTGAGCGTCGAGCAGCGCTTGGACTGTCGCGAACTTTGCCGCGATCGAGCTATCGAGATCCGGATTTCTTTGCTTCAGCAATGGGCGAAGCCCTTCGAAGCCCACTACCGCGCCGTCGATGTTCGCCTGGAAGTCCCACAAATCGGTACGCGACCAGTACTCCTCTTCGCCGGTGACCTTCCCCGTCGCTACCTCGTCCAGCAACCCGCGCGATCCGTTGGCGATCTCGTCCGCACTGAACTCCAGGTCAGCGACCCGGCCCTGGAGGACCTTGGTGTTCTTCATCAGATTGTCCGCGTACGACGCGCGCTGGGCCGGGCTGAGCTGCTGATAGTTCTTGGCGCGCGCAGGCCAAAGATCTTTCTCGAGCCGATGCCAGCCGGTCCACCTCTGACCGGGCTCAAGATCGGCCTCGCGCAAATCGAGCTTGGGATCAAGATCGCCAAAGGACTCCGCCACGGTCTCGATGCGCTCCCAGTGCATCCGGGCGACGGGGTAAAGGGCACGCGCCTCGTCGTCCTTGCCCGCCTTGTACGCAGCCACAAATTTTGCGGTCATTGAGACCAACTGATCTGTTTGGTCCTCGACGTACTTCTGGTAATTCTGGTTCGCCTGCTCGACCAGCTCCACATCGTTGCCTGTGGACCCCTGCTCTTCACCGGAATCAGAGACCGAGAAGGGGGCCCGGATGCCGTCGCCGACCATGCCAGGTTTGCATGCCGAGATGTAGCTTCCGGGCTCGACCTTCAACACCAGCTCCCGCGTAATGCCCGGGCCGATATTCTCCACTTCGCCGACGATGCGCAGTCCGTCCTCGCCGTACAGGTAGAACTCGTTCACCTTGCTACCTCCGTTGGTCACCGCGAAGGTAAGAGCTCCGGACGGGGCGCTCGTGGCGGAAAGCTTGCACTCGGTGTCGGTTGCCTGGACGGTCAGGGCGCGAGGATTCGGGGCGCCGCCAGCACCCGGCTTCTCCGCTGGGGCGTTGTTGGTGCAGGCCGCCAGCAGCGGCAGGCCCAGTACGGCGCAGGTCGAGGTGCAGAGGAGTGCGCGTACGGGCAGGGCGAATCCGCCGGCCCGACGGCTTGGTCGAGTCATGATCATTTGCTTTCGGATGCTCCAATGGGCTGGGCTGCCGGACGGGGAGGCGCAGGTTGCGTGCGCTGCCGTTTCTGGTAGAGGAAAATCGCGAGCGTTGGGATGAAGTACAACAGCCACGCGGCTGCCTGAAGGACCGTCGTCGCGGGCGAGAAATTGAAGACGCCCTTGAGTACCGTTCCGTACCACGAGGTCGGCGGGATGGCACTGGACACATCGAAGGCCAGGTTGTTCAGACCGGGCAGTAGTCCAGCCTCCTGGAGGTCGTGCACTCCGTAGGCGAGGACGCCCGCCGCAATCACGATCAAGAAGGCGCCCGTCCAGGTGAAGAAGCGACCCAAGTTGATCTTCAGGGCACCACGGTAGATCAGGTAGCCCAACACGATCGCGAGGAGAAGTCCGAGCGCGGCACCAAGCAGGGGGCCTGCGGTCTTGCCTGTGCCACCAGCGGCGGTCTGTGTGGCGGCCCACAGGAACAGTGCGGTTTCCAGACCTTCGCGCCCGACAGCAAGCATTGCGACGATGGTTAGTGACCAGCGACCGGCATCGGCTGCCTTATCGATTTGGGCGCGCAGTTCACCTGAGAGCGTGCGCGCCGCCTTTGCCATCCAGAAGATCATCCAGGTGACGAATCCGACCGCAATGATCGAGAGCAAGCCCCCGATCAGCTCCTGGGCCTCGAACGTGAGCCCCTTGGGCCCGAAGGTCAGGGCGGCACCAAAGGCAAGTGAGACCGCGACTGCGATACCCACGCCGATCCAGATCTGCGGCAAGAGATGACGGCGCTCTGATTTGACCAGATAGGCCACGAGAATGCTTACAATGAGCGCAGCCTCGAGGCCTTCGCGTAGGCCAATTAGGAAGTTGCCTAGCATGTCTCCTCGATCCCCCGCGCGTCCTTCGCGGCCTGCCTCCCCCGTAGCGACGCCGTTCGGAATGTAGGTGAGGCTCACCTAACTTAAGTCAGGCTAGCCTTGCTTCGCAAGACACTTGGACAATTTGCTGCATCCACGTTGGACTCGCTGTCGGCGCCAATCGTCAGAAAAGTTCCAACTATCCGGGCCGTGCGACCGCGTGCGAGGACTCTCGACTCAGAAGGCGTCTCCGGTCCGCCAATCCATCTGTTGCAGGGTCAGGGTGTTGCCGTCGGGGTCGGACATCCAGGCGTACGTGACGCCGCCGCCGACCGGAGATAGATCGCCAACCGCGACGCCGCGGCCGAGCAGTTCCTCCCGAGCCTCGGCGATATCGTTCACCACCAGGTGTAGCCCCTTGATCGAACCCGGCGTCATCTCGGATAGCTCGTCCAGGCCGGTACTGATCACGATCGAGCAGGCTGATCCGGGTGGAGTGAGCTGTACGACCCGCACGCCGGGCGACGGGCTGACGTCGACATCGAGGGCGAACCCCAGCTTCTCGGTATAGAAGGCCATCGATTTGTCGATGTCTTTGACCGGGACGGGAACGAGTTCCAGCTTCATCTTCATGACGGTTCTCTTTCTGTTTCGTCAGAGTCCTGACTCGGGTGCGGGCGATCCGTGATGCTGCGGTAGTGGCGCCGTTCGTCGGCGTCGAGGTGTTCGATGGCCATCCGGAGAGTCGTCCGTGGCATCCGGCCGGCGTACCGGTCAAGGAACGACCGGAGGCGGCCGATATCGCGCTTGCCGGCCTCTCGGACCCAGCCGCCGACCGCAGTCTGCACGAAATGCTCCGGATCGTCGATCAGGAGTTCGGCGATGCCGAACGTGTCGTCGAGTTGACCCTGCCGGATGAACGGCCAGGTGGCGGTGATCGCGGTGCGGCGTTCCCACCAGTGGGGTGATCGCGCCAGCTCGTAGAGCGGGTCGCGCGGCTTGTCGATCAAGTAGCCGCCCACGACCCATGGCGCGGCTCGGTCGACCATCGACCAGTCGTCGATTCGGTCGTGCCGACGCAAGTACAGCTCGTAGAGGTCTCGCCGACGCGCGGGCGTCGTGGAACGGCGTCGGGCCTGGAAGTCCATGACACTCACCGCCCCCAGCCGAATCCGGGGGTCGGGGTGTTCCAGCAACTCCTCGATCTGGTCGAGGTCCATGTCGATCGAGCGTTTGGCGAGCGCGAACACTTCCGCGGTGCGGAGCGGTTCGTCGCCGAATTCGTTGACGAAGCCGCGGGCGGTTGGTCCCGCAACGGTCATGGTGATGCCTCCCTCCTGACGTGTTCCGATGCTGATAAGACGACGGCGCTGAGGAAAATCATCGGTGAAATCAAACGGTTGACAAGCTCATTGGACGTCACCGGTGGGGATAGGGGATGCGGCGTACTGTCGCCACCACCGCGCGGGCGTCTCGGGTACTACGAATGACTGCC
The DNA here is from genome assembly GCA_963815975.1 of uncultured Actinomycetota bacterium. Taxonomy (GTDB): domain Bacteria; phylum Actinomycetota; class Actinomycetes; order Propionibacteriales; family Propionibacteriaceae; genus Microlunatus. The sequence continues at coordinate 24,598 of CAWFJC010000022.1, forward strand.
GAATCGAGGCTGGCAAGGCAGAACGATGCACCCTCCTCCAGGTGGAGGCTTCCGCTGTCGAGGGTCTGAATCTCGACGCTGCCTCGCTCCACGACGGCCAGCGCGTCCCGCCAGTCGTCGCCGTCGCAGCTGATCTGGTCGCCTGCGGCGATTTCGTGAACGACCCGTGCTACCGACGCCGGCAGCGCACGCCCGAGCAGGGAGAACGGGCTGGTCATGGGAGTGTCGCCGGGAGGGCGAAGGCCGGAAAGTGCTTGGCGCCGAACGTAGTGATTTCGGCAACCTTTCCGTCGGCCAGCCGAAGAACGTCGATCTTGAACGCCCGAAACTCAGCGCTAGCTGGGTCGAGTAAGTAGCAGGCGGCGGCGGGCTGCCGATTGGCGCTGGTGGGGAGCAGACGCCACTGGCCAGTGTCGCGTGCCCTGTCGGCCAACTGCCGGATGGCGTCGAGGCCCTCGAACAGGTAGGGCGCCGGCGGCATGGTGACCCGGATGTCCTCGGTGAGCAAGGCGAAAGTGGCCTCGTCGTCGCCGGCCTCGTACGCCGCGATGTAGGCGTTCAGCACCTCACGTTCGGCCTCGTTCGATGCCTCCGATGCCCATTCCTCGCGTTGCGATGTCGGCAGCTGGCTGCGCAGCGTCGTCCGACCGCGCTGCAGGGCGCTGTTCACCGCCGCCGTACTGAGGTCGAGCAGTTCGGCGATATCCGGGACCGGCCAGTCCAGGACGTCGCGAAGGATCACCGCGGCTCGTTGCCGTGGCGGCAACAGCTGGATCACGGCTAGGAACGTGAGCTCGATCGTTTCTCGCCCAATGGCGCTCACCTGTGGATCCTGACCGGTCGCATCCAGCTGGTCGAGAAGCCGGTCCGGGTACGGCTCAAGCCACGGCACGTCGCGGAACGATGCGAGCGACTGGATGCGACGATCCTTGGCCTTGATGTGGTCGAGGCAGGCGTTGGTGGCGATCTTGTACAACCAGGCGCGGAGATTGTCACCCTCGCGAAGGTCCGCGCTGCGCCGCCACGCCCGTAGGAGCGTCTCCTGGACCAGGTCCTCGGCGTCGGTGAACGACCCCAACATCCGGTAGCAGTGCACCTGCAACTCGTGGCGGTATCGCTCGGCGCGTTCGGCGAAGTCGAGGTCGGTGGTGGTGTCGGCGTTCATGTCAGGCCCTGTTCCGGACGCGATACGTGAGGTGGGTGATCCCGTTCCCTTCGACGACTGTCGGGGTGTCCAACATGACTGGCTGCCGCAGGTTGGCGAAGAACGGCTTGCCACCGCCGAGCAGGACCGGGACCAGGTCGACAACGATGGCATCAAGCAGTCCGAGATTCAGGCACTGCTGCGCGACGTCGGCGCTCGCGACCGCTACCGTCCGGTCACCGGCTACTGCCTTGGCTTGGGCGATAGCGCTGGTGACGCCGTCGGTGACGAAGGTGAACGGGGCGTCCGGGTAGGCCCAGTCGTCGGGAGGTTCGTGGGTGACGACAAAGACCGGTGCGCCAACCGGATGCCGGCCGCTCCAGCCGTGAGTCAGGTCGAACAGCCGGCGCCCTGTCACCAACGCGCCCGTTGTGGCGAAGGCCTTCCGAAGATGGTCGGCGCTGGCCTCGGAGGTCTTGAACTTCCGGTCGTCACCGGGTGTGGCTACCTCGGCATTGCCGCTGCCGTACAGCCAGGCGAACACCTCATCGACGCCGCCACGCGCGTCCTCGATGTAGCCGTCCAGCGACATCGACATGTTGGCTACTACGTCACCCATCGTTCCCACCCATCTGTGCGAGGTTGATGCCTGTATGACGACGCGTAGCACGCATTTCATCGGTGCGGGTGCCGGCCTGCTGCAGCGGAGTTATCCGACTGGCTGTTCTCACCGATCTTGTCAGCAGCCGGTCTCGCCGAGGGTGATCATGAGCAGCCGCTCGAGGCGCTCGCGTACTACCTCGCCAGTCAGATCCGGTCTGGCATGGATCAATGCGGCCATGATCACGGCGGGATCCGGCAGAAAGCCCAGGATGTCGCTCACTGACCAGAAGAGCTCCGCTTCCTGATCATCGTCGAGCACACCGCCGTGCCAGCGATAGGCATCGGAGAAGGCGACGGCGCTATCAAGGTCATGCAAGATCGCAAAGTTAGCTCGGGAGTGCATGACGTCGAGATCCGCAGGTCCCCACGAGGTTTCCGCCCAATCGATCACGCCGGTGATCCGATCGCCTTCCCACAAGATGTTTCCGGGATGAAAGTCGCAGTGCACCAACCCTTGCTTGGTCGGCGGCGGATCTCGATCGAAGAGCTGGATGGCACGCTGCCACAGTCGTGGCCGGGACGTCCAGCTCGGCACATGAAGATCATCTGGCACCCAGAACACGTACGGGCGGGGCCGATGATCATCGTCGACGGGCGTGCCGTGAATGATCACCGCGATCTTCGCCAGCTCATCGATCGCGCTCAGGCTCAATGGATCGAGGCGCACGCGGCCTGGGAGCCAGCTGGTGAGATTGGCATACGCTCCGGATTGGCTGCCATCCGGGTCGGACGCAATGAGATGTGGCACAGGAAGATCGGAATTCTCCATCAGACGGCAGCCCAACGCCTCGCAGACCACATGCTGCCGGCCAATCTCACCCCAGCGTTCGATGGAGACGCAGCGCAGGATGACCCGTTCGCCATGACGGAGATGCACCGCTGAGATGGTGTCTGTTCGGCCGCCGCCGACGGGCTCGATCGCCGTGATCTGGGACTCGAGATGCTCCTGAGCCCAGGCGCGCACCTGCGCAGGATTCACGCGAGCAGGATAGATGCCCCGGATGTGGGGTTCCCTGCTGCTATGACGGGCGGCCCGTCAGAGTGCAATGAACCTTGCTGCTAATTCACTAGCGCCCGACGCTTGAGCAACTCACCGGTCGCATATCGGCCGATCTGGTAAGTCGCGAAGCCATCCATCACCGCACTGACACCCCCGCCCATCAGTGGCACACGCTTGACGATCGCCAAAGCTAGGTTCTTGCCGCCTATCCGAGCAGCAAGGTCGGTGATCACTTCGTCGGCGACCTGCTTGTCGAGCTCGGGATCGAACACGGGTGCAGTCGCCACCGCCATAGGCGACGTCGGCAGGGTTCCCTCGGCGATGTGTTTGGCCACCTGCTCTCCACCCATCAAGCACATGACGAGCGCGGTACGGACCCGATGGTCATCCAGGTCGTAGCCGCGCAGATGAGCGATCGCGGCAACCATCCGAACCTGCACAATGGCGACGCCGGTGATATTGGCGGGTATCGCTACCGGCAAGGCAGCCAGGCCGCCGATGTTGGTGACAAACCCTTGGGCGGAGGCGAGCCGGATGTGATGGTCGATGATCGATGACATGGCGTCGTCAATGGAGCCGCCTTCCCGCTGCAGATGGCGGGCGGCGACGGCCTTGGCACTAGGCATCCGCCCGTAGCCGTCGATGGCAATCTCGATGACCTGGCGCAGGGCGCCGCCGGCTCCTTGCGCCGTCACGATATTGGCCACTGGGATCATGACCGTCGCGATCCTTCGGCGCACGTCCTGCGCTGACGCCATCAGGCCTCCAACCACTCTGCTCCGGGTCTGGGCTCCCAGTGCAATCAGCTGCCCAAGGGGCAGCGTCCGACCCCCAGCCTACGTGGCTGATGTTGGTGGCCGATGATCACCTGACTCCGGGACAACCCCGGCCCGGCCCTGAACCGGGGCTGTGTTTGATTGCTCGCTCCGCTCGCTGCGGATCGCGCCTGGCAGCAGTCCGATATTGATTCTGGTGGGAGTATGCCGAGATGGGCTCCCCGTTCGGCTCGCCGGAGATGTGGCGGCATGACGACCTGATCGGGGTGTCGCGCGTCTTCGACGAAGAGCTGGCGCTGGCGGCGTACGAGTGCGGCGCCTTCCCGATGCCTGCAAAGCCCGGCCTGATGGGCTGGTATTCGCCGCTGGAGCGGGCCATTCTGCCGCTCGACGGGATGCGGATCAGCCGCTCACTGCGCAAATCCATCCGGCACTACGACGTGCGGATCGATACCGCGTTCGACGATGTTCTCGATGGGTGTGCCGACCGCCGGCGACCTAGCGGATGGATCAACCGCGAGATCCGCCGGGTATATCGGCGGCTCTACAAACGTGGTGTCGTGCACTCGGTGGAAGCGTGGACCCTCGACGGCGGCCTGGCCGGCGGCCTCTACGGGGTGAGCATCGGTGGTCTCTTTGCGGGCGAGTCGATGTTCTACCGACCTGATATCGGACGTGATGCGTCCAAGGTTGCGCTCGTTGCGCTGGTCAAGCTGCTTCAGCGCGCGGGTTCACAGGATCGGCTGCTCGACGTGCAATGGCTTACGCCGCATCTGGAATCGCTCGGGGCGGTCGCGGTGCCGCGCCAGGAGTATCTCGAGCGCCTTCCGCCAGCTCTCCGGCTGCCGGCGCCTGACTGGTCAAGCGCCTGAATTCTCGGCCACTATGACGGGTGGTCCGCTTCGCCGACTGCAGGAGCTCGCGGCTGGGCTTTGTTGGCGGGCTGGTATCCGTTTGCGGGCGACGAAGGAGGCGAATTGGCGGACGCCCGTCAGAGTGCCATCGATACCTCGCGCTATGACGGGTGGTCCGGTTCGCCGACTGCAGGAGCTCGCGGCTGGGCTTTGTTGGCGGGCTGGTATCCGTTTGCGGGCGACGAAGGAGGCGAATTGGCGGACGCCCGTCAGAGTGCCATCGATACCTCGCGCTATGACGGGTGGTCCGCTTCGCCGACTGCAGGAGCTCGCGGCTGGGCTTCGTTGGCGGGCTGGTATCCGTTTGCGGGCGACGAAGGAGGCGAATTGGCGGACGCCCGTCAGAGTGCCATCAATACCGAGCCGTTCATAATGGGCCCATGCCTGAGATGCCCGAGGTGGAATCGCTCGCGCGATTCCTCACCGAGAAGTGTGTCGGGCATGCGATTGAACGCATTGACCTTCTCGCGTTCAGCGCACTCAAAACCTACGACCCACCGCTGTCCGCGCTGAACGGCTTGGAAATCGAGTCGGTGACCCGGCGCGGGAAGTTCCTCGACATCTCGGCCCAAGGTCTGCATTTGGTGTTCCACCTGGCCAGGGCAGGTTGGCTGCGCTGGCGTGATTCCCTTCCGGACGAGCCTCCGCGGCCAGGCAGGGGGCCACTTGCCTTGCGCGTACGGCTGGATGATTCGTCCGGCTTTGACCTGACAGAGGCAGGCACCCAACGCAAGCTCGCCGTTTATGTGGTGAGCGATCCCATGTCCATTCCCATGGTCGCGACGTTGGGGCCCGATCCTCTCACCGACGACTTCGATGAGGCCGCGCTTGCTGGATTGCTCGCCAAGGCCGGCCGGGCGCAGTTGAAAGGAGTCCTGAAAGATCAGCGGACTATCGCGGGAATCGGCAACGCGTACTCCGATGAGATCTTGCATGCAGCCAAACTCAGCCCGTTCAAGCCGTCCAACTCTCTCACTCAATCAGAGCTCGACACACTGTTCCGGGCGATCAAGGGTGAGCTGTCCGCTGCAATCAAGCGAGCCGACGGGTTGGCGGCCAAAGACCTGAAGGGTGAGAAGAAGTCAGGCCTTCGAGTGCACGGGCGTACCGGCGAGAAGTGTGATGTTTGCGGTGACACCATCGCCGAAGTGTCGTTCGCGGATTCTTCGCTGCAGTACTGCCCGACCTGCCAGACCGGCGGCAAGAAGCTCGCCGACCGTCGTCTCTCGAAGCTGCTGAAATAGATCATGCCCGCTCGGCGAGAATCCGTCCGCATTGTTCGACTCGCTCTGCGATGAGTACGCCAGCGTGAGCGGGGTTGCCGTACCGACCGGCGGCAGCGGTTTCGGCTCCAATGCGATCAAGATCAACAAGTCGATCTTCGCGATGCTGGTCGACGACCTGATCGTCGTGAAGTTGCCAGCCGCCCGGGTCACTCAATTGATCTCTGCAGGTGACGGGGTGCCTTTCGATGCCGGCAAAGGCAAGCCCATGAAGGAGTGGGTGGGGCTGACCGTGGACGATCAGTCTTCTCGGGAACTGGTTGCCGAGGCGATGACATTCGTCGGGCATCGCTGACGAGGGCGGCACGAGACTAGGGTTGATCTTGTGTTTGAGAACCAGGTGCCAACCATTCAGCCCGGCGATGTCGCTACGCGAGTGGCCGACGGATGGATGCTCCTTGACGTTCGCACCGACGACGAGTGGGCGGCTGGACGGATCGCGGGCTCGGTCCACATTCCGATGGATCAGCTGATGCAACGCATGGACGAGCTCGACGATCGGGTTGTCTGCGTCTGCGCCGTTGGTGCCCGCTCTGCCCGAGTCGCCCAGTTCCTCAACGCCCAGGGCCGCGAGGCAGTCAATCTTGACGGCGGCCTGTACGCCTGGGAGGGCAGCGGGCTCCCGGTCGAGGCCTGACCGGATTGCCGGGGCGGATTCTGCCGCATACTCGCGGAAGATCCGCCCGATGTGTTCGTCAGGAACGCACGTGCACGTTCGTTTCCTGCACGGTGCATCCGTTGCAACGTGTGCATCGTGACTGCAGCGAACGTGCACGTGCGTTGCCAACGCGATGTTCGACTCACCTCGCGGCGGCTGGGCATTCGCCCCGGTGTTAGCGTGAGAAACTACATCGAAACCTTCGGGAGCTCACACCTCATTGGTGGGCTGAGAGGGCGGAGTGCGTAAGACAGCGCGGGTCCGCCGACCGACCGAACCTGACCGGGTAATGCCGTCGTAGGGAGCCTGCAATGCCGCTCACATCAACTCCAACGATCCCGACCGCGACCTCCGAGCGTGCCGCGACAGAGGCACCGCTCACCCTCACCACAGAGCCGCCGCGGCCGTTGGGATTTACCGATCAGCTGGCCTTGTGGGGCAACCTCGGCATCAGCCTGTTTGGCCCACTGACCGGAGCGCTGATTGCCACGACCGCGGGGTCGGTCGGGCTGGCGCTAGCGGCAATCGTCGTCGGCTGCGGCATCGGAGCAATCCTTCTTGGCGCCTCGGCCGTGATGGGCACCGTCACGGGGGCACCAGCCATGGTCACCCTTCGGGGCCTGGTGGGTCGCCGCGGCTCGGTGCTGCCAACACTCCTCAATATCGCGCAAAACATCGGCTGGGCGACCATGGAGATCATCGTCATCTCCACCGCTGCTGTGGCGGTGGTCGGCGACGCCTGGCGCTGGCCGTTCGTGATCTTGGCCGGCGCAGCCGCCACCATTATGGCGATCCGGCCGCTGGGCAGCGTACGGCTGCTCCGCAAGGTGATGGTGTGGCTGGTGCTGGCGGCCTCGGTCTTCTTGTTCGTTCAGGTGTTGCTGCAGCCGCGACAGTCAATTCCGCAAGATTCGGTGCTGGGATTCTGGCCGGCAGTTGATCTTGCCATCGCCGGCGTGGTCTCCTTTGCGCCCTTGGCGGCGGACTATAGCCGGCACTCGCGGACCCGCCGGGCGGCCTTCTGGGGCGCCTCCCTCGGCTACGGCCTGGCGGCCATTGCCTATTACGCCCTGGGCGTCTTCGCAGTGGTCAATCTCGGTGCCAGCGACGTGATCACTGCGCTGGTCACGCTTCCGGCTGGTGCCATCGCCATCACGATCTTGTTGGTCGACGAAGTGGATGAGGCATTCGCCAACGTCTACTCGACGACCATGTCGGTGCACAACATCGTTCCCCAGCTGGATCGACGAATCATCGCGTTGATCATCGGTGTTACGGCAACGCTGCTGGCCGGCCTGCTGAACTTGGGTCAGTACCAGTCCTTCCTTTTCTTGATCGGCTCGGTCTTCGTCCCGCTGTACGCCGTCGCGGCGGTGGACTTCTTCTTTGTCAGCCGGCAGCGTTGGGATGTCTCGACTACGTCCCCTCTGCGGGCCGCGCCGGTCATCGCGTGGGCGTGCGGGTTCGTCGCTTACCAGCTTGTCTACCCCGGTACCGTCCCTGGATGGGCAGACTTTTGGACGTGGCTCGACGGGCGCATCGGATTCGCCCCGCCAGGCTGGCTGGGCTCCTCGGTGGCGGCCATCGCGGTGAGTGGGTCCGTGATGTTGGTCAGCGGTTTGCTGCTGCGTTACCGTCGCGTCGCCGCAGCGTGACAGCTTCGCCGATGTGTCAGGTGTCGATGTGACGGACGCGCCGGTGTTGATTGCGCATCGCGGCTTCTCCTCGCGACATCCAGAGATGACGCGGGCCGCCTATCAGGCTGCCATCGACTGGTCGTCCGACACTGGCATTGCCCTCGGCCTGGAGTGTGACGTACATTTCAGCGCCGACGATGAGCTGGTGTGTCTGCACGATCTCACTCTGGACCGGACGTCGACAAGCACCGGACGGGCGTACCAGCGCACGGTCGCGGAGCTGAAACAGCTCGACTTCGGTTCCCGGAGGGTGCTCGATCCACAACCCGAACAACGCGAGCTGATGACCCTACGCGAGCTGATGATCATGGTCCGGGATGCGCGGCAAGATCATGTGCCCGTCAGCTTGGTGGTCGAAACGAAGCATCCCAACGATCGCGGCCGCGAGGTCGATGAACGGGTTGCAGCGATGCTTACCGAGTTCGGCTGGGACCACCCTGGTGCGCCCGTTCGGCTGCTGTCCTTCTCAGTGAAGGCGGTCAAGCGGTTCGGCTGGCTGCTGCCGGGGCTGGAACGCACCCTGCTGATCGAAGATGATCTTGGACGATGGCGTGATGGCAGGCTGCCGGATGGGGTACGCGTCGTCGGGCCGGATCTGGCGTTGATCAAGGAGGATCCGGAGTTCGTCACACGGTGCCGCCGCAAGGATCACGACGTACACGTCTGGACCGTGAACGAGCCGGAGGACATCAGATTCTGTCGTGATCTCGGAGTAGCCGGTTTCACCACCGACTTCCCAGATCGCGTTGCTGCGATTCTCGCGGAGGATGCGCACTGAGCCTCCTCCAGCGCGGGTTCAGACCCCGTCGCGGGCGATAGGACAGGACATGCAGCGCGGTCCGCCGCGCCCCGAACCCAGCTCGGACCCGGCGATAGGAATCACCTCGACACCGGCCTCGACGAGACGCCGATTCGTCTCGACATTGCGCTCATAGGCAATCGCAACCTTGGGCTCGATAGCCAGCGTGTTGTTGCCGTCGTCCCACTGTTCGCGCTCTGCGGTCACCGGGTCGAGACCAGTGTCGATCAGCCGTAAACGATCCATCCCCATCGCTCGAGCCGCAGCCTCCAGAAAGGGTGCTGGCTCAGCAATGGAGAGGTCGGAGCTGCTGCCGGGGCGGACAGCGATGGCAGACAGCTGATGCGCAATGTTCGGATACATCAGCACCGCGTCGACGTCGACCATGGTGCAGATGGTGTCCAGATGCATGGTGGCGCGATCTTGACTGATCGGCACGACCAGCACCGTACGCGCCAGTCCCAGCTCGAAGGCCGTACGCGCCAAACGCTCCGCGCCGGAAGGGTGAGTTCGTTCGCCAACCCCAACCGCCAGCACGCCGTCGGCCAGTGCCAAGACGTCGCCACCCTCCAGATACTCCTCACGCCAGCCGTGAATCCGCTCAGCTCCGCTGAAGCGCGGATGGAAGGCGTAGATCAGATCGGTGAGCTGGGTTTCGCGGCGGCGTGCCGGCATCGCCAAGGACGTGATCGTGACGCGATCCCCGATCCACACACTCGAGTCGCGAGTGAACAGCAGATTTGGCAGCGGATCGATCAAGAAGTCTTCCGGCTGGTAGAGGGCGGCGACCAGGCTGCCGCTGCCGCGGACCTCGTCGTTGCGTAGCCCGGCCGTCATGATCTCGGCCAGCTCCTCAGGCTCAAGATCAGCGAGGTAGCGCCGCAAAAATCCCCGCAGGGTACCTCCGAGCCGGATGTCTGAGACGAGATCTTCGACGGCTCTGGCGTGCGCGGCCGGGTTGGTCAGCGTCTCGATCAGCAAGGTGCCGAGATAGAGGACTTCCACCCCGCGGCTGCGGAGCGTCTCGGCAAAGCCATCGTGCTCCTGTTGAGCACGGTCGACCCATGGCAGCCCGTCGAAGAGCAGGGCATCGTTGTTTCGGGGCGTCAGCCGCTTCAGCTCGCTGCCAGGCCGATGTAGCAGCACCGTGCGCAGCCGGCCAACCTCCGACCGGACCTCGGGCCCAGCCCCCCCGTCTGCCAACATGACGGTGAGATTACCGATTGCCAAAACGCCCACAGCCAGGGGTGGTCGCCGGACTAGCCTTGGCTGGTGAGCTCCGACCTGTCCCGTGTCGCGTGCATCATCCCGGCCAAGGACGAGGAGCAACGAATCGCCGCCACCGTTACAGCAGCAAGAGATCTTCCGGGGGTTGAGATCGTGATCGTCTGCAATGACGGCAGCGGCGATCGTACGTCGGAGCGGGCTGCTGGTGCCGGTGCGATTGTCGTCTCCCACAGCCGCAACCGTGGCAAGGCCGCTGCCGTGGAGTCGGCAGTCAACGGTCTCGGCGTGATCGAGCAGCGGGACAAGTTGCCCGAAGCGGGCAGCCTGCTGCTCCTCGACGCCGATCTCGCCGAGTCTGCCGCCAATTGCGCACCATTGATCGATCCCGTGGTCAGCGGCGAAGCCGATCTGACGATTGCGGTGCTGCCGGCGCAGGTCACCGACGACGGCGGCGCTCCCGGCGGCTTCGGCCTGGTGGTCAATGCCGCGAGACGGGGCATCGAGGAATTGACCGGCTGGACGCCACAGGCGCCGCTCTCAGGCCAGCGCTGTATGACCCGGCGTGCGTTTGAGCTCGCCAGTCCTCTGGCGGCCGGTTGGGGACTGGAAGTAGGTATGACCGTCGACGTGCTGCGTGCGGGTTTGAAGATCTCCGAGATCGAGATTGACCTGCGGCACCGCGCGACCGGTAGTGACCTTGGTGCTCAGCTGCATCGAGCGGCACAATTACGCGACGTCACGCGTGCATTGGCGGCGCGCGGCTTGGTCCAGGCAGGGCTCAAGGATCTGAAGGACTCCGGTGGGGTATCCGGCGTGTTCAAGCGACTCCGAGGTAAGCAGGCATGAATCGATGACGGCGACCAAGCACAAGCGCCGACGCGGTCATCCGGCCAAGCCGTCGGGCCCGCGATATCGGCCCGGGATCTGGCACCGCAACCATCAATTCGCCCTGTTCGGCATCGTCGGTGCTACTGCACTCACGTTGCTCGTCGGTTTCCTCGGTCCCTCTGCCGTGACCTTGACGCTCGGTCCCCGGCACTCCTACCTGCCGCCCTGGTACCTGCCGGCCGGCGTCATCAAGCCCAACGAGTGGTTCGTTTCGATCTTGATCTGGGCTGCGATCATTCTCGGAGCTCTCGGGCTGTGGGTCGGGCTGCGGGCAATGGCTGATGGCTGGAAACCCAGATACAAAAAGCTCTTCGGGCTCGGCACTGTCCTCAGCCTGCTGACTATCTGCGTCCCGCCGATGACCTCGGCGGACGTGTTGATGTATGCGGCGTACGGACGGCTGCAAGCGATCGGGCGGGACCCGTACGAGATCACGCCTGCGGAGGTGTTTCGGGGCCAGTTCGATCCTGTGCTGTCCTGGACCGAGCGGCCGTGGCAGGACACCCCAAGCGTGTACGGCCCGATCACGTCCTGGACGCAGCTCGTCGCCAACAAGCTCGGTGGCGAAAACATGCACGACATCGTGTTTTGGCTCCAGGTGTTCTCGGTCGTGCCCTTCATCTTGGCCTGCGCCGGCGTCTTGATGCTGGCGCATGGCGATCCGCGCCGACAGGGCCGAGCGGCGTTGTTGACGATCGCGAATCCGCTGCTGATCTGGGCTGTGGTTGCGGGCGCTCATAACGAGGCGCTGGCGGTGATGTTCGCAGTCGCCGGCCTGCTGTTCATGCGCAAGAACCCATTCGTTGCCGGTCTCGGCATTGGGCTTGCCGGGTGCGCGAAGGTGAGCATTGGGCTTTGGGGGCTCGCCATGCTGTGGGCGTACCGGCGAGAACCGAAGAAGGCGCTGCTGCTCTGCCTCGGCACGGCGGTCCCGATGGGCTTGGCATATGTGGTCTGGCAGCCTACGGCGTTTCTTCAATCACTGCGCAACGGTGGGTACGTCTCAGTCGGCTCGTGGGCAAATCCGCTGTATCGCCTCCTTGACGTCTTCATGACCGGATATCACGCCAAGATCATTGTCGGTGTCATCTCCTATATCGGCCTGATCATCATCGCCTGGATGCTCTCCCGGGTTGTGCCATGGACTGCGGCGCCCGGGTTGGACAAGGATGCAGACCTGCGTCGAGACCCACTCACCATCGCGCTCCGAACGGCGCTGGTGCTATCGGTCGCGTGGTTGATCACCTCGATGTACACGCTTTCCTGGTACGACCTGTTGGCCTGGATGCCGCTGGCAGTGCTGGCAGCTAGCAAGCTTGATCAAATCATGGTGATTCGAGGTGCGGCACTGTCGCTGGCCTACGTGCCTGGACGGGCGATCGACATGGGGAAGGCCCTCGACTTCACCGCAACTCGGATGCGGGACACCGTGTCGCCGATCATTCAGATGGCGATGGTGCTCGCCGTGATCTTGTGGTGGCGGCAGCCCGACCGCCCCGAGCTCTTTCCCTTCAAGAAGTCGAAAGCCCTGCCCACCGAGTCGGCACCGCGGGTCTCTGAGTCGCGGCCGAAGGCATCGAAGACCGCAGCAGCACGCAGCTCTCCGCCGCAGGCAGCGCGTGCCGGTGCCGCGATTTCGGTCAGGGAGTCTGCGTCGCGGCGTAAGAGCTGATCTCGGCGCGTAGCGCTGACTTGGCTTCCACGCTGGCAAATGAGGCGTCGACAGCCGCGAGGGCTAACTCGGTGACGCCACGCTCATCGAGGTCAAGCAGCCGAGCCGCGATCGCGTACTCGGTGTTGAGATCGGTGTCGAACATCGGTGGGTCGTCGGTATTGATCGTCACCGGCACCCCGGCCGCGACCAGCTCCCGGATGGGATGATGATCAAGGTCAGACACGACCCGTAGTGCAACATTTGAGGTCAGACAGAGGTCCAACGTGATCTTGTGCTCAGCCAGGTGCTCGAGCAGGCGCTGATCACCGACCCCGCCAATGCCGTGTTCGATCCGCTCTGCACCCAGGCTGCGAAGTGCCTCCCAGACACTCTCGGGCCCAGCGGTCTCTCCCGCGTGTGGCACGCTGTGCAGCCCGGCTGCTCGAGCGCGATCGAACTGATCACGAAACATCGAACGCGGAAAGCCGAGGTCCGAGCCGCCGAGCCCGAAGCCGATCAGTCCGGGCACATCATGATCAAGAGCAACTGAGGCCGTCAGCTCGGCAGCCGGGACGCCGAAGTCGGCCGGAATGTCGAAGATCCAGCGCAGCTCCAGACCATGATCTCGACGCGCGGCCTGTCGGGCGTCCTCGATGGCTTCTAGAAAGACTTCGGCTGGCAGCTCATCGTTGATTGAGATGTAGGGAGTGACAGTCAGCTCGGCGTAGCGAATGTGCTGGGCGGCCATGTCGGCTGCGACCTCGTAGGTAATGAACCGGACATCATCTGCGGTCTTGATGAGGTCGACGACGGCAAGATAGTTCCGGATGAAATGGGACAAGTCGTCGAAGACGAAGAACCTGGCGAGCTCGGCTGGATCGCTCGGGACCGTGCCCGGATGCCGGCTGGCCAATTCGGCAACGACACGTTGGGACACCGAGCCGACGTGGTGGACGTGTAGCTCAACCTTGGGAAGACCCGCGATGAAGCTCTTGGAGATCGCCACGCGGGCCAGTCTCCCAGGCTCTGCGGAAGGGGGGCACCGGTCACGCGCACGCTAGACGATCAGCCGAAACGGCGAGCTGAGGCCTCTCCTTCCGCCGCTCGACGGAGTGCCAGGATCACCGGTTCGAGTAGCACAGTCCCGAGGACCACGTACCGTACGGCCGCAGCTGGTGACTCAGTAGGCATATTGTCGATCTCGAATTCCGCGATCTGGCGCATGTGGTCCTGATAGAGGTCAAGTGCTCCCTCCGGGAGCTTGAAGCCGGCCTCATCGAGCGCCCGGAGTGCGTCCTCCAGATTCGGTCCAGCCACCGCACTGGCGGCAACCGCAAGCAGCTCGTGGACAGACTCAGGAGGTTCCTCAATCGCCTGGATGACCTGATGTGCGGCTGCGACGGACAGCCCACCCGGACCTAGCAGCGCACGGATCAGCCGGAGTCGCGCCACATGGCTCTGGTCGTATTGAGACTGAGTGGCCGCGGTCCGAACGCCTTCGTGCAGCAAGTTCTCCCGCAGGTAGAACTTGATCGTCGCAACGGGGATCTCGGTATGCGACGACAGTTCAGAGATTCGCATCCATACCTCACTTGACATTGGATAGTGCTACTCTCCAATATTGGAGAGTAGCACTATCTAGTGGAGGACTTCATGGCTGACATCATCGCGAGTCGGATGACTCATGACTATGACGGCGAGCTTGTCGTATTCCTGATCGGGATGCGGATCAACAAGCCGTGGCGCCTCGATCTCTGGCTGCCGGTGTTCAACGCGATGCCCCGAATGTTGGCCGAGCTGTCGAAGGAATCTGACTCCGGACTGCTTGGCTACCGGCTGACCTTTGGCGCCCGTGGACCGTTGCTGGTGCAGTACTGGAGCTCACACGAGAAGCTGTATGCCTACGCGAGCGACCGGGATGCAGCTCACCGTCCAGCCTGGGCCGCATTCAATCGCCGCGCGCGCAAGGCTCCCGGGGCAGTCGGCATCTGGCACGAGACATATCTCGTCGAACGAGCCGAGACGGTCTATGCCGGAATGCCCGTTTCGGGGCTGGCGGCGGCCACCTCCGCGGTACCGGTGGCACGGCGCGGCGAGAGTGCGGCGGAGCGGCTCGGCGTACGACAGGCAGCGTAAGGTGGGCGCCTTTCGACGGGCTCAGGGCGCATGACACTCGGGTGAGAAATGGTCGAACGGTCGGGTAGGGCAGAGATAGCCTGAGCCGGTGCTCGCAGTCCCGCCGAACCACTACGGCTACTTCGGACCGGTCGGAACCTTCACCCACCAGGCGCTGCTGACGCTGCCCGCGCTGCCTGACGAGCCGGCGCCTTACGCGACTGTCGGCCTCGCCCTGCAGGCTGTCCGCGACGGCGACGTCGCTGCGGCCCTGGTGCCGATTGAGAACTCGGTCGAAGGCGGCGTCTCCGCGACGCTGGACAACCTGACCAACGGCGAGCCACTGCGCATCGTCCGCGAAGTATTGCTCCCCGTTCAGTTCACCCTCTTTGCACGTCACGGCACACACATCGACGAGGTGCGCCGGGTGCTTACCCATCCCCACGCGGCAGCCCAGTGTCGCGACTGGCTAGCCAACAAGCTGCCGCAGGCGATCATCACCGAAGGCGGCTCAACGGCTGCTGCCGCAGCAGAAGTTGCCGACCCGGGTTCACGATTCGATGCGGCGATCTGCGCCCAAGTCGCCGGGGAGTTGCACGGGTTGATACCGCTTGCGACCGGCATTGCTGACAATCCAGACGCGGTCACGCGTTTCGTGTTGGTCTCGCGGCCAGCTCCAGTCGGTCCGGCTACCGGTGCCGACAAGACCACCATGGTCTTGTTCATGCGCGACGACCATCCGGGTGCGCTGCTGGAGATCCTCGAACAGTTCGCCAGCCGCGGTGTCAACCTGTGCCGCATCGAGTCGCGCCCCACCAAGAAGACCCTTGGTGACTACTGCTTCAGCGTGGACGCGGAAGGTCATGTCGACGACGCCCGGATGGCGGAGGCGATGATGGGCCTGCATCGGGTCTGTCGCGACGTGGTCTTCCTTGGCAGCTACCCTCGTGCCGACCTCACGGAATCGATCATCCGGCACGGCACCTCTAACCAGGAGTACGCCGCGGCCGCGACCTGGCTGCAAAAGTTGCGCGGCTGAGGGCCCGTGCGCCCGACTGCTGGCTCCGGCCGGAGCCAGCAGCAGCACGCACCTCGCCGTTGCCGGTCGTCAGCTCGCTGACCTGCTTCGGTACCCGTAGGCGCAGCGCACCCGGTACCACCTCGGCCGTCAACGTCGAGCACTCTCCGACCGTGTCGCCGTCGAGCTGAA
Organism: uncultured Actinomycetota bacterium; assembly: GCA_963815975.1. Classification (GTDB taxonomy): domain Bacteria; phylum Actinomycetota; class Actinomycetes; order Propionibacteriales; family Propionibacteriaceae; genus Microlunatus. The sequence continues at coordinate 40,626 of CAWFJC010000022.1, forward strand.
ATTGATCACGTTCTTCGACCGAGATCGTGACCTTGCGTCCCGTGAGCCGATCGAGCTGATCATCGGGCTGCCGGCGCCGGGTCAAGACCCGAGTCGTCAGCCTGACCCAGTCGCGGAACGTACGCGGCGACGCGACGAGCACATCCAACAGCCCATCATCGGCACGTGCATCTGGAATCAGCTGAATGTTGGCCATCAGAAAGCCGACATTGCCGACGACGATCACACTGGCGCGGCGCCTGAAAGGTTGCTGATCATCGACCGCGATAGTGGTATGCAGCGGCAGGATGATTGGCGTTCTGAGCGGCCGAGACGAAGTAAGCAGCTGAACCGACAGCCTTCTTCATCTTCGGGTCGGCACCCTCCATGATCACCGCATCCAGGCCGATGCCAGCCATCACCGCAAAATGATCAGGAGGCTGATCGTCAATCCTGACCTGCACGAGGTCAACCGCCTTGTCTGCTCCGTCGAAGGCGACAGCCAGGGCCGCCCCTTCGTCTAGCGGGATGCCGATGTTGCGGGCCAGCAGGTTCCCGGTACCGGCAGGGATCAGGCCAAACGGGATTCCGGTGTGGGCCAGCCCGGAACAGATCACCCGGATCGTGCCGTCGCCGCCTGCCCCCAGCACCAGGTCAACCTTCTCGCGTACCGCTTGCTCGGTCATCGCCCGCCCGGGATCCTCGCTGGTGGTTTCCAGCCACAACGGCCGATCCCAGCCGCGACTCTTCAGCTCATAGTCCACGTGTCGCCGGAAGGTGATCCAGTCGGTGACCTTGGCTGGGTTGAAGATGACCGCCGCGCGCCGTAACGGGGTAGCGGCGATGGCTCAGCGACGGCCCGGCTGCGCACGATCTCGCCGACCAGTTCGTGCGGGACCGGCACCTTGACCCCGGCCACAAGTAGCGCGACCGTCGCGGCCAGTGCTCCGTACAATGCGCCGCCCACAATGTCGGTGATGTAGTGCGCGCCGGTGATCCAGCGATCAAAGGCGACAGCGAGTACCAGGAGGCCGGAGCCGACCTGCCAGAGAATTCGCGCGCGGAACGTCTGCCTGGTCACAGCAAAGGTCGCTCCAACGGCGATCGACAACGCCATGACACCGGTCATGTGACCGGACGGATAGGCATATCCGGTCGCGGTCAGCAGGTCGAGCGCTTGCTCGGGACGTGGCCTCTGGAAGATGATCTTGAGAAGATCAGCTCCGCCCCAACCGAGAGATGATCACTAGAACGAGTGCCACCGCCAGCTGACGGAGCCGGCGTCGGAATCGCCCAGAGCGCAATCGCCGCCAGAGCGGCGTACTCGAAGCCTGGCCAGGTCGATCAAGGCAAAGGCCGCGGCGATCTCCGCAGTTTCGGAGTCCGGATCCAGCTGCGGTGCAGCCGTACGTTGATCGAAGGCCTGAATGCGGCTGAGTTGAATGTCAGCCACGTCCAGACCACGAACGCCAGCAGCAACAAGATCGCGATCAAGACCGAAGATCGGGTCGGGGGACGACGGACCATAACCGCTTCATCATTGCAGCCGTATTCAACAGCACTCGCAGGCGGTCCGCTTGCCGACTGCAGGAGCTCGCGGGTGAGCCTGCGATCAAGTCGCCGGTCGCGAGCGACGAAGGAGGCGAATCCGGCGGTGCCTGTCGGAGTGCAATCCAATGCCGCACTCGGCGGTCGCTTGCCGACTGCAGGACCGCGGGTTGTGCGCTGCTGATCAAGTCGCCGTTCGCGAGCGACGAAGGAGGCGAATCAGCGGGTTGCCTGTCCGAGTGCAATGCAATACAGCAGCGTCGGCTGTTGGCGGATGGCAATCGAATCGTCTCCACCCACGGAGGTGGCTACGCTTGCCCGGTGATTGATGTCAAGGTGCTCCGCGTCGATCCAGACCGGGTACGGGCCTCGCAGCGGGCTCGCGGCGAGTCGGAGTCTTTGGTGGACGACCTGATCAAAGCGGATGAGGCGCGTCGCAACGCCATCGCCCAGTTCGAGGAGCTGCGCGCCGAGCAGAAGGTGCTCGGCAAGAAGGTGGCGCGGGCGGCAGGTGCCGATCGGACGGAGCTGCTGAGCCGAACCAGAGAGCTCGCCGACATGGTCAAGAAGGCGGAATCGGCGCAGAACGAGATCAGCTTCGCCTTCGACCAGATGCTGCGTCAGGTCGGCAATCTGGTTTTTGACGACGTGCCGCCTGGCGGCGAGGACGACTACGTCGTACTGGAAAGCGTCGGTACGCCGCGCGACTTCCGCGCCGAAGGCTTCCTACCCAAAGATCATGTGGAGCTCGGCCGGCTGCTCGGCGCAATCGACGTGGAACGTGGCGCCAAGGTCTCCGGGTCTCGCTTCTACTACCTGACCGGCCAAGGCGCAGAGCTTGAACTGGCCTTGATCAATCTCGCAATGACGACCGCCATCACCAACGGCTTCATTCCCTTCATTCCACCCTCGCTCGTCAAGCCGCAAGCGATGGAGGGCACGGGTTTCCTCGGCCAGGCCGCTCAGGATGTCTACCACCTCGTAGAAGATGATCTTTACCTGGTCGGTACGGCAGAGGTTCCGCTTGCGGCCTATCATGCCGACGAGATTCTCGATGCAGGCACGCTGCCGCGCCGCTATGTCGGCCTGAGCCCCAGCTATCGGCGCGAGGCGGGCTCCCATGGCAAGGACACCAGAGGCATCTTTCGCGTGCACTGGTTCGACAAGGTCGAGATGTTCGTCTTCAGTGCGCCGGAAGACTCGGCGGCGGAGCACCAGCGATTGCTGCAGTGGCAGAAGGACTTCGTTGCCGCGCTGGAGATTCCCTTTCAGGTGATCGAGCTTGCTGCCGGTGATCTTGGTCTGAGCGCTGCGCGCAAGTACGACGTGTACGGCTGGCTGCCAACTCAAGATCGTTATCGGGAGATCACCTCGACCTCCAATTGCACCGATTTCCAGGCACGACGGCTCAATATCCGGGCTCGCTTCGACTCCGGCATCGCACCGGTCGCGACCTTGAACGGCACGCTGTGCGCTATGACCAGGACCATCATCATGATCTTGGAAAATCATCAGCAGGCTGATGGCTCGGTACGCGTGCCGGAGGCGCTGCGGCCGTACCTGGGAGGCCGAGAGGCTCTGACCCCGCGTTGAGACAGGCAGCCGAGCCGGCCTGGCGTCCGCGTCTGGTCGCGCTGGATATTGACGGCACCGTGGTGGATCGCAACGGTTTCATGCCACCCGCCGTGGCCGAGGCCGTGTCGCTGATCGTGCAGTCTGGCGTGCCGGTGGTCTTGTCAACGGGCCGATCATGGCACGGCACCCAGCAGGTGTTTGACCAGCTCGAGCTGCCGCCGGGTCCGACGGTCTGCTCGAACGGTGCAGTGATCGTACGCTATCCGCCGCAGGAGATCATCAAGGCGATCACCTTCGACCCGCGGCCTGTGATCGCCCAGGTTGAGGACTTCGCGCCCGGCACCTTGATCGCCGTGGAGGAGATTGGCCGCGGGTACCGGCTCAACGAGCTATTTCCGGGAGACGACCTGACCGGAGAGTTGATCATTGAGGATGCCAGGCAGCTCAGCTCGCGGCCGGTGACGCGGGTGATTCTGAGAGACCCCACGCGTTCCGAAGAGGATTTTCTGGCCTTGGCCCGCCACCTCGGCATGCATGGGATGACCTACTTCGTCGGCTGGGGAACCTGGCTCGATATCGCACCGGATGGCGTGAACAAAGCGACCGCTCTCGCCGAAGTCGCGGCCGGCTACGGCGTATCGCGCTGCCGATGTACTGGCGTTCGGTGACGGCCGCAATGACATTGAAATGCTGCGCTGGGCCGGTCGCGGCGTCGCCATCGGTGATGCTCCGGACGAGGTCAAGGCAGCCGCCGACGACGTGACCAAGACCATCGACGATGGTGGACCCGCGGCCGAGCTACGTGACTGGTTCAGCTAAGCGACGTTCTGCAACTTCCACATGTGAGGTGATCAGCGGGACGAGCGGCGCGGATCCGTGTTCCTGTCCTCCACTGCAGGGTCTGCTGTTACATCATCACGGCGCACGTCGTCGCGGCCAACGTCGCCTCTGACTTCCTCGCCCCTGACATCGCTCCCAGACCCACGTACGTCGTCGTCGGCCACGCCGCGATCCGTGACGACGCCGTCTGCTGACGCGTCATCCGTGGCCCGCCTCGGAGCGGCGTCGGCCGCGCGGCGGGCGCCTGGGTCCGGGTCAAGACGGTCGGCCTTGCGCAGTGCATCCTCAACATCGGTTCGAGCCGCCGCGGTGCGCTCGCGTTCCTCAGCCGACACCGACTCAAGCCGGTCCGCTTCCGCGCGAGCGTCCTGAGCCTGCGCGGCCATTGCGTTAGCTTCGGCCTCTTTCCGATCGAGCTCTGCTGCCCGCTGGGTTGCCTCTTGCCTGATCTTCTCAGCGCGAGCACGGCGTGCCGTGGATCGGCGATTCATGAACACGAACGCCAGTACGGCCACGACCACGACCACGACTATCACGATGATGATCCATGCGGTGGTACTCATCCGAGTTCCCTTCTGCTTGGCGGACTCGGGGCTCGGTCCCGTTGCACGCTGCTGCTACGCAACTGTCCGCTTGGTAGGGGTACCCGCCGGGGATTCATCCGAAACTGGCGCCGCGCCGGGCACGTGAGCGTCGGATTCACAGGTGCGCGATGCGGAACGTCCCCAAAGGGCCGTTACGCCGCTTGGGGGCGGCGGCTGCCGGTCGACGAGCTGGTGACGGTGGCGGCAGCGGCGAGCACCTCGGCGACGGTGGGCTTGGGCTTGGTCGTATGGGCGGTGGGCTCTCGACGTTCGCGGCGCAGGTGACGTTTGACAGTGGAAAGGGAGCAGCCGAGTCGCTGCGCCAACAAGTCCAGGCTCTCGTGCGGATTGGCGTTCCGAAGGCGTACGACCTCGCTGTGATTGACCTGGCGATTCCCGCGCGTAACTCCGGCCAGGCTGTCGAAGTTCTCGGGTTCCACCGTGATGTCCAGCCGACGGCGAATCAGAGCGCGCTGGGGCGGCGTGGTGCCCGCGACATAGCCTGCAACGTCATACTCGACGACCGCGCGGTAAAGACAGTCAGTGATCAACGGGCATTCGCGGCAGGCGGTCTTGGCGAGGGTGATCAAGGCCAGCTGTCGACGCCGTAGCGCTGCCGAGGCTCCAGTCGTGAGCGGCTCCTCCAGCAGTTGATCTTGGAACACTATGGCGAGCTCGACGCATCGGGGGATCGTCCGATTGCCAGTGATCGATGCGGGGCTGGTGATCGATGTGGGGCTGGTGATCGATGTGGGCTGGTGATCGATGTTGGGCTGGTGATCGATGTTGGCATGAGCTCTCTTTCCGAGGTATCCGGTCTCAACAGACCTCGCCTCGGACGGCAGCGGGCGATGTTCGGTTCCCACTAATCCGGGTTTCTCAGGAACTTCCCCGGTCTTATTTGCCAGGGCTCAGTCTCGGCGACCAGCGCAGCTAGAGGTACATCCCGCCCGTGCCCTCGCGCCGACCCTCCTGCTGCGGTGTCGAAGGCATCGGACCTGTCGGTAGCGCCCGCCGCATCTGCTCGAGCTGCGCCCGGGCAGCCATCTGCTGGGCGAACAGGGCCGTCTGAATGCCGTGGAACAGACCCTCCAGCCAGCCCACCAACTGAGCCTGGGCAATCCGCAGCTCTGCGTCGCTTGGTGTGGTGTCATCGCTGAAGGGCAAGGTGATCCGTTCCAGCTCCTCGGCCAGCTCCGGCGCAAGACCCTCCTTGAGTTCGGTGATCGAGGCTTCATGGATGGCCCGCAGCCGCTGCCGACTGGCGTCATCGAGGGGAGCTGACTTCACCTCGGCGAGGAGCTGCCGAATCATGTTGCCGATGCGCATGACCTTGGCGGGCTGCTCGACCAGCTCGGTCACCGATCTCGGCTCCTCGTCCCCCGCTGCTTCCTCGCGTGGCGGACCCTCGACGGCCATCGCTTGCGGCGTCACGACATAGACCCGTCCGTCATCAGTTGCTCCGGCGACGGGGGGCATCTCGGACTCTTCGTTGCCAGCGGTCGAGTCTGTGGTCATGTTCCTAGATCCTAGAGAAGGTTGTATCCGACGACCGCTGTACCCATCGTCGGTGTGGCGAAAACCGGTGGAGTCGATCAGCAGCCACGTCCTACGCTGACCAGGTCATGTATGACTTCCCGCCGCTGGTCCCGGACATGGCGGGGCTGGACTCATCCACGTACACCACTCTCACTCCAAGCGAGTCGGCGGTGGTGCGTAGGCGGCTGCCCAAACGCGATTTTCGCAACGTTGATACCCGCAGCGCATCGCGTTTTCTCGGGTGGTTGATGTGGCAGCAGCTGCCGGCGCTGGTGCTGAGCTCATTGATCGCGGTGGTCGAATGGCTACCCGGCTCCGTGGGTCCCTACATTGTCGGCAAGATCGTCGACGACGGGATCGTGCCGCACGACATGGCGACAGTCGCGCGGCTCAGCTCGATCATGTTCGGCCTCGTCATGGCTGGGATCATCGCCGGCGTGCTGGGTCATACCTTTGTGGTTCGGACCTGGCTGGTCGCGATGTACGGCACGATGAAGCTGGTCACCCGGCAAGGTGACCCAGATGGGTCATGTGCTGCCGCAGCGTACGCCGACTGGTGAGGTGCTCAGCGTCTCGGCGGGTGATTCCGATGAGTTCGGCGCGCTGACCGAGATCGTGTCGCGCTTCGCCGGCGCATTGATCGCGTACCTGGTGATCGCCGGCCTGGTGCTCTCCACCTCGGTCAAGCTCGGCATTGTGGTGCTGGTCACCGCGCCGTTGATCGTTTTGTTCGCGATGCCGCTGCTCCGCCCGTTGCAGCGGCGCGAGGAGATCGAGCGAACCAGGACCTCGGAACTGACGTCGATGGCTACCGACATCGTTGCCGGGCTACGGATCCTGCGAGGCATCGGTGGCGAGGAGACCTTCTCTCACAACTACGCAGAGCAGTCTCAACGAACCCGGCAGTCTGCCGTTTCGGCCGGTATCTGGCAGAGCGCGGTGGACGCCACCAGCGTCTTGTTCTCGGGCATGTTCCTCGTCGCATTGACCTGGCTCGGCTCCCGAGAAGTGGTTGCTGGCGAACTCACCGTAGGCCAGTTGATCAGCTTCTTCGGCTACGCGATCTTCATGGTGTGGCCTATTCAGACCTTCTTCGAGTTGGCGCAGAAATGGGTCCGAGCGGTGGTCTCGGCGCGTAAGACGATTGCCGTGCTGGAGCAGCAGCCACCGTGGCGAACCCCGCAGCCGCCGTTGACACTGCCTGAGGAAGGCGTCCTGCATGATCAAGAGTCGGGGTTTGTCGCTCAGCCCGGAGAGTTCACTATCGTCGTCAGTGCGGTCCCGGACGACTCTGCCGCACTGGCCGATCGGCTGGGCCGCTACCTGCCGAGTGATCACGAACCGGTGAGCCTCGAAGTCGCGGACGGTCTCAAGGGCCGCGCCGCGCGACGGGCTCGGAAGCGGCAACGTCTCGAGCAGGCACGGCTCGTCGAGCGAGATCAACAGCTCGCCGGACAGAAGTGGGGCGTGAGTCTGGGCACGGTCGATCTGGCCGACGTTCCCATTGATCAAGTACGGGATCGGATCGTGGTCAGCGACACCGCGAGCCAGGTGTTTGCCGGCACCTTGCAGTCGGTCGTTGATCCGCAGGGACGGCTCAGCCTGGAGCAGGCCGAGACTGCGCTGCGGGTCGCCGCCGCCGAGGACGTGTTCGCTGGAATGTACGGAGGTTGGCAGGGTCGGATCGACGAACGCGGCCGGGGCCTCTCGGGAGGGCAGCGACAGCGGGTCGTGCTGGCGCGGGCGCTGGGCCTTGATCCGAAGATTTTGATCTTGATCGAGCCCACCTCCGCAGTCGATGCGCACACCGAGGCGCTGATCGCCGAGCGGCTGGTGACTCACCGCCGCGGCAAAACGACGATCGTGACCACGGCCTCGCCACTCTTGCTCCATCACGCGGACCGAGTGGCGTTCTTGTTGGACAAGAAGATCACCGCGTACGGAAGCCACGAGGAACTGCTGCAAGGCAACGCCGACTACCGGCGTACGGTGGCCCGCGCCCTCGACGATCCGGCGGAGGCATCCGATGGCTGATCTGCAGACCGGCCTGCGAGGGTCGGCCGAGACGTGGCAGCCGAATCCTCCCGCGCCGGAAGTGCCTGAGGAGCTGCTGCCGCCGACGAGCGGATCCGTCAGGTCGAGGCTTCGGGCTTGGCGGCAGCGCCACCTGCTGCGGCAGCGACGGGCGGAGGAGTTCTTCGCCGCCTCCCGCAACCCGGATCGGGGACTTCCGGTAGCCGATCGGCGCGAGGTAGGTGCCTTCGCATCCCGACTGCTGCGTACCCGGCGCGCCATGATCACAGCGTTGCTGGTGTTGCACGCGCTGGCCGCTCTGGCTGGTCTGGTGGTGCCGCGCATTCTTGGTTCGCTGGTGGATCAAGCCGCCGCCGGCGGCACTCTGGCAGCCACGCTGAACGGGCTCGCATTGGCAGTCGCCGGTGTTGTCGTGCTGCAGGCAATCCTGACCTTCTTTGCGCTGTGGATGTCGACGCTTGTTCGGCCAAGATCTGCTCTCGGAGGCCCGCGAGTATGTGGTGCGGACCGTGCTCGGGCTGCCTCTCGGGAAGGTCGAGAGCGCGAGCACGGGCGATCTGGTCACGCGGGTAACCCGCGACGTCAGCACGATGAGCATGAGCGTCCGCTTCGGCCTGCCCGAGTCGGTGATCGCGAGCGTGACAACCCTGCTGACTGTCGTCGCGATGCTGCTGAACTCCCCGCTACTGACGCTGCCGCTGCTGGTCACGGCGCCATTGTTGATCATTGCCGCGAGGCGCTACCTGAAGCGGGCACCGAAGGGCTACATCACCGAGGGCGGAACCTACTCTGAGATCAACTCGACGTTCACAGAGACGGTCGAGGGGGCGCGTACGGTCGAGGCCCTCGGGCTGCAGCGGAATCGCATCGAGCACGGCGACGTGGACATCGCCGTCTCCGGACAAGCCGAGCGCTACACCATGGCGCTGCGCAACCTGCTGTTCGCGGTCATCGGCTTGGCGTACGACACACCAGTGGTCATGGTGTTGATCTTGGGCGCCATCGGCTATGCCCAAGGCTGGGTGACTTTGGGCCAGGTGACCGCGGCGACCCTGTACGTGCAGGCTCTGGTCGAGCCTCTTGATCGGCTGATCCGCAACGTTGACCGGTTACAGGTTGGCATCGCCTCGACCTCGCGGCTACTTGGGCATCGCGTCCGTGCCGCAAGATCGCGAGCCGGGCGACAAATTGCCAGTCAGCAATCGATTGGTCGGGCGTAACCTGCGTTTCGCCTACTTCGACGCTGACGACGTGCTGCACGGCATTGATCTGGCACTGCGTCCTGGGGAGCGTCTGGCCATCGTCGGGCCGAGCGGATCGGGCAAGTCAACGCTGGGCCGGCTGCTCGCCGGCATCAACAGGCCGCGTACGGGATCGGTCACGGTGGGCGATGTGGAGCTCACCGAGCTACCGCTGCCGGTATTGCGGACCGAGGTCGCCTTGGTGACCCAAGAGCACCACGTGTTCGTGGGTACCGTGCGCGACAACATCATCTTGGCTCGGGAGTCCTCCGCCGATGATGATGTCGTGGTCGAGGCGTTGCAGACGGTCGATGCCTGGGACTGGGTGCAACGCTTGCCGGAGCAGCTTGGCACGATGCTGGGTTCTGGCCATCAGAAACTGACTCCTGCCCAAGCGCAACAGATCGCATTGGCCCGGCTCGTCGTCGCCAACCCGCACACTCTCGTGCTGGATGAGGCCACCTCGTTGATCGATCCGCGCACGGCTCGGCATCTCGAGGGCTCGATGGCGGCGCTGCTGCAAGGTCGTACCGTCGTGGCGATTGCCCATCGGCTGCACACCGCGCACGATGCCGATCGAATTGCGGTGGTGATCGACGGCCGGATTGCCGAGCTCGGGAGCCACCACGAGTTGGTGGCGGCGGATGGTGAGTACGCCCGCCTGTGGCGGGCTTGGACCTCGTAACTGCGTTCTTCGTGTTCTTGGTTTGCTGCCGCTCAATGTGGCGTTTCTCCGCACAAGACCACGAATTGCGCGCGATTTGGTGGTTTCGGGCTGCGTTTCTCCGCACAGGGCCACTAATGCTGGTGGGCACGGAGCCTGGGCATGATGCACTCATCCACACCCCCCAAAAGTCGACAATCCACAGATTTCTTATGGTGCGCACGATCGGACCGGTTGTCATGAAGCTCCTTGCATGACAGCAACGTCCAGGCCGATCGTCCTTACGAGAGCCAGGGCGCGAGCCATGGGCATTCCGCTCTCTGACCTGCTCGGTCCCGATTTCACCCGCCTGTTCCATGACACCTACGTTGTCTCAGGCCAAATGATGACTTTGCGGCTTCGGGCCAGAACGATCATGAAACGGCTTCCAGCTGCGACGCATGCGAGTCATCACACGGCGGTCCGATTGTGGGGAGGAGTGGCTCCAGACTCGGCCGACATCCACGTCAGCATGGCATCCAAGGAGGCTCGCTGTCGCCGAGCCGGCGTGGCTGCTCACTTAGGAATGCAGGGAGCGCAGACGGCAGTTCGCGACGGCATCAGGATGTCCACTCCGGTGCAGGCCTTCCTTGATCTCGCCAGCATTGGCGCGAGCCTGGTTGATCTGGTGATAGCAGGTGACAGTCTTGTCAAGGCGAACGACCTCGACCCAGCGCTGTTCGTCGTCGGTGCCGCTGCGTATCAGGGCCGCAACGCCAGGCGTGCTCGCCGCGCCGCTTCGCTGATACGCGCTGGGGTTGACTCGCCGATGGAGACGCGAATTCGGCTACTCGTCGTCCTTGCAGGGCTGCCCGAGCCGCAGGTCAACTTCATCGTCTGTGTTGCTGGTGGCAAGTGGCGCTGGCGATTCGACCTCTGCTATCCGGAATACAAGTTGATCATCGAGTACGACGGACGTCAGCATGCCTTTGACGCCGATCAATGGGGCCACGATCTCGATCGCCGTGAATGGCTTGATCAAGATGGTTGGCGGATCTTGATCGTGATCTCTGATGGCATCTATGCCAATCCATTGCGCACGTTGCAGAGGGTACGGGCCGCGTTGCAGGATCGAGGAGCTCGCGTACCGAAGTCCTTTAAGCAGGAGTGGACGCGTCACTTCATGATCCGCTCCTAGGTCGGAGGCTCCCATTCGTGGCCTTGTGCGGAGAAACGTTGCCGAATCAGGCTGAATCGCGCTCCATTCGTGGCCTGGTGCGGAGAAACGCTCGATCAATGGGTGGTCTAGCGCGCAACCGAGAGGATGATCTTGCCGATGTTGTCGCCGGATTCCAGACGCGCGTGGGCTGCGGCAGCGTCCGCGAGCGGAAACACAGTCAGCGGTGGCTGCTTGATGGTGTCGTCAGCGATCAGCGGCCAGACATGCTGCACCAGGCCGCGGCAGATCGCGGCCTTCTCTTCGATCGTTCGGGCGCGCAGCGAGTTCGAGGTGATGAGACCACGTTTCCCCATTAATGTCGCTAGGTCGAGTGTCCCGCTCCGACCGCCCTGTAGGCCGATGATCACCAGAGATCCGTCGGCTGCCAGCAGCTGAACATGATCAGTCAGGTACTTGGCACCCATATTGTCCAAGATCATGTGTACGCCGTCATTGGCGACCTCGCGTACGGCTGCCGGCCAGTCGCCGCGGTAGGAGATCGCGTAATCTGCGCCGATCGAGCGGCAGTATTCGAGCTTGTCCTCGCTGCCTGCGGTGGCGATCACGATCGCCCCGACGCTCTTGGCGTACTGAATGGCGAACGAGCCGATCCCTCCGGCGCCACCGTGCACCAGAAAGGTTTCACCGTCTGCAAGACCGATCATTTCGATGTTGGAGTAGACAGTCGCCGCGACCTCGATGACAGCCGCTGCCGACACGAGCTCCACTCCGAGCGGCGGCGGTACGACCTGCCCGGCAGGCGCGACAGCGTATTCCGCATAACCGCCACCTGCTAACAGTGCGACGCAGGTGTCCTCGACTGCCCAGTTGGTAACGTCCGCACCCGCGGCGGCGATCGTCCCGGAAACCTCGAGACCAATGAGCGGGCTGACACCGCGTAGCGGTTGGTAGTGCCCCTGCCGCTGCAGCAGATCGGCACGGTTGACGCCCGCGGCGGCGACCTTGATCAACACCTCGTTAGGCCCGGGCCTGGGAGTGTCGACCTCGCGGAGCTCCAGCACCTCCGGGGGCCCAGGTTCACGAGCAACTATCGCTTTCACTCGCCACAGCGTGCCATACCCGCACGTACGGGTCGGCTAGGATCTGGATGCTCGCCGCGCTCGCGAGCGTAGGAAACCGTGCCGGGCGAGGTCGCATAGTGGACTAGTGCAGGCGCCTTGAAAGCGCCCGAGCGGGAGACCGTTCCGTGGGTTCGAATCCCACCCTCGCCGCTGTCGGAAACTCACGTGCCCCGCTGGGTTTGCTCAGTGTGGATCGGCCGCGACGCGCGCGGTGTTTGCGAGCAGCAGGAGGACGTAAGGTGCAGCGGTGAGCGAATCGGGCAGGTTGCGCAATCAGCAAACGCAGTTTGTGCTGACGCCACCGCCGCCGGTGCGCTCGCTTGCGATTAGCGCCGTGGCGGCTGTGATCGCCGCAGCTGTGCTTGTCCTGGCGAGCGCCCTCCAGCTGCCTCGGGCAATGGCAATTGCGGGGATTGTCCTCATGGCCTTCGCGATCGCGCTCGCCGTGGTCGCGCTCGTGCTGACCGCACGGCTACGCACGACTTTGATCTTGGATTCGAAATCGATCACGATCATCAAGGGTCGCCATCGCCGAGTCCTGGACTGGTCCATGATCGACAGCGTCAGGCTGCAGGGACCGCGGTTGAAGTTGATCAACAAACCACAGGGTGGCGCGGACGCGACGGTGCTGAACCCGCGAAGTGCGGCCGATGCTACGTTCGTTGCGCTTGCCGCCGATATCGGCAGGCGTCTCGACGCCGATCGCGGCTACCGACGACTGCAATAAGGGACCGTAGGAGTGTTACCGAACGAGTGCCGACCAGCAAGTCAGCGGTAGGGCCGAGCAGTCGCAGCGATCTTGGGGTCGTACGCGCACGCGTCGTTGACGCTCTCGCTCTGAGTCGTGCCGCCGCTGGCCTTCTTCGCCGCCTTAGGATTCTTGCTCTCACCGATAGCCGCCTTGACCCGCTTCCGCATCAAGCGAAAGTCCGGATTGGACGAGGTGAATCCGTCAACTCCGGACTTGAAGACGACGCTGCGTACATTGCCGTCCTTCACCCGCAGGCTCAGCTCGACCATAAGCGGCAGAACCTCTCGCGGCATGTCGGTGTAGACGAGCTGCTTGCCGGCCTTCACGACGTCCTCATAGCGGGCCAGCATGTTGGTGGGGTTGGCCTGCTTGATGATCGCGTTGATCACGCAGCGTTGCCGGTCCATCCGCGCGAAGTCATCCGAACCGTAGCGACCCCGGGCGTACCACAGCGCGCTGCGTCCGTTGAGCTTCTGATTCGGTCCTGGCTTGAGGTACTCCTTCGGCGGGATGTGCCTGTCGGTGTCGCCGCCGATCGGGATATAGGTGTTGATGTTGAGGCGGATGCCACCCAGGGCGTTGATCATCTTGCTGAAGCCCTCCAAGTTGATCAACACGTAATAGTCCACCCGCAGGCCGGTTGCCTCGCCTACTGAGAGTTTGAGCACGTCGGCACCGAGATTGTCCGTCGGCCCGAGGATGTCCTTGGGCACGGCATGCGGCACATTGCGATACATGGCGTTGAGGAAGTACTCGGCGTTTCCGCCATTACCATCGGTGAACCCGTATGGGTAGTACTTATGCAGTGGTGAACGCGACGGGAATGGCATGTGGGTCGCGTTGCGTGGCAGGCTGATCAGCGCCGTATCGCCGGTCTTGGTGTTGATGCTCGCCAAGATCACGGTGTCAGTACGGGTGCCGACCCGGCCGGGTCCGGCGTCGCCGCCCAGCAGCAGGATGTTCAACCGCGGCTTGCCAGCCCAGGGGTCCTGCGGTTTCGGCTGGCCAGGCGTCGTTTGAGTGTTCTCCAGCGTCGGCAGGGTCCCGCTCTTTATGTCGTCCTCACTCTTGAACACCGAGCCGACCGAGCTTGCAGTGACGTAGGAGTAGCGCGCAGCAACGGCCATGGGCGCGGCGACGGCGAAGGAGAGCAAACCGACAAGGATGCCGCCGGCAACCCGCTGGCCCGGTGTCGGTCGACCGCGAAGACTCAGGTGGCTGGCGATGATGATGGCGACCCAGATGAGAGCGATGATCACCAATGCGAGGGCTGCGCGGCGCAGCGTCTTGGGGTCCAGGGCGTATCCGAGAAGGGCCTGGCGATCAACAGTGCCGTAGATGCCGAGGGCCAGGACAGATGCGGCGAACAGGCCGAGGATGATGCTGCCGATGATGCGGCGCCGGCCGGCGATAAGACCGAGCCCCGGGATGGCCGTTCCAGCGATGGTGTACACCACGGCACGCCGGAAGCTGGGCTCCTCGTCCACCGGATCATCCTGCTTCGCCCGTGCGGGCGCACGACGATCATCGGGGAGGTGCCAGCTCCACGATCTGTGCTCGGGTTGATCAGGCATCAACATCCCTCTGTGCGCGCCCTGGAAGTGAAAACCCGCTCCACAATACGTGCGAAGCCGGATCAACATGCGATTCTCGGAAGGAACGCGGACAGGCGGGCGAGGTTTGGCGGCGGGACCGGTTGCGCTTCGACAAGCTCACCGCGCAGTTTGGGGTGTTGGCCTCGCCAGGCTCAGCGCGCATCATGAGGGCGTTGGCGTCGACATGCTCAGCGCGCATCAGGCACCGGAACCATGGCTTTGCTTCGCGTACTGTCTCCTCGGTAGTCTTGCCCAGCGCTCTGCCGCGGCCGTGCGTTGGTTATGGGGAGGCGTCGCCTAGTCCGGTCTATGGCGCCCGCCTGCTAAGCGGGTTGAGGGCTCAACCCTCTCGCGGGTTCAAATCCCGCCGCCTCCGCCACCTGTCTCCTCGGTCCACAGCTTGTAAACAAGCGATGGACGAGCCAATCTAGGTTTATCGAATGTGAGATTTGGTCGGCAACCTAGCCGCCGACCTCTTCACAGAAATCAGCAGTGATCCGGATGCCTGAAGTCAGCGAGTGGTTGGCGATAGTTGCGCTGTTCGTTCTGCTTCCGGTGTTGACCTGGCCGGAAGCCGTTCGCGCGCTCGGCCGGCTAGCCACCCGCGTCAACGATTGGGGCACCGCGCGGGCTGCCGCGCGCGAGGTACCTGACGTAGACGAAGAACAGCTATGGCTGGTGCACCGGAGGCGCCAGCTCTGTGCCGATCTTGCCCGCCTCGAACACCTGATCGCCACAGACACCTGGATGTCGGCGACGCGACAACGCGGCAACCGACTCGCCTACGCCCAGCTTCTCGACGATCTTCGTCGTACGCCGGACGTGCTCGAACCTCACTCCTTCGATCCATGGGATGCCGCCACAGGTGATTCCCGATCCGTCAGGCTCGCTGGCACGGGCTACACGCAGCAACCATCCACAGTCGAAGTGCTCGAGATCGGGTGGCAGCGACACCATCGTCGCTGATGGGTCCTGCGGCTGAATCTAGCTGCGTGGGCGGCAATTACTCGGTTTGATCTCGCCAGGCCTTGGAGCCCGCCGAGACGGCTTCCTTGAACTGGTGAGCCCGCCTACGGGCAATCTCGCTCGGCGATTCCTCTAGCTGATCCATCCATTTCATTGCGGCTTTAGCCAACGCAGCAGCAGACAACGCCGCTCCGACCCACCACAGGAAGAAGCCAACGAAGAGCAATACCACTCCTGGACTCATCAAGCTTTTGTTGATTTCGAACGCCGGTCGAGTGGAGTTGCTCATGGATGGTCCTCCTCGTCGAACGCATCGCGGCGGGCGATGGACTGGATCCCATCATGCTCTTGCCCTGCGCCGTTTGGGAATCACCCAGTTCGGGTGAATCGTCACGATCTAGACGTCAGTGAGGAGGTGATCATTCCTTCGGAGCCAGCGTCGATCCGGCACTACGCATGTTGATCAGTTGCCGATGCCGGTTGTACCGACCAGCTAGCAGGCTCGTCGTCGGTGTCGGCGGCTGCCTCGGCCGCAGTGCTGTGCACCTTGCCGGGCTTGTGGTGGGCAGGCGCATAGATCGCATAGAGCTGCATTGGTTCGCTGCCAATGTTGATCACGTTGTGCCATGTTCCGGCCGGCACGAAGATGCACCATCCGTCGGACACCTCCTGATTGAACTCCAGGTTCTGTTTCGTTGGTCCCATCTGAACTCGGCCGCGGCCAGCATCCAGCCGGAGGAACTGATCCGTCTCGGGATGCATCTCGAGACCAACGTCTGCGCCCTCTGGGATGGACATCAACGTCAGCTGCAGGTATTTGCCGCTCCAGGCAACGGTGCGGTAGTTGGTGTTGTCGATAGTCTCTTGTTCAAGATCGAACGATTGAGGCTCGGGTCCAATGTCCTTGATCGTCATCTGGTGCTCTTTCTGTTCGCGGTTGTTCATCTGGTGGTAAGTGTTGCCGATTCAGACACCGTAGACGCGGCGGGCATTGTCGTGGGTGATCAGCGAAGCGACGTGATCAACGTCGCGACCAGCCATTTCACCGGTCTCGACAAGATCACTGAGGACCGCTGACAGGCCGTGTCGGAACAGCGCGGCACCGAGGTGGAAGAGCTCGGCGAGCCCGTACGCGTCGGTGGAGAACAGCAGCTTCCCGAAAGGCGCCAGCTCCAAGGACTCCCGAATCAGTGTCCGACTGAGAGCGCCGGTGTTGTGGACCGCCAGACCAATATCGATGAACACATGGCTGTAGACCTGCGCCAGATACGCGGCTTGGCGGTGGAACGGATAGCCGTGCAGCAGCAGCACCGGCACTCCGCGCTGCTCGGTCGCACGCAGGAACGGAGTGAGCAGCAGCGGATCTGCACGGAGCAAGTCGATGTCGGCATCGCCGTAGCCGACATGGATCTGGAGCGGTATCCCTAGCTCAACGGCTGTCCAGGCCAGCCAGCAGCTGATCACTGGGTGCGTGATTCGATAGTGAGCAGCGGCCGTCCGACGCAGGCTGGCGAGGGCCGCGGTGAGGGCATCCGCATCTGGCTTTTCCGCCGCAAGGTCGAGGCCGACCCGATAGGCCGCGATGCTCTTTGTGGCAACCGGCCTGGTCTCGTGCAGCGCGTTCTGCACAGTCTCTGCGAAGTCGGCCGCTTTCGTTCCCGTCTTGATCAGCTCCTCGGCCAGTGCTTCTAGCCGGATCACCTCGTAGCTCCGTCCGCCGCTCAGCTCGGCGAGCTGCGCCGGCGAGCACAGCCGGTTATCGGGGAGGCCGGTGTCCACCAAGAACGTCTCGATGCCGGCGGACGCCACCAGTAGCCTGCTCGCCTCCATGCCCAGCTCGCGGCGCCGAGCCAGATAGTCCTCGGCCGGCGCGTGTGGTTCCAGGCCAAGAACCGGAGCGCACCACCTGCGAATCGCGAGCCCCAGCATTGAATCAAAGAAGGACGTCCCCAGCCGCGAAGGGCCGGCCGCCTCGTTCATCAAGGCCTCGAAGGACAAGCGGTCAAGATCATCGAGTAGCAGCCCGTGACAGTGGTGATCAACCAGCGGCCGGAGATCAGCTGACGGAGCAGACATCTATCGTTCCTCCCGGTCCTACCAGGCGTTCCACTTCAGCCTTATTCTGTGGTCCCGTGGATGTCCCCGAGCGGGAGGCCCGCAGCGCGCATGCCGAACAGCTCCTGCCCAGCCTTGCCGAGCAGGGCGTCAGCATGGTGGCGACCACATTCGTCGACAACGCTGGCCTGACCCGAGTCAAGAGTGTCCCGTTGTACCGACTGCCACAGCTGGCCGCGTGGGGGGTGGGTGCCTCAACCAGCTTCGACTACTTCCGATTTGATGACTGGCTCGCCGCGCCGCCGGGCGGGACGGCACCGGTGGGTGATCTTCGCATTATCCCGGACCTGCGGCGGCTCGTTGCGCTGGCCGCACAGCCGGGCTGGGCTTGGGCCCCGGGAGATCGGTATCGCCAGGACGGCGAGCCGCATGAGCGTTGCAGCAGACTCCTGTTGCAACGGCTAGTTGATCATGCTGTCGGTGACGGTCTGGAGATCAAGGCGGCAATCGAAATCGAATGGGTAGTTTCCGCTGGTGAGGGCGAGGACTTCGTGTCAGCTGCCCCCGGTGCCGCGTACGGCATGTCGCGCC
Source organism: uncultured Actinomycetota bacterium (assembly GCA_963815975.1). Classification (GTDB taxonomy): domain Bacteria; phylum Actinomycetota; class Actinomycetes; order Propionibacteriales; family Propionibacteriaceae; genus Microlunatus. The sequence continues at coordinate 58,868 of CAWFJC010000022.1, forward strand.
TGATCGGCGTGTCGGACTACGTACGCGATGTCGTCGATGCGCTCAGCGCGCAGGGGATCACGGTCGATCAGTTCCATCCGGAGTACGCGGCTGGCCAGCTTGAAATCTCCGTTGCGGCCGAGTCTCCGGTCGAAGCCGCCGACACCTCGGTGCTGGTACGCAGCACCATCCGTGCCGTTGGGCGGCGATACAGCTACCGCACGTCGTTCTCTCCAAAAGTCGAGGTGGAGGGCGTCGGCAACGGCGGTCATGTCCATCTCAGCGTGTGGCGGGACGGAGAGAACCTGATGACCGGGGACGGTGGGCCGTACGGGCTTGCCCCTATCGGCGAGGCCTTTGCCGCGGGCATCCTGACCCATCTGCCGGCGCTGCTCGCCATCGGAGCGCCATCGATGACGTCGTACCTGAGGCTGATCCCATCCCACTGGGCCGGCGTGTACGCGTGCTGGGGTCTGGAGAACCGTGAGGCGGCGCTGCGCATGATCACTGGGTCGATGGGCAGCGCCGAATGGGCGGCCAACCTCGAGGTGAAATGCCTCGACCTGACAGCCAACCCCTACCTCCTGCTGGCCGGACTGCTGGCCGCCGGTTTTGACGGCATTGCTCGTGGCGGGCGGCTGCCGGAGCCGATTGACGTGGACCCTGCAGCGCTGACACCGGAAGAGCTGGTGGAGCGTGGCATTCGGCGGCTGCCAACGAGCTTGCGGCAGTCCACCGATGCACTGGCAGGTGATCAGGTATTGCGCGATGGGCTGGGGTCAGCACTGGTCGATTCAGTAGTCGCCGTCCGTGACTCAGAGATTGAACTCTTCGCCGATGCAACGCCTGAGCAGGTGGTCCGGGCGCAGCGGTGGACGCACTGAGCCGGATGTGCCCGGAAGCCCTGTCGAAGGACCCTGGCGCTTGGACAGGCTCAGAGCGCATAGTGCCCGCATGAGCGAATTGCTGGATCTCCTGCCGCCAGGCAGCAGTACGGATGCCGACGGCATGCTGATCATCGGTGGCTGCCGGGTAGATGATCTTGCTGAAGAGTTCGGAACCCCCGTGCTCGTGGTCGCCGAGGACAGCGCTCCGTGCTCGCGCCCGAGAGTATGTCGCTGAGCTGACCAGCCGGTGGCCCAACGCGCGTGTCGTCTTCGCTTCCAAAGCTTTCCCCTGTACGGCAGTGCAGCGCGTCATGGTCCAGGAAGGACTTGGTCTCGATGTGGCCGGTGGCGGTGAGATCCTTACCGCTCTCAAGGCCGGCATCGATCCGGCGCTGATCGTGCTTCATGGAAACGCCAAGACCAGCGAAGAGATCACCATGGCAGTCGAGGGCGGCGTCGGGCTGATCGTTGTCGATGGCCCGGATGATGTCGACAGGCTCGAGGCGATTGTGCCGGCCGGACGCGTCCAGGATGTCTTGGTACGCATCATTCCTGGCGTGACTGCCGACACGCACGCTCACGTACTGACGGGTCATGAAGGGTCGAAGTTCGGCCTGCTGCCGGCGGCTGCCGCCGCGTTGATCCGGCGCATTGATCACAGTCCGCGGCTCCGGATGCGTGGCGTGCACGCCCACGTCGGCTCCCAGATTCTGCAGGCGGAGCCGTTGGCGGCTGCCGTCGCTCCGCTTGCGGCTCTTGGGCAATTCGACATCTACGATCTTGGCGGCGGCCTTGGCGCTCGATACACCTGGACCGACCAACCGCCCGCGATCGCGGATTACCTCGATGTCCTGATTGCTGCGGCTCGCGAGCACCTGCCACCGAATGCCGAGATCATCATCGAACCAGGTCGCAGTATGGTCGCCAGCTCGGCCGCGACGATCTATCGAGTGATCACCATCAAGCGAGGCACCGATCACGTTCGTCGCCGTTGACGGTGGCATGGGTGACAACCTCGAGGTCGCACTTTTTGATCAACGCTTCGAGGCCGGAATCGCAAATCGGCTGGACGCGTCGGAGGGTGAGGTCGTGACGGTCGTAGGACGACATTGCGAGAGCGGGGACATCCTGGTCGACGGCGTATCGCTGAACGCACCCCGAGTCGATGATCTGCTCGCGTACCAGCAACAGGCGCATATTGCTACACGATGTCCAACAATTACAACGGAAATCGACGCATACCTGTTGTGTTCGTTGCGTCCAAAACGCCAAGTCTTGTCGTGCGGCGAGAGACGTGGGACGATCTTGCCGCACGTGATGTCTCATGAGCGCCTAGTTGTCTCCCGGGGGTGGCGCCCAGTTGGGGTCGGCTCTTAGGAAGGTGGGAGGCGAATCGTGGCAACGCTTAGTCAACAACTCTTCCGGCGCAAGGCCGTCGTCGAGATGGAGGCCGAGTCGGGCAGTGAGACCGAGCAGAGCGAGCTCAGTCGCTCCATCGGGCTCTTCCAATTGACCATGTTCGGGGTCGGTGCAACGATCGGCACCGGTATCTTCTTCGTGCTATCGCAGGCGGTGCCGATCGCTGGCCCGGCAGTCGTCTTTTCCTTCTTGATCGCCGCCGTTGTAGCTGGACTGACCGCTGTCTGCTACGCCGAGCTCGCTGGTGCAGTGCCGGTTTCGGGTTCCTCGTACTCGTATGCCTACGCGACGATCGGTGAACTGCCGGCGATGGTGATCGCCGGTTGCCTGCTGCTCGAGTACGGCGTGTCGGCCGCCGCGGTCGCGGTTGGCTGGTCGGAGTATCTCAACGAGTTGCTGGACAACCTACTTTGGTTTCAAGATCCCGGAAGCACTGTCGCAAGCGCCCGAGCAGGGAGGGATCTTCAACCTTCCAGCGGTGATCTTGATAGCGCTCTGCACATTGCTGCTGATCCGGGGTGCCAGCGAATCTGCAAAAGTGAACACGGTCATGGTGCTGATCAAGATCTCCATCCTGATCTTGTTCATCGTCATTGGCCTGTTTGGCTGGAACTCCAACAATCTCGCGGACTTTGCGCCTTTTGGAGTCCAGGGAATCACAGCCGCGGCAGGAATCATCTTCTTCTCCTTCATCGGTATCGACGCCGTCTCGACTGCCGGCGAGGAGGTGAAGAACCCGCACCGCAACATGCCGCTGGCGATCATGTTCGCGCTGCTCATTGTGACTACGTTGTACATCTTGGTGTCGCTCGTCGCTGTTGCCGCGCAGCCCTACACCCAGTTTGAGGGCCAGGAGGCGGGTCTCGCCGCGATCCTGGAGAACGTCGTCGGGGCGACCTGGCCAGGGACACTGCTGGCTGCCGGTGCGGTGATCTCGATCTTCAGCGTCACGCTGGTGGTGATCTACGGGCAGACCCGCATCCTCTTCACTATGGCCCGCGACGGAATGGTGCCCGAGTTGTTCCACAGGGTGAATCCGCGCACCCGCACACCCGTGCCGAACACGATCATCGTGGCTGCGGTCATTGCGCTGCTGGCCGGACTCATCCCGATCAATTTCCTGGCTGAGATGACAAGCGTCGGAACGCTCGTTGCCTTCGCCGTCGTCTCGCTCGCCGTGATCATTCTGCGGCGCCGTGAGCCCGACTTGCCGAGGCCGTTCAAGGTCCCCGGTTACCCCGTGACGCCGATCTTGGCCATCCTTGGGTGCTTGTGGATCATCAAGGACCTGCGGATACCCACAATCCTGGTTTTCCTGATCTGGACTGCAGTGGTGCTCGCTTGGTATTTCGCGTACGGCAGAAAGCATTCGCACCTCGGTCGGCACGAGCATGTCGGATTGATCAAGGATGAACCGGTGGCCTAACCCCAGAAGGGCCCATGGCAGAAGGGATTGAGCTATGCACCAGGTCGATCAAACCACCGAACAGATGGTGCGCAGTGTCCTCGCGTACGCGGAGAACCGACTGCGGATGGATCCGGTGCCGCTCGACAAGGGAACGCAGCCGGCCGCCGATCTGTACAAGGCACTCGAACGGTGTCATCCGAGACCGCGGTCGGGTACCCGACGAGGTGCTGGGCATCTATTCGTCGGTGATCGCGCCCAGCATCATCTCCGCCGATAGCCCTCGGTTCCTAGGTTTCATTCCGGCCGCACCGACCAAGGCCAGCCTGCTGTTCGACATGTTGGTTTCGTGCGCATCGATTCAGGGCATCTCCTGGCTCGAGGCATCCGGCGCCATCGCTGCAGAGAACACCGTGCTGAGGGTGATCGCGGACGAGGCCGGACTGCCCGAATCAGCTGGCGGGTGCTTTGTCTCGGGTGGTTCCGCCGGGAACCTCTCCGCTCTTGCGGTTGCCCGCGAGACGGCGAAGCGGCGGCTTGGCACTGATGCTGCCGGGCGGCGGCTCCGGGTGGTCGTCGGCACCGACGCGCATTCGTCGATCGTCAACACACTGAATTTGCTGGAGATGAGCGCACTGGTCGTGGAGACCCCGGACCACCGACTCACCGCAGCGGCGGTCAACGCTGCTCTCGCCGAAGATCCCGATCTCAGCGATGTTGCCGCTGTGGTCTGCACGTCGGGAACGACAAACGCCGGCATCATTGATGACCTGGCCGGGGTTGGAGAGATCGCGAAGCAGCGTGGCTGGTGGTTCCACGTCGACGGCGCGTACGGCGGATCGGGAATTTTCGCTACATCCTTACGCGACAAGTACACCGGCATCGAGCAGGCGGACTCCTTCATCCTCGACCCGCACAAGTGGCTCTTTACACCCTTCGATTGTTGTGCGCTGATCTACCGGGAGCCCGAGCTCGCGAGAGCAACTCATACCCAAGACGCGTCGTACCTGGACGTCATCCATGTGTCGGACGGGGAATGGAACCCGACGGACTACGCCTATCACCTGACTCGTCGAGCACGGGGACTGCCCTTGTGGTTTTCGTTGGCGGTCTACGGGCTCGACGCGTACCGGGAGGCGATCGAGGCCGCGGTCCGGCTCGCACGGGAGACTGCGGTATTGATCAAGGCATCACCACACCTGGAGCTGATCCGAGAGCCTGATCTTGGCGTGGTGTTGTTTCGCCGGCCAGGCTGGAAGCCGGCCGACTACGACGCGTGGGCGCAAGCGTTGCACGACGAGCAGATCGCCTTCATTCCGCCAACCAAGTGGGAGGGTGAGACGGTCGGGCGCTTCGCGTTCTTGCATCCACACACGACGATGGATCTGGTCAAGGAGATCCTGGACCGAACGGCATAGACCTCGCTGGGCTCAGCTCAGGGGGTGCTTGCGAAGAAGTCGCTCGCCCTGCGGTTGTACAGCAGCGCCAGGACGACCACTGACACGATGATCGTGATGATGCCCGATGTCAGTGTCTGATTGTTCCGGAACCAGATCAGGTTGGCGATGCCTCCGATGATGTCGATCACCATCAAGATCGTGACCAGTATTCGAGCGAACCGGGAGCCGTTGCGCAGTCCGACTCCAACCGCGATCGTGATGATGCCGAAGATCAAATAGAGGATGCCGAAGATGAGAACTGCCACGCCACTGACGTTCGATGCAAGGCTCGCTGCGCCGCCAAGAAGAAGCAGGAAGAGGGCACCCAAGAGGGTGAGAATCCCCGAAATGATGGTGAGGACCACGACCACTGTGACGGATCCCGGACGGCGGACGATGTTAGAGACCGGCTCGGTCATGTAGACGCTTCCTTCGGTTGGGGGAGTCGGCATCGCTGCGCGAAATGATCATGAAGAATGCTACTCCTGGCTGATGGTTCTGGAATGCTGCGGACGCGCGTGTTGCATGATCAGTCTCGAGCTGTAGGGTGCTGAGATCCCTGCACGACGGCGTACGCGATGGCACGTATCGAACTGAGGATCATCCGACCAATCCCTCGCTGTCGGAGTGTGGCGCCGTATAGCGACCGGCTCTGTGTGGCGTTTCTCCGCACGAGGCTCCAAATGAGAGCGGCCACGGCCGTTCCGAGCTGCATGTGTGGCTTCGTGCGGAGAGACGGCGGTCGCAAGCGCGCGGTCTACATCCAGAGAAGCACTGGCAACAGGCTGCGGCGAAGCTCAACTAATGGAACTGCGGAACGATCAAGTAGATGCCGAACAGCACCAGCAATCCGGCGACGCCTAGCAACGCATACCCGAGCGAGACGTTCAGAGCGCCCGACCCGCCCTGGTTCGACTTGATCTTGGCGGCCGAGACCAGGCGGATGCCGGCTGCAAGCAAGATCGTAAAGATCACCGACGCCGCTATGGAGACGACGGCGACCACGGCCAAGGCAGCCCAGTCGATATGCATCAGGCTGCGCTCTTCGCTTTGGGCCGCTTGACCTTCTTGGGCTTGGCAGGCGCTTCGAGGCGCGGATCGTCGTCGTAGGTGGGCGGCGTAGCGGCGGCCAGCACCAACACCTCGTGGCTGTCGGTCACGTTGGCATGGTTGATCTTGTTACGGCGAGAGAAGAAATAGATCACCGAGCAAGCAACGGTGAGCAGGACCAACAGCGCGACAACGCCGGACACCCCTCGATCAGAAAGCAACGCGGCGAGTCCTCCGACCAGACCCGCTCCTGGCAAGGTCAGGAGCCAGGCGAACACCATCCGGCGGGCGACGCTCCAGCGAACCTGGGCCCCGCGCCCTACGCCAGAGCCCAAGATGCTCCCGGTGCTGACATGCGTCGTGGAGAGCCCGAAACCGAGGTGCGCGGAGGCCAGAATTGTCGCGCTGGTCGCAGCGCCGGAGGCGGCGCCCTGCGGAGTTTCGATCTCGACGATCCCTTTACCCATCGTGCGCATGATGCGCCACCCACCCGAGTATGTGCCCAGGCCAATGGCCACTCCTGCGGCGATGATCACCCACAGCTGCGGCCCAGTGCCGCTTGGCTGCAGGTTGGCGGCTATCAGCACCAGCGTGATGACGCCCATAGTCTTCTGCCCGTCGGATGTGCCATGAGCGAGTGCGACCATCGATGCGGTGAACGCCTGCCCGTACTTGAAGCCGGTATTGCTGTACACGCTCGGCGTCTTGCGGGTAATGCGATAGGCCAACCGGGTGCACCAAGCGGCTGCCAGCCCAGCAACCAAGGGCGCAACGATGGCTGGCAGCAAGATCTTCGAGACGATCACCGAGCCGTTGACTGAGCTGAGTCCGGCACCAACGATGACTGCTCCGATCAGTCCACCGAAGAGTGCGTGCGATGAGCTCGAGGGGAGCCCGACCAGCCACGTCAGCAGGTTCCAGATGATCGCGCCGAGCAGCCCGGCCAAGACGATGGGAGCAGTTATCAGTGAATCGTCGAACAGCCCACCAGAGATCGTTTTGGCGACCGCAGTGGACAGGCATGCTCCGGCGAGATTGAGTACGGCGGCAAGGATGACGGCGACGCGCGGCCGAAGAGCACCCGTCGCGATGGGCCCGGCCATCGCATTGGCACTGTCATGAAAGCCGTTGGTGAAATCGAAGATCAGGGCTACGACAATGACCGTGATGACGACGAACAGCTCGGTCACATCAGTTCCCCATCCGGAACGGGTGGTGTCGTGTCGGGAGCACCTGCAATGACGCTAGAACCTAGCCGTCAAGTGAACAATAGGTGAACGGGGAGCGTTGTCAATCTGGTCGTTACCAGTGTTTCCGTGGTTTGGTCAAGGGCCTATGGTCAGGTTTCTGCCGACTTCCGTCCGACGCGGCCTCTTGCTGACAACGAGCCGCCGCCACAGGCTATGGAGTTATGAAGTCGGTCACCGTCATTGGCGGGGGGCTGGGTGGGTTGGCCGCTGCCATCACCGCGGCCGAGCTGGGAGCATCGGTCACTCTGCACGAAGCCCACCGGACGCTCGGCGGGCGCTGGCGTTCCACGCCGGTACGGAAGCCGGTGCGCCCCAGGCTTGGGATGGACTTACCGCCAGCGAGGGAGTCAGACCGCTCGACTGACGCGGCGGTATATCGAGCGCATGAGGGCCCGCACGTGATCTATCGCGACGGGCCGATCTGGCCCTGGCTGCGGGAACGCGGGCTGCTCGGTATCACCTGCGGAGTACCGCTCAGTGCTGCGGCGCGCTTTCGGTTCTGGCATGCGGGGCGCTTGCGCGCGATACCGCCTGTCGGGTTGCGTCGTGCATTGCGCGTGTCTCGCCGCACTGACGTAGGAGTTGATCAATCTTTTCGTGACTGGGCAACGAAGCTGGTCGGCGACGAGGCCGCGGAGGTGGGTGCCGCGGCTTCCGGAGTAGGCGTGTTCCACCCCGACCCTGGCTCGCTCTCGGCGGCTTTCGTCGCCGAACGGCTCTCGCGGGTCTTCTCGATCCCGCCGGCCGCGTCGTATCGGCAGGGGAGCTGGGGCGCAATGTTCGACGACATCGCCAGGTACGCCCGGAAACTGAGGGTGATCATCGAGCTCGGCTCGCGGGTGTCCTCGATCGGGAACGAGATCACGATCATCGCGACCGAGATGGAGTCTGCTCGGTCGCTGCTCGGCGACAACTCTTTGGAATGGCCATCCGGACGGACTGCGCTTCTTGATCTTGGAGTGCGGCGGGATCGACGTGATCTTTTTGTGGTAAGTGATCTTGATACCTGTGGCTGGCTGGAAACCTTCACCATGCCCGACCCAACGATCGCGCCGGCGGGTGAACATCTGATCCAGATGCAGATGCCGATCGATGCGGAGTCGTGCCAAGTCAGATGGCGTGGCCCGGCTGGAGGCAATCGCCGACCAGGCACTGCCGGGCTGGCGTGAACGTACGACGCATCGCCTGGAGTCGCTGGCCAACGCGCGTACCGGGGCCGTGGACTTTCCCGGAGCATCATGGCGAGACCGGCCAGCGATCGACCGGGGAAGCGGTGTCTATCTGGTGGGCGATCGAGTCGCCGCGCCCGGGCTATTGAGCGAGGTCAGCCTGAACAGCGGTGTACATGCTGCCCAACTGGCACTGGCCTGAGCCGCGCTGATGGACAGGCCAAGTCGGTTGGGTCGGACGAGCCTGGGCCGCTACACTCTCACGGTGTTGCTCGCCGGCTGACTAGGCTGTACGAGCCGTCCGCACCCGTGGCTCAACGGATAGAGCATCTGACTACGGATCAGAAGGTTGGGAGTTCGAATCTCCCCGGGTGCGCCATAAGCCTCTGACTAGCGAAAACGCTGGCCAGGGGCCTTTCGTTTGCCTGTCGGGACACTTGCACAGCGCTACATGGCGCCGCGGTCGGTGCCGTCGCCGTAACGCATCGGCGCGGGCTGCCGGGTGCTGCCCAGCCGGTCGGCGATCTCCGACCACGAGTAGGAATAGGAACTCCTGCGCACGCGGGCAACCGCCAGCCGCGTGCGACTTGCCGCCCAGCGCGCGAAAGCGTGGGCCCGCATGCGCGACCGGCGGCAGGTTGAGGTGGCACTCGATCGCGGCCGGTACCTCCTCGAAAGCTTCACGCCGGACAACTTGACCACCATTTCATGGTCGATCCGTCCGAGTTCTACCTCTACGCCATGGCCTGCTACCGCATCGTCGGGCGAGGATGCGCTCGCGAAGATATACGCCGACGAGGTCAGCCGGACCTCAACGGACTTCGACGGCAGGGAATGCACGGATGGTGGTGGCAGCCGGGTCGATGGGGACCGCGTGCATGCGGACTCGCTATTCGGCTTGTGCATGCGCTCTGGTGCGGCCGCGCCAGGGGCACACTATCCGCATGACTGTGCCGATGATCGGCCGCTGGGTGGCAGCTGTCGCCGGCGCGCTGCTCGTGCTGACGGCGTGGGCCAACGTGGTGGTGACCTTGATCGTGGCCCGGCCGGTGGGCAACTGGCTGACCCGCTGGGTGGACCGGTTGGTGAACGGAGCCTTCCGCCTGGCGACGAGCCGGATGGCTGACTACAGGCGACGCGATCGGATACTTGCCGGGCAGGCGGCGGCTATCCTCCTCACCCAGCTGGCGGCTTGGCTGGGGGTCTCGCTCGTGGGGTACTGGCTGCTGCTGTGGCCCCTGGTCAAGGGAGGCCTCGGCCAGGCGTTCAGCGCGGCGGGGTCGTCGCTGTTCACGCTCGGATACTCGGAACCGGCAGGGGCTGCGCCGGCCGCGGTCGTGTTCGCCGCGGCGTCGACGGGACTGGTGATCGTCGCGCTGCAGATCGCCTACCTGCCGACGCTGTACGGGGCGTTTAACCGGCGGGAGACCGAGGTCGCGCTGCTCAATGCGCGGGCCGGGATACCGTCGTGGGGCCCAGAGCTGCTGGCCCGCACCAACTACGCGCTCGGGTCGGGCATATCGACTCTGGATACGCTGCCCGAGCTGTACTCCCGGTGGGAACGCTGGGCCGCCGACGTGGCGGAGAGCCACACCGCGTACCTGCCTCTGGTGCGGTTCCGTTCGCCCCGGCCGCTGTCGTCGTGGATTACCGCGCTGCTGGCCGTGCTGGATTCCGCGGCGCTGTTCCTCGCGCTGTCGCCCACGGCGGCGCCCGTGGTGCCGGCCCGCCTGTGCCTGCGCAGCGGGTTCCTCTGCTTCAACCAGATCGCCCGGGCGATGGGGATCGAAGTCCCGGACGAGGCCGAGGAGTCCGACCCGGTCGGCCGGATCAGCCTGAGCTACCCGGATTTCCTTCACGCCGTCGGGCGGATGCGTGAGGTTGACTTTCCGATCGAGCGGGACCCGGCCGAGGCGTGGCCTGACTTCGCCGGCTGGCGGGTCAACTACGAGCGGGCGGCGTACGCGGTCGCTGCGGCCGTGGACGCCGTGCCGGCTCTGTGGTCCGGTCCGCGACGCGGCGGGGATACCGCCATCGCGCCGATCCGCCCGGCCCCGGGACGGCCACCTCGGTAGCGTTCGTTGACGGGCCGTCCGTCGCAGCCCCTTCAATCTCGGTGAGCACGCTAGCCGGGACACAGTCACGCTGGCGGGCGCAAGCCCTTGCGAGTGAACCGCTGTACACCTCACGGCTCGCGGCGGCTTGTTTCCTCGACGGCCTGAAGGATGAGCTGGGTCGCTGCCTCGGGCTGGGACACGAACGAGACGTGAGAGGCGGGCACCTCCACGATCGTTGCGTTCGCGCGCTCGGCCATGAACCGCTGGAGCGCCGGCGGGATCGCCTTGTCTTCGGTGCCGAGCAGATACCAGCACGGCAGCGTCTTCCACGCCGGCGGGGTCGACGGTGTGGCTGCGAACGCGGCGGCGGCGTACGGCCGCTGCGCCGCGGCCATCACCGCGGCCGTCTCGGGGTCGAGGTCGGCTGCGAAGGCTTCGCGGAAGGCATCGGGGTCGAGGAAGAGGTCAGCGCCCTCGCTCCCGTCCGGGGCGGTGTATGGCACAGGCCGGATCGAGGGGCCCACGAGGCTGCCTTCGAACCGCTCAAGGAGCTGCTGCTGACTCTCGCCCTCGTCGCACATCCAGCCGTTGAAGTAGACCAGCGCCCGCACCTGGTCGTTACCCGCCGCAGCCATGGAGATCACGTTGCCGCCGTAGGAGTGGCCGACGAGCACGATCGAACCGGTCAAGGTCTCCAGGAACTCGGCGAGGTAGGTCGAGTCGCCAGCGAGATCACGAAGCGGATTGGCGAATCCGATGGCGCGGAATCCTTGGCGCTGCAGAGCGCGGATCTCGGCATCGAAGCCCGTGGCGTCGGCCCACGCGCCATGGACGAACACGATGGTCGGAGTCTCAGCGGTCATGGTCGTCACAGCTCCTTCTTGACGGGGTGGGGTGGCTTTCCGACCAATTGTCACTGTTGTCATAACCGGCGGACACAGGGGTCACTAGTGATCTGTGTCGGACTGATGCTCAAACACATTCACTACGGGTGGAGTACTAACCGTGCGGACCGGTCAGCGAGCGCTTCCTCCCAGAGGGCACGGGTCGGGAGCATGAGAAGATCATCGGTACCCGCAACCAGTTGGCCGTCTGCATCGCGTACGCGACCCACCATTCCCCGGCGCTCCGTCACCCACTGGCCAGCGATCCGACATGCACGTGACGTGTAGTGATCATCTGGCCTATCGGCCAGAAACTCTTGGGTTAAATGCTTGAGTCCTGAGGTGAGCTTCGCTCGGTGAGAGCCAGGACGTGGTCGTGGAAGCGCTGTGTCACCAAGCGCACCGAGATCCTTCGAAAAGCGCACCGAATGAAGTCCTCAACTTTCGGTTCGGGTAGCTCGAACGGCACGACAGGTATCACGCCGTCGTCTTCGCCGAGCTCGGCTATGTCGCCGTGTGGTCCGATACCTTGTGCAATCCGGTCGACGGCGTAGACAGTCGCAGTCACCGGGCCCTCGACCCGCAAATCGACTGCCACGATCGTGTAGAGATCACGATCAATGTTGGCGAGTTCATACAGGCTGGCCGCCCCGTGACGGCTTCGGCGTCGTCGGCTGCAACGGTCCCGATGTAGTCGTTGAAGCGTGTGTGTGCCGAGCCAAGCACTGGTCCACGATGTTCCATAGCGGCACGCTTCCACAAGGGCCGGGGGAGGTGTCAGAAGAAGGGCGTTCCGCACGTCGCCGGTCGCAAGATCGTCCGACCGCCCGCAGTTTGATCTTGTTCCGCGCCAAGATCTACATGCCGGCGATCTTGGCCTGCTCGTCCGCGTAAACGCGTGCGTCCAACGCGTTGAGCACGGCCAGTTGCGCGTCGTAGACAGCGTAGACCGCGAGGTCGATGGCATCAGATGCATCCTGCTCGGCCCAGTCGGCATCCTTGGCCGCTGCTTTGGCGTCCCGCTCCTCGGCCCTTTTCTCGATCTTTGCCTTGAAGTCTTCTCTCCCGGCAGCAGCATCGGCCTTCATCTGCGCCCACTTGCTCTGGGCGCGATCCATAGCCTCGTCAGTTTGCTGCTTGGCGTCCTGCATGGCCTGCTTCGCGTCGTCCTCTGCTTTGTCGACGCGCTGCTTAAGTTGGTCACGGTTCTCGGCGGCTGCCGCCCGTGCGGATGCGACGGCCTCGTTGGTCTTGGCCTGAAGCTGGTCTAGCTTTGCGGAAAAGTCCATCGGTGGCTCCTCGAGGGGATCTAGTTTCCCGGTACCGCACAATGTGCCGTGTTTCGGGTTGCGTCGCACCCGTACAAGTCCCGGGTCTCGTCCCTAGCCTCGATCAATCCCGGGCTTCGTTCGGTCGCAACGGCCCTCAAAGGACTGGCTCAAAAGGCCTTTTGTTTACCTGCGGTTCATCTAGACGGCGTAAACCGGCCTTTGAGGTTTTTTGAGGAGGTGGCGATGTGTCGCACCGCCTGCAAGCTGAAGAGAACGCGATCCAGACCGACGAGCGGCTTCAACTGCCCCAGATGGTCGCCGTTGCAGCCGACCTGACCCGCTACCTCCTCGACTCGGATCCTGACCGTCTTGCGCACAGCCAAGCAGTCGCTCGACGCGCCGAATTCCTAACCCTCGCGGTCCAGCCGGAGTACGCACCGCTTTTAGTCGCTGCTGCATGGCTACATGACATCGGCTACGCCCCCGGACTGCGCGACACTGGATTCCATCCGATCGACGGCGCCCGTCACCTACAGACCATCGGCTGGCCGCCGGCGATCTGCAACCTGGTGGCCCACCACTCCGGAGCACGCTTTGTCGCTAGAATTCTCCACCTCGATCGAGAACTTGAGGCGTATCCGTTCTCACAGGACGCCGTGTCCGACGCCCTGACCGTCGCTGATCAAACAATTGGCCCCAAGGGCCAGGCCATGACCTTGGACGAGCGGATGAGCGACATGCTCAAGCGCCACGGTCCAGACTCGCCAAACGCCAAGGCGCATCCGCTACGCGAGCCTTACATCCTTGCCGCGGCGACCAGGGTGGCCAGGCGCCTCGAACACTGCGGTGTAAAGCGCGCCCACCAGCGCATTCTCACCGACTGAGCGGTTACCGGGAGGCGGGTTGCGAGCACCAATCCGAGCTGAACCCGGGACGCCTCTGCTGTCGTACCGAGCCTGGTCAGCGCGCGGGTGGCCACGACCCCGTCGAACATCGGCTCTTGGGCCCCAGGCGTCGCGCAAACCTCAGCCCGATCGTTATGGCGATCGGTCACCACCAGCCCAGTTTGCGGGTCCAGCGCAGCAGGACCAGCGAAATGGCCAGCATGATCAAACACAAGATGATCAGCGGTATCCACCGCGTGGAATCGTTGACGATGACATTCATGCCCAGCACAGACGACAGCGACGTAATCGGCAAGGTGATGGCTGCGATCACGGCGAGCCGTTCGGCGGCGATGGTCATCTTGGTGTCCGTGCGCGCCCGATAGAACTCGGTGACACCTTGCTGAAACCGCATCTGGGACTCGCTGATGCGGGCGACGGTCTCGTACTGGTCGAGCACATCCCTCATCCGCTCCAGCCCCTCGGGAGGCGCGAACGTGATCAGCTTGATCGCCCGCCGATAGATTTCGCTGCCCTGTTCGGCCATGGTTTTGATCGTCAACAGCTCATGGCGGGCCGCGAACAGCTCGCTGAGGAACTTCTGCGGATCCTCGTCCACGTCAGCCATCACCCGCTGCTCCAGCAGGCCGACCTCACGGGCAATCTCGTCGACCATGTGCGACTCGCGTCGCGCGATGGAGGAAACGATCGCGTAGCTGAGCGCGAACGGCGAGGTGGGATGCAACCGACCACTCTCCGTCCGTGCCGCAGCCGCCTCGGTCTCGCGCAGCGCCGCCTCCAACGAGACCTTGGGGCTGATCGGGCCATGCACCGTGACCAGGAAGTCGTTGCCGATAAATTGGTCCAACTCCAGATAGTGCACGTGCCCGGCTGCCCCGATCTCGGGTGCATGCAAGACGATGAAGACATGGTCCGGATACACATGGACCCTGGGAACGTGGCTACGGTTCTTGCTTTCGGCGATTGCCAAGGGATGAAAATGAAACTCCTTCGACAAGATCACCTCGGCGTCCTCGCTCCACTCCGGAATGTCGAGCCAAAGGAATCCGTCGGTACGCTTCCGCAGGTCCGGCAGATCCGCGACATCGTGATCACCCATACCGGTGGAGTCAATCCAGCGCAGCATCATGGCTACTCTCTTTTCTCCAGTTTCTTCAACTACAACGAGTTTGAACGCTGCCAGCGGGTGACTGCGAGCGATCGCGGATCCCCGCCCAGGCCAATACGGACGGCGGCCGGAGTGGCATCAAGGCTGGGGATACTCGCATAAACACATCTGTCTTATCGATGCCATACCGCGCGGGTTGGGTGAGCAGGATTCACACCTATCCAGCTGATGCCCTCGCGAGAGCCCAGTGTGTCTTCGACTACAGGTCGTCCGGGTGCTCTGATCCAGAGCGTGGATCATCAAGGGGCCAGCCTCCAAGTACCAGTTGCGCCCGCACCCGCGCCACGTCTTCTTCTCGCGGCAGCTCATCGGTGATGTTCATGATGAGTTCGCCGATATCGGTGTTCGAGACCGGCAGCCTGCCCTCGGCCCGCAGTTGGGCAGCCACCGTAGCGACTTCTTCGGCGGTGAGCCGGCGCGCGAGCAGCGCGATCAGGGGAACATAGTCCCGTTCTGGAACTCCGTCTGGATAGCCTGCCCGTAACCAGTCGAGGACAGCGGTCAGGAATGCGGACAACGAGAGCTGCGACAAATCGAGTCCTCCTCTTGTCGGTTCCAGATAGCAGATGTTGGCTACTAGACGCCTAACAGCTGCTTGCCGTAGACGATGACGACGATGCCGAACAGGACCGCTAGCACGCAGATGCCGAAGCAGACGGCCGCGCCGGCGACGCCGGCGGCTGACGGTTTGGTGATCTCCTCACCAGTAGCTCCGACGCTCACCAGGTGACGATTGGTGTTCAGGGAGCGCACCCCCAGTGCGAACAGTACGGGCAGCCCGACCCCCAGGAGGAGGCCGACCAGCAGAACCTGCCACAGCGCCTCGAACGCCTTGGTCAAAATCTCCATAGCTATTTCTCCTCAGCTCCCAGTTTGGCCGGTTCCCGGTCGGAGGGGGGCACAAGGCCGCCTTCCCACTCCTCGTTGACGTTGTCGGGGTTGATGGGGGTGCGGCGGGAGCGCAGGTACATCCCGGCGGCGCCGGCGATCAACACGGCGAAGACCACTGTGACGCCGGCGGCGCCGCCGATACCGTTAGCCACGTACCAGCACAACGCCCCGACAATCCCGGCGCTCGGCAAGGTCAGCACCCACGCAACGACCATCCGGCCGAACACCCCCCACCGCACCGGGACGCGACGGCCGACGCCGGATCCCAGAATGGAACCGCTGGCAACCTGGGTGGTGGACAGCGCCATACCCAGATGGCTGGAGGAGAGGATGATCACTGCCGAGGAAGTTTCGGCGGCCATCCCTTGCGGCGAGGCGATATCGACAAGTCCCTTGCCCATGGTCCGGATCACCCGCCAGCCGCCTACCCAGGTGCCGAGGGCGATCGCCAGGGCACATGCGATCTTCACCCACGCGGGAATGGCATGCAGGTTGCTCCAACCGCCGTACGCGACAAGCGCGAGGGTGATCACGCCCATGGTCTTCTGGGCATCGTTGGTGCCGTGAGCCAGCGACACCAGCGACGCTGACCCCACCTGGCCCCAGCGGAAGTCAGCATCCCTGCGCCGTTCCGCCACATTCCTGACGATCTTGAACACCAGCCAGGTGCCTAGCCCGGCTACCAAACCGGCCACCAACGGGGAGAAGATCGCCGGCAGCACGATCGAGCTGATCACGCCGTCCCACTTGACCCCGCTCAGCCCCAGCGCGGCGATCGTGGCGCCGATCAAGCCACCGAACAAGGCATGCGAGGAAGACGAGGGCAGTCCAAACAGCCAGGTCAACAGATTCCACAAGATGCCGCCGATAAGCCCGCACAAGATGATGACCAGCAGCGGCACCCCCATCAAGCCCGGCACCGGCGCCCCATTCGGACCCTGAATGGAGATGATCTTGTTACTCACCGTCAGGGCGACCTCGATCGACAAGAAAGCACCCACCAGATTCAAGACCGCCGACAACAACACCGCGGCTTTCGGTTTCAGCGCACCCGTGGCAACCGACGTCGCCATCGCATTGGCCGTGTCATGAAAGCCGTTCGTGAAATCAAAGGCCAGCGCCGTCACCACGACGATGCACAAGATATAGAAAGCCTCGGTCATGGCTACATCGTGCTCGGCCCTAGACGCAGCAATCCACCCCCGGACGGTGCTCCAGCGGCATCGTTCACCGAGAATTCACCTTCGGTGTTTTTCAATAGCTGCGGCACCAAGGAAACAAACAACCGTGGGTCCGCTGGGGACTATTCGGCGTTCCGTAAATTGCCCTCCAACGGCCACCCGGCGGCGGCAAGACGAGCCGACACCTTACGAATGTCGTCCTCGTTAGGCGCCTCCTCGACCAGCTTGGCGATCATGTCGCGAATCTCGTCGTGGCTGATCACCCCGTCCTCCAGAGCTGGGGACTGTTCGGCCGTAAGGGCGGCAACAACCTGGTGGACCTCCTCGGGGGTCAGCACATGGTGAAGCAGCGCGATCAGCGCGTAGCGATCGGTCGGAGGCACACCCTTGGGATATCCAGCAGTCAGCCAATTCAGGACACGTTTGATCACCGACTCGTGGGACGCCTTACTCGCCTCGGGCCGCGTGCCACCGTCCACCTGTGGTGTTGTACCGCTCACGTCAGAATCCTCTCTCAATCATCCACGGCATGCTCTGACTAGCTCGGTCGTCTCAACCAGCCAAGCACCCCAAGCGAGCAAAAGTCCCGAGGGCTCCAGGTGAACTCTTGATGAACGGCCATGACCTTGGACGAGCGGATGAGCGGATGAGCGTCACGGCCCAAACTCACCCAACGCGTTAGCGCATCCCCAACGTGAGCCCTACATCCGTGCTGCAGCGATGAGGGTGGCCGCGCGCTTCGAACTGACGTCCTGAGGGTCGGTTCAGGCGCTATCTGGATGCCTGGCAACCCGACGAGTCGTTTCACTGCTCGCAACTAGATGTGCATCTGTCGGTAGTGGCGTCTTCACGGTCCGTTCACGCGCTATCTATGTAGATCGGCTTCTATCAGTCCGTTGGCGGTTACGCCGACCACCGACACGTGTCCGCTAGGGCCCGCCATGAAAACATCTCGACCATCACCTGTGCGTTTGCGGGCCGCGTCGGCCAGACAGCCGCGTTGGCCGATCCAGCCTCGTGAGCTAGAGGTACTCCGCGCTATTGGATCTGGTTTGGTGAACCGCGATCCCCAGTACGGCGATCTCGCTCCATGGATGTTGGGGACACGGCAGGTCAGCTGGTCGGTGACCCTTTTGGTGCTCCACGGCCTAGTGCGACTTGGCGTCTTCGGATTCGGACCTCCGCAGATTACGGCGCGGGGCCTGCGGATGCTCGATGACTGGAGTGAGCTTCGGGTTTTCGGAGATCAGTAATGACCCAAGCGAAGATGACTCGACTCGAGTTTGATAACGGCCTGCGGATGGTGCGTGAATACCTGGTCACTATGACCGGGACGGTAACGGAGGCTATCCAGGCCGCGACGACAGCCTTGCTGGACCAAAATCTGGAAGCGGTTCGCGCGACCGCATCGCTGGAGCGAGAACTGGAAGAAGATCGCCTGCTGGTCGAGCAGTGCACATTGCAGCTCATAGCTCGCGAGCGGCCGGTGGCAAGTGAGCTATGGATGCTGGTATCTGCAATCAAGATCAGCGCTGAGTGCTGGCGGATGGGTCTACTGGCTCACCACATCGGCATGGCCGCCAGACACTTTTGCTCGGCTCCGGCCATTCCCGATGAGATATTGGGGATCTTTCGCCGGGTGGAGGATGTCGTGAGCGAAATCGCTGACGATGCCCGCGCCACCCTGCTGGCCAGCGACGCACTGGACGCAACGCGCCTTGAGGTCGACGACGCCGAGATGGTTAGCCTGCGTCGTGCACTTTTCCGGGCGCTGCTGGACAACCGGTCTTGCGGCGTGGAAACAGCGGTCGAGGTCGCCCTACTCGGCCGCTACTACGAAAGACTCGCTGATCACGTCGTAGCGTTCGCCCAATCCGTGATCCTGATGGTGACCGGTCCGAAGCCGCATGTCGGAGCACCTCAGATCGGCTGAGGGCGCTGCTCCGCGCTGATAGCAACGCCGGGACCAGCACCGTCCCGGCCACACCGAGGCCGACGGCTCGCACGTGATCATGGTCTCCCAGCCCGAGACTGTGCCAACGTGATCCTGACCGCCGCAGCCGCGGTTCGCCGCCCGACTGGCACCGCTACCGATTAGCCACCGAGGCGACCTGACACATCGTCGGGGCTCTCGTCGAGGACTGGACGATCGAGGGCCCGGCGAGCGTGGAACCGAGCCGATGGGTGGACCGCCAAATGTGCGGGTGTCATAGCAGGTGGCGGGTATCCCTAGGTTTCGTTTGCTCGGATCTGTGCCAACTTTGTGATAGCCGTAGCCATGAGGCGTGCGACCGCGTTCGCGGTTGCACTGAACCGGCGCGGATCGATCACTGACGGCGCTTGCGGCCAGGTGATCATGATCGTCGTCGGAAAATCGTCAGACTCCCGCAGCTCGACGAGGAGTGCGTCGGCGGGGGTGATTTGGCCGCTGGCCAATGTGGTTGTCTTGCTCATGGGTCTCGACTCCTTTGCAGTCGGGATCAAGGCCCTGGGCTGGTGCTTCCAACACCGCTCGGGGCCGCTGGCGAATACCTTCTGACTCGCCGCCGTATGCTCGGCGAAGGTGCGCGTGACTAGGGCTTTAGCACAGCGCTAAACCCGAGCTACCTACGGATCAGAAGGTTGGGAGTTCGAATCTCCCCGGGTGCGCCAGCATCACCGCAGGTCAATCGGCAGTTGGGTCGCGATCGCCCGGGGCGCGGGTGCGCATCTAGGCCCGATTGACAGCAACGCGACTCATTCGCCCTGCCCGAGCGCTCGGTCGATCGCGTCCGCCGCCTCACGCAGCGCCGAGGGCATGACATGCGAGTACAGGTCCATCGTGATCGCGATCTGCGAGTGATCGAGCACGTCCATCACCACCCGAGCGGGTACGCCCTGGGCGAGGAGGAGCGAGGCGCAAGTGTGGCGCAGGTCGTGAAACCTGATCCTTCGCACACCGGCCGCTGCGATCAGTCCGTCGAAGAGCCGGCTCAGATTCCGCGGCTCGATGACGGTGCCGACAGTCGACGTAAAGACGAGGCCGGTTTCGGTCCAGCGTGGTCCGAGTGCCAAGGCTTCCGCTGCTTGTCGGGCGCGGTGCGTCCTCAGCACCTTGATCGATCGCGCAGGCAGCGGAACGGTGCGACGCGAGCGGCCCGTTTTTGGACTTCCGTAAACGATCCCGACCTCGGTAGCCGCTGCACGTTCTGGCGAACGTGTACGAGCCGCTCGTCCAGGTCGACATCTGACCAGCGCAGCGCCAGCAGCTCACCCCGGCGTAGGCCGCGTCATGCTTCATCAATCGCGGATTGAACAGGAGCAGACCTCAATCAGACGATCTCTCCGCAAAGCGCAGGCCGTGCCGCTCCAAGATCGGCATGGTGGCGTCGAAGTCGACCTGGCCGCCGTACTCGGCAGCCAGTGCGGGCAGGCTGGCTGGGTCGTACTCCCCACCCGGCTCGGCCAACTTCCGGAACAACGCTTCGATGCCGCCGGGGCTGATCAACTCGAGCACTCGTAACGGTTCCTCTCCGGCGTTCCAGAAGGTGTGCCAGCGCCCGCGGCGCTTGAACACCACGTCGCCCGCGGTGGCGTACACCTCGACGCCGTCCTCGAACACGCCGAGGCGACCTTCCAACACGATGCTGTACTCGTCCTCCCGGCTGTGCCGGTGCACCGGGGCGGCTAGGACGCCCGGTGCGAGCGTGTGTTCGACGACAGCCAGCGCACCACCAGAATCTGCGCTCTCGATCAGATAGCGGTCCAGCGCGCCCGGCTCGCCGGTGGCGTCCAGGTCGCCTGCTCGCCGAACCTGCGGTTCGGATGTAGTCAGGTTCATCTACTTCCCCCTTCTCGTGCTGAGCCGACCCTAAGGCGGTCCTGGTCGGGCAGCCATACCAGGAATGTGGTGTATTCAGGCGTCCGGTTCCTCCGTACGCTGGCCGACATGGACCGTCACGCGCATGCCGAGCGTGCGGAGGACAAGCTCACCCGGCTGTCCCGGCGAGGCTTGGACATGGTGACGTTCTGGCGAGCCTGCACACCTGTGCTGGCCGATGTGATTCCGCATTTCATGACTCCCTGCTGCTACACGCTCGACCCGGCGTCGAACCTGATCACCAGCCACTTTCAGGAGGGGATGACGGAGTTCCCACCGGAGTGGGCCGCGCTCGAGTACGCCCAAGACGATGTCAACCATCTCGCCGACGTGGCGCGGTCGCAGGCCGGCATTTCGACCATGCACGAGGCCACCGGCGGCAACCCGAGCAGCAGCCCCCGGTGGCACGCCAATATGGCCTTCGGCGGGGACCAGGAGATGATCGCCGCGCTCCGCACGCGGGCCGGCGACGCGTGGGGGGCCATTGGCCTGTACCGGGAACCTGACCGCCCGCTGTTCGACGCCGACGACCTTGCCTTCATGCGGGCGGTCGGCCCGCCGCTGGCCGATGCCGTGCGGCGGGCGCTGCTACTGGGCGAGGCGGCTGACCCCGAGGGACCCGAGGCACCCGGGATGATCGTGCTCGACGACCGCTGGCAACCGGAGTCGATGTCACCCGGGCTTGAGGACTGGTTGCGCGACCTCCCGGATGGCAACTGGGAGGCGTCCCGGCTGCCGCCGTCACTCCTGGCTGTCGCCGGTCGGGCCGCGCGGGCAGCAACCGAGTCCGACGACCCGGCCGAAGTGGCCGTGTCCAGGGTGCTGACCAGGTCCGGTCGCTGGGTCGTGCTGCACGGCGTGCCGCTCGCTGCCGGCGACCTCCAGCGAGTCGCTGTCATCGTGGAACCCGCCCATCCGGCTCGGATCGCCCCGTTGCTGATGGCCGCGTACGGGCTGACCGAGCGCGAGCAACAGCTGACCCGCCTGGTCCTGCAGGGCTATTCGACAGCCGACATCGGCGAGCGACTGGTGATCTCAGTGCACACGGTCCAAGAACACCTGAAGAAGGTGTTCGACAAGACCGGGGTGCGCAGCCGTCGAGACCTGGTAACAAAGGTGTTCTTCGCCCACTACGAGCCACGGCTACGTGACAACGAACAACGAGCGACGGGCGGGACTCCGCTTCGAGGTGGGCCGGCGACCTGGACTGCGGTCCGTCGTCACTGAGCGTCCACCAAGGCGGAAGCGACGCATAGTGACCACCATTCTCCCGTTTCGGGACTACAAGATGGCCGGGTTCGCATCGTGGGCGGCGCGGCTACCGAGTGCAGACGTCCGAGCAGCGCAGCGATGACCCGAACCGCGGCATCGTCGTCGGCGACGCGGGCCAACGGCCGCGAGGCGTCCAACCGCTCCAACAGCATCGACCCCGACTCGGCGTCGGCTTCGAGCAAGCCAACCGCGCCGCCGCCCGCCCAGAGGCGCAGCGCTACGGCCTCTCCGCAGCTCTCGTCGTCGACCGGCTGCAGCTTCAGGGCCGCCTTCCTCCGGTCGCTGCGCACCACCGGAAGGACAAGCGCTACCGCGCCGAAGGCGGCCGGCCCATCGACCGTCAGATCCCAACGTCCCAGCATCTCGGAGACGAGAGCCGGCAGCGCCGCGATCCAGGCACGACCGGCTTCGCCGAAGAACATCGCATGTGAAGTCGCCAGCGCGGCCGGCAGCTTCATCGTGCCATCCCCCGTGTCAACGGCGTGCTGGTCGAGACCTACGAATCAAAGGTTGGGGGCTCGAATCCGTCCGGTGCGCCAGTGTTTCCCCTCGTCAGCGGCACTTTGTCTACGTGGTCGAGGTCTCGGCGACCCTCTTGATCGAGGCGGCCTCCGTCTCGACGTACCGCTTGGTCAGCGACCGCGTCAGCAGCCAGCCGATCCCGGACAGCGGACCGGACACGGTCAGGGCGAGGGTGAGCCGGCTCCCGTCGGGGTGCGGCTCGACGACGTGCGAGGCGGTGACGGTGACGCCGGGCGAGCTCGACTCCCAGGTGTACGACGACCCGTCGGCCAGCTCGGTGACCGTCCACACCGCTGTGGGCAGCCGGGGCTGCTGCAACCGGGTTCGGGAGCCGACGGCCAGCGGTCCGGCGTCGAGACGCTCCACGGCGTCGACCGTCGGGATCCGCTCGGGCCAGCGCTCGACGTCGACGACCACCGCCCAGACCCGCTCGGGCGGGGCCGCGATGGTGACGGTGTGCTGCAGGCCGGGCATGCGCTGAGTGTACGACGGCGCTGGAGGACCGGGCACGACCTGTCGTCGGGCCTGTGGACCGCGTACTGCTCTCAGCCCTTCAGGCCTCTTCGGTGATGGCCTCCTCGACGGTCGCACCAGTGACATCGTGGGCCTGCGCGTCCTCCAGCTCCCGTCCGCCGAGCGGTACGGTGGTCCACCGCTCCAAAGTCCAGCCCGCGTCGGGATCACCCTTCAGCTCGGCAAGCCCGGTGTTGGCAATCCGCAGCTCCATGGCGACGGCTGGATCCAAACCGGCTCGGACAGCGGTGTAGACGCGGATCGCAGCTCCGTGGCTGAAGATCACCACGCTGTCGGTGACCTCGTGGTCGCTTACAATGCGGCGGATCGCGTCGTCGTAGCGGGAGATGAACGCGTTCCCACTGTGACCGCCGGGCATGATGTAGTCGAGATCTCCACGCATCCAGGTCGCCAGGCACTCGCCGTACGTATGCACCGCATGTCCATCCCCACGCATTTCGTAGTTTCCAGCAGAGATCTCTTCCAGACCGTCGCGAATCTGAATCTCCTCCCCTCGCGTTTCCGCAAGCGGGGCTGCCGTCAGTTGCGTACGGAATAGAGGCGTGGCGTAGATGCCGGTGATTCGTTCGTCGGCCAGTGCCGCCGGAACTGCCGCCGCCTGCGCGAGACCCAAGCTCGTCAACCCGGCACCGGGATAGGCCGTGTCCAGCTCCCCGGCCACATTGCACGGGGTCTGTCCATGGCGGATCAACAGCAAGCGCACGATCCTCTTCCTACCCCGTTGGCGTGGTGGTCGGACGCTAACGCAGCTTTGGTCTCACAACGTCTGACGCGTCCGCCGACGGTGCGCTCGAAGGGCCACGACGACAGGCGGCGCCCGCACCAAAATCCGATCAGTGTCCGAACGGGCCAGCCGCACCCGGTCGCTAACCCCCGTCGAGTTGCTGCGCAGCTGCGGTTCGCACGATACAAGTCATGGCACGCAGCCACGGCAGCCGACTGCCGAATCGGGCTTTATGAGGATCAAGGGCCGGGCCGTTCCTCCTCTCTCAGGAGGACGGGGGTGTGCAGTGGACCGGTCAGCCGTCCGGCCAAGCGTCCGTCTGACAGCTTCCTCAGCGCGGGTAGGGCCGGTGGAGCCCGCACTCGGGGTTCAGTTCGACCCCGAAGCCGGGCTTGTCGAGCGCCGTCATCTTCAGACGCCCGTTCTCTGGCACTGGCTCGTCCAGCAGCAGCGGGTGGAAGGCGGGCAGCACCCTGTCGGCCTTCGGCGCGCTCATGATGATCTCGTTGAACGGACTGTTATGCCGCGTGCAGCAGAAGTGGTAGCTGTAAGGGCCGGAGCCGTGCGGCACCATCAGCGCCCCGTGCGCGTCGGCCAGCGCGGAGATCTTGATCAGCTCGGTGATGCCGCCGCACCAATTCACGTCGGGCTGGATGATGTCGCAGCAGCCCATCTCCAGCAGCAGGCGGAAGCCCCAGCGCGTTGCCTCGTGCTCGCCCGTCGTGACCAGCATGCCGGGTGGCACGTTCTTGCGCAGCTCGGCGTAGCCCCAGTAGTCGTCGGGTGAGAGGCATTCCTCGACCCATTTCAGGCCGAACCGGTGCGCCCCCTGAGCGAGCCGCGTGGCGTAGTTGAGGTCGAGGCTCATCCAGCAGTCGAACATGAGCCAGAAGTCCTCGCCGACCTTGTTCCGCATGTCCTCCAGCTTGGCTAGGTTCTTCTTCAGTCCCTCCTCGCCCTCCGCCGGCCCGTGCTGCAGCGGCATCTTGCCGCCGATGAAGCCGAGCTGCTGGGCAATGTCGGGTCGGGCGCCCGTTGCGTAGAAGACCAATTCGTCCCGCACGGGGCCCCCGAGCAGCGCATGGACCGGCTCCTTACGCCACTTGGCCAGCAGGTCCCAGAGAGCCAGGTCCACGGCCGAGATCGCGTTCACCACGATGCCGCGGCGGCCGTAATACTGCGGTCGAGAAGTACATCTGGTCCCAGGCCCGCTCGATGTCGGTGATGGGCCGGCCCTCGACGAAGCGGGCAAGGTGCTTCTCGACGATGAAGGCACCGGGCTCGCCGGCCGTGGTGATGGCGAAGCCAGTCGTGCCGTCGTCGGCCTCCACCTCCACCACTAGCGTGCCGAGCACGTTGATGCCGAAGGACCGCCGGCTCTGCCGATACTCGGGGTAGCGGGCCATCGGGGTCGAGACGTGATCGTCGATCCAATGGCCGTCCTCCACGTCGTGGTAATCCCCACCGCCGCCGCGGACGACGCTGGCGCGGACGTGCTTGACCTTGGGTGTGCTCATCGATGGTCCTCCGTCGGATGTTTCTGAGGGCGGCAGGCGCGATCTGCGCCCTCGTGATGCTTGCGGATGGGACGCCGTCGTTGGCTCAATAGGTCGCCCGGCCGCCGGAGACGTCGAACACGGCGCCGGTGCTGAAGGAGCACTCCTCGCTGGCCAGCCAGCAGACAAGCGACGCCACCTCCTCGATGTTCCCGAAGCGGCCGATCGGGATCTTGGACAGCATGAAGTCGATGTGCTGCTGCGACATCTGGTCGAAGATCGCTGTGCGCACCGCGGCGGGGGTGACGCAGTTCACCCGGATCTCGGTCTTCGCCATCTCCTTGGCGAGCGACTTGGTGAATCCGATTACCCCGGCCTTGGACGTGCTGTAGGCAGAAGCGTTCGGGTTGCCCTCCTTGCCCGCCACGGAGGCAATGTTGATGATGCGGCCGTAGCCGTTGCGCTCCAGGTGCTGCAAGGCAGCCTGGTTGCAGTAGAACAGGCCGTTGAGATTCACGTCGATGACCTGCCGCCAGGCCTCCACCGGGTAGTCGCGCACGGGCGTGTTGGGGCCGGTGATGCCTGCGCTGGCCACCAGCACGTCCAGCTTGCCGCCGAGGGCGGCGACGCTCGCCGACATGGCGCGGAGGACCTGGGCGGAATCGGAGACGTCGAGGGCCTGCGTGTCGGTGGCGCGCGCCTCCGCCTTGGCCCGGGCTAGCGCGTCCTCGTTCAGATCCCAGAGAGACACCGCCGCGCCTTCCCGGGCCAGGCGGGCCGCCACGGAGAGTCCGATGCCGGAGGCGCCGCCGGTAACGATGGCCGTCCGGCCTTGGAAGCGGTTGTCATAGACCATTGCTCGGACCTCCCCCGCTGCGCTGCCAGGCGATGACCTCCTGGCGCTGCGCACCCAGCCCGTCGATGCCCAGGGTCATGACATCGCCCGGCTTGAGGAAGATCGGCTCCGGCTTGATACCCATGCCAACCCCGGGCGGGGTGCCCGTGGTGACGATGTCGCCGGGCAGCAGCGTCATGAAGCGGCTGAGGTAAGAGACGATCTCGGCCACACCGAAGATCATCGTCCGCGTGTTCCCGGTCTGCATGCGCTTGCCATTCACGTCGAGCCACATCGCCAGCGCCTGCGGGTCCGGCACCTCGTCCTTCGTCACCAGCCAGGGGCCGACGGGGCCGAAGGTGTCGCAGCCCTTGCCCTTGTCCCAGGTGCCGCCGCGTTCGATCTGGTACTCCCGCTCACTGACATCGTTGACGACGCAGTAGCCGGCGACATGATCCAGCGCCTCGGTGTGCTCGACGTAGGAGGCGCGCCGACCGATGACTACGCCCAGTTCAACTTCCCAGTCGCTTTTGGTGGAGTCCTTGGGCAGCATCACCTGGTCGTTGGGGCCGGCGAGGGAGCTGGTCGCCTTGGTGAAGACCACCGGCTCCTTGGGGATAGGCAGGTTCGACTCCGCGGCGTGGTCGACGAAATTCAGGCCGATGGCGATGAACTTGCCGACCCGCGCCACCGGCACGCCCAGGCGGGGCGTCTCGTCCACGAGGGGCAGCGAGCGCGGATCCAGCTTCGCGAGGCCGGCGAGCCCGGCGGACGTCAGACAGTCCGGGCCAATGTCGGCCACGTGGCGGGACAAGTCGCGGATGCGGCTGTCGCTGTCCAGCAGTCCGGGCCGTTCCTGGCCCAACAGGCCGTAGCGCAGCAGCTTCATGGTCTCGTGTCTCCTTGTTCGAGGCAGAGGAAGGAACCGAGGACCCGGCGCTTGTCGCCGTAAGTCGGCAGTCCGACCCGCTCCGGGGTCAGCCGGACTCCGCGGTTGGCGAGCAAGACGTGTACCTCTCTGCGGTGATCCACGGCTTAGACGCTAAAGCCAATCGATCAAACAGACCAGACACTGGAGGAGCTGAGCGCGACGGACCGGGCGAGTACAGCAACGCTGTCGCTGCTCGTCGTGTCCATGGATGTCCGCAGCGGTCTTGTCATGTGTAGCAACGCCGGCTTTGCTCGCGCTTTTGCAAGCAGGGGCTTTGCCCTAGCACCCCCGACCTCTGCTCAGGGATGGCCATGGCAGTCTGTTTGCCTTTGGATGGCCCGATTCCTGGTGTCGGAAGGGTCTTGGCGTTCTCGCACAACGCCGATCGCTCGCGAAGCACTTCGAAGGGCAACGCCGGCTACAGCGCCAACACAAATCCGCATCATTCGAGAGTCTGGACCTTGTTCGCGACCGCCACATACAAGCGGACGGCCGGTTGATGCTTCACGTAGATCTCGCAGAGCGCGCGCATCGCGCCAGGCGCTTCGAAGGCGGGCATAGACGTCGACGGCCTGACCGCGGCGACCCGGTGACCGCCGAGCAGATGCGAGCCTTGTTCGGCTGCGAGCTACTTCCGGCGGTGCAATTCAAGGCGTCTGACGACGAAAAGGATGGACAGGGCGGAGGTGACGCGACGCCTACTGGACTTCAGGTTGCTTCGCGAGAATGGCGAACGAAGCATCGCATTCGTGAGGTCAGGAACCACGGCGCGGGCACGGATCGCGCCGACGACCTGGTGGGCAAACCGTTGTCGCGGCATACGCTCATCACAGCCCGAACTGCCCTCTGCACTGACAGTGGGCGTCCGCGGGGCCGACGACTTGTTCACTGCGTGCTTACTTGTGTGGGATCGGTCCGCGACAGGTTCTCACCCGCCCACACCGGGGTTACGTCGCGACTCCAGCTACGTCCGTTCCCCGTAGAATGAGCGCCTCACAGGTCAGCGTGTGACCAAGAAGGGGGGACGCCATGGCCGAACCGCTGCGTTTCGACCTCGGGCCCGACGAGATCCCGGCGGCGTGGTTCAACCTCGTCCCCGATATGGTCGGCGCGGGCATGCAGCCGCTTCCCCCGCTGCATCCGGGGACCAGGGAACCGATTGGGCCAGCAGACCTCGCTCCCTTGTTCCCCGAGTCGCTGATCATGCAGGAGGTGTCGACCGAGCGGTGGATCGACATCCCGGGACCGGTCCTGGACGTCTACCGGCTGTGGAGGCCGACGCCGCTGTATCGGGCTCGCCGTCTGGAGCATGCGCTGCAGACTCCGGCCCGGATCTACTTCAAATACGAAGGGACGTCACCGACCGGCTCCCACAAGCCGAACACGGCGATCCCTCAGGTCTATTACAACAAGGAAGCGGGGATCCGCCGGATCAGCACCGAGACCGGGGCTGGGCAATGGGGGTCGGCGCTGGCATTCGCATGCCAGATGTTCGGGCTGGAGAGCCTCGTGTACATGGTGAAGGCCTCGTACCAGCAGAAACCGTACCGTCGGGTCATGATGGAGACGTTCGGGGCGACGGTCCACGCCTCGCCCAGCGACACCACGCAGGTCGGCAAGCGCGTCCTCGGCAACACGCCAGACTCCACGGGCTCCCTGGGGATCGCCATCAGCGAGGCGGTCGAGGTCGCGGCCACCAATGCCGACACCAACTACTGCCTAGGGAGCGTGCTGGGGCACGTACTCCTGCACCAGACCGTAATCGGCCTGGAAACGCAGAAGCAGATGGAGATGGCGGGCGAATCCCCGGACTTCATCATCGGATGTGTGGGCGGGGGTTCGAACTACGCGGGCTTCTCCTATCCGTTCATGGCCGACAAGCTGGCCGGGAAACTCGATGCCACGTTCGTGGCCACCGAGCCGGCCGCCTGTCCCACCCTGACCCGGGGTGAGTTCGCCTACGACTTCGGCGACACGGGGGAGATGACGCCCATGGTGCCCATGTACACCCTCGGGCACACGTTCATACCGGCGCCGGTGCACGCGGGCGGGCTCCGGTATCACGGCGACGCGCCCTCGCTGTCCATGCTGGTGAAGCACGGGCACATGGAGGCTCGGGCGTACACGCAGAACCAGGTGTTCGACGCGGGCGTACAGTTCGCTCGGGCCCAGGGGATAGTGCCTGCCCCGGAGCCGAACCACGCCATTCGCGCGGTGATCGACGAGGCGATCCGTGCGCGGGAGGCCGGCGAGTCGAAGGTCATCTTGTTCAACCTCTGCGGACACGGGCACTTCGACATGCAGGCCTACGACGACTTCCTGGCGGGGCGCCTTCTGGAGATCGAGTTCGAGGAAGCGGCGCTGGCCGACGGTCTGACCAGCCTCCCGGGGATCCCGGTCCCGGGATAGCGTCCCCGGGGGTGGGGGTGGGTCCCCAACCGAGGCGGCTATGGACACCACCTGACAGTGGGTCCACCGGCTTGCCAAGCTGAGGGTGTGAGCAGCCAAGAGCGCAGCCTACGGACTGGGCGATCATGGACGCCTCCACACGTCCACCGCCCCGGCCACGTGGGGCAAGCACTTGATGGACGACACGCCTGCGACTCGTAATGCGTAGGTTCCGGGTTCGATTCTCGGAGGCGGCTCAGCCACTGACTTGCCCGTTTTCCACTTCGGCAGATCGCCCAACGGGCTATTGGTTGCATTTCTGGTTGCAGTTTCGGCCGAGTTACCCAACAACGCCGCGCCCATCAGACCCGCGGGCTCTCGCACGGCCACTGATGCGATATGCGTGTATCGCTCGGTCACGCGGACATCGGAATGCCCCATGATCTCCTGGATGACGCGCAGGTGCACTCCTTGATCGACCATGATCGTGCCTGCCGTGTGTCGGCCACGCGACGGTTTACAGTCCGCGCTTGCGAGTGATTTACGTGGCCCGCTGCACTTCTTCGTAACTGATCGGTGCCGCCCACAGCCTGGTGACTGCGGCAGGCCGGCCTGACCGTCACGATCGTGGTCCTCGACAGATTCGTTAGCTTTGATCTTCAAGCGCCGCGCCCTCTCGATCGCTGCGCCGGTTGCCCCCGGCCCGTGAGTGCGAGATCATCAGCCTGCCGACTGCGATCGGCACATCCAACGAGGAGGGCAACTATGAGCGTCTACCGGGTGATCGACGTCATCGGCACGAGCACGACCTCCTGGGAGGAGGCTGCCGCTGACGCGATCAAAACGGCGGGCCATTCGGTCCGGGACCTTCGGGTCGCCGAGGTCGTCAAGCAAGACATTCACGTCGGGGACAGCGGCGAGCTCGTCTACCGCACGAAGATCCAGCTGTCCTTCAAGTACGACCAGGAATCGTAGAGCGCATCCGGCGGGCCTCATCGCTTGCGCTCGGTGGTAAGTCAGCAACGGCGTCTGCGTGGTCCCTCGGGATGATCACCTAGATACTCGGCGGCAACTCGCTTCGGCACGACCATGCGCCACGCGTCGACGACGAGTTCCCGCATCTCTGTCTGGTCGATCGCTTCCAGCCACACTTGGACCCAGTTGTAACGCAGGTCGGACTGAGTCGGCATAAAGAACTTCCCTGGATTGGCGGCGACCGATGCGGCGCGCTCGTCCTTCGGAAAGGCGAAGCCCATCGACAGCTCGTCTCGGCTGAGTGCCACATAGACAATCCGGCCCACCCGAAACTTGACCTGATCCCGGACCAGCGCCTCCTCAGTCCGCGGCAATGACAACGCAACGGTCCGGATGTCATCTGTGGTCACCATTGCGCCACTACCAATGGGCAGCGCCGCCTACTCGCCGAGAAGAGGAAAGGTTTGCAAGATTTGCTGCAGGTGCATGACCTGCCGTGGCACGAACTCGGCAACGGTGAGTCCGATTAACTCGACAGACCGGCTAACCTCGCCGACGATCCGTTGCACCTGAATACTCGTCAGCCCGTCTGGTTCGGCGCCGAGGCCCAGCACGATCTCGTTGCTGTCGACGGTGTCAACGTCAAAGTGGACGGCAACGCGTGTGCACCCTGTTCGGGCCAGCCAATCCAGCAGCGGCTGGCTCGACTCTCGAAGGTCGTCGGGGCTGAACGATGTGAGCCCCCAGGCAGCGATGTTGGGGTAATCATCGTCGGTCCACGCGTGCAAGCCGACAAGCGCCACTCGGTCCGGTGAAACGGTCGCCGGTAAGAGGGCTTGCACCTCAGGATCGCCTCGACCCACGAGCGCGGAGACGGCCATCGCGTGGTACCCGGGATATTCGCTGGCTCCGGTGCCAACGTCGGGATGGGAGTCGATCCACAAGATCGCGAGGTCGTCGCCGTATCGGTCTGCCAGCGCGGCAAAGGGGCGACGCTAACAGAGCACTCACCGCCGAGTGTGGTGATACGCGCCGGATCGTGTTGAGCGATGACTCTTAGCGCTTCGGGCTAACTGGTCGAGGATGACAGTCTTGGCCTCGATTCCGTCCCGCTCCTCCAGGCCCTCGTTCGACATCGACACGGGGACCGCAGCACTGGGCCCATCGTGTGGCGGCAGCACAGCATCGAGCACTGTCGACCCGACCGCATAGCCGCGACGCGCCACATCGAAGGGGAACTCGGACGCCAGCTCACGCACACTCGGTGTGCCGCCGCCTTGCCATTGGGGCCAGATCAAACGCAGGTGCGATCCCCTAAACGGCAATTCCGTCAACGCACTTCCTTGTCTTTGCGACTCTGCAGCACTCGATCCGACGACCTGCGGGCCCTTCACTTAGCGTAGGCCTCTGGCCGCAGACAGGGCGGATCTTGACCCACCCGCCGTGCGGTGCCAGCCCGCCCTCGGACAGCCAGGTTCGGGACGAAGCGGCCACGGGCGGCGGTGAAAGATCAGCCAGGAGCGACTAAGCGATCACTCCTTGACGGGCCAGTTGGACGATCATTACGGCTGGAAGCGGTAGCCCATTCCGGGCTCGGTGATGAGGTGGCGCGGCCGAGTCGGATCGTCTTCAAGCTTTTGTCTGAGTGCCTTGACGTACTGACGTAGGTAGTGGGTCTGGTCCACATACGTTGGTCCCCAGACCTCTTGAAGCAGCTGTCGTTGGCTCACGAGCCGTCCGGGATGCCTGACCAACGCTTGAAGGAGCTGCCACTCGGTCGGCGTGAGATGAACCTGTTGCGCAGGCGCCATCGGCTCATAGATCACATGGTCATTGAGATCAACGATCCACCGTCCGAGCTGCACGGGTTCGACCAGCTCAGGCTCCGTCGTACGCCGCGTCACCGCTCGAATCCGCGCCAGCAGCTCCTCCACACTGAACGGCTTGGTGACGTAGTCGTCCGCACCGGCGTCAAGGGCATCCACCTTGGCCGCGCTGTTCATACGGCCGGAGAGAATCACAATGGGCACCTGCGTCCACTTACGAAGCGAGCGGATGACATCAACGCCATCGATGTCAGGCAGGCCGAGATCGAGGATGACCAGATCCGGATGAGCGTCGGTTGCTGCCTGGAGGGCGCCCAGACCGGTTCCGGCGGTGACGACGTCGTACTGCCGGGCGTGCAGGTTGATTCGCAGGGCGCGCAGGATCTGCGGCTCGTCATCGACGACTAGGACGCGAGTCATGATCGCTCGCGTGCCGTCTGCACAGGCTCTGGAATGGGCCGGGTCACGGCGGGTAGTGAGATCGTCATGGTCAGCCCCCCACCGGGTGTCCCTTCCGGACTCAGCGTTCCCGACATGGCCTCGATCAGCCCGCGAGACAAAGCGAGACCAAGGCCAACGCCGCTGGTGTTGTCCCGATCGCCAAGCCGTTGGAACGGCTGGAAGATCTGGTCCCAGTCAGCTTCGGGTATTCCCGGGCCGCAGTCGATGACGCGTATCTCAACGGCCTTGCCGAGGGCGCTGGCCGTGATCTGCGGCGGAGCGTTGGCTGGGCTGTGGCGGATGGCATTTTGCACAAGATTGGCGATTGCTCGTTCCAACAGAGCGGGGTCGGCCGAAACCTCAGGGGTGTCTTCGGGGACCCGAATGATCACCTCGTACGCGGCGGGTTCCAAGCTGCTGACGGCGGCGGAGATGACGTCGGCGACATCAATCGGCTGAATTGCGAGGGCGAGAGCACCAGCCTGCAGCCGGCTCATATCCAGCAGGTTCTCGACCAGACCGCTCAGCCGGTCCAACGATTCTTCAATGGTGGCGAGCAATTCGGCCCGATCGTCCTCGGTGAGAGGGAGATCTGACATTCGAAGGGTTCCTACGGCAGCCTTGGCAGAGGCCAGTGGAGTGCGCAGGTCGTGGCTCACCGCATTGAGCAGCGCGGTCCGTACCCGGTCGACCTCGGCCAGCGAGCCGGCCGTGGCGGCCGCCTCCTCGAGACGCTCTTGCCGCAGGGCGATCGTCGCCTGGGCGGCAAAGGCCTCCAAGACGCGCCGATCCTGGGCTGCGAGCGCATGCCCCGACATGACCAAGGTGTAGGAGTCATCGACGTGCACTTCGGCATCACCATCGCCTGGTGCCAGACAGATTGGGCTGCCGACGCAGGCAACCACAGTCCACGCCTCGTTCGCATGTTCCAGATCAGGTCCGCCGAGGGCCTCCGGTCGCCGCTCGAGGAGAGTTACCGCGTCGAAGGCGAACGTCTCGCGGATCTGCTCAAGCAGCGCCGGTAGCGGGCGTGAGCCGCGAAGCACGCTGCCTGCCAGGGTGAACAGGGTGGCTGCCTCGGCTCTTGCCTGCGACGCTTCGCGGGTACGACGGGCGGCAACGTCGACGACGGTACTGACCGAGACCGCCACAAGGAGGAAGGCAAAGAGCGCAAGAAGGTTCTCTCGCTCGGCGATTGTGAACATCCGCACCGGTGGGGTGAAGAAATAGTTCAACAGGAGGAACCCGCCGACAGCGGCGAGGAGCGCCGGGAGGAGACCGCCCACGAGCGCGACAGCAACCACGAGCAGCAGGAAGGCCAAGATGTCGGTGGACAGGGAGACATCGGCGTCGACTGCGAGCAGCAGTGCGGTCAGCACCGGCAAAGCGACGATGCTCAGGATGAATCCGGCAGCGCGCCGGCCCAGGCTGAGCCCGCCGGGCCGACTCCATGGCCTGTCTCGTGCCCTGCCAATCCGCCACCGGTGCGCGGTCGCTTCGTGGGTGATCAGATGTACATCGATGGATCCCGACTCGGCGGTGGTGGTGACGCCGACGCCTCGGGAAAATAGTTGGGCCCATCGACCGCGGCGGCTCGCGCCTAGCACCAACTGGGTGGCGTTGACGCCGCGCGCAAAGGCGAGCAAGGCGTCCGGGATGTCGGTCCCGACCACCTGGTGATAGGTGCCCCCGAGGTCCTCCACTAGTGCGCGTTGGCGGGCCAGGTGGGCGGGGTCGCCGCCGCTGAGGCCGTCACTGCGGGCGACGTGCACCGCGAGGAGGTCCGCGCCCTTGGTGCGCGCAGCGATACGGGCGGCCCGGCGGATCAAGGTCTCGCCCTCGGGCCCGCCCGTCAGTGCGACGACGACCCGCTCCCGGGTCTCCCAGTGTGAGCCGATGTTGTGATCAGCACGGTATTGGTCGAGCTGCTCGTCTACCTTGCCGGCGACCCAGAGCAATGCGAGCTCGCGGAGAGCCGTGAGATTTCCGACTCGGAAGTAGTTGCCGAGGGCGGCGTCGACCTTCTCTGCTGCATAGACATTGCCGTGTGCGAGCCGCCGGCGCAACGCCTCCGGCGTCATGTCGACCAGCTCGATCTGCTGTGCCTGGCGCACGACGGCGTCGGGCACGGTTTCACGCTGACGGATGCCAGTGATCTCATAGACGACATCGTTGAGCGATTCCAGGTGCTGCACGTTCACGGTCGTGATCACGGTGATCCCGGCATCGAGGAGCTCCTCTATGTCTTCCCAGCGCTTCTCGTTGGGTGAGCCGGGGGCGTTGGTGTGAGCCAACTCGTCGACCAGAGCGACCTGGGGTCGTCGGGCTAGGACGGCTGCGAGATCCATCTCCTCCAAAGTGGTGCCTCTGTAGGACACCTTGGCCCGCGGGACGACCTCGAAGCCTTCGATGAGTTCCTCGGTGTGCTTGCGCCCATGTGTTTCGATAAAGCCGACGACAACATCGGTGCCACGCTCCAGCCTGCGGTGGCCCTCCTCGAGCATCTTGTACGTCTTTCCAACACCAGGAGCCGCGCCGAAATAGACCCGCAATTGTCCTGCCGCCATGGCACCTCCTCCCGGCAGCGATTTCATCCTCTCTCGCTTCCTGGAATCTTCAGTCCCATTCTGATCTGCAGGTGGAAGAGCCGATCAGGCTCGGTAGGGGTATCGGTTATCGAGGTCCAGGTTGAGGGCGAGAACATTTACGGTTGGCTCACCGAGGAATCCGAGAGTCCGGCCGCTGGTGTGGGCGGCTACGACCGCATCAAGCTCGGCAATACTCATGCCCCGCGCCTTCGCTACGCGTGCTAGCTGCAGCCGCGCGTACGCAGGGCTGATGTGGGGGTCGAGCCCACTTCCGCTGGCTGTAACGGCGTCAGCTGGCACGACAGGAACAGCCGGCGCGGTTCCCCGAACAGGGGTGATCACTCCTTGGGAGTAGTCCTGGCCGTAGCGGGCACACTCGACCGCGACTCCCTCCAACGTTGAGATAAAGGGCTTGGCGGGACAGGGCTGGTTGAGACTGACGGCGCGGGTGACCGGGCCGGTGAGCCCGTCCTGATGGAAGACGGCGAGGACTGCACCGACCCCCTCTTCGGTGCAGAAGGGACGGCGCCCATCAACGCCCTCCAGACTGCCGACATCCTTGCTACGGGCGCAGACCTGGCTGAGAAGGCTCTGGCTTCCGGCCGCCTCGTCCGACCCTGGGGCAGCGTTTGGGTCGGGAAGCGTGTCGACGATGTCCTCTGGGCCCAGGTTGGATGCCGAGGTCGCTGTCGGGTCGTAGCCGTCACCGGCCGCCGAGGGACGGGACTGGAAGTACTGGACGAGCGGCTTTCCATCCTTGTCGAGGAAGGCTTGGCCGATGAGCCGGCTTCCCACCGGTGCCCGGGAGCCTGGCCCGCTCAGCAGGGATCCGTCAGCGCGGCTCTGCAGGCCTGGCAGTTGCGCCACCGCTGTTATGGCCAGGGGGTAGGCGAGGCCGAGCGCGACGGTGAGGAGGAGTAGCGCTCGGAGGGCGGCGAGGTGCTGAGCGAGCCAGGATGGAAGACGCATCACGAGATCCCGGGAATGATCGAGATCAGCATGTCGATGATCTTGATTCCGACGAACGGTGCGACGATGCCGCCCAGTCCATAGATGACCAGGTTGCGTCGCAGCATGGCACTGGCACTGCCCGGAACGTACCGTACGCCGCGCAGAGCCAGCGGGACGAGTGCCACGATGATCAAGGCATTGAAGATCACAGCGGCAAGGATCGCCGTCGTCGGGCTATGCAGCTGCATGATGTTGAGCCGGTCGAGACTGGGATAGACCGCGGCGAACATCGCGGGGATGATCGCGAAGTATTTCGCGATGTCGTTGGCGATGGAGAACGTTGTCAGGGCCCCGCGGGTGATCAGCAGCTGTTTGCCGATCTCGACGATTTCGATGAGCTTGGTGGGGTCGGAGTCGAGGTCGACCATGTTCCCGGCTTCCTTGGCGGCCGAGGTGCCGGTGTTCATTGCGACGCCGACATCGGCTTGCGCCAAGGCGGGGGCATCGTTGGTGCCGTCCCCGGTCATCGCGACGAGCTTGCCGCCCCGCTGTTCAGCCTTGATCAACGCCATCTTGTCCTCGGGTGTGGCTTCGGCCAGGAAGTCGTCCACACCGGCTTCGGCGGCGATGGCGCGAGCGGTCAAGGGGTTGTCGCCGGTGATCATGACCGTACGGATGCCCATCCGTCGCATTTCGTCGAAACGCTCGCTCATGCCGGTCTTGACGACGTCTTTGAGGTAAATCACGCCGAGGGCGCGCGCTGGTTCGCCGTGCAGCTGGGCGGCGACCACGAGCGGCGTGCCTCCGGCTGCGCTGATCCCATCCACAATCGGACCCATGCCATTGCTGGATCCGCCACCGTTCTCCCGTACCCATGCCAAAACAGCAGCGGCCGCACCCTTGCGCACCCGAAGCTCCGCACCGTCTGTCTCCCGGGCGGGCAGGTCGACCCCGGACATCCGGGTCTGGGCGCTGAACGGGACCCAGGTGGCTGCCGCCAGCTCGCCCGGCTGACGCGCCCGTAGCCCGTAGCGCTCCTTGGCCAGCACGACGACGGAGCGTCCCTCAGGCGTCTCGTCGGCGAGGCTGGATAGCTGTGCGGCGTCAGCAAGTTCGACCTCGTCGGCTCCCCCGACCGGGATGAATTCGCTCGCCTGCCGGTTGCCGAGCGTGATCGTGCCCGTTTTGTCTAGTAGCAGGGTGTTGACGTCGCCGGCCGCTTCGACAGCACGACCTGACATGGCCAGCACATTGCGCTGCACCAGACGGTCCATGCCCGCGATGCCGATGGCCGACAAGAGAGCGCCGATCGTTGTCGGGATCAGGCAGACCAGCAGCGATACCAGCACGATCCCCGTAACGCCGTGATTGTTCAGCACTGGGCTGTCCGGTGCCGCGGCCTGGACCTGTTTGGAGTAGATCGCGAGCGGCTGCAAAGTTGCCACGGCGAGGAGAAACAGAATCGTGAGCGCGGCGAGCAGGATGTTCAAGGCGATCTCATTGGGGGTTTTCTGCCGGTTCGCACCTTCGACGAGAGCGATCATCCGGTCGATGAAGCTTTCGCCGGGCTGTTGGGTGATCCGGACGACGATTCGATCGGAGAGAACCTTGGTTCCGCCCGTGACCGCGGACCGGTCGCCGCCGGACTCCCGGATCACCGGCGCTGACTCTCCGGTGATCACCGATTCGTCCACCATCGCAATCCCATCGACGACGTCTCCGTCGCCGGGGATGACCTGTCCCGGCCTCGACGACGACCACATCTCCTAGCTGGAGGGCGTTGGCCGGGACCGCTTCCTCTTCCACACCGGCCGCACCGGGGGACCAGTCAAGCAGCCGACGGGCAGCGGTCTCCTGGCGGGCGCGGCGCAGCGTCGCCGCCTGCGCCTTGCCGCGACCCTCCGCGACCGCCTCAGCGAGGTTCGCGAACAGCACAGTCAGCCAGAGCCAGATCGTGATCGCCCATGCGAACAGGCTGGGTTGGAGCACCGCGAGCACCGTGGTGAAGACGGAGCCGATCTCAACGACAAACATCACCGGATTGCGCCACAGCGTCCGAGGATCGAGCTTGCGGAGCGCGTCGGGGACGGATCGCCACAACAGTTTGGGGTCGAGCAGCCCAGCTCCGACGCGACGGGCCGGCGATGTGGACCGCTGCTCGGCGGCCCCATCGGTGCGGGCTGGCAGGTTCCGACGACGGCAACACGGTGGAGCGGTCGGAGGTCATTAGAGTCCCTCCGCGAGCGGTCCGAGCGCCAGCGCAGGCAGGAAGGTCAGGGCGACCAAGATGATCGTCACTCCGGCAAGCATCCCGACGAACAGGGGTTGATGGGTTCGCAAGGTCCCGGCAGTGACCGGGGATTCGCCTTGGCCGCCGAGTGAGCCGGCCAGACCCAGTACAAGCACGATCGGCAGGAACCGGCCGAACAACATCGCCAAGTCCAAGCGAGGTGTTGTACCAGACGGTGTTGACGCTAATGCCCGCAAAGGCGGAGCCGTTGTTGTTCGACGCCGAGGTGTAGGCATAGAGCACTTCGGACAATCCGTGGGGTCCGGTATTCAACATGGAGGCCCGTGCCGACGCCGAGGCCATGGCCGCCGCCGTCCCCACCAGGACGAGGATCGGCGTAACGAGGAAGTACAGCGAGGCGAACTTGATCTCCCGAGACCGGATCTTCTTGCCGACGTATTCCGGTGTGCGGCCCACCATCAGTCCTGCGACGAACACAGTGATCACCGCCAGCACCAACATGCCGTACAGACCCGAACCCGTACCGCCCGGCGCCACCTCCCCCAGCATCATGTTCGCGATCGGCACCATCCCGCCCAAAGCGGTGTACGAGTCGTGAAACGAGTCCACGGCACCCGTCGAGGTCAGCGTCGTCGCCGAAGCGAACGTCGCGGACTGGGCAACCCCGAACCGGGCCTCCGTCCCCTCCGTAGCAGCACCGACCGCTTGGGGCACCGTCCCGCCGGCCTGCAGTTGGAAGTAGTTGACCGACGCAATGCTGATGACCGCCAAGATCACCATCACGGCCACGATCGCGTACCCCTGGCGAAGATCACCAACCATGCGACCAAAGACCCGCGGCAGGCTGAACGAGATGGCAAGCAGCGAAAACACCTCGATCCAGTTGGTCCAGGACGTCGGATTCTCGAACGGGTGCGAGCTGTTGGCGTTGTAGAAGCCGCCACCGTTGGTGCCCAGCTCCTTGATGATCTCCTGACTGGCCACCGGCCCGCCCGTGATGTGCTGACTGTTTCCCGCCAACGTCATGACGTCGGTGCCCGGAGAGAGATTCTGCACCATGCCCGCTGCTACGAAAATGATTGCGCCGACGACCGCAACAGGCAACAGCAGTCGGAAGCAAATGCGGGTGAGATCGACCCAGAAGTTGCCGAGCGTGCCGGTGGCTGTGCGGGCCAGACCGCGTATTAGCGCGAAGGACACGGCGATGCCAACCGCTGCGGAGGCGAAGTTCTGAACCGCGAGCCCGGCCATCTGCACCAGGTGGCCCATCGTGGATTCACCCGAGTACGACTGCCAGTTCGTGTTCGTCACAAAGCTCACCGCGGTATTCCACGCCTGGTCTGGTGCGACGCCGGAAAAACCTAGGCTGAGCGGAAGATGGTTCTGCAGCCGAAGAAAACCGTAGAGGAACAGGATTGACACCGCCGAGAACGCCAGCACACTCCGCGCGTACACACTCCAGGACTGCTCGGTCTTGGGGTCTGCCCCTACGAGCCGGTAGGCGAACCGCTCTGGCGCCAGGTCCCGCGGTGAGGTCGCCACCCAGAAGAGCAGGTCACCCAACGGCCGGTGTACTACTACAAGAGCTACGGCCAGGGACGTCACAAACAAGACACCAGCGAGCGACTCCGACATTAGAACCTCTCCGGAAACAGCAGCGCCAAGATCAGGAACA
Organism: uncultured Actinomycetota bacterium; assembly: GCA_963815975.1. Taxonomy (GTDB): domain Bacteria; phylum Actinomycetota; class Actinomycetes; order Propionibacteriales; family Propionibacteriaceae; genus Microlunatus. The sequence goes on from CAWFJC010000022.1 coordinate 99,091, forward strand.
CGGTCAGCAACACAGCGACCACAAGGCCCACAGCGTTCTCGGCACTCACAGGCGCTGCCCAGCCCGCACTGTGATTGTCAAGATCACGAACGCCAGCACGGTCACCAGAACGATGATCAAGTCAGCCACTTCAGACCCTTGATTCCGGTCAACACGCTTGCTATCCGACAGCCGTGCCTGGGAAGCCGCCAAGCCGCATTCACGCGACTCATACGCGGAGTGGTCTGATTCTCACGGCATTTCTACGCATGAGCCCGCCAGCGTGATGTTCAGCAGACCATACGTTGTCCGCAAGGATCGCCGAGCCAACGGCCGTAAAGCATTGGGATGCGCATTCCGATGAAATGCAGACGGGGTTGCGGGCCTGGAATGCCCTGCTCTCCGATCGCCGTGAGATGGCCGACGAGCGGCTCGAGCCCAGGGTGGTAGCCGGTGGCCGCCACAATGGCGTCCGGAACACGCGTGATCCATCGGCGAGCACGACTGCCCGGCCGTCGAGCTCTATTCCCGCAGGACCAACGCTGGAAGCCCAGCGCGCTCATCGGCTTCCCTCCCAAACCCGACTGGACGTCGATCCCCAAGCCGACCCTAAGCAGTCGCCGGGCCGACATGAGACAGTTTGATCACCTCGAACATCGGCGATCAAGCACCGGCAACCCGGTCGGGAAGGAGGGGCATGAATCTCGAAAAGGTCATCTTCGGCTTCTTCGTGCTGCTCGCGGCAACGCTCAACTTCGGGTTCTTCATCGGCGACATCGACAATCCTGATGTGCACAACATCTACGAGCTGTTTGCGGCGCTCGCTGTCAGCCTGATCGCCACCGTGCTGAAGTTCGGCGACCGCACGCAGATCGGAGCGGTGCACCTGGCGACAAGCCTGGTCGCGGATCTGCAGCTGGTCGCGGCCAGCGTCGTCTGGGTCTGGGCCAATGAGATCTCAGCGCAGGGCATGACTGCGGCCCATACGGCCAGCATGGTCTCTCTGTCTGGTGGCGCGCTGCTGGCCAATTTGGTCTCGGTCGTGCTGCTGGTGACGGAGACCGTGACGTTTCACCGCGGTTGAAAGCTGGTGCAACATTGAGTAACCCGTTACTGGTCTTCTGGGCTCAGCTGTTCAGCCGGCGCGAGCCAGTGAGCCGCGTCCCGTCCCAGGCGCATATCGAGTCAGCCACCCAGGCGTCCTCGGCCATTTTTGTGGTGATGCGACGCATGCGGGCGCCGCTCATCACCCTCATTGTGATCTTCTCCGTCAGCGTCTTCGGCCTTACGTTGGTCCCCGGTATTGGCCCGGACGGTCAGCCGGCGCGCCTCAATCTCTTTGAGTCGTTCTACTTCATGAGCTACACGGCGACGACGATCGGATTCGGCGAGCTGCCGTGGCCGTTCAGCTCTGCGCAACGGCTCTGGGTCACGTTCTCGATCTACCTCTCGGTGGTCGGCTGGGCGTACGCGATCGGCTCATTGCTGACGCTGCTCCAGGACCGGTCGTTCCGTCAGGCGCTGGCGCTCCGCCGGTTCACCGGTAAGGTGGCGCGACTACGCGAGCCGTTTCTGTTGTTGGCCGGTTACGGCCGCGCCGGCGAGCTGCTCGCCAAGTCCTTCGACGCGCTCGGACAACAGCTGGTGGTGATCGACGAGTCGTCCGACCGGGTTGACGCGCTCGATCTGGCGTCCTATCACTCCGACATTCCTGGGCTGAGGGCCAACGCCGCCAATCCGCATCACCTGACCGCAGCCGGGCTCGACCATCCCTTCTGCTCCGGCGTGCTGGCGCTTACCAATAACGATGAGACCAACCTCGCCGTCACGATGACGGCGGCGCTACTGCGTCCCGACCTGCCCGTCATCGCGCGGACTGTCTCCGCCCCGATCGCGGAGCGGATGCGCGCCTTCGGGACGCCGGCGGTGGTCAACCCCTTCGACCGATTCGGCGATCATCTGCGGCTCGCGCTCAATGCGCCGGCCTCCTACCAGCTGCTCACCTGGCTTGAGGCCGGTCCCGGCGGAGAACTGCCTGAGCGCGGCCATCCGCCCACCGACGGGCGATGGGTGATGTGTGGGTACGGCCGCTTCGGTCGCGAGGTCACCGCTGACCTGCGGGCAGCGGGCCTCGAGGTCACCATCATCGAAGCCGTTGTCACGGATCCGGGCGAGCGAGGCGAGGTAGAGCCAGGAGTGATCGTCGGGGACGCCTCCGATCCGGAAGTGCTCGCCAGCGCCGACCTGGGGAGCGCCGTTGGGCTGGTGGCCGGTACCGACAACGACACCACCAACCTCTCGATGCTTGCCACGGCCCGCCGGCTGAACCCTCAGCTCTTCATTGCCGCGCGACAAAACCAGCCGACCAGCGCCGCTTTGTTCGAGACCATGCGGGTGGACGCCCTGCTGGTACCGACCGAGGTGGTCGCGCACGAGGTGTACGCCCAGATCAGCACGCCGATGTTGTGGCGCTTCATCCAGGAGATGCCGGCGCGAGGCGACGAGTGGGCAGCCGACCTCATCCAGCGGCTCCGGTACAACTGCGGTCGCGAGCTCCCCGCCCTCTGGAAGATCAAGCTGGACCAAGAGCAGGCGCCGGCTCTCGGCGGCTGGTTGGCCGGTGGCAAGGTCACGCTGGGTGAGCTCCTCCGGAGCCCAGAGGATCGGGAACGGCGACTCCTGGTGGTGCCCTTGCTGCTGGTTCGCGGCGGCGAAGCGATCCTCACACCCGACGGCGAGACGGTGCTAAATCCAGACGATGAGCTGTTGTTTGCCGGGCACGGCTCCGAGAGACGAGAACTCGAGAGCACCCTAGAGGTCGACTCGACCGGGGCGTACGTGCTGTTCGATCAGCACATTCCATCGAGCTGGGTATGGCGCAAGTTGTCCCGGAAGAACCGAACGCCGAGCACGGTCGACAAACGCACAGATGTGACCAGCAGCCATGGCTAGCGGGCGGCCGTGTTCAGTTCTGAGCGACACAACCCGGGGCGTTGGATCTGCTAGACGATCAGGCGGTTGGCGACCTTGAGCTGATCGTGCTGGATCAGCCAGCGGATGCCGTCCAGCACCGCGGCTTCGGGTTCGAAGGTGGGCGTGTAGCCGAGCAGCGTGCGTGCCTTCTCGATCGAGGCGTACTGGCTGCGCGAGAGGTGCTGCCAGCTGGAGTCGGCGTACGCCGCGGTGGTGCCGGACCGGAACTCGGCCCAGCTGACCGAGCGGGTCCGGGCGGTCTGCCCGAACCAGCCCGCGGCGATTGCCAGGAAGCCTCGGACCGTCAGCGCCGACGGCGCCACCACATTGAACGACTCTCCGGCCGCCGCGTCACGCTGCTCAACCGCAAGCTGGAACGCCTGCGCCACGTCGTCAGCATGGACATGATGCATGAGCTCGGCGCCGAGGCCCGGGACGGCGATCTCCTGGCCAGCGGAGAGCGCGTACCAGATGTCCGGGTCGAGATTTCCCAGCGGCCCGATCGGCGGCCAGCCCGGGCCGCTGATGTGGCCCGGCTGCAGCACCGTGGTGACCAGGCCTCCTGATCGAGTCTCGGCAGCCAGCAGTTCGGCGATGGCGGCTTTCTGGGTGCCGTACTCGCCGAAAGGCGGCGAGGTGTCGTCCTCCCGCATCGGCTGCTTGAGGCTCACCCCGTACCGCCAGATGGTTCCGCAGTGGACCAAATGCTCGCTATGTCCGCGCAGTGCCTGCACCAGCGCGCCCGCCGACTCGGGCGTGAAGCAGATCATGTCCACCACCACGTCGGCCCCGAGCGTGGCGACCCGCTGCCCGAATGTCCCGGCCGCGTCCTCGGCCGCCCGGTCCACCTGGATCTGCTCGACATCCGACCAGGCCTCATCGGCGATATAGGCAGCGCGGGTGCCGCGGGTCAGATTGACCACCTCGTGCCCGGCGCGGACCAAGCGCGGAACCAGGAAGCTGCCGACGTGTCCGCTACCGCCGATCACTACGATGCGCACGATTCCTGACCCTAGCCATTAGCGAATGGGTCGCGTAGTCGCCCTCGATTCACCGGGCCCGCCGCAGACGAACAGACACGTTCCCGCGGGAACGTCGGAATGCAATCTGTCGACAGCTGAGCACGAATTTGTGTGCACTTCCGGACGGGTTCTGGACGCGAAAATAGGCCAGGACTGCACAGTTACGCGCGGACACGCGGGTATGGAGCTTCACCACGGACCGCTTCCGTTTGGATTGCTAGTTCGCCTTCAGGCTCTCGAGGATTCTGGCCGGCACCTGCTCGACCGCGATGTCAAGCACTGCCCGCAGATCGGCCGCCAACGGCGACGCATCCAAGTCGATTGCAGCAGTCCAGTCATCCGGTTCATACCGGGCGAGGCTGGACAACCCGAGGAGCAGCGCCCACCACAGCAGCAACGGCAGCGGCGATGGCCCGTCCGCAATGGCCGGAAGCGCGTAGCCAACGAAGCTAGGATGCGGCCGCGCCGGGAAACTTTGGTCGACTTCAACGACTGAATACAGGGAGTCTTCGAGTCGCCAATGCTCCGCCAGGCTCATATGCATCGGTGCGTCCTTTGCGACTAGCACGCCTAGTTGGCCAATGGGAAGGGTGGAACGGCGAACAATGGTTTCTGCCGGGTCGGTGTATCGCTCACCATTGACCGGGTCCGACGTCATTGCAACAGCGCCAGCCAGGGTCGGATAGGCCCTTAGGGCCTGAGCTATCTCTTGGCCGGTGTCCCCGGTGACGATTACCTCAGCGCGAACAAACCCGCCGGTACTCAGCGGCACCTGGTTGGGGTCAGGAGCTCCCGCAGCAACTGGGCGAGTACCGAGGCCGTAGCTCAGTGCGGTCGGCCATTGCCGGAACTCTGCACGTATCGGCACGTCGATGAGATCCGGGTTGCCCGACCATAGCGCGCCGATCTGCGCCTTTCCCGCGAGGACGGGGGACCCCGCTGCTGCCGTGACCACCTGGAAGGCGGCGGCCGGCGGTGAGTCCGGATCCACCGTCGCTCTCAGAATATTGGCCCCTTCGGATCGGCATTCCAGTCCGTGGCCTCGCAGCATCCACGGGTGCGGTGAGCGCGCGGCGGCAAGCGCTCGACCTGCCTGGCTCAAGGCGTAGAACAGCTGAATCGGCTTGGTGGCATAAGTCACGACCTCGGCGGCTTCGGCGAATTCTTCGGCCTGCCGAAGGGCTGATCGGAAGGTCTTCTTGCGGTTTGAGTCGTGGGCGGCCTTGCCCGCTGGCTCGGCGCGCAACGCCTGAATCTCGCGCCATGACCTGGGTATCACTTGCACCGTTCTACCGCACTGCGTCTCCCGTGGGCGCGGTAGCCGCTTCTTCTCGTTGGTGACAGGAGTCCAGCCGTTGGCTAGTGGCGATGGATGCCGCGAGACCGTCCTGCTTCCGATCCAACTGTGGATTGAGACAGAATGACAAACTGCTGCACCCCAGTGCACCCTTGCACCCAATGTTCTGATGGGTTTTCAGCCGCCGCCGGTGGCAGTGTGCCTAGCTTCCACGGTGCCGCACATGGCAATCTGTGGCCCTGTTAAAGCGTGCTGGAAGTCACCACCCGGCAATATGTCAAATTGCAGGTTTGGACGACTTGGCGTTCAGCCACCTAGTGCAGCCCTAGACATCAAATTGGGCTTGGTAAAGCCAACCTGGGATGCGGAACATGATGGAGTCTGCTGATTCAGCGTCGATGTCAAACGTGAAGTCGCATGAATCGATCTTGGGTTGGAGCGACCAAAAGCGGTCACACGCAGCTCGCAAGAATTTCTTATCCCGGGAAAGATCACGCGCAGGTCGCCCCGACGCGGTCGAGAGCAGACTGTAACGACGTCAGAAGCAGCGCCCGCAGGAGCGTCGTGTCCGCAGGCACTTTGGTCATCAATGCGTCGCCCTCGCGCCGAGAGTAAATCGGTCCCTCAGCGACCACCACATTGACCGACGTACCGAGCCACCCGGGCGACGAGCGACAGCCGCTTGTCAACGAGAAGTCCGCTTGCGGCGTCTCTACGATTGTGCACAACCAATCCCCCACGCGGCGTGACGGCCGCGTGGACCCCTTGGGGGACGGAAGCATGCCTCTGCCGCTGCGTGTCCCGCCGAATTCGATGACCGAGTCCGGGGTCGCTCGGAAGGTGCTGCCGCGGGATCGCACCAGCGCGGTGACGGCGTTGTTCGAGGAGCACTACAGCAGCCTGGTGCGGATGGCCCGGCTGCTGGTCGACGACCGTGAGACAGCCGAGGACGTCGTGATGGATGCCTTCGCCAGCTTGTACCGGCGCTGGACCGCCGTCCGGGACCCGGCCGAGGCGGACCGGTACTTGCGCTCCTGCGTACTCAACGGCGCCAGGAGCCAGCTGAGGCGTCGCCGGCTGCGGCGGCGCCACGAAAGCGGCAGGCCTCAACAGGATGCGGCCCGCGCTGGCCTCGAGTCGAACGCAGCCGACCGCAGCACCGTGACACAACTGCTCAGGACACTGCCCTACCGGCAACGGCAGGTGCTGGTGCTGCGTTACTTCGTCGACTTGACCGAAGCCCAGATCGCATCTGAGCTCGGGGTCAGCCCCGGCTCGGTCAAGACGCACGCCTCGCGCGGCCTCGCCGCTCTGGCACGAGAATTGGAAGGTTTGCAATGACAGGCCGCGAAGACGACGTCGGCCGCGTGCTCCGTTCTCTTCTGCTGGAGGAGACCAAGGCCATGCCCGTCGACGCTCAGCAGGCGGCTGTACGCCTTCGGCGCCAGCTGGCCGACACACGCAGGCGCCGGCGAGTCACCCTGGCCGTCGCCGCTTCGATCGTCGCTGCTGTGGTAGTCATCGCGGCAGCCACCGGCGGCCGAGGTTGGCTTGGCGACAACAACGCCCCCGCTCAGAAACCGAACCGCCCCGAAGCAGTTGCGCGAGGGTTCCTCGATGCGGTCAGCCGCTACGACGCCGACGAAGCGATCAGCTACCTGGCCAACGGGCGCCATCGTTCAGGGCGACGCCATTGCTAGAGGCTCGGACGCCCCCGAGCAGCTCCGCCCGACTCTGGCCTACGATCGGGCATTCGGCTACAAGCAGACGATCAAGGACTGCGACCAACAGGGCAACTCGAACTCCGGAGGTCATGGTTGGTTGCGCTTTCGACCTGGGCGCCATCAGGTCGGACGATATCGGTCTCGGTCCGTACACCGACAACGCACTGGAGTCTCACCGTCCGTGACGGAAAGATCGTCTCAGCCAAGCAGCAAATTGCATACGAGACCAACGGGTTCTCCAAACAGGCTTGGGAGCCGTTCGCTCGCTGGGTGTCCATCTATCACCCCGATGACGTCTTGACGATGTACATCGACGACGACAAGTCGATGCAGCAGTTCACCGAGGACTCGAACCGGCTCTGGGAGCAGCGCAGCATTGAATACGTAACCGTCGTCAAGCAGAATCCGGCTGAACACCTCGATGAGCCCAAGGTCGCAGCGTACGTTGCCAAGCTCGACTCGATTTGCGCGGCGGCGCAGACCAGAGCCAAGGACGAGATCCAAGCGATCCCGCGGCAGAATCAAGCGGCGGTCAGCGAGGCACGGGACAAAGTTATGCGCGAGACAATTCCCACGCTACGCGCGGCTCCTTCGCCCAGGTCTGTTTACTGGCCCTATGAGGGACGGGCGTTCCCGCTGATGGAGAAGTTGTTCAACGAATATCCACACATGGCGCAGCCACCGGAAGAATGGTTGCCCCGCCAGATCGAGCAGACCCCGGGCCTCGGCAATTGCATCTTTCCTGTTTGATTCTGCGCCGCTGACACCGAGGACACCGAAATAGGTCAGGCGTCCATCAACCTAGGTGTGTGTCTAGCCGGGCATAGTCGCGGATAAGAAAGACCTGTGATCACGAGCGAGGCAGAAATCGAAGGTGGCTCTATCAAGCCGGCATCGATCTGAATGTCGATCCGGTGGATCGGCTGCAACGGCGACGCAGTGAGAAGTGGGCCGGTCATCGTCCAGGAGTGGTTTCATCGACCGTCGCCGAGATTGGACTTCCCGCTGGCGCGCCCGATTGTGGAGGTGCAGCGGAGCGCGATCGAAAGGGATCACCTCGGCTACTCGCCGGGTGCAAACCCGAAGTTGGCCGAGGCGCTCGCACGTTTCGCGGGGCGCCGCCTGCACTGGACGGTCGATCCCAGCCAGCTAACTGTGGTTCCCGACGGCATTATCGGCCTACTCGGGCTCGCCCGCCTGCTGGCCGGACCGGGTGGCTCGGTGGCCTTCTCCACGCCCGCCTACCCGAATCTAATCTCGCCGGCTACGGGGCGAGTTCGCCGAACCGGTAGGCGGCGGTGACTCCGCCGTCCATCAGGAAGTCGCTGCCGGTGATGAACGCGCCCTCGGGTCCCATCAGGAGCGCCCCGACGGTTCCCACTTCATCCGGCGTGCCCGCACGGCCCGCCGGGCATAGCTCGATCATGCGCCGGTAGCCCTCACCGCGAGGCCCGGTCAGTTCGTCCTTGGCCAGCGGGGTGATGATGATGCCGGGGCTGATTGTGTTGATTCGAGCACCACGCTTGCCCCACCGCACGGCCTCGGCCATCACCCGCAGGGCGTTCCCGCGCTTGGACAGCTGGTACGCGTGCAGCGAGTCCTTCACCTGGTCCGGCTGAAGCATCGGCAGAGCGAGCAACTCATCAGCGGGCGTCATCGCGAGAGCCGTGTCCGCTTCGGCCGTCAGTGCGCCCAGCCGGTGCCCGGACTGCGACGCGATCACGACCCCGGCACCACCTGAGGCGATGACAGTGCCGAACTCCTCCAGCACCAACGCCGTGCCGTAAAGATCGACCGAGAGGATGGTTGACGGTGATGCCTGGCTGGGGGAGACGCCGGCGGCGTGGATGAGTCCGGTGACGTCACCGAGCGCGGTGGCGGTTTGGAGGAGCGCATGCACCGACTTGCGGGACGACACGTCGACGGTCGCGGTGCTCACCTCGAATCCCGCATTGCTCAATACCTCGGCCGCCGCGTCTGCGTTCTCCTGGCGCAAGTCAGCCAGCACGACATGCTTGCCCGCGCTCACCCGCCGCGCGATCGCCTGGCCAATCGACCCCGGTCCAATGACAACGACCACATTGCTCATGACGATGCCCTTTCCTGAAGTCGGGAAGCGCCGAGACCAGCGAGGCTACAGGTCGCATGATGGCGGCGTGACATTGCCCGAGCTCGACATCGCCTACGCCGCTCAGCACGCAGCTGAGGCGCGATTGGCGGCCTATGCGGCGGCACCAGGTGTTGACGTCCGACGCGGTCGCGACTGGTTTGCTGTGCGGACCGGTGTCGACAGCAACGACATGAACGGGGTTGTCAGCACGAGCCAAGCCGAGATTTCGCCTGACCTGGTCGAGGGCCTGGTTGGGTGGTTTCGCGCCGCTGCAGTCTCGGCGTCGTGGCTGACAACCCGCCCTGACCCTCAGCTGACCCGTACGCTGCTGGCCGCTGGTGCCCGAGCCGACCGAAGCGGGTATTGGTCGGGCCGTTCCATGCCCACTTCGGCACGTCCACCCGCTGCTGGAGTCGACGTGATTCGGGTCGTTTCGGACCACCACCTCGAGAAGTGGCTCGATGTGGCCGCCGAGTGCGGGTGGATCGAAGACGACAGCGACCGCCAGGCTAGACATCGGCTGTACCTGGCGCTCGGGCTGGACGGAGGGGTCCTCACTCACTGGTTGGCGCTTGACCACGATCAGCCGGTTGGGTTTGCCTCGTCGTTTCTCGATGCGAACGTGATCGACCTCTGCGACCTTGGCGTCGCAGAGTCTCACCGGCGTCGCGGGATCGGCCGAGCCTTGGTCGCCGCTCGGCTTGCCCATGCAGCCCGACGGGACGCTACAACAGTTGTCTCGGCGCCGAGTCCTGAAGGCTGGCGGCTCCAGCAGACGCTTGGATTTCGCAGTGTGCCGGTCGTCGCCGACACCTGGTTCTACCTGCCAACCTACGGTCGACGTACGGCGGCTAGCTGAGTCCGCAGTGGTCGAGGGCGATCAATGCGAGGGCGCGGGTCGCCGTCAGTAGCTCATCGATGGATACGCATTCGCGAGGGCCGTGTGCCAGCTCGGCGTCCCCGGGTCCGTAGTGGATGGTGGGAACGTTGCCGATCCCTTGCATGAGTCGCAGGTCGCTGCCGTACGGGGTGGCCCACATTTTCTGCGGTGCCCCGCCGACGTCAGCATGGCAGCGCTGAACTGTCGAAATGATCGACGAGTCGAGGTCGGTGATGCCCGATGCGAACTGACCGCCCCACCATTCGACGGTCGCCGGGTGGTCACGAAGCCAACCGTCGTCCTGACATGCGGCACCGACGGCTTGCTCGAGCGCACGACGGGCGGTTGCGATGTCCTCGCCGATGGCAACGCCGATCCGACCGTCTGCCTTGAGCATGTCGGGCACGCTCGATGCCCAGTCCCCAGCGGTGATCTTCCCGATCTCGATGGGAATCGGCAGCTCCCAGCGCGTCGCAAGGGTGTGCTTGATCGCGTTCCGTTCCCTCTCGAGGCGACGCAGAGCAGAAAAGATCGGGATGAACTTCTCAATCGCGCTGACGCCGGAGAGCCGGCGCGAAGCGTGGGTTGCGGCGCCACGCACGGTGATGCGGAATGTCAGGGCGCCGGCGCTGGCTGGCGCGATATCGAGTGATGTCGGCTCCGGGATCACGCATGCGTCCGCGCGCCAGCCGCGCTTCAGCAGCGCGTAGGTTCCCAGTCCGCCATCCTCCTCGCCGACAACCGTCGCGAGGAGAAGGTCGCCGCCCAAGGGCACCTTGAGCTCGGTGAGGCCGCGAGCCGCCCACAGCGACGCGACGAGTCCCGCTTTCATGTCGCAGGCTCCCCGACCCTCGACTGAGTCGGCGGTGACTCTTCCGCTGAACGGGTCTGCTCCCTCCCAAGCGAGCAGGTCACCGGGCGGGACGACATCGACATGTGCATTGAGCATCAGAGAGGGCCCGCTCCCGTGGCCCGGTACGCGTCCGACAACCCCCCAAGCCTCCGAGCGATCGACCTCGACTCCTGGGAAGTCTGGCTCCGCCAGCGTCTCATCGAGCGCGATCTGCCAGGTGTCGACGTCGAGGTCCATGGTGCTCATGCGATTGGACAGCCGATGCTGGATGTCAATCTCACTGTCCGAGCCCGACACGCTTGGTATCCGAACCAGCCCGGCGAGATCGGTGATGATCTCTGTCGCGTGATCGTCGACGTAGTTGAGCAGCCGGTTGCGCCAGGTGTCATAGTCCGGAAACGCGGAGGAAGCCACATCGGTCATGATCTTCCAACGTTAAATCGCGACTTCATTCCCGACCGTCCGCGAGCAGCGATGGGTGCAGCAAGGCGGCCCCCAGTGTGCCTTCCACCCAGGCCTGGTATTCGTCGAGGGTGTAGCCCCTCCGCCGGATCAGCAGGTCCCAGCATTCGGGGCTGGCCAGCGCCCACGCCGTGTCGGCAGCGGACTCGTGGGTGAGGCCGGGTCGGAGCGCCTCCAGCGGCAATCGAGCCATGATCCGGCCGTACGTCACGTGGCGTAGCCGTTGATTCTCCAACCAGTCTCCCGCGACGTCGGCATCGGCGACGGCGGCGTCGCGGTAGAGCTGCCAGCCGAGAGCCGCCCGCTCGCCGATCCGGCGGTGCAGGGCAGCTAGGTCGGCGACCACGGTGCGCGGGTCGTTCGACGCCGGCATCTGAGCGACGACGGCATCGGACAGCGGGTTGGCCGGCGGCAGCCCGGATGTCCCAGCCAAGGCTTGCTCCACGTACGCCCGCAGCAGCGCGCGCTTGCTGCCCCACGCCAAGTAGAGCGTCTGCACGGTCACCCCGGCGCCCTCGGCGATTCGAGTCACGGTCGCGCCGACGTACCCGCGCTCGGCGAACTCTTCCGCGGCGGCCGCGAGCAGACGGCGTTTGGTCTCCTCCCGTGCCGCCGCACCGACTTCGCGTTGACGCGTCATTCGCTCCGGCTCTGGTGAACCCATGGACAACACTCTATCGGATGCTTTAGAGTGACATTCAAGTGCTTTAGAGTGACACTCAAAAGCGTCATCCAACTAGCGGAAGGGAGTGATGGACATGGCCAGGAGGGAACGGCTCGTCGCCCCGCTGGCGGCAGCCGTTGTGTTGGTGCTCGCCACAGCGACGGGCTGCGGGTCGCCCACTCAAGAGTCCGAACCGATTCCTTCGGCTTCGACTTCGGTGTCGGTCGAGGAGGCCCAGGCCGCGACGGTGGACCAGGTGGTGCACGACGTCATGGCGAGCCAGCACTTGCGAGCCGCGATCGTCAAGGTCAGCGTCGGCGGACGCGAGGTGATCACCAAGGCTTACGGGGAGTCGATGCCGGGAGTGCCCGCTACGACCGACATGCACTTCCGCAACGGGGCAGTGGCTATCTCCTATGTCTCTATCGCCCTGCTGCAATTGGTGGACGAAGGCATCGTGAACCTGGACGACAAGGTGTCCAAGTGGCTGCCCGACCTTCCGTACGGCGACCAGGTCACTTTGGGGCAGCTGGCCCAGATGACCTCAGGCTACGTGGACTACGTCACAGCGCCCGAGTTGACCGAATTGCTGTACGCCAACCCGTTCCGCCACTTCACCCCGGAGGACCTGATCGCGATCAGCACCAAGCGGCCGCTGCTCTACAAACCGGGCACCAATTGGAACTACGCCCACACCAACTATGTGATCTTGGGCTTGGCCATGGAGAAGATCACTGGCAAGCCCATGGAACAGCTTCTTGCCGAGCGGGTGCTGGGTCCGCTCGGACTCGACAACACGACAGATCCCGGTACGCCCGCGATCACCGAGCCGGCTCTGCACGCATACAGCTCCGAGCGTCGCTACGCCCTGAAGATCCCCGCATCGATCCCGTTTATCGAAGACACGACGTACTGGGATCCGTCCTGGATCATCACCCACGGCGCGATCGAGACGACGAATATCGACGACATGCACACCTCCGCCGTAGCCATCGGCACGGGTCGGCTGCTGAAGCCGGCGACCTTCCAGCAGATGATCACCAAGGACCTGATCGGCAAGACCACGGCGGTGAAAGGCTGCCTGACCTGCTTCCCCCAGCAGCCGGCGTACACCTACGGGCTGGGCATCGTCTCGTCGGGAAACTGGCTGGTGCAGAACCCGCTGTTCGCCGGTGAGTCCGGGGCGATCGCCTACCTGCCGTCGCAGCAGGTGGCGATCGCCGTGGTGGTTACGTACGAGCCGGCCGCCTTCACCAGCCCAGCCTCGCCGAAGAACTCAGCCGACTACCTGTGGCGCAACATCGCGGCGAAGCTCGCACCGGCCGACGCCCCAATGATTCCGCCCAACGATCAATAACCTGACCTGGCGACGCCAGTAGAGGCTCAGCTTGTGAGAGACGTTCCCGCGGGACGCGTTCCCGCGGGAACGCTTTCCGCTAGCCGCCCCCTCAGAAGGCGCCGAGCAGATGTTGATCACCGAAAGCTGACCGGTGTGAGCCGGGCTCCCGACGGGTAACGGGATTCATAAGCAATTTCGCATCAGGAGTAGGCGATGGCAGCGGCAGTAGGCATCGATCTTGGAACGACGAACTCGGTTATTGCGGCGATGGAGGGCGGACAGCCCCAGGTCATTCCCAACACCGAAGGCGACCGGACCACGCCCACTGCCGTCGCTTTCCTCGACTCCGGCGAACGACTAGTAGGACAGATGGCGCGGCGGCAAGCGATCTTGAACTCGAAGGGCACCGTCTACTCGGCGAAGCGGTTCATCGGCCGTAAGTACCACGAGGTCAGCAGCGAGCTCAATGCCGTCTCCTTCGATGTCGTACCCGGCCCCGACGATGCGGCTCGGTTCGAGGTCAACGGCAAGCAGTACGCCCCCGAGGAGATCTCAGCCCAGGTGCTGCGCAAGCTCGTCGACGACGCGGGCAAGCACCTCGGGGAGAGGGTCACCGAGGCCGTGATCACCGTGCCCGCGTACTTCAATGACGCGCAGCGCAAGGCGACCAGGGATGCCGGCCGGATCGCTGGACTGGACGTCCTCCGGATCATCAACGAACCCACCGCCGCCGCCCTGGCGTACGGCATGGACAAGCTCGAGAAGGAGACCGTGCTGGTCTTTGATCTTGGCGGCGGCACGTTCGACGTCAGCATTCTGACCGTGGGAAAAGGTGTCGTCGAAGTCCTGGCGTCCGCTGGTGACACTCATCTGGGCGGTGATGACTTTGATCGTCGGATCGTGGACTCTCTCGCCGACGAATTCAACAAGACCAATGGCATTGATCTACGCGACGACCCGCAAGCACTGCAACGCTTGTTCGAGGCCGCCGAGGAAGCCAAGGTCGAGCTGTCAGCCATGACGCAGACCACGATCAACCTTCCGTTCGTCACGGCGGACGCATCAGGACCGAAGCATCTCAACCTCGATCTGATGCGGTCCACGTTTGATCAGCTCACCGCGGACCTGGTTGAGCGGTGCCTGGGTCCGGTGCAGCAGGCCATGGATGACGCGGAGGTCGCCGCCGACGACATTGATCAGGTCATCCTGGTTGGTGGATCGACCAGGATCCCGGCAGTGCAAGCCCTGGTACGCCGCATGACCGGTGGCCGGGAACCGAACATGACCGTCAATCCCGACGAGGTGGTGGCCATCGGCGCGGCCGTCCAGGCAGCGATCATCAAGGGCGACGTCAACGATGTGTTGCTGCTTGACGTCACGTCGCTGTCGTTGGGCCTGGAGACACAGGGCGGCGTAATGACCAAGGTGGTCGAGCGCAATACGACCATCCCGGTGCTGCGTACCGAGATCTTCAGCACCGGGGAGGACAACCAACCAGCGGTGGACGTCGTGGTGCTCCAAGGGGAGCGGGAGCGCGCCAGTGACAACCGGGTACTGGGCCGATTCCGTCTGGAGAACGTTCGGCCGGCGCCGCGAGGGATGGCGCAGATCGAGGTGACCTTCGATATCGACGCCAACGGCATTGTGCATGTCTCCGCGCGGGACAAGGACACCGGTGCCGAGCAGGAGATCACGATCAGCGACACGTCGAACCTGGACCAACGTGAGATCGAACGCATGGTTGCCGAGGCCGAGCTACACCACAGCGAAGACGCGGCGCTCCGTGCGCAAGTGGACGCCCGCAATGAGCTGGACACTGTGGCATACGAAGTCGGACAGACCCTGGAGGAGAACGCAGCAACCGTGCCGCATCGCGAACGTGGCCTCGCCAAATCGCTGGTCAAGGAGGCGCGTACCGTTCTGGAGGAACAGGCGGACCTCAGCCGGCTCCGCGCTCTGACCACAGAATTGCGTCAAGTCTTGCAGTCGCTTACTGCCTCATCATCTGTCGGTGCAGCGGCTGGGGCTTCCGCGGATCCCTCGGCAACCTTGAGTCGAGAAACCGGCGGCGACTCCGACGATGTCATCGACGCCAAATTCACCACCCACTGATCCGCCATGTCCGCCGTGATGGTGGCCACCAGGAGCGCGTAATAGCCTGGAACTTTCATCACCCTCCCCGGAAGAGCGGGCAACTACGTGAGCACGAATGCGAAAGACTCCACAAGCCACGTGGTGGTCTGTGCCAACTGCGGCACCAAGAACCGCGTGCCTGCTGCAGCCGACGGCGTGCCTCGATGCGGAAAGTGCCATCAACCGCTTCGGTGGATTGTGAACGGCTCCGACGAGGATTTCGCCTCGGTGGTGGAAGCGTCGACCGTGCCCGTGCTTGTCGATATGTGGGCGCCATGGTGCGGTCCGTGCCGGATGGTGAGTCCCGTCCTCGAGCAGCTCGCCGGCGAGTTTGCGGGCCGCCTGAAACTCGTCAAGATCAACGCAGACGAAGCGCCGGGCTTGAGTCAACGCTTCAACGTGATGGCCATCCCGACCCTGATCCTCCTCAGAGGCGGAGAGGTCATTGCTACCCAGGTCGGCGCGGCGCCAGCGGCCGCATTGCGGTCTTGGGTCACCAACCAGCTGGGCTGGAAGACGTGAGCAGCGGGTGTCGAGCATGAGGCCCGCGGTGGCCGATAACCACTTGCCGCCGTGTGTCCGTGGAGGGAATTCTCAGACGAACACATCGAGTTGAGGAGCAGGGCGAGTGAGCACGATCAAGGCCAGCGTCGCTGAGCGGTTCGCCCAGCATGTTCCATTCCATCGCCCGCGCGCCGAGATCGAGCGAGCCGCGGCTGCTCTGGGCAGCTCCCCCACCGAGTACGGCGTCGTCGAGATGATCATCTGCCGACCGGCCAGGTACGAGCGCAAGGTTCTCGACGAAGGCATGCTCGAGGTGACCCATGGGCTCATTGGGGACACATGGGAGGCAAGAGGCGCCACCAGCACTCCGGACGGCAGCGCCGACCCGCTCCGGCAGGTCACGGTGATGAACAGCCGGGTGCTCGAGTCCGTCGCTGGTGAGCGCGACCGTTGGGAGCTCGCCGGGGACCAGTTGATCGTCGACCTCGACTTGTCCATGGATAGCCTGCCCGCAGGCACTCGACTGCAGATCGGCGAGGCGGTCGCGGAGGTGACTGAGCCACCACATACGGGCTGTGCAAAGTTCGCTGGCCGCTACGGCGCCGACGCGTTGGCCTGGGTGAGCGGCGGTGCAGGTCGGCGGCAGCGACGCCGCGGCATGCACGTTCGGGTGCTGGTATCAGGCACCGTGCGTCCGGGCGATTCCATTCGCAAGCTCGAGCAAGATTCCTGAAGATCGCGCAAGGACACTTTGCTGGACAGCAACTGGGCCGGACCTGGCCTGGTCACTGAACAGCATCGCGCTGCACGGTGAGAACCCAAAGGAAACAGAGGTGGGCTTGTGACCGTCGCCGGGGAATCCCGCGGCCAGTCAACTCTGTCAGCGCGGGTCTGGCGAGAACTCGGCCGCAGCATGTCCGGACCGCTGCTCCTTCCCGGAGACGATCAGTTTGAGTCGCTGCGAATGCCGGCAATGAGCCGGTACGCGAGCCCGCGCCCGCAAGCGATCGCTCGCTGCGTCAGTCCGACTGACGTCGCCCGGGTGGTGAAGTTCGCGCGCGGGCTCGGGCTCGAGACCGCGGTCCGTGGCGCGGGCCGCTACGATCCCGACGATTTTTTCCACCACCGGCAGTCGATACCTCCGAGACACCCAAGCATCGCAAAAGACGATCGAACGATCGAAGGGAGGCCCTCATGAGGCCGATCATCAACGCCACCTTCGTCAGTCTGGACGGGGTGATGAACCACATGGATAAGTGGCACTTCAGCTACGTCAACGACGAGACCGCGCAGATCACCTACGACCAGCTCGCGTCGTGTGACGCCATGCTGATGGGCCGAAAGACCTACGAGATCTATGCAGCGACCTGGCCCACTCGGGAGGGCGCATACCCAGAGCTGATCAACTCGATGCCCAAGTATGTCGCGTCGACGACGCTGGAGTCGCCGACGTGGCAGAACACCACGGTCCTTAATGGCGACTTGGTGCCCAGCGTTCAGGCGTTGAAGGATTCACCCGGCACAGGCATCCTGATGCACGGCTTCGGTCCAGTCGCGAAATCGCTCGCGCGGGCAGGGCTCTTGGACGAGTTGCATCTGTGGCTGAATCCCGCGTTCGCCGGCGTCGGAGATCCCGAGGATCTGCTCTTGAGTCCTGGCCTGAACATCGGCCTCCAGCACCGCGCGACTCGTACGCTCAGCAACGGTGTCGTTGTGGTCTCCTACGCATTCCAGGCCGCGGAATGATCGCCCGGATGTGGGATGAGTGGTTACCGCAGCACGCCCGGCAGCGCAACTGCTCACTCGTGATCTTGGCAACGGTCGACGTGAGTTGATCACCTGAGCTGGTGGGCTGATCTTGATCAGATCCGCGCGTTCGTGGTATCGCTGGTGCAAGCACTCCGATGACCAATGCCTCGCCGGAGGTCTACTTCTTGACCCGGTAGCGCAGATGCGTGACGCCCGTGCCCTCGACCACTGCAACCGGCCCCTCGAACTGCACCGGCGTGGCGGCCAGCTCCGCGAACAGCGGCGTCCCCCCGCCCAGCACGACCGGCACCAGCTCGACGCCGACCTCGTCAAGCAGGCCGGCCTCCAGGCACTGCCGGGCCATTTGTCCGCCGTTGACAGCGACGTTCTTGTCACCGGCCAGCTCCTTCGCCTTTGCCACCGCCGCCTCGATACCGTCGGTGACGAAGACGAAGTTCTCGTCGTCCTCAGGACGGTCGTCGGGGCGCCGGTGGGTGAGCACGACCGTAGTCACGTTCATCGGGTGACGCCCGCCCCAGGCGTTCGTCATGTCGTAGAGGTGCCGGCCGACGACCAGCGCGCCGGTGTTCTCCCACTCCGGCTTGATCAGCTCCGCGCTCGCCGCGGAGATGCGGGGCGGCGGTACGTCGGGACTGGCCGACGGGATCACGACGTCGCCATTGCCGTACCACTGGAACAACAGATCGAAGCCGCTTTCTTCTGGTCCGGCGATATAGCCGTCGAGCGACATCGTGCCGCCGGTGATGACCTTGCCCATCTCGTTGTCTCCTCCGCGATTGCCTCACAGCACGAAATTCTCAGAATCGCCCCCGAGCGGAAGAGTATGCCGAGGATTTACGCTCAATCGGCGTGGGCTCGCCTCCGCTCGGGGGCGATTTTGAGAAAAGTCGCCGGTCAGCGCCCTAGCCGACTGATCTTCGTCCGATTGCTGCAGCTCACGAATAGGTGGTCCATACACTGCGAGCGAGCTCGCCCGCTCAGGCTGTGTCGATGACCTCGTAGTGCCCGATCCAGGTGTCTTGGAGCAGGTGCTCTTCCTCGGGGGCGATCACGGCCTCCTGCCAGCGCTCGCCGGCGAACGCTCGTATCGACTCCGCATCTTCCCAAACGGTGACGTAGACGAATTCAGTTGAGGATGGGTCACGCGGCTTGCCCACGTGCTGCGCCACGACCCCTTTCTGCTGCGATACCAGTGGTATGGCCGTGTCGCGAAGAAACGACTCAAACTCACTCTCTTTGCCCGGGTGGATCGTCGGTCGAAAGACGCGAATGATCATGGCATTCTCCTCGCTGGCGTGTTTGCGGGCAGACCTAGCGCGGTTTGGGAGCGTTCTCCAGCGTCTTGCCTGGATCGCGCTCAACCACTGGATCGAGGACCTTGTCGATCTTGTCCATCAGATCATCCTCGAGCCTGACCGCAGCAGCTGCGACGTTGTCGTGAACCTGCTCGGGCCGCGAGGCCCCGATGATCGCACTCGCGACATTGTCGTTCTGGAGCACCCACGCAACAGCGAGCTGCGCCATGGATAGGCCTGCCTCCTGGGCGAGCGGCACCAGCTGCTGAACACGCTCCAACACGTCGTCCCGCATCCATCGCTTGATCATGTTCGCGCCGCCCTTGTCATCGGTAGCCCGGGAGCCGGGCGGCGGCTGCTCACCAGGACGGTATTTCCCTGTGAGCACACCTTGGGCAATGGGGGAGAACACGATCTGAGACATGCCGAGTGAGACGCAGGTCGGCACGACGTCACCCTCGATCACTCGCCACAGCATCGAGTACTGCGGCTGGTTGGAGATCAACTGGATGCCGAGTTGCTCAGCGAGGTCGTGGCCTTCTTTGATCTGCTGCGCCGTCCATTCGCTGACGCCGATATAGAGCACCTTCCCCATTCGCACCAGGTCGGCGAACGCCTGCATGGTCTCCTCGAGCGGGGTTTCGGAGTCGTAGCGGTGTGCCTGGTACAGATCGACGTAGTCGGTTTGCAGTCGGGTCAGCGATCCGTTGATCGACTCCATGATGTGCTTGCGGGACAGCCCCACATCGTTGGGCCCACCTGGCCCCGTCGGCCAATAGACCTTAGTAAGGATCTCCAGCGACTCGCGTCGCTCTCCTTCCAGCGCTGCACCGAGTACCGCCTCGGCCTTCGTGTTCGCGTAAACATCTGCAGTGTCAAACGTCGTAATGCCAGCGTCGAGCGCGGCCCGTACGCAAGCCGTAGCTTGATCGTTTTCCACCTGCGAACCGTGCGTCAGCCAGTTGCCATAAGTGATCTCTGAGATCTTGAGGCCTGAGCTACCGACGTATCGAAATTCCACTGCGTCCACCTGTCCTATTGGCTGCCGTCAACGATGGATGCGTTATCGCCCATCGCGTCGATCGTTCAAGAACATACCCAGCTCGGCTCAGATGTCGCGCCAGATCGCAGACTTGCGAATCTCGAACTCGGCGGCGCTGATCACGCCACTGTCACGCAGGGCGCGCAGCTCGGCCAGCACCTCGAGCGGGTCGCGGCCGGAGCGCGATTCGCCGCGGATCGCCTCTCGCGCGTCATCGGCGAGCATCTCGCCTTGGGTACCGAGAATCTGGTCGATGGTGAGACGGCCGTCGGTGGTGAAGATGATGACGGTACCGGAGAGTTTGTGTGTCGAGGCCTCAATGGCGACGACCTCCTGCAGCGGCACGCTGAAGGAAGCACCGCTGTCCCGCCGGGAGTGGAAAAGCAGCCGCTCGCTGGTCAGCACCAGCAAGCCCATCGCCCTGGCGTACCGCCCGTCCATCATCCGCAGCACCATCTCGGTGTCGGTAAGCGAGGACTGCATTCGGGCTACGTGCACATCGGAGCGCTGGTCAGATGCCATGGCAGCCGCCGCTTCCAACACATCAGCCCGGAGGTTGTACGCAGCAAGGCGGTCACGAACATTGGGTCGAAACAACCGGAACCATGACATCGTCGCGCCTCATCATTGAATGATCATCGATGATGACACCCCGAACTCGCGTCTCCAAAGTTGTGCCCTTCGACAGGCTCAGGACACATTGCCACTGGCTCCACCCAGACCGGCGTCGCGAGCCCGCAGAATGGCTCCCGACCGGTCCGACACGTGCAGCTTGGTGATGATGTTGGACACGTGGTTACGTACCGTCTTCGGGCTGACTCCTAGGCGCCGCGCGACACCGGCATTGTCGCGGCCTGCCGCGAGCAGCCCGAGCACCTCGGTCTCACGCTCAGTGAGCTGGGGGAACGGCGACGCGACCGCCGAACGGCCGAAATGCTGCAGCATCCGAGCCGCGATTCCTGCACCGAAGAGCGCCTCGCCGCGCGCAACGGCATGGACCGCCGCGACGAGCTCGTCGGGTCCCGCACCCTTGAGCGTGTACCCGTACGCCCCGGCGCGGAGCGCTGCCAACACGTTCTCGTCGTCGTCGGACATCGTGAGGATGAGGACGCGTACGCCCAGTCCGGCGGCGCGCAGCTGATCACAGACCCAGAGCCCGTCACCATCGGGCATGGTGATATCGAGTACGGCCACGTCGGGCCGGTGTGCTGTCGCTGCGCGCACCGCCTCACGTCCCGTGCTTGCCACCTCAAGCACGCTCAAATCCGGTTCCGCATCAAACACAGCGCGCAGCCCGGACGCGAACACCGGATGATCATCAGCGAGGATCAGCGTGATCAACTGCACCCCTCAGACTCAATGGCAACCGCGCAGCGATGGCGGTGCCCTCGGCAGCCGAGGTTACCGACAACGTGCCGCCCACCTCGGCCGCGCGCTCCTGCATGGATCTCAGTCCGACACCTGGCTTGCGATCCGCGACCAGACCATGGCCGTCGTCCCGGACGACCACCTCGACGGCCGCATCATCGATCATGATCAAGACCTCGCAGTGGGCCGCACCGCTATGCCGTACGGCGTTGGTCATGGCCTCGACCACGATCCGGTACGCGGCGGTTTCGATCGCTGCAGGTAGCGCGGCTGCGGGCTCCGACCCGGACACCTCGATCGTGACGTCGCCAGCCAGCGCGGCTGCACGGGACCGTACGGCGCCGATCAGCCCGAGCTCGTCAAGGGCGGGTGGCCGGAGCGCTTCGACCAGTCGCCGGATGTCGCCGATGCTTGCCTTTACCTCGGTGTCGATCTCGCCCAGCAACGCCCGAGCGGCCGAATCGGGTGGCACCTCACGCGCTGCCAACCCCGCCTTGAGACCGATGGCCGCGAGCGTGGGACCCAGCCCATCATGGAGATCGCGTCGCAACCGTCGCCGCTCGTCCTCCCGTAAGGCAACGACCTCGGCCCGGGATCGCAGCAGATCCTGGTGCAGTCGCACGGCTTGCACAGCTGGGCCGATCTCGCCGGCCAGGGAACTCACCAGTTCCAGGTCGGCCGGCTCGAGCGGGTCGTCGCGGCCACGTTCGGAAACCCGCAGCCGGCCAACCTCGGCTCCGTGGTGGCTCAGCGTTTCCGTGTGAACTGTTCCGATCGGCGCGCCGTGCTCGGCAGCGACCCGAAACGTGCCGGTCCCGTCCGCGAGGTCGATCGCGACGTACGGCAGCCGCAGCGACTGCGCAACGGTTTCTACAACGGCCGGCAGCACCTCGTCGGGCAGCATCACACCCTGCATCCGCGTTCCGAGCCGGGCCAGCACGCCGGCCGGGTCGTCCCGTTCGCCGTACATCAGTCGGTTCACGGTGCGCTGTGCCAGGTTTCGTAATGGTGCAAGGGCCAGTGCGGCGGCGGCAGCCGCGAGCGCGGCGGCGGTAGTTCCGGAGAGATTGAGCCCGCTGACGAGCAGGGCGACCAGAGCCGCATAGCCGGCAACGAGAATCGCCACCACCGTCACATACACCAAGGAACGATTGGCCAGCCGCTCGATATCGAACAACCGATGCCGACGCAGCGCCACAGCGATGCCCAGCACAAAGGGCAACCCAGACAGCCCGAGCGCACCTGACGGCAACAGCTGGTGCCCGGTCAGGATCTCGGGCAGATGCCAGAACGCGATACTGATGACCGTGGCCGCGATGCTCCCGCCGGCGATCCAGCGCAGCCTGCTCCGGGTCAGCGCGTCCGAACTGCGTCGGTACGCCACTACCCCGAGCACTGCGCCCGTCACCAAGGATCCCGTCACCAGGACCGTGGTGCCTGCGTAGACGAGATCGAACCAGCGCAGTCCGTTGGGGGCGAGGATCGCCGCGATCGCCATCCAGGCCACCATGAGCAGCGGGGGAGTGGCGTAGGCGACGACTCGCAGGTTGTGCTGTCGCCACCGATCATCGCGCGTGAGTTCCAGGGCGAAGGCGAGCGCTGCTCCCCAAGCAATCGTGTACGAGCCAATGATGTTCAGGTTGTACAGCCACACCTGCGGCCCATCGGTGGCCAGCGCGAGAGCGGGGAGGCCGGCCTCGTGCGCCAGGGTACTGCCGAAAAGACCCGCGGCAGTGATCAGCAGCGGAGTGGTTGCCGGCTCCTCCGGTCGCCGAAAGTACAGCGCACCCGCCAACGCGGCTAGCGCAACGACGAAGATCAGATTCCCCCAGCCAGCCACCAGCAGCGGGTACGGATCAACACGATCAACGCTGACTGGCACCTGAAGGGAAGCGGCGTCGCGGACGATGTCGTAGATCAATTGGTCTCCCGGGGCCGGTGCAGGAAGACCGCCGAGACCGTCGGCCAATCGATGTCCAGCGATTACGGTCACGAGATCGCCGCTGTGGAGCTCTGATTTGGTTGCCGGGTCGGGCACGTCGATGATCACGCCATCGCCCTGCCAGAACGAGACGGACGTACCGTCGCCGGGAGCGTCCAGCCGGACCGCGACCGCGATAACGCCTAGCAGCACAAGGGCCGCCGCGAGGGCCGGTGCAGCCCGGCGAGCGAGGCGTCGGCGCCAAGCACGACGCGGCGACGTACTCGCCGCCGGCGATGCGCACACGGCCCATTGTGACGTGTGCGTCGACGGGTTGCTTCGTTGATTGTCCGATGAGCACACCAGCCCTTTCGGGCTTAGACGACGTGCTGCGCCTCTTTCAACACTCAAATAACGATGAGCAATCACGATTCAGTCGCCCGCCAAGAGCCTGTCCAACAGCGAGCGCAACTGCCTGTGGCCCTGCTCGCCGAGGGTCTGAGTGATCCGCTGCTCGATTCCGTTGATTGTCGAGATGCCGGCCGCAATGCAAGCCCTTCCGCGGTCGGTAAGCACGATCAACTTTGCGCGGCGGTCAGTCGGATCCGGCCGTCTCTCCACGTAGCCGAGCTCCTCGAGCTCGTCAACCAGCTCACCCATGGCCTGGGGTGTGATGTTGGCCCCACGAGCCAGATCGGTGAGCCGAGAGCCTTCGGTCTTGATCTGCGCGAAGACAGCAGAGTGCGATGGCTTCTGCGGGAAGCCCGCCCCGACAACGCCATCGACGATCTGAAAGCCCAGCAGGCTGTAGGCCCGACCCAACATCGCCACCGTGTTGAGATCGGGAGATTTAGACCCTTGCGCTGCTGTCATGGAAATCCTAAGGTTACCCTGAAGAACAGGTATACCTTATAACTTCGGACGCTTGCAGCGAGGAAGCCATGCCAGAGAAAATCCTGATCAGCACGGGACATCGTCCCGTGACAGCAGGATGGCTCCCCACAAATCCTGGCGGCGTGCTAACGACAGTTCATCCTTCGGAGCAGCGGATCGGCGGGCCCAGACGGTGGGCATGGATATCTGGCATCGCCGGGGTGGTGGCCAATGTCTTGCTGGCGCTGTTCTACGTGCTGGCGCGGCCGTTCAGCGAAGTTCAGAACAGCTTCGGCTGGCTCGGCACGGCCAATGACTGGGTGATCCCGGTGCAGTTCTTGGCGATGATCCCGGTTGCCATGGGCTTACGTGGCCGGCTGCCGCTCAGCCGGTTGGTGCGGGTGAGCACCGCAATCGCCATAGCAGCGATGGTCGCCGTGGCCGCACTCCAACTCTTGCTCGTTGCCGGTGTTCTGGACTTCGACGTCCAGGTGCTGCTGGTTGTGGCGGCGTTCCTGCTCGTCTACGCGTGGGTGTTCATCGTCAGCTCGGTCGGGCATCGTCATGGCATGCTGCCCAGATCGGTCACTCGTTTCGGCCTCTTGCTCGGGGCGAGCTTCCCGGTTGCGCTGTTGATCACCGCGGCGGGCTATCTGGTCGGTTGGGGATTCGGGCACCCGCTGGCATTCGCAATACCGGGAATCGTGCTCGGCGCGATGAGTTGGTTGGCATTTCCGGCTTGGCCTCTGGTACTTGCGCGGATGGTCTTCGGTATCAAGCCCTCAACGGTCAACTCCGACAGGGAAAAGGAAGGGGTGTCATGAAAACTGTGTACAAGGTGCTCGCGTACTTGGTTGCCGTCGAGGTGGCCATTCAGGCAATGGCCGTGGTCTGGGCAATTGCCGGCCTGGGCAAATGGGTCGATGGTGGCGGCGTACTCGACAAGGCCGTGATGGAAAGCGAGGCCTCACCGTTCCCCGAGGTGTTCGGCTTCATCGTGCACGGCATCAATGGGACCTTCGTGATACCCGGGATCGCGCTGCTATTGGTGATCACTTCGTTTTTCACCAAGGTCCGTGGCGCGATCAAGTGGGCCGTGATCGTCTTCGTGCTGGTGGTCGTCCAAGGCCAGCTCGGATTCCTCGGCCACGAGATTGCGGCAGTCGGTGCGCTGCACGGTCTCACCGCGCTGGTGCTGCTCGTCACGGCTCTTTACGCCGGTCTGCGGATGCGCCGTGCGCAACGGAGCAGCGTTTCACCTTCTGAGGAGCGGGTGACGGCGCCGGTCTGACCAGCGCCGAGGCACTTGAGAAGGAGATCTGGATGATGCGGACGGCGCGCGCGGCTGCGGTGGTGACCTGGATCTACGCCGCGGGATTCGGCGTGCCGGCAATCCCAGTAGCGGGGTACCTGTTGGCTCACGGGCGGCTGCCGAGATTCGGCAACCTCTTCGAGATCTACGGTGGCCCGTGGTCAGCACGCGTCGACAAGGAAACCTTCATCGCGCTGCTGGCGGCCTTCTCCGCCGTGACAGCAGTGACCGGCTGGTCTGGCTGGCTGCTGTGGCGGGACCGGAAGGCTGGTGCCGCACTCAACCTCGCGCTGATCCCGGTTGAGGCTGTCTTCTGGCTCGGGTTTGGACTGCCACTTCCCTGGCCGGTCGCCGTTGCCAGGACCGCATTGGTCGCCGCGCCATGGTCCTCTCTCGGGCATGGAGGCAGCCGACGGACTTTGAATCAGACGCGTCACACGTACTCCACTCGAGCTGATCAGTCATGAGCTCGGCTGGTACGCGCCGAAGGGTTCGGGTCGTCCTCCCCGTCCTCGCCACCGTGGCCATCGTGGCTCCGCTGACCTGGATGTGGCTGGCCAGCCTGATGCCGCCGACATACTCGGTGATGGACATGGGCTATCCCGACTATGGCGGCGTGCAGCCTGATCTCGCGATGGCTGGACATGATCACCACCAGCTGGGCCACCCCTCGACATCGACCCGCTCTATTACCGAGCTGATCGCCGATCCCAGTCGGCCGGCGGATGTACGGGTCGACGTCGTGGCTCGTCAGCAAGTGCCGACCGGCGGTCCGTCGCTTGCCCGGTACACGCTGAACGGCACGTCACCGGGGCCCGAAATCCGTGCCGTACAGGGCCAGTTGGTGGAGGTCCACCTCCGCAACGAGTCGGTCGGCGCCGGTGTCACGCTGCACTGGCACGGCGTCGATGTCCCGAATGCGATGGATGGCGTTGCCGGGGTCACCCAGGATGCGGTGCCGGTGGGCGGCGAGTTCACCTACCGTTTCGTTGCTGATCAAGCAGGCTCTTTCTGGTACCACTCCCATCAGGTCTCGAACCCCCAGGTGGCTGGTGGAATGTTCGGGGCGCTCGTGGTGATGCCGAAGTCAGGCATTGCGCAGTCGCTGGATGTGACGGCGCTTGCACACACCTATGGAGGCGTGCACACCGTCAACGGCAAGGCCGAGAATCTGCAGGTGCCGGCACGCCCGGGTCAGCGGGTCCGGGTCCGGGTCACCAACACCGACAACGGGCCTATGGAGGTCTGGTCGAGCGGCTCGTACCGGTTATTGGCGATTGATGGCACCGACGTGCACGAACCATCAGAGGTTTCCGACCGCTCGCTCACTCTCACCGCCGGCGCCAGGGCGGATCTCGCAGTCCAGGTGCCAGCTGACGGCTCCGCAGCGAGGATCCAACTCTCGAAGGCGATCGCAGTGATCGTCGGACCCAGCGGCAGCAACGCGGCGGCACCGCCGCAGCCTGGGGAAAAGCTGGACCTTCTGACGTACGGGACACCGGCACCGCTCGGCTTCGACCCCGCCCAGCCAACTCGCAGGTTCGACTACGTGATCGGACGTCGACCTGGATTCGTCCGCGGTCGACCCGGGATGTGGTGGTCGATCAACGGCCATATCTATCCAAACGTCCCGATGTTCGTGGTACGCGAGGGCGACGTCGTCGTAACGCATATTGAGAACCGCAGTAGCGAGGTGCATCCGATGCACCTGCACGGCCACCATCTGGTCGTGCTCGCTCGCAATGGCGTACAAGCGACCGGAAGCCCGTGGTGGGTCGACTCCCTCAATGTCGCCGCGGGGGAGAGCTACGACGTCGCCTTCGTGGCCAATAACCCTGGCATCTGGATGGACCACTGCCACAACCTGAAGCACTCGGCCGACGGGATGGTCGCGCACCTGGTGTATGAAGGACTGGACACTCCCTATCGGATCTCTGGGCCAGTGGACAACCAGCCGGAGTAGCAGCAGGCCACCTCGGCCAAGCGTCATCGAGCGAGAGGCCAGCGGGATGAAACGAGTCGCACCGCCAGCGCTGCTGCTGCGCAGGATCGTGCAGAAGCTGGGCCTGCATCCGAACGATCCTGACCCTGTCGAGGTGGATCTGACCGGCCGTCGTGCGCTTGTTGTTGCGACCAATCACTCGATGCTCGACATCGGCAAGCCCACTGGTGTCTTTGCGAGCGAACTAACTTCCGCCTACTACGCCTTCTTGGACGCTGGCATGAACGTCGATGTCGCCAGCCCCGCCGGCGGTCTGATCCCAGTCGATCCGCTGTCGGTGAATTCGATCATTCGCACCGCGGCCGATGATCGTTTCCTAGCCGATCGAGATCTGCGGACCAAGATCACTAACTCGCTGCCGATAGCTGCCGTGGACATCGACGCGTACGACATCGTCTATCTGGCCGGCGGCTGGGGAGCGGCCTTCGACCTGGGATTCTCTGATGCGCTCGCGGGCAAGATCACCGAGGCGAATGCGGCCGACAAGATCATCGGCGGCGTCTGCCACGGCCCGCTCGGGCTGATCAATGCCACCGGCCCCGACGGACGACCGCTGATCGAGGGCCGACGTGTCACCGGAGTAAGCAATCGCCAGGTGCGCGACCTCCGGATTACCGATACACCGCAGCATCCGGAGACCGAACTCCGTCGCAAAGGCGCGCTGTACGAGTCCAGCACCCGCATCACCGACATCCTCGCCAATCATTGGGTGATCGATGGCAACTTGGTTACTGGCCAGAATCAAAACGCTGGCCCGATGGTCGCTCGCGAAATGCTCCGCCTCGTTCAGCAGCGCAGCCGTGAGGCAACTGATTGAGCGCGGCCTTTCGCGTTATTGCATCACAAGGCCACGAATGACGGCCTTGATCGGCATGTCGGGCTGCATTCGTGACTCTGTGAGGAGAAACGCCCGCGGGAACCGTCTCAAGTGGGTCGAATCGTCGAGTCATGGGCGCCAGAGCCATGAGGTTCACTTCCGATTCGGCAACACGAAGTCAATCGGATCCGGGTACCGATTGCTAGAGAGCCAGCACGTACCGGCCAGGTCGCACGTCATGAAGGCGAATCCCACGGTCTCGTTTTTGGGCCGGAAGTTGACAGGCCTATTGCCCACCCGGAAGTTGAGTCGATCGGCCTCGTCGAACACCATCTGCGGTCCCACCGGGGTCACGTCTGGGTCGATTCCAAGCACCAGCTCGCCCGTGCTCAGGTCGATGACGCCGATGGTGCCGTACGTGACGCTGCTAGCTGCAACGAGTTGACCGTCGGAGGAGAACGCGTTGAGCTCCCAGGCGCAGCTCCGCCACACCGACTCGGCCGTCGAGCCCTTGACGACCGACTGGCAGCCCTGATCATCGATCACCACGAGACGATCGGCGCGAGGATCACCGAAGACCACCGTGCTCCATTGCGGATAGGCCTTCGCGGTGAACGATCCACTTTCGAGGTCAGCCATCTGAAGCCGCAAAACTTCTCCGCCGGTCTCCACCCAGACGGCGTCGGCCGTGGCAACCATTCGGTTGGTGCGCAACTTCGGCTGGGAGGCCGCGATGAGCTTGCCGCCGCTCGTGAGGAACACCGGACCGGCTTTCGTCCGTACCATGATCGATCCATTGGGACCTGGCTCGGCGCCGGTCACCTCACGCCCGTTCGTGGCGCTCGGCAAGCGCTCGGCTGACACATTGAGCTGGACCGCTCCTCCAGTACGAGTCAGCCAAGCGAGCCCTGAGCCGTACTCCGTGATCGAACCGAACTGCGCGCTCGGTAGTTTCACGGTCTCGCCGGATGCGAGCCACCCCGAGGCTCCTCGTACGGTGCTGACTTCCGGAGCGGCGCCCTGCTGAAGCACCCCGAGGTCGAGAACCACTGTTTTGGGGCCGGTTGAAGCCTGAGGCGCCGGGCTCGACGGGCTGATCACCGGCGGATTCTCGGTACCAGTTGCAAGTCGCCACAGTCCAGATGCAGCCGGGATGATCAGGAGGAGGACTACGGCCAGAACGGCAGCTCCAATACGACGGCGTCTGATGCGCTCGCCAAGCCGTACGCTCCGGATACCCAGGTCCGGAATCTCCTCCGGCAGTGGGTGCGCCTGCAGCCGCTCGGCCAGTCGGCGTTCGAAGAGATCAGTCATGACTCGCCTCCGTCGGCCAGCGTCTCCCGCAGCTTCGCTAGGGCCCGTGACGTGTGAGTTTTCACCGCACCGACCGAGCAGCCCATGACCTCGGCAGTCTCGGCGACGCTGAGGTCGGCGTAGAACCGCAAGGCAACCGCAGCCCGTTGCCGCGAGGGGAGCGCTTGCACCATTTCCCAGGTCGTGTCGATTGACGTCGGATCGAGCGTGCCCGCTTCCGGTACTGAGTCTGTGGATCTCTCCCGACGCCTCCAGGCGCGCCGCCACAGCGACGCGTTCTCATTGACGATGATGCGTCGTACGTAGCCCAGCGGGTGCTCGCCGCGAGCGCTGATCTTGGACCACTTGAGATAGGCGCGCGCCAGCGCGATCTGCAGCAGATCCTCGCCGGTCGCCGCATCACCTGCGATCAACTGGGCGAAATCCAACAGCGGACGGTGATGGTCGCTCACCCACGCCGTGAAGTCAGTCACCGCTCGAGCACGGATTGCGGGATCGGGCGCGATGAGCTGTTCACTCGCCATGATCACCTCGTTTTGAGGTCCCGAATCGCCCACGAACCTAGAACGCGCTCAGCACGTGATCCGGTTGACAACAACCTATTCCGTTGTTCTCGGGGCGCACACCTCTTGAGCCTCAGCCGAGCCGGCCACCAGACCGGCCAAGCACTCGTGGCCCTGTGAGGAGAAAATGTTCCCAAGCGGCCGATTGAGCCTACTTTTGTGGCCGGGTGCGGAAGAACGGCTCATGGACCCAGTTGCAGCTGAGGAAGTCTAGGAGGGGACTTCTCACGCGATGTCCGGGATGCGTGCTCAGCCTCGACGTCACGGTGAGAGCACCAAGCAGGTGCCAGGAACAAGGAGGGTGAGATGAAATACATGATCTTGACCTACGCCTCGCAACAGGATTACGACGGGATGGCTGGGCAGCCGAGCGACCTGCCGGCCTGGTCGCCGGAGGACTTCGCCGCGATGGCCTCCTTCATGGAGGGCTTCAATACCGAGCTTGCCGAGGCCGGCGAGCTGGTCGAGACCAGAGCGTTGGCCGCGCCAGTGCACACCAGGCGCCTTGGTGCGCGTGACGGCTCGCCGTTCGTCACCGACGGCCCGTACGCCGAGACCCAAGAAGTGCTCGCCGGCTACTGGATCGTGGAATGCGACAGCTTCGATCGAGCGACCGAGATCGCCGGTCGCCTGGCCGGCTGCCCGGCACCGGACCATGTCGCGGCCAATGCGTACGCGGACGTGCGGCCGATCATGGAAACCGCCGACGAGATCGCGTACTGATCAGCAGGCCAGTGGCCGAGGCTGACGTCGAGGAGCTGCTGCGCCAGGTGGCGCCGCAGGTTCTTGGTGCCGTGGTACGCCGCTACGGAAACTTCGATCTTGCTGAGGATGCGGTCCAGGAGGCATTGGTGGCGGCCACAACCCAGTGGCCCGACGACGGCGTTCCGACCAATCCCAAGGGATGGTTGATCACTGTGGCAGCGCGCCGATTGACCGACATGCTGCGTAATGAGCAGGCCCGCCGACGCCGCGAGGACGCCGTCGCCAGCTGGGAGCTGCCGAGGCAGCAGCCTGACGCGGGCGATCAGTCCGCGGACTCCGATGACATGTTGATCTTGTTGTTCATGTGCTGCCATCCCGCTTTATCGCCTTCCTCGCAGATTGCGCTCACGCTGCGGGCAGTCGGTGGGCTGACGACGGCTGAGGTCGCGCGGGCCTTTCTCGTCTCGGAGGCCACCATGACCCGGCGAATTACTCGAGCCAAGCAACAGATCAAGGACAGCGGGATTCCGTTTCGGCTGCCTGCTCTCCAGGAGCGCACCGAACGGCTGGCGGCGGTGTTGCACGTTCTCTATCTGATCTTCACTGAGGGGTACGCCGCTACCAGCGGTCCGAGCCTGCATCGCGTCGAGCTGGCCACCGAGGCGATCCGGCTCACCCGGATTGTCCACGAACTTTTGCCCGAGGACGCGGAGGCTGCCGGGCTCTTGGCGCTGATGTTGCTTACTGACGCCCGTCGCACGGCGAGGACGACGCCCACCGGAGAGCTGGTGCCACTGGCCGAGCAGGACCGCGCCCTATGGAACCGCGACTACATCACCGAGGGCATTGCGTTGATCACCGCGGCGCTGCCGCGGGGGCCAACCGGGCCTTATCAACTGCAGGCGGCGATCGCGGCGATCCACGACGAGGCCCCGAGCACGGAGGAAACCGACTGGCCGCAGATCAAGGCGCTGTATGAGTTGCTGCTGCAGAGCTCGGACAACCCCATGGTTGCCCTGAATCACGCGGTAGCGGTCGCAATGGCCGATGGCCCAGCCGCTGGACTCGAGCGCGTACAGACACTGGCCAAAGACAAGCAGCTGGCGGAAGACCACCGGCTTCATTCGGTCCGGGCACACCTATTGGAGATGAGCGGCGATACGGCCGCCGCCCGCGATGCGTACCGTGCCGCAGCTCGCAGAGCGACCAACCTGCCGCAACAGCGCTATCTGATCAGCCGCGCGGCGCGCCTAGCGGACAGCTGATCTCAATACGCCGACTTGCCAGAGTGTCAGCACCCTATATGGTGCTGAGACTCTGACAAGTCGGCGTTTGTAGCATGATCAACCAGGAGGTCGATCATGAAGGTGATCATCGTCGGCGCCGGCATCAGCGGCTTGACACTCGCAGCCGCGTTGGCTCAGCTGGCACCGCAGCATGAGGTGGAGCTGTACGAGCGCGATACCTCGGCCGCCGATCGGCGCAAGAGCTACGCGATTGGACTCAAGAGTGAGACGGGATTAGCCGTTCTCGAGCGACTCGGGCTGCGTGATGATGTGCTCGCCGGTGGCGGGCAGCAGGTGACCAATTTCGTGATCACCGACCGTCAGGGCGCTACGCTGCTTGCCCTCCCGTCCGGGAATGACGACTCGCGCCAGACCTACCGCGTACAACGTGATCATCTGCAGTCGGTGCTTGCCGAGGCGCTGCCTGGCGACTCCGTGCGCTACGGGTTCCAGGCTCTCGGTTTCGAGATGATGGACGACAGTATCCGAATGATCTTCACTGGCGGTCGGCATACCGAGGGCGATGTGGTCGTGGGTTGCGACGGGGTCGGCTCGGCGCTGCGACGCCAGCTGATCGACGACGCACCCCACTTCCTCGGACTCTCCGCGATTACCGGAGATGCCGCTCTGGCATCGGAGGATCCGCTGCTTAGCGGCGGCTATTTCATGACCCTGGGTGATCATGGTGATTCCTTCTTCTGCTATCGCCAGCCCGGCGGCGTGCACTTCTCCTACACCTCCGCTGTCGAGCCGTCCGCGCTGGAGCCGATGAGTCGGGCCGAGCTGCTCCATCGCGTACGGGAGGCAACGGCGGACTGGCATCCATTGATCCGATCGATCGTTGCAGCGGCCGATCCGGAGTCGGTCAAGCCGCGCGGCTATTACGACCGGAATCCGAGCAAGCAGATCCGGGATGGAAACGTCTGGCTGCTTGGTGATGCGGCCCATCCGATGAGCCCGTTTCAGGGCCAAGGCGGCAACGCGGCGATGATCGACGCGTTGGCCCTGGCCGAGCTGCTCGGCTCGGGATACCTTCCCGGCGATGCTGATCGCGTGGCAGCCGGCATCGCGGCTCGAGGCCGGAAGGCCGTGCTCGAGTCCCGGCGCGCGGCGAAACAGTTCCACGCCACGAGTCGTTTCGAGATCCTCAGCCGGAATCTTGGCTTCCGCGTTGGCAACGCAGTGATCAACTCGCGGCTGACGAGGCGGAAGACGGCTCCGACCGAATCCTCAGCACGATCGTGACCACGGGGCCGACACAGCAGGCACGAACGACATCAGTATCAGTACGGGCAGGTTTAGGGCTCCTCGCCGCATTGGAGGCCATAGTTGGGGTGTGGGCGCTGCTCGCGCCGATGAGTTTCTATCGCAGCTTCCCGCTACCCGGACACGCATGGGTCTCGCTGCTGCCGCCGTACAACGAGCACCTCACCCGAGACGTCGGCGAACTCAGTCTCGCTCTCACGGTGCTGCTCGTCGCCGCAGCGGTGACCGGTCAATGGCTGCTGAGCGTGGTCGCGATCATTGCGACTGCTGTGTACGCCGTACCGCACGCGGTGTACCACGCCCTGCATCTGGAGGGCTTCCCCACTGGCGACGCGGTGGCCCAGATGGTCGGTATCGCACTCCAGCTCGTCTTGGTGGCCGTGGTGGCCTGGCTGCTGTGGCGTGACCGGACACAGCAGCCGTGACCGCTCGGATGGTCAATCGCTCGGTATGACAGAGAGGTCGGGAGCCGTCCGGGCCGCAACACCTGGCGCCTTTTCTCAGCACACGCAGCACGACGCTCGGATGCAGCAGCGACTGGGGCGGTGCGACCAGTCCGGAGACGCGGATAAAGGCGGTGGCAAGACGGGCGTCCTCGGCCGCGGCGGCATGAAGCCTGGCCAGGTATGCACTCAGCAAGCGAACCTTGACCGTTCTGCGTCCCGGGACGCCGGGAAAAGCCAGGTCGCCGCCCGCTGACATGTCCCACGGCACATCGACAACGCGAGCGAGGTCACGGAACCAGCGATGGTGCTCGCGGCGCTATGCCTCGGGCTAGGTGGCGGCGCAAGGTGAGCGCCTCCAGGGCGGCCACGCTCATGCCCTGGCCGTAGATCGGATTGAAGCTGCACACGGCATCCCCTATCACGAGCAGGCCGGCAGGAAAGTGCGGTCAGCCGTTCGTAGCGATGTCGGACGCTGGCCGGGAAGCGGAAGCCGACCGGATCATCCAGCGGTTCGGCGTCGCGGATCGCCTCGTAGATGTCGGGGAACCGAAGCGACCGGGCGAAGTCGAGGAAGCCGTCGGGGTCGGTGGGCGGATGGTCACCGAGAATGCCGGCCAGCGTCAGCATCCACCGATCGCCCTCGAGCGCCAGAAGGGCACCGGTCCGTGGCAGCTGGGGCGTGGCGGCGTCCAGGATTGCCAGGTCGCCGTTGAGGGCATCGGTCGGAAGCCGGTAGATCCGGGTGGCATAACCCAGCCCGATCCGCACCTGCTCCAGGTCCGGCCGGGAGTAGCCGAGCGAGTCCAGCCACGCTGGGGTGCGCGAGCCGCGGCCGCTGGCGTCGACCACGAGGTCGGCGAGCAGCACCTCCTCGGCACTGCTGTCGGCCCGACGCAGCACCCGCGCGCCGCTGACCCGACGATTGTCCGGGGTGGTGGCCAGCCCGACGACGTCGCAGCGGTCCAAGCAGACGTCACGTTGGGGAGGGCCCGTACCCGGGCGCGGACATGTGCCTCCAGGAATGGTCGGCTGGCGCAGAGCAGCACCAGGCCGGTGTCGGTCTGCCGAAGCCGGTGGCCGCTGAGGTACATCCGCGCGTCGGCCAGCAAGCTACCGGCCGTCGCTCCGTCGGCGACCAGTTCCGCGGTGAGCCCGGGGAACAGCTCCTCCAGGGCTTGCTGCCCGCGCGCCGCCAGCGCATGAAGGTGCCGGCCGTGCGGGACACCACGCCGGTGCATCGACGTCTCGGGCAGCTCGTCCCGGTCGATGACGATCACCTGCCCGTAGCTGTCGGCGAGGACTGGGCGGCCAGCAGTCCCGCCATGCTTCCGCCGAGCACGACTGCCCGGTCTCCGATCTGGATGTTCATCGCAGCCACCTCCTCGTAGGGAGAGACTGCGCCCAGCGATTGCTCGGTTCCCAGACCGGATGCTGCTCGATTGTGCTCAGTGATGCTTGCCGTAGATCTCCTGGTCCCACAGCCAAGCCACGACACGATCCACGCCTTGGGTGAGGTGCCGGCGGTACGTGCTGAACGGCAGCCCCAGTGCCGCGGCGGCTCGCTCTTGGGTGGCGGCCGGACGCACATAGGTCCGCTCGACAGCACGCCACAGCTTGTCGTCGCGCGGGTGCTCCCGCAGGCGTCTCGACTGCCGCACACACCAGCGTCTGCAGCGTCTGCCCCAGTCGGCTCCTCGTCCCCGGCGCGGTCACGGACCAGGCGGGTCCGCAGCAGCGGGTTGCGCGCCAGCAGATCCGGTCGGCGCAGGTCACGCATTGCCTGCCGCACGGAGTCGTCGAACTCGTCTGGGAGAGCACCAGCAACGGCGGCTTGCTCGTCGCCGGGGACGGCGTGATGTCTTGGGCGAGGGCGCGCTCGGTTATCCGCTCCAGCAGGGCGCTCATCGGGACCTGTCGGAAGTCGTGGGCGAACAGCCCGTAACGGCGGCCGTGCACCGAGAAGTCGGCGCCGTTCGCGCGCGGCTGGTCGGCAGCCGCGAAGTAGGCGTCCCACCGCTCCGGCTCGGCCAGCGTAAGGAAGTCCCAGGCCAGGTTCGGCGTACCCAGGTAGCGCTGCATCGCCAGGATCGCCACGGCGTTGAGTGTCGGGGACGGGCCCTGGTACGCATCCCGGTCGACGATGAACCGGGATTGGGTGACGATCTCGGTGGGTCGAGGCGCGACCGTGCCGCGCTGCGTACTCCCAGGCTGCGCGGGCGCCGGGGTCGGCCGCGATGTCCTCGGCGGATGCTCGGGTCAGGTCCAGCACGGCGACGAAGCCAGCCGACCACGCCGTCCTGGCCCCGGACCACAAAGAAGCCCTCAGGTTGCCGCTCCCACCATCGCGCAGCGATCGTCGACCGACTCCTCCCCCTCCCAGGCCACGGACCAGGCCCAGGATCGACTCGCGGTCCGCCGGTCGTGCTGGCTCGGGATGCTGCTGCCCCCAGGCGCCCCAGTCAACCGGCGACGGAACGCCAGGAAGCCGGCGGAACATGTATTTGGCGTCGGCGATCGCGCGCTGCTGTTCCTGGCCGCCGAGATGTCTGAAGGCGACGGTTGATGTAGCCGCGGAGCCCGCGGAACAAGCTGGCGGTAGCCGTCGGGGTCGCGCCAGCGCAGATCGGCCTCCAGGGCGTCGCGAGCCAGATCGTGCGGGTACACACCTTCCGGCCCCGACTCGACGAACGACAGCTCGCGCAGCCAGCCGAACAGCTCGTGTGCATCCTCGAGCCCGAGCACCTCCCGCAACAGCGCCTCGGTGGTCACTCTGGCGAGCGCGCACACCTCGAGGGCACGGCGATGCCGCCCACTGGGAACGATCTCGACGAACCGTCGCAGCAGGGTACCCACGAGATCCGGGGTCAGCGGATCGGCGGCCGCTTCGCCGCCGCGAACGACCACATCGGCCAGCAGCGACAGCCCCAGCGGGTGGCCATGGGCCAGCTCGACCAGCTGGTCGACGCGGGCAGGGTCGACGCCACATGCGTGCAGGTACTGGCGGCTGTCCTCCGGGCTCAGATTGCGCAGCGACACCACCCGCAACAGCTCTCGCCAGGCCGGATCGCGCGCCAGGCCGAATCCGGCGCTGCCCGACCGGCGAGCACCGTCAGGGCGGTGGCCGGCAGGCGCGGCACCAGCCAGGTGCGTACCCAGTCATCCAGCGGCGCCAGCCGCTCGTAGGTGTCGAACATGATCACCAACCGGCCGCTCGTCGGGACGGGCGGCGATGGCTCTCCCCCTCGGGCACCTCAAGCACACCCAGCGCGTCGAAGCACGGCGGGCGGCGACGGCACGAGGTCGCGCCCGTCCAGACGAATCACGCTCGCGCCCGCGTCGGCTGCCAGCTCAGCACAGACGTCCAGCAAGCTGGTCTTGCCGATACCTGGCGGACCGTGGATGTGGAGCACCAGGAACGGCGGTTCGGGCGACTCCAGAGCGGCCTGAAACAGCTCGACCTCGGATGTGCGCCCAACGAACCGGCGCCGCCGGCGAGACGCCAAGAGGTCGCCGACTCGTGTCGACAGACCCTGTCTCGGTCATAGCGGCAGCATAGGACTCAACCGCTGGGTCGCTCGGCGACCATCTCCATCGCCTTAGACGTGTAGACGCGGTATCCGAGCGCCGGCTGGTAGCCGTGGATCTCGGGCGTGTCGAGGCTGCGCATGAAGGACAAGATCTCCTTGCTGAACACCTGCCCGGGCACCAGCACGGGGAAACCCGGCGGATACGGCGTCACGAAGGTCGCGGAGACCACGAGCTCACCGCCATCCATCTTTTCCTCGACCTCCTCGGCCGGCAGATACTCGCACATGGTGTGGTCGTAGGAGAGGAAGAAGGCCCTGCGGACATCACCTTCCGGAGTCGGTGGATCACCCTGGCTGAGAAAGGCCGGGTGGAATCCGCTGAAATCGGGCAACGGCGCGGTCGGATTCGTCATATGCATCACGGCGCGCTCGAACGCCGCGCGCTCCGCGAGATTCATCTCCGCGGCCCGGTTGTCGATATCGCGGGCGATGCTCACCAGAACCTCGATGAGGTAGGCGACCGAGCTGCGTGTCGTCCCGATGTTGGTCATGAACAGCACAGTGTTGCGGGATGTCTTGTTGATCTGAATGCCGAACTTGTCCATGAGCTGTGCGCGCTTGAATGTCGCTCCGTCGATGCCGGTAAGACCGATGTAGACAGTCACCCGCGAGGGATCGAGCACAAACTCGTCCTGCTCCCAGGCCGTCACCATGTTGTTCAGGCCCGTACGCAGCGGCTGGGCGATGCCGGAGGCGCGGTACCGCTCGGGGATGAGCTCCGCCGTACTCAGGCAGTGCATGTACCTGCTCAGCAGTGGATGATGATCAATCGCATCGCGCAGCTTCATCGCGTACTCGATCTGCCGTTGCACCAGTTCGAAGCCTTCCAGTGCGGCCTGCCGCCGACCAAGATCAAGAGAGGCCAAGATCTGATAATTGGGGGAAGTCGAGGTATGCGACATGTAGGCCTCATGGAATCCCTCCGCCACCTTCAGGGCAAAGTCTTGATCATAGACGTGGATCATCGAACCCTGCCGCAGCGCCGTCAGGGTCTTGTGCGTGGAATGCGTTGAGTAGACCCGCACCCGAGCTCGCGCCGGGTCGGGGATGAGGCGTTGGCTACGCATTGCCGCTGAGCTCTCATCGCGCGGCAGACTCGCCTCGTACTGCGCCCGGTACTCAGCCGAACGCAACTTTTCGGCAAGTGTGCTGGCCGCCTCCATTGCGGTGCGCGGGCGGTACACAGGATGGAAGCGGGCGAAGGCGAACCACGCCTCGTCCCACAGGAACACCAGATCGGGCTTGATTGCCAGGCATTCCTCCATCACC
This sequence comes from uncultured Actinomycetota bacterium, assembly GCA_963815975.1. Taxonomy (GTDB): domain Bacteria; phylum Actinomycetota; class Actinomycetes; order Propionibacteriales; family Propionibacteriaceae; genus Microlunatus. The sequence continues at coordinate 137,867 of CAWFJC010000022.1, forward strand.
CGGCCGACGTCGTACACGATGCCGTCGAAGGTGCAGTTGGTCAGCATCAACATCTTGACGCGATCAAGCTTGCCTGCGGCGCGCAGCGCGAGGAGTTTGGACTTGATCTCGTGCAGCGGTACCGCGCCGTACATCGAGAATTCATTGAGCGGGTACGCGTCCAGATAGCTGACCTCGGCACCGGCGAGCATCAACCCGTAGTGATGCGACTGGTGACAGTTCCGGTCGACCAGGACGATGTCGCCAGGCGCCACCAAGGCTTGGGCAACGATCTTGTTGGCCGTGGAGGTTCCGTTGGTCACAAAGTAGGTCTGCCGCGAGCCGAAGGTCTCGGCTGCGAGCTGTTGAGCCTCACGCAATGGCCCGGTCGGCTCGAGCAGGGAATCCAGCCCGCCGGTGGTTGCCGAGGTCTCGGCCAAGAAGATCTCGAGGCCGTAGAAGCCGACCATGTCGCGGATCCAGTGCGAGTTCACGATCGACTTGCCTTGCGAGATCGGCAAGGCATGGAACACTCCGGTCGGTCGCTGGCTGTAGGCACGGAGGGCCTCGAAGAACGGCGTACGGTAACGCGCGGCGACCCCGGCGAGGACGGTCAGGTGAAGTTCTAGTGCGCCTTCCCGGGCGTGGAATACCCGTCGGAAGTGATGGCTCACCATGCCCGCGACCTCTTCAACGGCGATCTCGGTCATCAGGTAGAGGTCGACCTCGGGACGGATCTGGGCCAGCCGCGGCGCCAGAATCTCGGCGCGCTCGTCAGGGGAGTGGTCCGCAAGATCATCCGCCAGCGTCGCGTCGGCGAAGTTTGCGAGGCTGCTGAGATCACGCAGCGCCTCGTGAGCAAAGCGTCTTCTGATCACGCAGGCCTGGATGTTCGCGTTGAGTCGCATCGCTACGGCCGCCTCGACACCGCTGCCGACCACGACGAGCTCGTAGATGAAAGGGTCAGTCGGTCGGCGCCAGGTATGTACCTCCTCGCGGAGTTGCTCTTCTTGTGCCGGCGACATGGTCTCGACAACGAGCACCTCGAAGTACGGCTTGCGAGAATGATCATGGATGCCTGTAATGATCAGGTTCTCGGTGTCGTCGCGATGCTCGCCGTAGGAGATGTCGTCGAGCGACCCGGACCGGTAGGACTCGGTGACGAGCGCACGATTGATCCGAGCCACCATCCGTGCCAGCCGCTCCCACGCTCCGGCTGCCGCAAGCTCCTGGACCACGCCGAAGGCGGCGTGGCCCGGAAAAGCCCAGAACTGCTCCAGCGGCGCGAGCGCCGCGCATTGCTCATGCACCGCATCGGTCATGTCCTGGTCGATCGATTTCCCGCGGCGTAACGAGGTGACGATCCGCCCGGCTGCTTCCTCCAGGCGTGACCACGAATCAGCCCGGAACTGCCACCAGCTGTTGTAGGCGGACGCGCTGATTCGATCGACCATGATCAACTCCTAGGCGATGCCCCGAATGTCTCATCTAGCGCGACCTTAGACCGCGCCTTCAGTGCTGATCAACACCACAACGCTGTCCGCCTTCGTTGCCAGAGCGGCGCGCCGGCTGGTCTCACCCAGCGCCGCCCGTACGCCGGCCAGCGATGCGGCCGCGCTGGGACCGGCTGGAACTCCGAGCTCGTGTAGCCGCTGCATCGCGGCATGAGCCTGGTCATCGGTGATGACCACGGCGGCAGTCAGTGTGTCGCGGATGGCCGGCCAGGCGATCGTGGAGACGGTGCCGCAGTTGAGCCCGGCCATGCTCGTCGGCCGTGAGGTGTCGACACTGATCGGCTTGCCCGCCGCAAGGCTCGCGGTCACGCAGGCGGCCGTCACCGGCTCGACGGCGAGGACGGCGGGCGATGGTTGCCCGGGCGTCCCTCGGTAATGCTGCAACGCGGCCTGCAGCAGCGATCCGACGCCGGTCGGCACGGCGATGAGACCTGGGGCACGGTCACCGAGTTGAGCGTCGATCTCGCTGAACATCGTGCTGTAGCCGTCCACGATCCAATGCGGGATTTCCTCATAGCCAGGCCAGGCGGTGTCTTGGATGAGGATCTCGGCTGGCCTGTTCGTTGTCGAACTCGCCGCGGCGCGTACTACGTCGTCGTACCGGAGGTCGGTTTGGACGACCTGAGCGCCCTCATCGGCGATGGCGTTGAGCGTCTTGGCGGTCGTTCCCGCGGGAACGTAAACGCGTGCTGCCAAACCGAGGAGCTGGGCCATCCGGGCTACGGCTCGACCGTGATTGCCATCCGTCGCGGTGACGAGAGTGATGGCCGTGTTGCCGACGCGTTCCCGTAACTCCGGCAGGCCTGTCGCCGGGGTGTCGAAGCCGGCGCGCCTGCTCAGCACGCAGTTCACGGCCCAGGATGCGCCGAGGATCTTGAAAGCTGGCAAGCCGAGACGGTCAGATTCGTCCTTGACCAGCACGGCGCCGACGCCAAACTCGGTCGCGAGTGCTGGTAGCTCCACGAGCCGGGTCGCATGGTAGCCGGGCATCGTGGCGTGAAAGGCGCCGACGCGCACGACGGCCTAGGCGTCCGGTGCCCGGAACGACAGTGAGCTGGGCCGCCCAGCACGCAGGTTGTCGACGTGCTCAGTGAAGTTCAGCTGGTCGAACAGCGAGCTGCCGTCCAGGATGTCCGCTCTGATCGCGGCCTCGCGCTGCTGGATCGCTTCGGCTGCGTCCAGCGCCGCATCGAGTTCTGAATCGCTGAGCACGACGATCCCATCGTCGTCGCCGATCAGAATCTCGCCGGGGTGGACCTCGACATCCCCTAGCCGTACGGCTTGTTGGGTGATCGGAATTCTCCTCGCTCCGACGGCGCGTGGAATCGTCCCAAGGCTGTAGATCGGCATCGGCAGCTCGGTCAGAGTCGCCGTGTCGCGGCACAGACCGTAGACGACGATGCCGGCCATGCCACGCCGTACGGCTTCAGTTGCAAAGAGCTCACCGAGCACGGCGTGCTCGGTCGTACCGGCGTCGACAACCAGGACGTCTCCGGGGCCGGACTGCTGGAGGCCAGCGAGTACGGGCATGAGATCCGCGTACGCCGCAACCGTGACCGCTCGACCGACCATGCGCAGGCCGCGGCGGTATGGGCGGAGTTCGCGCGGCAGGATGCGCAGCGCCTTGTTTGCGTCAGACACGCTTGCCGCGTCGAGCTGCCAGACCTGCGGAGGAATCGCGGGCGAGGTCACAGGCACCCTTCCGTCTCGGGCGTCATCACTGTGCCTGCTTGATCTTGCGCCACCCGCCGGCGCGGTTGTTGGCGATGATCTGCCGGAACATCTCGCCAAGGGCGTTGGTGTTGATCTTCTCGTGCTGGCGTACCCCGACGGTGCGAGCCGTCTGATTGTCGTGGCCCGCCGTGATAATGCCCTCGGGATCGGGAACGATCGCGCCGTCGTAGAGGAAGACATTGACATGATCTTTTGCAGCGAGCAGGGCGCAGATATTCCCTTCCAGCACGAAGTAGGGCTGCACGCGCCGCTTGATGGTCTCGACAACCTCGGGATCAGCACTATGGACAAGATCACGAACCTGCTGACAGATCTGCTGCTGCCACTCGGGCAGTGCCTCGATGTAGGAGTCCACCCGCGGATCCTTCTGATACGTCACTGTTGCAACATATGCGAAGCGTCTCCGCAACCGGCACTATGACAAGCTGTTCGCTCCGACGACTGCAGGAGGCTTGCTCGTGTCAAAGCTTCGTGTCCACAACTTCAGCGTCTCCCTTGACGGGTACGCGGCAGGGCCTGATCAAGGTCTCGACAATCCCCTTGGAGTAGGCGGAATGCAGCTGCACAACTGGGCGTTCGGCACCCGAACCTTCCGAGAGCTGTTTGGTGAGGAGGGCGGCGACGAGGGCGTTGATGATCGCTTCGCGGCGGCGGGCGAAGTGGGCTTGGGTGCGACGATCATGGGCCGCAACATGTTCGGACCCATCCGCGGAGACTGGCCCGACGACGTATGGCGTGGCTGGTGGGGCGAGGATCCGCCGTACCACCACGACACGTTCGTCCTCACCCACCACCCGCGCGAATCAGTCACGATGGAGGGCGGAACCGTCTTCCACTTTGTCACCGACGGGATCGAAGCGGCCTTGGAGCGGGCTGTCGCTGCGGCCGGCGGGCAAGACGTACGGCTGGCCGGCGGCGTCTCTGCGATTCAGCAGTATCTCCGAGCCGGCCTGGTCGACGAGATGCACTTGGCGTACACGCCGCTATTGCTGGGCAGTGGTGAGCGGCTCTTCGACAATCTCGCTGACGCGCCAGACGGATATGAGATCGCCGAGTTCGTCGGTACGCCCGCCGCCCTGCATGTCCGCTTCGTACGGAAGGCCTGACTTCCCCTGAAAACGCAACGCTCACGAGCCAAATAACGGGATATACGGCTTCTCAGGCGCCGTGAGTGATGCAAAATCAGGGAACTTAGGCGCCGCCCGGCATCGGCGCGTCGAGGAATGACGTGATCATCGGAAGCAGCAGATCGGCGCGGCTGACCAAGCTGACGTGCGAGGTGCCGGGCAGGACCGCGAGCTGTGAGTCCGGGAGGCCGGCCGGGGTGTCACCGAAGACGCCGCCGCCGAGCAGCCGGAACATCTCCACCGCGTGTTCGGGCCGGACGAGATCGGAATCGCCGATGATCAGCAAGGTGGGCGCCTTGATCGCGCGGACAGCCTCCGCCGGAACGTCCGCGATCTGCTGATCCATCTGTGTCTTCTTGGCGAACAGCCTGGGGAAGTCTTCTGGGCGCGGCGCAATCCTCAGGTATTCCTCGTGCCACGGCGAGCCGTGCATCATCTCCGGGCTCATTTCGCCCAACCCCTCCATCAAGCCGGGGTGGACGCCCTCAAGGGTGTAGGTAACCGACGCGAGCACGAGCTTGCGCACTGCCTCCGGATTCCGGATGACCAGATGCAGGGCCACCACGGCACCCGTGCTGTAGCCGAAGACGTCGGCCGGTTCGAGCCCCAGCTGCTCAATCGCGGCGGCGACATCGTCCGCCAGCTCTTCGATGGTCATCGGGCGATCAATGTCCGCGGTATGTCCGTGGCCCTGCAGCTCGAAGCCGACGACCTGTCGGTTCTCGGCCAGGCCACGGAGCAGCTGTCCGAACGACGTGCCGATGGCTGAGAAGGCGCCGTGCAGCAGCACCAGCGGCTGACCCGTGCCGTGGATCTCGTAGTACATCTGGAGACCGTTGACATCGACATAGCCGGTCTCTGCAGTGCGTTCTTCCATAGCGATGCCTTCCGGATATTGGGCGTGGTCGTCGGACTGTTGGTCGCCGTTTCCAAACTATTGGATGCTCGTCCAACCGATTTGAGGACGGTCCCCGAGCGCAGGTTAGGGCTCGGGTGGGAGCAGGAGCCGCCGAAGACTGCGGCCGAGCCAGGTGGCGAGTCGCTCCACCGTCCAGCCGCGCTCCACGAGGAGACGCCTTTGCAGCAGCGGGTCGATGAGCACGAGCACGGTCTCCACTGCTTCCTCGGGCGTGAGGTCAGACACGAGTGCCGAGCGTGAGGTCAGGTTGCCGACTACCCAGCGCGCCATCGTCGTACGCTGCCGCCTCAACCGGTTGGCGAGCTCCTCCAGTGCGGGCTGCCGGGCGGAGCCCTCATCGAGGGCCGCGAGCACAGGTGCGACTCTGCCTGCGCCGGCCGCGAACCCGGTCGCCATCGCATCCAGGAAATCGGCCGCCGGCACCTCGACCAGCGCGTGTACCCAGCCGCGGTCGAGCACCGGAACCGGCTCGTCGTCCCCGGCCAGAGCGACATCGACAACGGCATCCAACAGGGCAGCCTTGGTGCCGAACACCAGCTCAACAGTGGCCGGTGAGACGTGAGCCGCCTCGGCCACCTCACGGATGGTCGCGGCAAAGCCGCGCCGAGCGAACGCGTCGTGGGCGGCTGCGACGATCCGAGCCCGGGTCCGCCGTGCCTGCGCCTCCCGGCCTGGTGCGGAGTAGCGACGGGGCTTGCCGCTCAACGGCCCTCCTGATAGCTTCAAGAATTGGCTAAGGATAGACCATAGCCAAAGAGAGGCGGCGTCTTGTGACCGTGCACGGCAAGGTTGTTTACCTTGAAATCCCCACAGCTGACGAGGAAGTTTCGGCAGCCTTTTACACATCAGTCTTCGGCTGGCGCACCCGTACGCGCGGCGATGGTGTCCTCGCCTTCGACGACGCCACTGGCGGCGTGAGCGGTGCCTGGCGACGGGATCGACCACCGCAGTCGGAGGCCGGCGTCCTCGTCTACGTCAATGTCGACGACGTTTCCGCCGCGATGGCTACCGTCGAGGCCGCGGGTGGCGAGATCGTGCAGGCTGTCGGCGGCGACCCGGGCGAGTTGACGTCCCGGTTCCGCGACCCGTACGGCAACTTGGTCGCTCTCTACCAGGAGCCGATCAAATGACCACGATCGCACCGTGGTTGTCGGTCGCTGATGCAGCAGCCGCAGTCGGGTTTTACGAGCGGGCCTTCGCGGCCACGGTGGGAGAGTTGATCGAAGCGGATGGACTCGTTCAGGTAGCTGAGCTCCGAGTGCATGACGCGCAGTTCTGGGTGCAGCAGGACGACGAGCTGCCACCCGACTTCGACCCTGGACGCGCAGTACGGATGATCATCTACGTCGACGATCCCGACACCACGCACGCTCGCGCTCTTGCCGCAGGTGCAACCGAGGTCGCCGCCGTCCATGAGGAGCACGGTTGGCGTACCGGTCGTCTCGTCGATCCGTTCGGCCACCAGTGGGAGGCCGCGCGCCGGACGGGCTGATAGGCGCGCAGCGGGTGGCCGGCCAGTCCACCTGTCGAGCGCGTCCGTGATCGCCCACTCCTCAGGAGCGAAGGCGCGGCTGGCTGCAGTCCGTCGCGGCATAATCAGGCTCTCAAGGAAATCGGCCGGCCGTCGCGTAGCGACCTACGGCGTCGGTCCGACAGATCTGAGGCACAGGGGCGGCCGTTGTGCGGGCCCGACGAAGTCGTTTCCGATCACAGGCGTGAGGACGCACCAGTCGCGGCGGGCTGGAGGGGTCGCTTCACATCAAGGCGTGAAGATGTACGAGCTGCCGTGGCTAGGGAGAGGCTAGAAACCGTCCTGCCGTACCCCGAGCCCGGCGTCCCGAGCTCGCAGGATTGCTTGGGCGCGGTCCGCGACCTGGAGCTTGGTGAAGATCGACGACAAATGGTTGGCCACCGTCTTGGGCGAGAGGCCGAGCTGCGTCGCGATCATGGAATTCGGCATAGCCGCCGCGAGCAGGTCAAGGATCTCGCGTTCCCGCGTCGTCAGCTCGGGAAACGGATTGGCTGCAGGTGCTGGAGTCGCGAAGAAGCGGAGCACCCGCTGCGCGACGCCCGGCCCGAAGATCGCCTCGCCAGATGCAACCGCTCGGATCGCCCGGCCGATCTCCTCCTGCTCCGCGCCCTTGACCACATAGCCACGAGCGCCGGCGCGCATGGCAGCGAACACCGAGTCGTCATCGTCGAACATGGTCAACACCAAGACAGCGACATCGGGTGCTGCGCGAGTGATCTGCCGAGTAGCGGCGAAGCCGTCCTGACCGGGCATCTGAAGGTCGAGCATTGCCACGTCCGGATGCTGCAGCACCACCTCGCGTACGGCCTCGTGCCCGTCCGCCGCGACGCCGACAACCTCAATTCCAGACATAGATCCGAGCAGCGCGGCCAGGCCCGCGCGGACCACGGGATGATCATCGGCCAGGACGACCCGAATATCGCTCATGACGTCGTCAAAGGAGTCAAAGGGAATGAGGCGACCACCTGGCCGCCTGCTGGTGTCGGTCCTGCCTGGAACGAGCCGCCGAGCTCCGCAGCCCGCTCCCGCATCGCGTGCAGCCCGACACCCGGCGCCCAACGGCCGTTGGGTGGTCCGTTGTCGGTGATCGACACCTCCAGTCGCTCGGCGCACCTGAGCTGAACCAGTGCGCCCGTCGCCCGGGAGTGGCGTACGACATTGGTGAGGGCTTCGGTGGCGATCCGGTAGGTCGCCACCTCGATGGCGGCAGGCAGCGCCGGCACCTGGTCGGGTACGTCGAGCCGGACCTTCACCGACGCCCCGTCAGCCCGCCAGGACAGTTGATCGGCTCGCTGCCGCAGGGCTCCAACCAGCCCGAGTTCGTCCAGCGCGGGCGGCCGCAGATTGTCAACCAGCCGGCGTACGTCGGCCAGGGCAGCCCGGGTATCACGGCGCAGGGTGGTGAGCAGTTCCTGCGACTGTCTCGGGATCGATCATCAATGGTGTTCGCAGCTGCGTCGGCGGCGAAGGCGATGCCCGTCAGGGTCGGCCCGAGCCCGTCGTGCAACTCGCGGCGCAGCCGCCGGCGCTCCTCTTCCCTGGCTGCGACGATCCGCTCCCGGGACGCCTGCAGCTCCTCGGAAACCACTGTCGAATGCACGGCAACGGCGACTGGATCGGCCAGCATGGCCAGCGCACGACGATCGGCGGCAGCGAGCTCGCGTTCACCTGGACGCGAGTCCGATCTTCAGCTGGCCTTCCGACTCGCCGCCACGAGTGAGCGGCCAGGGGTGCAGCCGCTCCGGTTGATCACCATCGCTGGCCAGCACCGTGCCATCCCGCTCGATGGCAAGGTAGGGCAGCCGCATGGCCGATGCGGACCGTGGTGATCACTGCCCTGCAGCCCGGCGTCCGAGGCAGCGAGCTGCTCGCCGAGCCGGGACACCACGCGCGCTGGATCACCGCGATCCCCGTAGAGCGCACCATCGACGAGCCGTTGCAGCCTCGGGAGCAAAGGCGCTGCCAGCAGCACAAGCAGCACTGTGACCAAGGCGGACCAACGCAACGCGTGGGGCGGCAAAGCGGTCAAGCAGCGCGACCAGCCCCGCGTACGCGACAACAACCGCCAGCAAGAGCATCAGCCAGGCCAGCAAGCGAGAGACGACCAAGGCGAATGTCCAACAGCTGATAGCGCACGATGGCCACGGTTACCGCAATCGGAATGAGCGGAATGGCGAAGAGCACCTCGACAGGCGTACCGGCGACGAGTCCCCACGGCAAGATCACGATCAGCGCGACCAGCACCGCCAACAGCAGCCAGAGGAGCTGGCGACGCTCGACGTCAGATCCGCGGCGATAACGTACCGCGAGAGCGGCGAGCCCGGCACACAGCGCAAGGAGGCCGCGGATCTCCGTAGCGGTCCAGAGCGGTTGCAGAGCGTCGTGGCCGGCAAAGGTGAGGTAGCCGACGGGGTAGCCCGGCTCGATCGGCATTGGGCTGCCGCCCATCTCGATTGCGAAGAGTGGTGCGGTCACGATCACAGCTATAACTACCCATCGCCACCGTGGCGATGGGGGACGGCCGTCGGGGAACAGCAGTAGGGCCAGGGGCAGGCAGAGCCCGATCGACCACGGCCACGACCATGCAAACAGAGTCAGCACGAGTCGTTGCGCAGGCAGCGGAGCCCCGGCATCGATCAGCAGCTGCAATGCGGGCGCGCAAACCGCCGTCGTCGCGTGAGCCAAGCCAGCGACCACAAACAGCCACCCGACCGCGTTCCGGGGACGGTGCCACGCCAGGATTCCGCCACAGCCGGCAAACGTAACGCCCATCAGACTGTTGGTGACAACGAACGCCTCGAGCGCATCCCGCCACGACCAGCCGACGAGGATCGACAGCAGCGGCCGCGGTCACGACCTCGGCAACAGCGAAGCCGGCCAGACAGACCGCGAGCCAGCGAGCACTGCCGCCCGAGTGCGCTCGGCCTGTCATGTGCGATCTGCGCGTCATAGGCCAAGTCTGCGCCGAATACCCTCCCGATGTCCCGGGAAGGTTTCCCGATCTGGCCGGGGAACTTCCTGCCTCCGCACAGATGATCGGCTCATCCGCCGAGTCGGTCTTCGCCTCGACAGTGGAGACGTCCGGCCAGATAGGTCGGAATAAAGATCTCGAGGAGGTATCTAGAGATGACTCGTGTTTCTCGCGCGGGGCTGATCATGCTCGGTCTGCTGTCGCTGGTAAGCCTGGCTTCACCGCTGATCACCGATGGTCAGCATCCGCCGATGACGATCGCACTGATCGATGCCGGTGTCGGCTTGATCGGCATCATCTTGGTGATCTTGGCGTGGCGTGGCCGGACGGCGGCTGCGATCGCCCTCGTTGTCGTTCGGCTACTGGCGGCCCTTACCGCCGTGCCCGCGTTTCTCGTGCCTGGGGTGCCGACTGGCGCGATGATCGCCGCCGGTGTCAGCATCGGACTCACCGTAGTTGGTGCTGCTCTCGTGCTTGCCGGCCTTCGGCGTCCGGCGCTGGTGGGCGCATAATGACCGCGGTTGACCGAGCCGCGCCGGAGACGCAAGTTGCTGAGTCTGAGGCGCCGAGGCCCGTACGCCAGATGGGCGGTGCCTTGGCCCTCGTTCTGGCGCCGTGGGGCTTCGTGATCGCCAACGCCAGTTATGGCTGGATGATCCGTAATGGGGGTAGCGATGAGACGGGAGCCCAGGCTCTTGCCCTGGCCGCAACTGGCCCTAGCATTCTTCGGCTAGGCATAGTGGCAGGAATGATCGGCTGCCTGCTGATCATTCCGGCAGTGCTGACAGCTTTGCATCTGGCTCAGCGATCTCGACTCGCCTTCGTCGGTGGGTCGCTGATGATCGCTGGCTACGTCTGCTACTTCGGCGTGCTGCTGAGCAACATGATCATCATTGCGATGGCTGAGCGCGGTGGACCACTGGCCGACTTCGCGGCGGTGATCGATGCCAGTCAGGCCGACCGCTGGGTTGGTTGGGTATTCCCGATCTTCATTGTTGGCAATCTCGTGGGCACACTGCTCTTCGCAATCGGTCTGCTGCGGAGCCGTACAGTGCCCATCTGGGCGGCAATCTTGATCATGTTGTGGCCACCCCTCCATGTCGCCGGCCTGTTTGTTGGTGGCGAGGTGCTCGAGGTCATTGGTGCCGTGCTGCAGGCGATCGGATTTGCGGGAGTGGCAGCCGCGATGCTTCGTCAGGCCCGTCAGGGGGTGTCCGTAGGGTAATGAGGTATGGAGGAACGCGTACTCGGTCGTACTGAACGTCCGGTCTCGGTGATTGGCCTGGGCACCTGGCAACTCGGTGCGGACTGGGGCGAGGTGAGTGAGACGGCGGCGCTGGATGTGCTCAGTGCCGCCGTCGAATCCGGCGTGACGTTCTTCGACACCGCCGATGTCTATGGCGACGGCCGCAGCGAGCGGCTGATCGGCCGCTTCCGTGCCGAGAACCCCGAGGTGCCGATCATGGTCGCGACCAAGATGGGCCGGCGCGTTGATCAAGTACCGGAAAACTACACGCTGCAGAATTTCCGCGCCTGGACCGACCGATCGCGTCGCAACCTCGACGTGGATCAACTTGATCTTGTTCAGCTGCATTGCCCGCCAACCGCCGTCTACTCCAGTGATCATATCTACGACGGGTTGGACACCCTTGTGTCTGAGGGAGTGATCGGCGGCTACGGCGTGAGTGTGCAGACCTGTGACGAGGCACTGACTGCGATGTCACGGCGCGGCACGGCGACGGTGCAGATCATCCTCAATGCCTTCCGCCGCAAGCCGCTGGAAACCGTGCTGCCCTCGGCGATCACCAACGGCGTAGGGATCATCGCCCGCGTGCCGCTGGCGAGCGGCCTCCTGAGCGGCGGATACACGACGTCGACCCAGTTTGCCGAAAACGATCATCGAACCTACAACCGAGCCGGCGAGGCCTTCGACGTGGGCGAAACTTTCTCAGGTGTGGACTATGAGACTGGCGTACGCGCCGCGAAGGACTTTGCTGATCTTGTAGCCAAGCTGCCTTTCGAGGCAACACCGGCACAGGCAGCGCTCGCCTGGGTCGCTCAGCAGGATGGCGTGACGACCGTCATTCCGGGCGCCAGAACCGCGGCGCAGGCGCAAGCGAACGCTGCGGCCGGTGAGCTGCCGCCGCTGGGTCCTGAGTTCATGGACGGCGTACGCGAACTGTACGACCGCGAGCTGCGAGCGCAGGTCCATGATCGCTGGTGAGACTAGATGAGCTCTGCCACGATGGCGCGGAACTGAGCGGTCATCAGCTGAGTCCGATCCTGCCCTAGCCAGTTCAGATGACCGAAGGTCTCCATGATCACCAAACCATGCAACCGAGTCCAGAGACTGAGCAGCGCGGCCGCCACGTCGGCAGGAAGATCAGGTTGGATCGCTGCGGCCCACCTGGCAAGGGCAGGATCCCGTTTCGTCTTCGCATCGAGCGGCCGCGGCGGACGTAGTCGGCCCGAGCGCCAGGCTTGCACGAACGGCGTCAACAGTGCGGCGCCGACCCGTCGGGTCGCGATGCTGGTGGGGCCGTCGGCTGGTGCTTGATACCCCGGGATCGGCGTTCCGTACAGCAATTCGAACTCGCGAGGATACGACTGCGCCCAGCCGCGGAAGGCCACCATCGCCGCCAGCGCCCGCTCAGCTGCGTCCTCGCTCGGTACAGCATCTCGATCCCGCTCGATGGCATCGGCCAGCGCATCGAAGCATTCCGCGATCAGGTTCGTAAGAAGCGCATCCCGGCTGTCCACGTAGCGGTATAGGCCGGCGGGGCTCATGCCGAGTTCGGCTGCCACTCCGCGCAGCGAGAGCTGCGGCGCGCCGATCTCGTTCAGTTGGGTACGGGCGGCGCGGTTGATATCCGCCATGGTCTCTGCCCGCAGCCGCTCCCGACGGGTAGGCCGATGAACAGCCGTCATGCGAACACCATACGCGATGCAAACACCAGTTGCATGAGCGCCGAAATTTGAGTATCGTGCGAACAGCGTTAACTAAATGAACACTGGACGCAAGGAGTATCGAGCGATGATCAACAATCTCCCCGCAGCGACGGCGATCCGGCCAGACTCGGACCGAGTCGTCATGCGTACCGCCGCAATTCTGCTCGGCATTGAAGGCTTGCTGCTCTTCGTGCCGCTCGGTGTGCTGGGCACCGCTATTGGCTGGCCCGCGAGCCTCGGCGATCCGGCCTCGGTCGCGTTGCCCCGGCTGCTCGAGCAGGAGCCCATCGTCCGCTTCGGCTACCTCGTCTATCTGGCCTACTCAGTTCTCTTCCTGCCGGTCGCGGTCTGGACGACGCGAGCCCTGACGAATGGCGCCCGCTCGCCGCTGGCCACTACCGCGATCGGTTTCGCCATCGCGTCGACCCTTGCTCGCACTATCGGAATCCTGCGCTGGCTCACCGTCATGCCCGAACTGGCCCGTGCGTACCCCAGTGCGCCCGACCAGATCGCGCTTCTGTATCAGGCGCTGAACGGCTACGGCGGCGGCATCGGTGAGTTGCTTGGGGTGTCGCTGTTCGCAGTCGGTTGGCTGGGTTGCACCATGGTCTTGGCTTCGCGGACCGGAGTCGCGCCACGCTGGCTGATCATTGCCGGTGGCATCGCCACCCTCGCACTCGCCCTGCCGCTTGTCGAGCTTGCTGGCGTTGATCCCAGAGCGCTGACTTCGGTCGGCACGACGGCGCTGCAGTTGTGGTTTCTTGCCACGGCGTTCGTCTTGGCTCGAAGCCCCGCGGGCCGCCGCTTCGCTGTCTCGGCCCCGCCGGCGAAGCAGGCCACCCACGCCTGACACCAGCCCCGCACATGGTGCTGGGCGGCCGGCGGAGTCATCGTCGGCGCATTGGTCGCCGAGCTGGTACGCGGCTATCCGGTGTCTTTGGCAGCCGTTGACGTCCGAGGCACCCGGGCCAAGCGGCGAGTACGACGGGGATTGGGATCGTCTTGCTGATCGGTACTTCGAGCCTCAAGGGCCGCGACCTCAGGTGGGCTACTCAGTGTGTCCGGGGCTTCCGACTTAGCCGCGGGCTCTGAGTCGGTGCTCAGCTTCTCGATAGCTGACCGGGCACCGGAGATTGCCGATGTCAGGCCGCTGTTGTTCTCCAGGTATCGGAGCAGCTCCACCGGGAAGGGCAGCACCAGTGTGGAGTTCTTCTCGGCCGCCACCTCGACTATGGTCTCGAGCAGCCGCAGCTGAAGAGCGCCCGGTGTGTCAGCCATCGTCGCGGCAGCCTCTGCCAGTCGATCCGAAGCCTGCAGCTCGCCCTCCGCCGAGATGACCCGCGCTCGTCGCTCTCGCTCAGCTTCGGCCTGCCGGGACATCGACCGTTTCATGGTCTCCGGCAAGGCCACGTCCTTGATCTCGACCCGGTCAATGTGAATGCCCCATTCGACCGCCGGGTTGTCGATCATGAGCTCCAGCCCTTCGTTGAGCCGCTCCCGGTTGGTCAGCAGATCATCAAGCTCACTCTTGCCGATCACGGAGCGCAGCGACGTCTGGGCCACCTGCGAGACGGCGAAGGGATAGTCCTGGACGCTGACGATCGCTCGTACCGGATCGATGACCCGGAAGTAGACCACCGCATCCACCTTGACGGTCACATTGTCGCGAGTGATGCCCTCCTGGGCAGGCACGGCCATCGTCACGATCTGCATATTGACTTTGTGCAGGCGATCCGCGATCGGCACGATCATCGCAAGTCCGGGGCCGCGTACCTGATCAAGAATCCGACCGAACCTGAAGACAAGGCCTCGCTCGTATTGCTTCACCACGCGGAGACTGATTGCCGCGGCTGCGAGTGCAACTCCACCCGCGACTGCCAATAACTCAAACAGCATCGCTACCTCCAACGCTCAACGGTCGGAGCCGGATGGGGAAGTCCTTGCATATGGCCGGTCCGAGGTTGATCGCTCTCCTCCACGGTAGCCCGGGTCCGTCGGAATCAAGACCCCTCGAGATTCAACATTTCCAGCAAGCCGGGCTGCTCAGACGCCGACGCGTCGCGCAGCTCGATGACTACCAGCCAAGGTGGAGTCGCAGAGCCTCATCGAGCTCGCCGATCACCGGTGTGGACAGCTGCCCGATGCGTTTTCCGAGGCGACCTACGTCAATGGATCTCACCTGTTCGGGCTGGGCGTTGGACGCGCGCCTCAAGCCGGTTCTGGTTGGTTCAAGCAGCGTTTGAAAGGGGAGAATGCGCGAAACGTTTGAGGTCACCGGCACTACGGTGACGACGCCGCCGCCAAGACTGGTGGCTCGCCCATTCGCACTGCTGGGTTCGATGACGCCTCCAAGATCACGACTTCGCCGTTACGTGTTGTCGCAGCACGGGCATGATCGACTCGCCGTAGACCCTGAGGGTCTCTTCCTTGTTGTCGTGCTGCAGGTAGCCGGCGAACTGGTCTACGCCGATGTCCTTGAGTTGTTTGAGCTTGGCGATGTGATCATCAGCCGTGCCCAGCACGCAGAACCGGTCAACGATCTCGTCCGGTACGAACGCGGTATGGACATTGCCGACCTGGCCATGCTCGTTGTAGTCATAGCCTTCGCGGCCCTTGATGTAGTTGGTCAATGCTTGCGGGACCTCGCCCGTATCGCCGTATTTGGCGACGATGTCGGCCACATGGTTGCCGACCATGCCGCCGAACCAGCGGCATTGATCACGCATATGCGCCCAGTCGTCTCCGACATACATCGGAGCGGCGACACAGAACGTGATCGCATCAGGGTCACGACCAGCGTCGGAAGCCGCGGTACGTACGGAGTTGATCATCCACGCGGCGATGTCGATATCGGCGAGCTGCAGGATGTAGCCGTCGCCGACCTCCCCGGCCGCCTTCAGGGCCATTGGCCCGTACGCCGCCACCCAGACTTCCAGCGCCGAGGTATGCGCCCACGGGAACTGCAGTGTCGAGCCCTTGTACTCCACCGGCCGGCAGTTGGCCAGCTCGCGGATCACGTGCGTCGCGTCCCGCAGCTCGCGGATGGTGGTTGGCTTGCCATTGGTGACGCGTACGGCTGAGTCTCCGCGGCCGATGCCACAGACCGTGCGGTTGCCGAACATCTCGTTGAGGGTCGCAAACAGCGACGCGGTCACCGTCCAATCCCGGGTTGCCGGATTCGTGACCATTGGTCCGACCATCACCCGGTTGGTACGCGTCAGGATCTGGCTGTAGATCACGTACGGCTCCTGCCACAGCAGGTGCGAGTCGAAGGTCCATACATAGTCGAAGCCATGTGCTTCCGACAGCTCGGCGAGCTGGACCGTACGCCAGGCCGGCGGGTTGGTCTGCAAGACGACGCCGAAGTCCATGGATGATCAACTCCTCAGTTTTGGTAGCTGCTCGCGCCCTTGAATGGGACGCTCGCAGCTAATGCAGAAATTGGGTCAGGTCACGCTTCAGGTACTGACCGTGGCCCTTCGTACCGACAAAGCCTGAATCGTTGATCAGCACGGTCCCTCGGGACATCACCCAGTCCACGTGACCGTCGATCTCGAAACCCTCCCAGGCCGAGTAATCCATGTTCATGTGGTGGGTCTTCTCGTAGCCGATAGAGGTGTGGCCGGCTGGGTCGTAGATCACCAGATCGGCATCGGCGCCCGGCTGGATGACGCCCTTCTTGCCGTACAGCCCGAACATCAGCGCTGGGGTTGTCGAGGTCAGCTCGACCCAACGCCGCAGCGAGATCCGGCCAGTCACCACCCCTTGATACATCAAATCCATCCGGTGCTCGATGCCACCGATGCCATTGGGAATGGCGCGGAAATCATTGAGCCCAAGCTCCTTTTGTTCCTTCATGCAGAACGGGCAGTGATCAGTGGACACGATCTGCAGATCGTTCGTGCGCAGTGCTTGCCACATGGCGTCTTGATGGCCCTCAGCGCGCGCCCGCAGCGGTGTCGAACACACCCACTTTGCACCCTCGAAGCCGGCCGCACCGAGTTGATCTTCCAGGGAGAGATAGAGGTATTGCGGACAGGTTTCGCCGAAGACGTTCTGGCCGTTGTCACGAGCCGTAGCTAGCTGTGCTACCGCCTGTTTTGCACTCACGTGCACGACGTACAGAGGCGCGCCGGTCAGGTTGGCGATCATGATCGCGCGATGCGTTGCCTCTTCTTCCATCTGCCAAGCTCGGGCAATGCCGTGGTAGTAGGGCGAGGTCTTCCCCGAGGAGTACAGCTGCTCAGCAAGCACATCGATCGCCGGGCCGTTCTCGGCGTGCATCATGGTCAGCAGCCCGGTCTCGGCCGACTTCTGCATCGCCTTGAGGATCTGTGCGTCATCGGAATAGAAGACGCCCGGGTAGGCCATGAACAGCTTGAAGCTCGTCACGCCCTCGTCGATGAAGGAGTCCATCGCTTTGAGGGAGAACTCATCGACGCCGCCGATGATCTGATGGAAGCCGTAGTCGATGCACGCGTTGCCCGCGGCTTTGGCGTGCCAGGTGGCTAGCCCGTCCTCGACCCGCTCGCCGTACCGCTGCACCGCGAAGTCGATGATCGTCGTCGTGCCACCCCAGGCAGCAGCTCGGGTGCCGGTCTCGAATGTGTCGGAGGCTTGGGTGCCGCCGAAGGGCAGTTCCATGTGGGTGTGCGGATCAATACCCCCTGGAATGACGTACTTGCCCGCAGCATCTACGACCTCGTCGACGTTAGCCTCAAGATCAACTCCGAGCAAGGTTGATCCGGGTTTGAGTACGGCGGCAATGGTCTCGCCGTCGATCAGTACGTCCGCCTCTCCGGCGCCCGTGGCATTGATCACGGTCCCGTTCTTGATCAAGGTCTTCATGTGGTACCTCCAATGATGCGCCCTGAGCCCGTCGAAGGGCCGCGGCTGTTGTCCTTCGACAGGCTCAGGACACATACGACGATCATGGCTTGGTGATCGCGGCGTACGAGTCTGGTCGCCGATCACGGTAGAACTGCCAGGCGTTGCGTACGTCTCTGATCATGCCCAGATCAAGATCGCGTACCACGACGTCTTCATGTTCATCGCTGCCCATCGCGCCGACCACGTTGCCCTGCGGATCGCAGAACTGACTGGAGCCGTAGAAGGTGACGGCCAGTTCGCCGTACTCGTTGTCCTCGCGACCCACCCGGTTGGGCGCGGCAATGAAGTAGCCGTTGGCCGCGGCGGCCGCCGGCTGCTCGATTTCCCAGAGTCGATTGGACAGGCCCGGCTTGGTGGCGTTGGGGTTGAAGACGATCTGCGCGCCGTTCAGGCCAAGCTCACGCCAGCCCTCAGGAAAGTGCCGGTCGTAGCAGATATAGACCCCGATGGGACCGACGGCAGTCTGGAACACCGGGTAACCCAGGTTGCCGGGACGGAAGTAGAACTTCTCCCAGAACTTGTCAAGGTTCGGGATGTGGTTCTTGCGGTAACTTCCGAGGATGCTGCCGTCGGCATCGACTACGACCGCGGTGTTGTAGTAAACGCCGGGCTGCTCCTCCTCATAGATCGGCAGCACCATGACCATCGACAGCTCCGCGGCTAGCGTGGCGAAGCGCTGCACGATCGGCCCATCGGCCGGTTCGGCGTACTCGTAATACTTCGCGTCTTCGGTGATGCCGAAGTAGGGCCCGTAGAACAGCTCCTGGAAGCAGATCACCTCGGCTTGTTGGGCCTTCGCCTCGCGAGCGAACTGCTCGTGCTTGTCGAGCATCGATTGCTTGTCGCCGGTCCAGGTCGTTTGGGTGATTGCCGCCCGGATGACTGTCACGCTGCCGCCTCTCCCTTGAGTGTCATTCATTCTGACAAGTCGATCAGTCGGGTCGTCCGGCCGGTCGTTGTGACGGTTGTGGTGGGAAACGGCCCGTCGCTCTGCGGGTTGGCCGGTCGTTGTAACGGCTGTGCTGGGAAACGACTCCTCGCGGCGCCGTTCGGAGACCCGAAATGTGTCCGATGAGGCGAGTCTTCAGCTTTCTTGATCTCCCAGCAAGGTGGCGGAGTAGTCGGGTATGTAGGTGAAGTTTTCCCGAGGCGGACGCTGGTAGTCCGACGTCGAGGTGAGCCGTTTGGGGAGCTCAACGTCAGGGGGCGGTACCTCTGTATAGGAGATGCTCGACAGCAGATGCGCGATCATATTGAGCCGGGCGTGCTTCTTGATGTCGGAATCCACCACAAACCATGGGCTGCTCGGGGTACCGGTGTGGACCATCATCTCGTCCTTGGCGCGGGAGTAGTCCTCCCACCGGTTGATCGACTCTAGGTCCATCGGGCTGAGCTTCCAGCGGCGAAGCGGATCACGATGCCGGGACTTGAAGCGGCGCAGCTGCTCGTTGTCGGAGACCGAGAACCAGTATTTGCGGAGCAGTATGCCGTCGTCGATGAGCATCTGCTCGAAAATCGGCGTCTGCCGTATGAAGCGGTAGTACTCCTCGGACGTGCAGAAACCCATCACCTTTTCCACACCGGCACGGTTGTACCAGGAGCGATCGAACAGCACGATCTCGCCCTTGCTCGGCAGATGGGCAATGTAGCGCTGGTAGTACCACTGCCCGCGTTCGCGCTCGCTGGGCGTCGGCAACGCCACGATCCGAGCGACTCTGGGGCTGAGATATTCAGTGATGCGCTTGATCGCACCGCCCTTGCCCGCGGCGTCGCGCCCTTCGAAAATCACCAGGATGCGGGCGCCCGTTACGCGCGCCCACTCCCCGAGTTTGACCAGCTCGGTCTGCAATCGGAAGATCTCCGCCTCGTACAGCTTGTTGGAGATCTTGGGCGGCTTTTTCTGCTTCTTCGGCATGCGCTGACACTAGTGCCGATCCGAGCCATGCGACCAAGAAATCCGATTGGGGAATGTCAGTGGCGGGTCTTAGCGTTGTCGGGTCTGATCGGTGTGCAGCGATGAGTTTGGCCGCGACCGTGAGTCAGACCTTGTGTACGGCACCTGCTCAACGGCAACAGGGTGTCATACGCCGAAGTCGACAACGTAAGGATGTATCTGGTGTCAACCACAACCAGCCAACAGCTGGCGGCCTCCCAGGCGCGGCTGTCAACGCGGGATCGGCAGATCATTGGCATATTGCTGGTCGCCACGTTCGTCGTGATCCTCAACGAAACGATCATGAGCGTGGCGCTGCCGCGGTTGATGGTCGATCTTGATATCAACGCGCGTACGGTGCAATGGCTGACGACGGCATTCATGCTGACCATGGCGGTGGTCATTCCGATGACCGGTTTCCTGCTGCAGCGGATTTCCACCAGGACGGTCTTCATTCTGGCGATGGGATTGTTCTCCACCGGCACCTTGCTCGCTGCGATCTCGCCGGGGTTCTGGATGCTGCTGCCTGCCCGGGTCGTGCAGGCCTCAGGCACTGCGGTGATGATCCCCTTGCTGATGACCACGGTGCTCACGCTTGTTCCGGCCGAGCGGCGCGGCGTGGTGATGGGCAATCTGAGTATTGCGATCTCGGTCGCGCCGGCTATTGGCCCGACGTTGTCAGGGCTGGTGCTGCAGTTCCTGTCGTGGCGCTTCATGTTTGTGCTGGTGCTGCCGATCGCGCTTGCCTCGCTCATCTACGGCTCACGCCGGCTGGTGAACATCGGTCAACCGGGCCACCAAAAGCTCGACGTGCGCTCGGTGCTGCTCTCCGCTTTCGCTTTCGGCAGCCTCGTCTACGGGCTCAGCCAGCTAGGCGGAGGAGATTCCGGATCTCAGCTGGCGCTGGGCTTCATTGGATTCGGCCTGGTCTGCATGCTGCTCTTCGGCTGGCGGCAGCTTCGACTCATCCGCACTGGCAGTCCGCTCCTGGATCTGCGCGCCTTCCGTTTCCCGATGTTCGGCGTGAGCGTTGCTTTGCTGTGTCTGGCGATGCTGGCACTGTTCGGCATGGTGATCTTGCTGCCGCTGTACCTCCAGACGGTTCGTGGCATCGGATCGCTTGCTACCGGGTTGATGCTGTTGCCCGGTGGCCTCTTGATGGGCCTGGCTGGGCCTTCCGCCGGCAGGATCTTTGACAGGTTCGGGCCGCGAGTGCTGACCGTTCCCGGTGCCCTACTGCTGACCTTCACCCTGTGGCGATTCAGCGCAGCGGATGCGACGACCCCGATTTGGATGCTCGTCGGCCTGCACATGCTGCTCATGCTCGGACTTGCGTGCTTGTTCACGCCTGCCTTTACGGCTGCATTGAACCCGCTGCCGCCCTATCTGTACTCGCACGGTAGCGCGATCTTGGGCACTCTGCAGCAAGTGGCAGGTGCGGCTGGAACCGCATTGCTGGTCGCGATCATGGCCACCAGAACGGCGACCCTGAGCCAAGCCGGTCTGCCACCAACTCCCGCCTTGAACGGCGGCATCGCGACTGCCTTCAGCGTCGCGGCGCTGATCAGCGTTGCCGCGGTGATCTTGGCTTTCTTCATCCGCAATAGCAAGCCGCCCGTGGATGAGCAGTCCATGGAGTACGAGCGGGGTGCGCGCGAGGAGCCCGTCTCTGACGAGGTCGCTGCTATCCGCGTTGACTAACGAGACCGAGCGCCAGCGAGCGGAGCAGTCAAAACGAGTCAGTGTGGGCGGTCGCTATAGCGACCACCCACGCAAGAACTCACCTCACGAGTTTGATGTTGAAGTCCGGTCGGCCGAGCTGAACGTACATCCGTACCCAGAGCGGAATGAACATCTCCAGGCCGCGTGCGGCGGTCAGGTCGCCGAGATCGAATACGTCGGTCCAGCCAAGATCAGCGGCCAGCGCGGCAGCGGTCTGTCGCGCGGCGGGGTCGTTACCAGCGACGAAGATCGTCGAATCTGCGCCGAGCCCGCGCGGATTGACCATGACCTCGTTCGCCATGGTGTTGAACATTTTCACCAATCGAGCCTCGGGCAACTCGCGCTGCAACTGTTCGGCGAGTGAGTCGGTGTTGCTGACGAACAGTGAGGGCGGGAACCCCTGAGAGTGGTCCAGCGGATTCGAGGTGTCAATCACCACTTTGCCGTTGAGTGCGTCACCCACCGTCTGGAGTGCGGCAAGCGAACCGTTGCCGCTCGTCGCATTGATGAAGACGTCTGCGTCAAGATCCTGATAGGCCGCAAGCGGCAGGTCGACGCCGGTCCACTGGTCCCGCGCCTTGGTCTGCTCGGGATCACGCGTACCGATCGTGACATCGTGGCCAGCCATGCGAAATGCCTTACCCAGTGCGGGTCCAACGGCGCTTGTCCCCAAGATGGCAATCTGCATGCACAACATCATCTCCGACTTGTCAGACTCTGAGCGGGCTATAGCGCCCTGAGAGTCTGACAAGTCGAAAGGGATTGGGGCAGCGATGGGTGACAAGATCGCGGTGGTTACCGGAGCAGGGAGTGGCATTGGCGCCGCGGTCGCAATGGCGCTCGGCGGTGACGGCTGGACAGTGGTGCTCGCGGGCCGACGACGTGCGCGGTTGGAGGAGCTGGCGACTGCTTACCCTGACCTCTCGCTTGATCCGGTGCCAACAGACGTGACCGACGAGGAGTCGGTGCGGAGCCTCTTCGATGTCATCACGACGCGACACGGTCGGGTCGATCTGCTTTTCAATAACGCCGGCATGGGAGCGCCGCCTCGAGAGCTCGACGAGATCCCGCTCGAGGACTGGCAGGCGGTCGTCAATGTCAATCTCACCGGCGCGTTCCTCTGTACGCGAGAGGCCTTCCGCGTCATGCGCCGGCAGCAGCCGCAAGGCGGCCGGATCATCAACAATGGCTCGATCTCGGCGCATTCGCCGCGCCCTCGATCCATTGCCTACACCGCGACCAAGCACGCCATCACCGGCCTGACCAAGTCGACCGCACTGGACGGACGCCCTTACGACATCGCCTGTAGCCAGATCGACATCGGCAACGCCGCCACCGACCTAACCGCCGAGACTGCACAAGGCGTTGCGCAGGCCGACGGCAGCGTCCGGCCCGAACCACGGATGCGTGCTGAGGATGTGGCGCGCGCTGTGGTCTATATGGCGAGTCTCCCGCTGGACAGCAATGTTGCAACCATCACCGTGATGGCCACCAAGATGCCGTTCGTGGGCCGCGGCTAACTCCCATTCCTGCCG
Organism: uncultured Actinomycetota bacterium; assembly: GCA_963815975.1. Taxonomy (GTDB): domain Bacteria; phylum Actinomycetota; class Actinomycetes; order Propionibacteriales; family Propionibacteriaceae; genus Microlunatus. The sequence continues at coordinate 160,671 of CAWFJC010000022.1, forward strand.
GCGCTAGATTCGTTAGGTGCCGATGATCTTCATCAAGCAGTTTGACGAGCTAGGCCGGGACGATATCGATCAGGCCGGCGGCAAGGGTGCGAACCTCGGCGAGCTGACCCACGCCGGCCTCCCCGTGCCGCCGGGCTTCGTGATCGTTACCGATGCCTATCGGGACTATGTCGCCGACCACCACCTGGGCGGAAAGATCGCCGAGCTGGCGACGCCAACCGAGCATCGGGCTGAATACGACGACGCCTCCGAGCAGATCCGCGCCCTCTTCGCCGAGGAGGTTTCCGACGCTCTCCGAGCCGAGATCGCCGATGCGTACGCGGCACTTGGTGACGACGTACCGGTCGCCGTCCGATCCTCGGCAACGGCCGAGGATCTTCCGGAGGCAAGCTTCGCTGGGCAGCAGGACACCTACCTCAACGTCCGCGGGCTGGAGGATCTGCTGGCCGCGGTCCGCGATTGCTGGGCCTCGCTGTGGACCGCACGCGCCATGGCATACCGGGCGCGTCAGGGCATCGATCCGGCCAGCGTCAGCCTCGCTGTCGTGGTTCAGCAGATGATCGACGCCGAGTCCGCGGGGGTGATGTTCACCGCCAACCCGAGCAATGGGCATCGTGACGAGACGGTCATCAGCGCCGCCTGGGGCCTCGGCGAGTCCGTTGTGAGCGGATCGGTCAATACGGACAACATCGTGGTCAGGGAAGCTGATGGCACGGTCTTGTCCAGCGAAACGGCCGACAAGGCTGTGATGACTGTCCCTGCCGAGCACCGTACGGAGGAGCGTCCGGTCCCTGATGAGCAGCGCAGCCTACCGGTGCTCAGTGAGTCTGATGCCGCGGTACTAGCCGCGTACGGGAGCCGCATCGAAAACCATTACGGCGCACCACAGGACATTGAGTGGGCGCGCGCAAACGGCGAGTTCTACATTGTGCAGGCCCGCCCGATCACCGCATTGCCGGAGATTGAGGCGCCAGCGCCGACCGATTGGACCGTCCCCGAGCCCACCGCCATGTACGTGCGGGCCAGCATCGTCGAGCAATTGCCCGACCCGCTTTCGCCGCTATTCGCCGACATGATCGACCCTGCGGTCACCCGCTCACTTCAGAACCTGTTCCGAGAGTTTCTGGATGAGGACGTCATCAAGGACAGCGATGTCGGGCTGCCAACTGTCAACGGGTACGCCTACTACCGCTACAGCCGTTCCGGGATGGGACGGCTGATGTGGAAGAGTCCGCGGGCCTTTCGGATGTTGTTCACCCGCGGAATCATGACTGATCGCTGGCGCAACAACGCTCATCCGAAGTACCGCCGAATCGTCAGCGACTGGACCGCACGCAATCTCAGCGAGATGAGCATCGAACAGCTGATGGGCGGCGTGGAGGCGCTGGTCGCGGCGGCCACGGAGTACTACACCGCGGTGCAGACGATCATCCCGGTGGCGGCCACCAGCGAGGTGCTGTTCACCCGGTTCTATGACGCGGTCGTTCGCAGCAAAGGCGATCCGCCCGCTCAGGTGTTCTTGCTGGGATCTGACAGCGAGCCAATCATGGCCGAGAAATCCCTCTACGAGCTCGCGACCTGGACTCGCAGTCATCAAGGGCTGGCAGCGTCGCTGCTCGGGATGCCGCCGCAGGAATTCTTGAAGCAAGCTGCTACATCGGACGATCCGGTCTGGCATGAGTGGCACACCCGTTTCGAAGCCCACCTCGCCGCGTACGGGCACACGGTCTACAACCTCGACTTCATGAATCCGGTACCAGCCGATCAGCCGGTACCGCTATTGGAGACCATGCGGTTCTTCGTGAGCGGTAAGGGTGCTGATCCGTACGAGCGGCAGCGGAGCCTCGTGCGCCGGCGCGACGAGGCCACAGCCACTGTTCTGGCCCGGCTAGATCCGGCACGCGCCAAAGCATTCCGCCGGCTCGTGCACTGGGCGCAACGCGTGGCACCGATGCGGGAGGATGCGCTCGCCGATGTCGGACTGGCCTGGCCCCAGCTGCGCCGCATGCTGGCCGAGGTCGGGCTGCGACTCCAGCGAGCCGGTGTGATCAACGAGCCCAACGATGTCTTCTGGTTGCAACGCTCGGAGATCAACGAAGGCCTGGACAGCCTCGCTGATCAAGTCGAGCAGCGCAAGGAGCTATGGCGGGGGCGGCGGCGGGCCACCCCGCCACAGCTGTTGCCTAAAGGCGGCTGGGGCGACATGTGGCGCAACTGGATGCCTGCGGCGTCTGAGGAGCAGACCGGCGACGTGATCAAGGGCATCGCAGGAAGCGCCGGAACGATCACCGCGCCGGCTCGAGTACTTGGCGGCCCGCAAGATTTCGGGCAAATGCAACCCGGCGACGTGTTGGTTGCCAGCATCACGACGCCGGCATGGACATCGCTGTTTGCCATGGCCTCGGGGGTCGTCACCGATATCGGGGGGCCGCTCAGCCACAGCTCGATCGTGGCGCGCGAGTACGGTATTCCGGCCGTGCTCGGCACCGCCGTCGCGACCCGGCGGATTCACAGCGGCCAGCTGATCCGCGTCGACGGCGACGCGGGGACCGTCAGTCTTCTTGACGGGACCGAGCAGTCGGAGATCGAACCCGCAGCACAGAGCTCGTCGCGTCGCACCATCATCGCTGCGACCGCCGGCGCTGCCGCTGCCGTTGGTCTAACCGCGTGGCTGGTGCGACGCCGCAGATCACGCACGGTGAGCTGAGGCTTCCCCAGAGCAACAAGCTCAGGGAAGGCTTCCGATCTCGGCCACTTCCAGCTCGTTGGCAATGCGCTTGGCGATCTCCAGCGAGGCAGTAGCTGCCGGAGACGGGGCATTGAGTACGTGGACTTGGCGCGTCTTTCGCTCGTAGTAGAAGTCGTCGACCAACTGCCCGTTACGCCTCAACGCCTGCGCGCGCACGCCGGCGTGGGTCGGCACCAGACAGTCGTCGGGGAGGTCGGGAACCAGCTGTCGAAGGCTCGCGAGAAACCGCTTCCTGGAGAGCGATCGTGCCGCCTCGTCGAACCCGGTCCGCCAATACCGCTTGCCCAATCGCCACAGACCTGGCCAACGGAGGCTGTCGGCTACGTCGCGGGGATTGATCTTGAGCTTGGTGTAACCCTCCCGCGCCAGTGCAAGGATCGCATTCGGACCAGCATGGACGGAGTTGTTGATCATGCGGGTGAGATGCACACCCAGGAAGGGAAAGGCCGGATCGGGCACTGGGTAGATCAGGCCCTTGACAAGCAGGGAAGCCTCCGGCGTCAGCTCGTAGTACTCGCCTCGGAAGGGAATGATCCGGACATCAGGCGTCAGTCCCGCAAGTCGCGCCAGCCGATCGCTGTGCAGGCCGGCGCAGTTGACGAACTGGTCGCCGCGAAACTCCTCGGACGTGGTCGTCACAGTGACCGCGTCCGGACGCGATGCGATGCCGACGATCTTGTGGCCCAGTCGGATGTCGCCGCCCATCTGCTCGATCTGTTGTCGAAGTGCCTCACAGACGCCCCGAAAGTCGACGATTCCGGTCGACTCGACCCGCAACGCCGCTACAGAGGAGACGTGCGGCTCGTACGCCTTGGCTTTTTCAGAACTGATCATCCGACATGGCACGCTATTTGCCTGGCCGCGTCGGTGGAGCTCCTGGAGGGCCGGCACTTGCGACAGCTCAGTCGCCACGACGAGCTTGCCGCAGATCTGGACCGGCACTCCGTTCTCTTCGGCGAAGCGTCGCATCGACGTCGCGCCGGCCGTGCCGAGCTTCGCCTTGAGGCTGCCGGGCTTGTAGTACAACCCAGAATGAATGACGCCGGAGTTGTTGCCGGTCTGGTGCTGGGCGATGCCCGACTCCTTCTCCAGCACGGTGACCGTGTGTCCGCGCCTGATCAACTCGGCGGCGGTCGCCAGCCCTAGGATTCCTGCCCCAGCGACAATGACGTGACTTCGCATTGGCATATGTCTACCAGCACTGCGCCGCAGCCGGGGACGGATTCACCCTTGGGGAGTGATGTGGGTGAGATGCTCGCGAACGATACTCAGGCCAGTCCCACTCGACACGGAGGTTGACATGGGCTTTTCGAGCTTCTTTTGGCTGTTGGTGTGGGCGTTTGTTTTCGCCTGCTATCTCATCGTGCTATTCCAAATCATCTCCGATCTCTTCCGAGATCGGGACTTGAGCGGCTGGTGGAAGGCGCTGTGGATCGTCTTCCTGATCATCGCGCCCTTCTTGAGCGCGTTGATCTATGTGATCGCTAGGGGCAGGGGTATGGCCGAGCGTCATCAGGCTGCGAAGGGTGGTGGCCGCGACACTGACACCTATGTGCCGCCGCCGATCATGAGCATCCCCAATCCAGCTGATCAGATTGCGTCAGCGCAGAAGCTGCTGGATCAGGGTGCGATCAACCAGGCTGAGTTTGATCAGCTGAAGCAAAAAGCGCTTGCCTGAGCTCGGGTAGCTGAAATGACGATGTCAGGCGACGAGACACGGGGCATCACCAAGCGCCGATCCTCGGCCAGGGCCCACCGCGGCACGAAACGACGCTTCTCGCGGCCGTCGTCTCGGCTGGCCGAGCGCTGGACCACGATTGATGACGTTGATGTGTTCTACCGCGAGTCGCCTCACCCGCCCAATGCGCCCGTCATGATGCATCTGCACGGGTTTGGGCTTTCGGGCCGCTATCTGCTGCCGACCGCGGAGGTGCTGGCCGATGAGTTCCATACCCTGGTGCCCGATCTGCCTGGATTCGGGAGAAGCGGTAACGCCATCGAGCCCTTAACTGTCGAGGAACTCGCGCACGCGGCGGCCGCATTCCTCGACACCCAAGGCATTGAGAAAGTCACCTTGGTCGGAAACTCCATGGGTTGTCCGGTGATTTGTGAGTTTGCCTACTCCTATCCACATCGGCTGGAGCGGGCCATTCTGGTCTCACCGGCCGGCGGCATCAACAATCAGCCGCTGCCTCGTGCAGTGCGGCAGCTCAGCCACGACGGCCTCCGCGAACCAGTCCGGATGTTGCGCGTCGCCGTGCCGGACTATCTGCGTTTCGGCGTTCCCAGCACGTTCCGGATGTTCCGGGCGCTCATGCGGTACCCATCATTGGACCGGCTCCTTGCCTTGGATGTGCCAACGCTGGTGGTGGCTGGCAGCCGCGACCCGCTGATGCCGGGTCCAGCACGCATCGAGGAAGTCGCGAAACAGGTAGAACACCGCGTCGTCTTCGTCTCCATCGACGGAGCGGCCCATGCGATCAATTTCTCGCACCCAGGCGAGCTGGCCAACGTCATTCGACAGTTCATGGCCGACAAGCCCATCGTGGATGATCCAAACTCGCCCGGAAACGCCCGCGCCTACGAGATCCATCGCGGGATCCACGCTCCAAAGCTCCGTTACGACACTGACGTCTAGCTGTCCCGAGTTCAGGAAACTTGGGACCTACGACGCGAGATCACGAGCCGCTCAGTCCTGCCGTCAGCGCGGCGAGCTCGTACGTCGCCCCGAGCGCGAGCTGTGCCGCCTCCACGGTCAGGTCACGATCAGCTCGCTCAGCCGCCGGTACAGCCGCTTGGATGTCCGCTCTCAGTCCGTCCGCGGATGCGAGCTGGCGTGCGGCCTCGGCCGGGTCCTCGCGAAGCATCGCGAGCGCGGCCAGCTCGTCGCGTACGCTCGCCTCCCGCCAGCGGTCGCCCAGCTTGTGATGTTCGGTGAGGCTCGCAAGCTGCATTCCGAGGGCGCGTTCGGTTTCGCCGCGCAGCCGGGCTACGACTCCGAGCTGGTTGAGCGTCCAGGCGATCCCCTCCCGAAAAGACAGCTCCTCGCATAGGTCAAGGCACTGACTGAGCAGTAACCGGGCCCCGATCAGGTCACCCCGATAGCGCGCCGTGGTACCCAAGTTGATCAACGCCCAGATGACGCCTTCCTGGTCGCCGAGCTCGCGCATCCGACGGAGCACGTCTGGACCTAATGTTTCGGCCGTATCCAGGTCGCCGCTGAGCCAGGCCAGGAAGCACAGATAGTTGAGCTGAACTGCGACGTCATGATCATCGCCGGCTTCCTGCGCTAGCCGCAGTGCCTCGCGATGCAACTCTGCTGACTGCTCGTACCTGCCAAGCTCTCGAGCAATTGCCCCCAGCCTGCTGATCGACCACACCATGCCTGCCCGATCGCCCGTCGCGGCGAACAGCGCCTGCGCCTTCTCGACCAAGGGTCTGGCTTCGGCGTAGTCGCATTGCAGAAACGCCAAGGTGCCGGCGAGTACCAGGACTGGCGCTCGGAGCGCGCTGGGCGCATCCGCCCACGCTCGTAGAGCGCTCGACGCCCAACGCCTGCCGTCGGTGTAGCGGCCCCGCAAGTAACACCAGCGGCCCAGGGCGGCGACGGTGCGCATGGCGATCTCAGGCTTGTGCTGGATCGACCAGATGATGGCGGGGCGGAGGTTGCCGACCTCGCGGTCGATGATCGACAGCCATTCGTGTTGATCACGACCAGTGAGCTGCGGCGCCGCTCGCTCAGCAAGATCACGGTAGTACTCGGCGTGCCGGCGCTGGGTGGTAACCCGGTCGGTGTGTAGCGCAAACTTGCTCCGCGCGTACTGCCTGATGAGTTGGAGCAGCCGGAAGCGCGCCTGGGTGCTGCCCTCATCCTCGCGTACGACCAGCGACTTGGACACCAATGAGGACAGCACGTCGACGACGTCGATCTCGCTCAGGCCGGCTCCGCACACCTCGGCAACCGCGGTCCGGCTAAAGCTGCCCCCGAACACCGAGAGCCGTTCGAAGATCAATTGCTCGGTGCGGCTCAACCGCTGATAGGTCCAGCCGACCATGGCGTCCACGAGCTGCTGCGCACCGCCAGGGCCGGGTGCCTGCAGGATGCTGAGTTCGCTCTCCAGGGTGTCAGCCAGCTCGTGAACGGTAAGCACACTGGTTCGAGCCGCGGCCAGTTCAAGTGCCAGGGGCAGTCCGTCCAGGCGATGGCAGATCCGGATGACAGCTTCGGCAGCTGACTGGTTGAGTCTGTTGTTGATCAACGATCGGGCGAGGAACAGCTGGCACGACGGAATCGTGCCGAGCTGATCGGCGGCCATCCCCGGAGGAGGCAGCTGCAGCGGAACGACAGCGAAGGCCTGTTCGCCCGGCACGCCGGTCAGATGGCGACTGGTGATCAAGATGGTGAGCTTGGGGGCGCCGGCCAGTATGGCGCGGCAGAGCTTCGCACAGGTCGTCAGGTGATGCTCGGCGTTGTCGATCACCAACAGGCTCGACAGCGGGCGTACGTGGTCGATGATCTCCTCAACGGTTGCCTTCGGGGTGCTGCGTACGCCGAGCGCTCCGGCCAGCGCGCTGAGCACCGTCGATGGATCGTTGAGTGTCCCGATCGGAAACCAGTGGACTCCGTCCGGGAAGCGCGCCGGCTGGGTGGCGGCGTACCCGACGGCAATCCTGGTCTTGCCGACTCCGGCTGGTCCAAGCAGCGTCAACAGCCGGGTGTCGTCGCGTTCGATGAGTTCAGCCACCTCGCGGAGTTCCTTGTCGCGGCCGACCGGATGGTCGGCAAACACCGGAAGCGACGGGGTCGCGGGCTCGTGCAGGTTGGCCGCGGCAAACAGCGCGGCGCGGTCTGCTTCGGCGAGACGCAATCCCTCGGCCAATAAGCGCATGGTGGTCATCCGTGGTGAGCGGCGACCGCGTTCCAGCAGCGATACGGCCTCCGGGCTTAGCCCGGCACGCGCCGCGAGGGTTTCCTGGGAGAGACCAGAGCGCTTCCGAAGCCGCCGCAGCTCCTCACCAAATAAGGTCATCTTTTCCTTGCCAGCTTGAAAAGCGCGTTGCCAGACCCTCAGATCCGGGCTACTCAACGGCCTAGCTGCGTACCGATTGTTCGTCTGCTGTTCGTGGTCGCGCAACTGCCGCACTGTTCAAGATATGTGAGGCGGGTCTGAGGGGGATAGACCGGCCGTCGGGGGAATCCAGTCGATCTCGCGCCTCTGGGACGGGCGCGTTAGCGGCATGGAGCGTGGAGGGTGTTGGTCAATCGGGGGCCCGCGTTGCGTAGCGGGATGACCGCACCCTCCGATCTTTTGTGATGGGGTCGTCGATTGCGAGCTCGAATCGCGCCTAGTTCGTCGTCGCTCGCAGAGGAACGAACGCCTCTGCTCCCTCCTCCTCACCAGCGGACGAGCGCGCGATGCGCGAGCAATCGCAACGATGCTGCCCGCTAGCTTTGGGGCGTGACTAGCCCGTTCGCGCCTGACTTGTGGCATGCGGTGGATGGCTTTGACTTCACCGACATCACCTATCACCGGGCCAATGACGCCCCCGTCGTCCGGGTGGCTTTTGATCGGCCCGAGGTACGCAACGCGTTCCGGCCGCACACCGTGGATGAGCTCTACTCGGCGCTGGATCATGCCCGGATGTCCTCCGATGTGGGCGCCGTGTTGCTCACCGGGAACGGGCCGTCGACCAAGGATGGGGGATGGGCGTTCTGCAGCGGCGGCGACCAGCGGATCCGCGGGCGAGCCGGGTATCAGTACGACTCGGCCTCGGAGGGCGCCGCCGCCACCCCGGGACGACTCCACATTCTGGAGGTGCAGCGGCTGATCCGTTTCATGCCCAAGGTGGTGATCGCGCTCGTCAACGGCTGGGCTGCCGGCGGCGGACACAGCCTTCATGTGGTTTGCGATCTCAGCCTGGCTAGCGCCGAGCATGCCCGTTTCAAGCAGACCGACGCCGATGTCGGTTCGTTCGATGGCGGCTTCGGCTCGGCGTACCTGGCACGGCAGGTCGGCCAGAAGGTGGCACGGGAGATCTTCTTCCTTGGCGAGACCTACTCGGCCGAGGACGCGTACCGGATGGGCATGGTCAATCGTGTTGTGCCGCACGCTGAGCTGGAGACCGTCGGGTTGGAGTGGGCGAAGATCATCTGCGCAAAGAGCCCGACTGCGCAACGGATGCTCAAGTTCGCGTTCAATGCGATTGATGACGGCCTGATCGGGCAACAGGTCTTTGCCGGAGAGTCGACCCGGCTGGCGTACATGACCGAGGAGGCCGTCGAGGGTCGCGACGCCTTCCTCGACAAGCGTCCTCCGGATTGGAGCCGCTTCCCCTACTACTACTGACTCCCTACATCACCGGCTTGTCAGCGTCGGTGGTTGCTATGGCGACCACCGACGCTGACAAGTCGGCCTAGTGGAGTTGGATCAATCTTTGGGGGACAGGGTGGTCATGCCTGCATCGTCTGCCGCTCTCAGGAGCCGATCCGCCGCACTCGGGCCGCGTAGTGCCGTAGATCCCTCAAGCCTTTTAGACGACGCCGTACAGGCGATCACCGGCGTCGCCGAGGCCGGGCAGGATGTAGCCAACATCGTTGAGCTTCTCGTCCAGACCGGCGAGCACCAGCGTGCAGGGTACGTGGAGCTCGTCCACTACGTCCTCGAGCCGGGCGATCCCCTCGGGTGCGGCGATCAGACAGATGCAGGTGATGTGGTCGGCGCCGCGCCTGACGAGAAATTCCACGGCCGATGCGAGGGTGCCGCCCGTCGCGAGCATGGGGTCCAGGATGTAGCACTGACGTCCGGTCACATCACTCGGTAGCCGTTCGGCGTAGGTGGTCGCGACCAGTGTTTCCTCGTTGCGGGCCATGCCGAGAAATCCGACCTCGGCCGTCGGAATCAGGCGGGTCATGCCTTCGAGCATGCCCAGACCGGCTCGCAAGATCGGCACCACAAGCGGGCGCGGCGGTGACAACTTCACTCCCACCGCAGCTTGCAGCGGCGTGTGAACCGTGCGTGCCACGACGCGGACATTGCGGGTCGCCTCGTACGCGAGGAGAGTCACGAGCTCTTCGGTGAGCCGCCGGAAGGTAGGGGAATCGGTGGTCTCATCCCGCAACACGGTGAGCTTGTGAGCGACGAGGGGATGGTCGACGATGCGTAGTTCCACGCTGGAACCGTAGCGAGGCAAAGGCCTTCAGATTGGGATTGGCCTCGTATCCAGTCAAGGCGTCTGACACGATGGTGCGGGTTCGCGATGCTGCGGAGGAGGGGAGTCATGTCAGAGTTCGACGACGAGGAGTACGAGTCGTTCGAGCTGGATGGCGCGGGCAGGAGCGCTGAGCCGGTGAAAAAGACGACAGGCAGCGGTGCGGGTGTCGATGACGATCTAGAGGACGACGACGATTTTGACGAGTCTGATCTGGAGGACGCGGCCGACGACGAGATCGATTTCGTACTCGCCGCCTATCGGGAGGACGGCCAGCCCTATGTGCAGTCGCTCGGTAAGGATCTCGCCAACGACCTAGACGAGTTGATCATCCAGCTACGCCGATTGCCCGGCGATGCCGGTGCGCTCGGTTTCGTCAGCTTGGTCGAAGAGGTATTCGTGATCACCCGGGTGCGCGGTCAGCACGTCCAGGTACTGCTCTCCGACGCTGCGGCGGCGGCTGACTGGCCGATCGCGCGAGACGTGGTGGACTATCTCGGCGAAGAGCCTATTGATGAGGACGAGGAAGAAGGCGAGCCGATCGGTGATCTTGGCATTGTCGCTGATCTTGGACTGAGTGACTTTGACATGGGTGCCATCATCGACAACCTCGATCTGAGTAGCGTCGAGATGTTGGTTGAGGTGGCCGACAAGATCAAGCTCAATCCACAATTCCGCAAGGCCGTTGAAGCAGCCGTTGGGTGAGCGAATACAGCGGGTTGAGCCAGTGGGAAGATCCAATGCGGCTGGCTCTCGATCAAGCGCGAATGGCGGCACGGCACGGCGATGTGCCCGTCGGTGCGGTCATCATTGATCAGGCCGGCAGCGTGTTGGCGGCAGCCGGCAACGAGCGGGAGATCAGACACGATCCCACCGCGCACGCGGAGATCTTGGTGCTGCGCGAGGCGTCCAGGAGATTGCGATCTTGGCGGCTGACCGGCCTCACCCTCGTCGTTACCCTCGAGCCATGCACGATGTGCGCCGGCGCATTGGTGCTGGCTCGAGTCGCCAGACTTGTTTTCGGTGCGTTTGATCCCAAGGCCGGGGCGGTCAGTTCACTGTTCGACGTGGTACGCGATCCGGGCCTCAACCATCGCGTCGACGTACGCAGCGGCATCCTCGAGGACGAATGCGGCGCGGTGTTGAAGGAGTTCTTCGCCAGCCGCTGACCCTTGTACAAAGCATCGTGCGCGTTTGACCTCCAAGACACCAGTCAAATGCGCACGATCTTCTTATCCACAGCCCTGAAGGAACGCAATCCACAGATTCTTGAGCAGGCGCACGTTTCAGTCCGGCGTTCGCATACTCCAGACGTGCGAGCACACCAGGAGTTTCCGGCCGCCCTTACTGAGCTTGCAAAGGCTCAGGCAGGTGTCGTCAGCCGGGAGCAAGTCCGTTTCCTTGGTATCACCGATGCTGCCTTGGAGCGGATGCTTCGTGAGGGTTGGTGGCGGCACATTGCTCGGGGCATCTACCAGACCGGGCCAACCGATCCAACCTGGGACGGCCTGGCCTGGGCCGGCGTGCTCATCGGCGGCGATCGCGCAAGACTCGGACCGGAGGCGTCGGGGTTTCTGCACAATCTTCTCGATGAGGCTCCTCGACCAATTGATGTGCTTGTTCCCGTCGGACGCAGCGCCCGGATTGGAGGCCAGTGGCGCCTCAGCCGGGAGCGTCCGGGTGCAAGATCTGCGCGCTCGGTCAACGATCCACCTCGCCTAACAGTGGAGGACACCGTGCTGGATCTGTCCGCTGTAGCAAGCGAGGGCGATCTTGTGGACTTGATGACGACGGCGGTGCAGCGGAGAAAGACCACCCCTCGTCGGTTGCTAGCGGCCATGAACGAGCGCAGCAGGTATCGGCATCGGCGGCTGTTGGCCGACATTTTGGGCGACATTGCGGCAGGAGCCGAGTCGCCCCTGGAGATGAGGTTTCTGCATGATGTGGAACGACCTCATGGACTGCCGCGCGGCGATCGGCAGCAGAGCAGACGCGGGCTGCCTTACGCAAGTGATGTCGGTTACGACGACTTTCAGGTCTTGGTTGAGCTGGACGGTCGCAAGGGCCATGAGGGCGTTGGGCTATTCCGCGACATGAGGCGGGACAATCAATTCGCCCTTATCGAGTGGATCACGCTGCGCTACGGCTGGTTGGATGTGGTGCATCGGCCCTGTGTCGTCGCTTTCGAGATCGCCGCCGCCCTGGCTGCGCGCGGCTGGAATGGGCTGCCGACCCGGTGCTTCCGTTGCATCAACGCAACTGATTTGGACCTCCTGAAGTGATCGTGCGCGTTTAACCCTCCAAGACACCAGTCAAACGCGCACGATCATCTGGGCACGGGTCATTTCTGATTCGCGCGGCCCCAGCGTGTTAGGTAGTCTCTCCGGCGGTGGCGTGTCTGAGCGGCCTAAAGAGCGCGCCTCGAAAGCGCGTGAGGGGCAACCCTCCGCGGGTTCAAATCCCGCCGCCACCGCCGACTGACAAGGTGAAACGCTGGCCCCGCCACAGGGTGGGTGCCGGCGTTCGAGGTCTTGGTCTCATCTTTGGTCTCATCTGGCTATATTTCGCTCGTCCATTACGCTGTTTGGGCTCGACCAGACCAGCAAGTCGAGTCGACTCGCCACGTCGCTATGAATTCGGAGCAATGACGTGTGCTTAGCGGCTTACCATCGCCGTCGTTGACCACCCCAGAACGCTCATGATCGTGCGCTCGTGCACTCCTAGGAGCAAGAGCACCGTCGCAGCGGTATGGCGCGCGTCGTGGAGTCGGCCATCCCGTCGTTTCCTGTCGGGGTGGTTCCGGTGTGAACTAATCGGTCGCCGCGGAGGCGGTAGAAGCTGACCTGAGTTGGCGGGGGCACGTAAAGGTGCAGGCTGACGGCCGGTCGCGGCGCGGCGTTTCTGAGCATGTGAATGTGTCGCCCATCGAATGTGCGCACGGACTCGTATGCGAACTGCTGGGCGAAGGCTCGGCCGACGGTGGGCTGTCAAGTCGTACGGCGGCTCGTTGCTCGGTCAGAATGCCTTGGAGCACCACGAACGCGCCTTCGCTACCGCCGTGATCGTGCCAGACGGTGTGCTGACCGGGCAGCCAGGTGAGCAACCAGGCTTCGTACTTGCCGTCGACATCGAGAGAAATACGACATCGCGAGATCGCGTCGAAGCGGACGAGGCTCTCCCACCGCGATCGGTCCGCGGCGAGTTGCAGTGCTGTTTTGGTGACGTCGAGCTTCGACAGGGCATTCGGAGCCGCCGCCCGATGGCCCGGTGGAGTGCCGCAACCTGTCATCGCAGTGATGTCAGCCGTCTACACGTTGTTTGTAGGAACCCCATCCGGACGGTGTTGCCTGGCCTGCGTGCCGGCGGAGTAGGTTCGGCGCTGAAGTTCCTTTGGGCGACAGCTCGAAAGACCATCATGTTCGGCCGCCGTTCAGCCGGCGAGTCCGCTGACGGGCTCGACCTCACTCATCGTGTGTCCGGACGGCACCGCGATCTGGGATGCTCCTTCGACGGGCTTGATCCACACTGGCGCGCCGTGCTCCAATCGCTTCGCTGTCGCCTCGGCTCTGGTCAACGTGATCAGGACCGGCGCTGCGTCAGGCGCATCGACCAGAGCCACCTCGAGGCGGACTTCGAAGCCCACACGGCTTGACTGGACGATCCGTCCGGCGTAGGAGTCAGGGAATGGCACGGCGACCACTTCGATGTCGTGCGGTCGGACCAGGCGGCCGTCCAGCAATGTGACCGGACCGAGGAAGCTCATCACGAACTCCGAGGCAGGCGTGTCGTACAGCTCGTCCGGACTGCCGATTTGCTCGATACTGCCGTCGTTGATCACCACGATCTGGTCGGCGACCTCGAGGGCTTCCTCCTGATCGTGGGTGACGAACACCGTGGTCACGTGCACTTCGTCGTGCAGTCGGCGCAGCCACGCCCGGAGCTCCTTGCGTACCTTGGCATCCAGCGCCCCGAATGGTTCGTCGAGCAGCAGCACCTTGGGCTCTATGGCGAGTGCTCTGGCCAGTGCCATCCGCTGCCGCTGGCCGCCGGACAACTGCGATGGGAGCCGGTCTGCGAACTGGGACAGATGAACCAAGGCGAGCAGCTCGTGGACTTTGGCCGCGATCTCCCTCTTGGGCCGCTTCCGGATCTTGAGTCCGTACCCGACGTTGGCGGCCACGTTCATGTGCCGGAACGCTGCGTAGTGCTGAAAGACGAAGCCGACGTTGCGTTTTTGCGCCGGCAGGTCGGTGGCGTCCGTCCCTTCGATCTCCACCGTGCCGGTATCGGACAGTTCTAGCCCGGCGATGATTCGCAGCAGTGTCGATTTGCCGCCGCCGCTCGGCCCGAGCAGCGCAGTGAGCTGGCCAGTCGGGATGTCGAGGTCAATGTCGGACAGTGCGACAAAGTCGCCGAAACGCTTCCCGACTCCGGTGATCTTGATGCTCATTGTGGGTTCTCCTTGGGACGCAGAGCTGGTCACGACCACCAGTGCGAGCACGGCGATCAGGGCCAGGATCAAGGCCGCGGTGTAGGCGGTGATGGTGTTCTCCGGACCGAACTGCTGGTAGCGCTCCTCGACCAGCAGGGTTGCGGTCTGCGTACGCATCGCCACACCGCCGGAAACGATCTTGACCGCGCCGAACTCGCCCAGTGAACGGGCCAGGCTGAGCACCACGCCGTACAGCAGTGCCCACTTGATCGCCGGCAGCGTGATGCTCAGGAAAGCTTGTAGGGGTGATGCCCCGAGACTCCGCGCGGCCTGCTCGGCGTCCGTGCCGATCTCGGTCAGCACCGGCACGAGTTCCCGGATCACCAGCGGCAGGCTGACGAAGGCTGTCGCCATGATGATGCCGGGCGGTGCGTAGATGACCTGTAGTCCCGCCGATTCGAGCGCGCCGCCGATCCAGCCCGTACGTCCGCTGTAAACCAGCAGCAGCGCCAGACCGACGACGATCGGTGACACCGATAGCGGTACGTCGATCATCGCCGACAAGGCCCGGCGGCCCGGGAACGTGTACCGCACGAGCAACAACGAGATGACGATCCCGAACGCGGTGTTGATCACTACCGCCCAGAAGGCGACCGAGAGGGTCAACTTGAACGCGAAGATCACCTCGGGCTGCTGCAGGGCGTCCAATACCGGGGCCAGACCCCGCGAGAACGTCGCCTTTGCTACCAGCGTCACAGGCCAGATCACCAGGAAGAACAGGTACGCGATCACGATCAGCCGCAGCACCCATCGGAATGGCGAGCTGCTCCGCACGGTAACGACCTTCCCGCGCGGCGGCCGGATGGCCGCGGCCGGCGCGATCAACGAGTCAGCCATGTCGTGCGACCCTTCGGGAAATGATGTCCAGCACGACGATGACCACGAGCGCCACGACGAGCAGGATGGAGGCGACCGCGGCCGCCTCGGTGAGTTTGTCGCCCTCGACGTAGGACAGGATCCGGACCGAAGCGACCTCGGTCGAGTAGGGCAGGTTGCCCGACAGCAGGACGAGCGAGCCGTACTCGCTGATCCCGCGAGCGAAACTCAGCGCAGCCCCCGAGGTGATCGCCGGAGCGAGCGCGGGCAAGATGATCGTCCGGAAGGTCGTCAAGCGGCTCGCCCCGAGCGAAGCAGCCGCCTCCTCCACCTCGGGTTCCAGCTCGATCAGGACCGGCTGGACTGTTCGCACCACGAACGGCAGGGTGACGAACAAGAACGCCAGGAAGACCGCGACCCGTGTGTTGGCCCAGTCGACGCCCAACGGGCTGGACGGGCCATACAGGCTGAGCAGCACCAACCCGGCCACGATGGTCGGCAACGCGAACGGGATGTCAATGACAACCTCAAGGAATTGCTTGCCCCAGAACCGGTCGCGGACCAGCACCCAAGCGATCGCCGTGCCCATCACGATGTTGACCAAAGTGACCAGCAGGGCCTGGCTCACGGTCAGGCGCAGTGCCGCCGCCGTCTGCGGGCTGGTGAGCGCCTGCCAGTAGGCCTGCCACCCGCCCTCAGACGCCTGGACGACAACGGCCAGCAGCGGGATGAGGACGAGCAGGCTGAACCACAGCATGGTGATGCCCAGGCCGAGCCCGGCGACCGGCGTCAGGTCGGTAGCGCGGCGGCGCCGCCTCCGCCCACGGGGGGCAGGAGGCGGCGCGTCGTAGGGCCGTTCGATCAGTGGTGTGACCGCGGATGAGGTCATTGCGACTTGCCGGTCGCCTTCTGGATCTGGGGCACGATGCCGGTGTTCTCCTCGAAGAACTTGGTGTTGACCGCATCCCATCCGCCGAGTTCGGCGATGGTGAACAGCTTGCTCGGTACCGGGAACGGCTTCGCCGGATCGTTGGCACCCTCGACGGTGCCGACTGGGGTGCCCTTGACTACAGGCCGGAAGCCCTTCTTCACAAGCTCCTCCTGACCGGCGGTGTTCAGCACGAAGTCGAGGTACGCCTTGGCCTTCGGATTCGCGTCCTTCAGCACTGCTCCGGGGTTCTCGATCTTCAACGTCGCGTTTGGAACGATGTAGTCGAAGTCCTCACCCGACTGCCGAGCCAGGATGGCCTCGTTCTCGTACGAGATCAGGACGTTGCCCGACCCCTGGAGGAAGGCGTTCGTGGCGTCGCGGCCGCTGCCGGGAAGCGCGACCACATTGTTGAAGAACTTGGTCAGATAGGCCTTGGCCTCCGCCTCGCTGCCCCCATTCGCGATCACCTGCTGGTAGGCCGCCAAGATGTTCCACCGGGCCGAACCGGACGAGGCCGGGTTCGGCGTGATGAGCTTCACACCCGGCTTGATCAAGTCGTCCCAGCCCTTGATGCCCTGCGGATTGCCCTTCGGCACCACGATCACGACCACCGAGTCCGACACGATGCCCTTCGTCGGACCGTCCTTCCAAGTCGTATCGACCAGCCCGGCCTTTACGAGGCGGGTCACGTCACCCTCCAACGAGAAGTTCACATAGTCGGCCTTCAAACCGTTCGCTACCGCTCGGCTCTGATCGCCGGAAGCACCGTACGACTCCTCCCAGACCACACCCTTACCCTCGGGCGTCTCCGCGAACTTCTTCTGGATCGCGTTGTTGGCCTCCTTCGGCACGGCGAAGCCGACCAGATGAAGGGTCGTTGTGCCCGAGGCGTTCGACGCGGGTTGCGCCGCTCCCCCTACACAACCTGACAGCGTCGCAGTCAGACCCAGGGCGATAGCGCCCGCTGCGGCTTGAAGCACTCGGCGTCGCGTGGTGATTGACATGTATCGATCCTGATCCTGTGTGGGGAAATCTTCCCTATTCCTAGTAGTACAACCGAGAATGTATAGAAGCTCTGGCGGTGTCCAAATCCAGCGTTCAGAATCTGAGATGGGTGACGCGCCGGGCAGGCCGAACTTTGTGCGACCGCTCGTCGCGAATACTCAGGCCGCTTGTCCGACCTTGGACGCTTCGGCCACCTCGATAAGGCGGCCGCTGCTGACGTCATAGATGTAGCCGTAGATCGGGATGTTGGATGGAACCAGGGGGTGAGTCCGAATGCGACTGACGTCATCGGTCACGCTCTGGGCATTGTCGTCGATCGTGAGCCAGTCGACGTATTTCGCCTCCCGCGACCCCGGTCCGGTGCCGACATCGTAGAAACCGTCCGTCCCCAGTGCCGCGGTCTCAAGGCTGTTGGCGAGCAGCCCTCGTATCACATCGTTGGTGAAGAACTCCATCCCACAGTTGGTGTGATGGATGACGAACCATTCCTTTGTGCCGAGCAACTTGTACGAGATCACCAGTGATCGAATAGCGTCGTCACTCGCTCGTCCACCCGCGTTGCGGATCACATGGGCGTCGCCCTCGCTAAGACCCGCATACTTGGCCGGATCGAGCCGGGCGTCCATGCACGTGAGAATGGCGAATTCTCGCGCCGGCGGCAGAGCCAGTTCGCCTTTCGCGCCGAAGGAAGCCGCATAACGGTTATTTGCAGCGAGGACTTCGTCAAGAACTCCCATGAGACTTCACCTTTCTCAATTTGTTTCAGTTGCTTCAGCACGCCGACGGCGGGCTGGTCGAGACCCAGAAATGGAGATCAACGAGTCGAGGTTTGTCGAGGCTGAGGCAGCGCAAGCGAGACGTTGTTGCATGCTTCGCAAGTCTCCGGAGGGATCACACCGAGTCGCATCAAACCGGCGAAGATCCTGCAGCCGACACAAAATGCGAAGATCGACTCCAGACCTGCGGCTACGATCATGAGCCCGAGCAAGGCCTGCGTCGCCATCGGAAACCCGAGAGCCAAGACGCCCACGGCGGCAGTCGTCACGACCGACCCAATCCCCTGCGCAAAACGCTTCGGCGGACCAGGCACCAGCTTGGGCATGCCGAGGCGCGGCGCGACCAGCCTGGTGGCCACCTGGCCGAGCGGGCTCAGTCGGGGACCTGTGAGCACCCGCGCGACAAACCCCAGTGCGATCGGCACCGTGAGCCAGAGCCATCGGTCGCCGACAGTGAGACTCAGCACCAAAGTGACCGAACACAACAGCAAGACACCGCCGGCGACGGTGCGAGCCGCCTTCTCGTTGACCGGGTTCGGGAACCCGATGATCTTCCGTCCAGCATCATCTGATGCGTCGACGCCGACCGACATTGTCTGCCTTCCCTGTAGGAATAGTTGTCATGATATCGCTCACCGCCGGCTCCACGCCGGTCGTGTCGGATGCGAAGACGATCACCAGGCTCGCCGTACACGCGACACTTCCTTCTTGGGTTTCACTGCACCGGCCGCAGCGACGCGGCACTCACGCATTGCCCAGCAGGCCGAGCAAGATCGCCGATACGGGAGCTCGATCTAGTTACTCCTACTGGGACGATTGGGTCTGTGTGCCTTAGTCCTCCGGTGGACCACGGTGTCCCGGCAAGGTAGCCGCTGAGATGAGCGACCACGTCATGTGCGTCGGCCTCAATGCCGTGGATGAAAGTGGACTTGCGCCGGCGTAGGACCGGCAGCCCTAGTGCGTACATTCCAGGGCTTTCGACCGTGCCACCGTCATGGCGCAGTCTGCCCTTCACGTCGACCACAGGGACGTCGAGCCAGCCGTAGTCGGGCCGAAAGCCCGTGGCCCAGATGATCGTGCAGATCTCGCCGCTCCGCAGGTCGAGCTGCCACCGTGCGGAGGTGGCGACCCGCGTCGGTGCGGACCGCGCGGGCGGGTCGACGATGTCCTCGGAGTGGGTGCTGCGGGCCCAATCATCGAAGGAGTTCAACAGTCGCTCGAGCTTGAGGTCGGCGAGCGAGAACATGTTGCGCAGCCCACCAGAGAACAGGGCGCGGCCGTCCCGCACGGCCGCCCACCTGCCGACCATCTCGACGCCCAGGTCGGCGAGGGCGTTGAGGTCAAGCGTTGTGCGTTCGGAGGTGCCGACCAGTTGGGGTGAGGGCAGCCGCCGGGCCCTCTCCAAGTCCTCTACCTGGTCATACCGCTCGTCCCAAAGTCCCGACTGTTCCATCCACCACAACACGTCCCGTCCGCGATAGGTACGCGGCAGCCGGACGTGCTCGCCGACCGAGAGTGTCACCGGCCGGCCCGATCGCACCAGCTCGGCGGCTAGCTGCACGCCCGTCGCCGATGCTCCGACCACGAGGACTCCGCCGGCGGGGAGTTGAGCAGGATTGCGGTAGTCGAAGGGTGTCAGCTGAGCGACCGATGACGGCACCGCCTCGCCGAAGGGAGGCACCGTCGGCCGATTGCACGCGCCGCTCGCAACGACCACGGACCGGCATCGGATCTCGCCGCCGCTGGTGATCACGACGTAGCCGTCGTCGGTCCGTCGCACCGAGGTCACGTTGGTTCCCGTACGGATCGGAGCATCCGAAGCGATGGCGAAGCGCTCGATGAAGTCGATCACTTCGCCCATCGTCATGTAGCCGTCGGGGTCCGGGCCGTCGTAGCGATGGCCGGGCAGGCGGCTTAGCCAGTTGGGCGTGAGCAGCCGTAGAGAGTCCCACCGCTCGCGTCGCCAGGAGTTCGCGACTTCCCCGCGTTCGAGGACGACGTGGTCGATCGACCGCGCGGTGAGGTTGTGGCTCGCGGCGAGCCCAGCGTGTCCCGCGCCGATGACGACTGTGGTGACGCGGTCGATGACTCGTCCCTCCCTAGTCAAGCAAGGGGGACGACCCCCTTGGACCCCCGCACAGCTAATCAAGCAAGGGGGACGACCCCCTTGGACCCCCGCAAGGCTAATCAAGCAAGGGGGACGACCCCCTTGGACCCCCGCAAGCTAATCAAGCAAGGGGACGACCCCTTGGACCCCCGCAAGCTAATCGAGCAAGGGGGACGACCCCCTTGGACCCCCGCAAAAGGCTCAGGAGCTCAGGAGCTCAGGAGGCGACGTCGACGGTGACGTTCGTGGGGTTCGTCAGCGCATCGAATACGGCCGAGCGCTTTTGGGACTGGGCCACGAGTGCTTCGATTTCCTGCTTGGAGGCGTCCGCGTCGATGGTGAAGGTCACCTTGATGTTGTTGAAACCGTTGCGGACATCCGGGTCGGCGCCGAGGATCCCGCGGACGTCGTGGTCACCCTCGACTGTCGCCTCGACCGAGCGCAACTGGATGCCGCGGTTCTGCGCGACCGAAGCCACGCCCGCGGTGAGGCAGCCCGCCAGGCCGACGAGGAGGTACTCGATCGGCGTGATGGCGCTGTCCTCGGCGGCGAAGACCTCGGGGTGGTCGGCGTCGAAGACCGATTCGACTTTGTGCTGCTGCTCTTGGCCGAGACCGAAGAAGTTCTGAATCTTCGTCGTGCTGTGGACGCCGTACTGCCACTTCGAGGATGCTCGCCAGGTGAACTGCGCAGCCTCCGGCGCGCCCTTCAGCACCTCGCGCGCGTCGAGCAACGCCTGAACGTTGACTCCGTTCCCCGCCGCCTTGTCGTTGTCAACAACCGTCATGTTCAGCTGCCCTTCCCTTTCCAGATACCCCATCGGGATAGTTGACAATACACCGGGCTACGCTCCCCTTCATGGCACCGTCCAGGCTCGCCGCTGGGTCGGTCGGCAGTGTCAAAACGCAGTACCTCGACCTGCCGCGACCGGTGACGCTGGACTGCGGACGCGAACTGCACCCCGTCCGGGTGGCGTACGAGACCTACGGGACCCTCTCCCTCGCGCGTGACAACGTCATCCTCGTCTGCCACGCGCTCAGCGGCGACGCCCATGCGGCCGGGGTCGCGCTGATTCCGCCCGTCGAAAGCACCCGTGACGGATTCGCGGCCGAAGATCGCGACGGCGTACGCGCCAAAGGGCTCGGCTGGTGGGACGGGATGATCGGCCCCGGCAAGGCCTTCGATACCGACCGGTTCTTCGTCGTCTCGACCAACTTGCTCGGCGGCTGTCGCGGGACGACAGGGCCGTCATCGATCGATCCGGCGAGTGGCCGTCCCTATGGTTCGGACTTCCCGGTGATCACCGTCACGGACATGGTGCGCACGGAGCGCGCCTTCCTAGACGCACTCGGCATTGAGCGACTCGCGGCGGTGGCCGGCGGCTCACTCGGGGGGATGCAAGCACTGGAGTGGGCGATCCTGTACCCGGACCAGGTCGACGCCATCGTGCCGATCGCCAGCACGCACGCTCTTCAGCCCCAAGGCATGGCCTGGAACGCGATCGCTCGAGAGTCGATCCTGCGCGATCCCGGCTGGCAGCACGGCCACTACTACGCCACCGGGCGGACCGCAGACGCCGGGATGGGTGTGGCACGGATGGTCGGCCACGTGACGTATCTGTCCGGTCCCGCGCTCGCCGACAAGTTCGGCCGGCAGCTTCAGGCGGGCGACGACATCCGCTTCACGATCACCGAACCGGAATTCGAAGTCGAGAGCTACCTGCGCCACCAGGCCGACTCTTTCGTGAAGCGCTTCGACGCCAACACCTACCTGTACACATCGCGCGCATTGACCTACTTCGATCTCGCTCGGCAGTACGGCGGTGGATCGCTCGTCCGGGCCCTGGAAACCGTCTCAGCCCGTACGCTGCTCATCGCGTTCAGCTCTGACTGGCTGTACCCACCGTCGGCGTCCCAGGAGATTCACGATGCACTGCTCGGCCTCGACAAGCCGGTCGAGTTCCACGTGATCGAGGCGCCATACGGCCACGACTGCTTCCTGCTCGAGGAGGCACGCCAGACGCCGATCATCCGCCGTTTCCTGGCCGAGCGAAAGGATACGGAGTGAGCACCGGATCGCATCGGGTCGAGCAAGATCACGGGTTCGGATTCGAAACCCGGCAGCTGCACGCCGGGCAACGACCGGAGCCGAACACGGGCGCCCGAGCGGTGCCGATCTTCCAGACGACGAGCTACGTCTTCGAGGATCCGGAATCAGCGGCGGCGTACTTCAATCTGCAGGAGTACGGGAACACGTACTCGCGGATCATGAACCCGACCGTCGCGGTCTTCGAGGAACGTGTTGCGAATCTCGAGGGCGGCTCTGGTGCGGTGGCGTTCGCGAGCGGGATCGCGGCACAGGCCGCCGCGCTCTTCACGCTGCTGCAGCCGGGTGATCACGTCGTATCGTCCTCCGCGCTCTACGGCGGGACGGTGAATCAGTTCAAGCATCTCCTGCGCAAGATGAGCGTCGAGTTGACGTGGGTGGATCCCGACGACCCGGACGCCTGGCTCCAGGCGGTCCGACCGAACACCAAAGCGTTCTTCGGCGAGACCATCGGCAACCCCGGCGGGAACGTCCTGGACATCGAAACGCTGGCGTCCATCGCGCACGAGCACGACCTGCCGCTGATCGTCGACAACACGTTCGCGACGCCGTATCTGTGCCGGCCGATCGAATGGGGTGCCGACATCGTGATCCACTCGGCGACCAAGTTCATCGGCGGCCACGGCACCAGCATCGGCGGTGTCGTCGTCGAGTCGGGCGCGTTCAACTGGTCCAACGGGCGGTTCCCCGTGGTCGCAGATCCATCGCCGGCGTACCACGGTCTGCAGTTCCACGAGACATTCGGGACGTACGGCTATCTCATGAAGCTGCGGGCGGAGACCCTACGCGATCTTGGCGGGACACTCGCACCGCTCAACGCGTTCCTCTTCCTGCAAGGGCTGGAGACTCTGTCGCTGCGGATGGAACGCCACGTCGCCAATGCGCGGCTGGTGGCGGAGTTCCTGGAGGCGCACAAGCTCGTCAGCAACGTGACCTATCCCGGCCTGCCGGCCAGCAAGTATCGGCCCTTAGTCGACAAGTACCTCCCCCGCGGTGCCGGCGCAGTGTTCTCCTTCGACTGCGCCCGAGGGCGCGAAGGCGGGCAGGACCTCATCCGCACGGTGACGCTGTGGTCCCATCTGGCCAACGTCGGCGACGCGAAGAGCCTCATCATTCACCCTGCCAGCACGACTCACCGCCAGCTGAGCGATGACGAACTCCGAGCGGCTGGTGTCGCCCCCGGAACGGTGCGGCTGTCGGTCGGTCTCGAGTCTGTCGAAGATCTGATCTGGGATCTCGAGCAGGGGTTCGCCGCCGTGGCCGTGTCGGCAGAGAAAGGAGCTGTAGCCCGATGATCGATCTAGCGTCATATCAGGACCCGTTGACAATCCAGCGGGTGCTCTACGCTGCGCAAACGATTGCAATCGTCGGCCTGTCCAAGAAAGAGCTACGCGCCAGCTACTTCGTCGGCTACTACCTCAAACGGCACGGCTATCACGTGATCCCGGTGAACCCCCGGGAAACGAAGATCCTCGACGAAACGAGCTATCCGAGCCTGTCGGAGGTTCCTGAGCCGGTAGACATCGTGGACGTGTTCCGCGCACCGGAGGCGTTGCCGGGAATTGCGCGAGAAGCGGTGGCGATCGGTGCCTCGGCCCTGTGGTGCCAGTTCGGCGTGATCAACGAGGAAGCTGCGCGAATCGCGACAGACGGTGGCCTTGCCGTCATCATGGACCGTTGCCTCAAGGTCGAGCACGCCCGCTACGTCGGGCGGATGCACTGGCTTGGGTTCAACACCCAGCGCATCACCGCCGTACGCGGCGGCCTCCAATAGCGCCAAGCTTCCGGAGGCGGTCCAAGTGGTCGGGTCACGAGCGTTGATCTGAAGCGCAGTTGAGGAAATCAGACCACCGCGCAAGCAATTCTCACGGGCGAAGCTGTCGCCTGAGCGTCTGGTAAAGCCACTCCTCGAAGCGCTTCTTGCCCCAGCGCCGTTCGATCACAAGCCGTTGGTAGAGCGCCGGGTCGTTATGGACCCACACGATGTCGGCGGCTTCGGCCGGCTCCAAACCCGCGCGCAGTCCGCCCAGAGCGTCCAGCGCTCCGACGACTGATCGGGCGCCGAAGTGCCGCTGGGATTGCCATGTCTCCCACAGCTTCCTGGCCTCGGGGTCGATGCCAGCCGCAACGACCAGCGCCCTGGACAGGCCAGCAACTTGTGAGCCGATCGTGGTGACCATGTGGGCGTAGCCGCGCAGGAGGGCATCCGGGTCACGTTCCTGCTTGAGCCGGCCGACCTCGGGTCGGTCGCTCACGGCGATCGGCTCATCGTCGCCGGCGATGGCCCAGTCCAGAGCGAGTTTGAGCAGCTCAACCTTGCCTCCGACGGCAGCGAAAACGGTCTTGCGGCTTACGCGCGCTTCCTCGGCGATGGCGTCAACCGTCGTCTGCCCGAAGCCTTCCCGTACGAAAAGCTTCGCTGCCGCACTCACGATGACGCGGCGGGTTTCCCGAGCCTGGGCAGCGCGCAGCTCGGAGGAGTAAACCCTCTTGACACTCCCGCTCATTTAGGTGACTCTTGGTGTAAGCATTACTCTAACAGTAACATAAAATTAGTAGCACAGAATGGGGACGAACCATGCGTACGGCCATTGTCGGTGCCGGGCCGACCGGACTCTATCTCGGCATGGCCTTGGCACGCCGCGGCCATACGGTGACCATCGTGGACCGCGATCCCGGGCCGGATGGGGATCGTTGGGACCGGAAAGGTGTCATGCAGTTCCATCACCCGCACGGGTTCCGGCGGCAGGTGATCGAGGCATTGCTGGCCGAAATGCCGGACGTGTGGGAGCAGCTCATTGCGGCAGGCGCCGAACCGATGACACTTCCCGGCCAGACCCAGCTGGCGGGCTTCCACTGTCGTCGTCTGGTTTTCGAGCGGATCTTCCGGTCCGCCGCCGCAGCGGAACCTAGGGTCGAGCTCCGCATCGGGCACGCTGACCGCGTGTTGGCGGAATCGGGCCGTGCGGTCGGGTTGAGTGTCGACGGGCACCGACTGGACGCCGACCTGGTTCTCGATGCCTCCGGTCGCGGTGGCCGGATCGGCGATCCCTTCCGTGCGGCGGCTGTAGGTGGCGACTGCGGGCTGGCGTACGTGTCCAGGCAGTACCAACTGCTTCCGGGCGCCTCGTCGGGCCCGGTCAACTCCGTCATCGGCTTCGCCGCTCCCCGTGTCGGCTACGAGGGGTTCGTATTCGTCCACGACAACGGCGTGATCTCTGCGCTGCTGACCCGGGCGACGAATGATCGCGAGCTGGCTGGACTGCGCGTGACGTCGGCGTTCGACGCGGCCATGCGCGCGATTCCAGGTCTGGACGTCTGGACCGAACCCGGTCGAACCCTGCCGATCACCGGGGTTTTGCCCGGCGCGCGGCTCCACAACAGTTTCCGTGGGCAGCTCAGCGAGGCCGGTCGGGTCGGACTTCCCGGGCTGATCTTTGTCGGCGACGCCGTCTGCACGACAAATCCGACCTTCGGACGCGGGATCGCCACGTCGTTGATGCAGGCGCAGCAACTGCTGCGGCTGATGGACGAGCACGGGAAGGACTTCCCGTCCTGCTCCGTCGCGTTCGACACCTGGTGCACGGAATACATCAAGCCGTGGTTCGCCGATCATGTCGAGATAGACGCGCACCGGGTCCGGCGATGGGCAGGCCAAGACATAGACCTGAGCGGACGACTACCTTCCGACTTGATCATGGCGGCTGCGAATGTCGATCCAGAGATCGGGCCCTATGTCGGCCCGTACGCGAGCATGTCGACTTTGCCCAGCAGCCTCGACGCCGTGCAATCCCGCGCCAAGGACGTTTACGCCACCGGCTGGCGCCCACCAGTCCCGCCGGGACCGACCCGGGATCAGCTCGCCGAGCTCGTGAGGAAAACGGTGCAAGCCTCCGCCCCGTACGCGATTGCGAGTTAGTCATGCGCAAGCGTGATTCAGACCCAACCGAACGGGTCTGAATCACCAGCCGCAGAACTCGAAAGCGTGTGTGAGGGCCAACCCTCCGCGGGTTCAAATCCCGCCGCCACCGCCAGTTGACATGGACAAAACGCCGGTGCTGCCACGAGGCAGGACCGGGTTTGTCGCAAGTCCCAAACCAGTCTCAAATTAGGGTCCGCACGTGGCCCGTACTCGGCCCACAGGAAAGCTAGTCAGCCGGCTTGTGACATCGTTCTGAATCGGCGCGATCACCTGCGCGTAGCTCAGAGATCGGCGAGGGCCTCGTGTGCGGCGCGGCGTCCGGCCTCGACCGCGCCCTCCATGTAGCCGCTCCAGGCATTCGCCGTCTCGGTCGCGGCCCACTTGATCGGACCGATCGGCCTGCTGAGCGCGTCCCCGAAGTGGATCAGGCCACACGGTCCGGTGTTGGCGTTGTAGCACCCGCGGGTCCACTGGCGACTGGCCCACTCGCCCTCGACGATCAGGCTCGGCTTGGCGGCGCGCGGCCCGAAGTGGCGGCCGAGCTCCGCGCTGAGGGCCTCCGCCCGTTGCGCGGTCGGCCATCGGCCCGCCACTCGAGCCGACTCACCCTCCAGGAACGCGAGGATGATGCCTGGGCCGCCGGTTTCGTCCGGCATGCAGCTGTCGTTCGACATCCGTGCCGGGCCCACTTCCGAGATGAGTTGGGCGTTCAGGCCTTCGGCCCGCCAGAAGGGTTCTTCGTACAGCACGAACATCTTGTGCGCTGACGCCTGTGGCATCCGCTGGGTCAGCTGATCGCGTATCCCGGGCAGCGGAGGGTCGTACATGATCCGGCCGGCGAGCGTTGGCGCCAGAGCCACGACGACCTGCCGGCCGGTGGCGGTCAGTCCTCCTCGGCATGTGACCGTGACCCGGTCATCGGAATGATCGATGGTCAGCACCGGTGAGTTCAGCACGATCCGATCCCCGAGGGTGGCGGCCAGCCGGAGCGGAATCAGCGAGGTGCCGCCGACGAAGCGCTTGGTCTGGGCTCCGCCTTCGGACTCGGCGAGCAGCTCGGCGGTCACCCCGCAGACAGCCACGTTCTCCAGCAGGCAGAGCAGTGACACCTCGACAGTTGGCATCGCCAAGATGCCGACCGTGCAAATTTCGAGCAGAGTGCGCGCGACGGGGGACAGGTCCTGGCTGTCGTACCACTGGCCTACGGTGATCCGATCCCACTCGTCTGCCCGCGGCGCGGTCCACGGCGCCTCCACCGGCACGGTGTCCGCCATTCGATCGATTTTGCGGAGCACTCGCTCGAGCCCGCGCAGCTCGTCGGAGTATTTGTCGTGGAACACCTCGCCGCGGAGCACCTCCCCCGCGAACTCGTAGGTCGTCTCGCCATCCTCGAACTGGTCGTAGATCTGCACACCAAGCTCGGCCGCCAAGGCCTGCATCCGGTGATGGGTGTCGCCTATCCACTGCGCACCCAGCTCCAGCGGTATTCCGTCGACGTGCTCGGTGAGGATCCTCCCGCCAACCCGGTCGTCGGCCTCGAGCACGAGCGGCTCACGTCCGGCATCGAGCACTTCGCGGGCCGCGGTGAGCCCCGACAGACCTGCGCCGACGATGATCACATCTGCCTCGCGCGCCATGCTGACCTCCATCCTTAAGTTGTTTGGTTGCCGATCATTAGTGCCGAGCATCCGAAGTCGCTTGAGGTATGCGCCGCCCAGGCGGCGCCCCGCTGCGTTCTCGTCGTCGCCCATAGAACACCGCTATGGGACTCCTCCTCGGCCTTGCGTGTCGACGCCTCGCGTCGCCTTGCGACGACAGGCATCCACCTGGACGACGCCTACTCTCAAGGGACTTCGAATGCACGGCACTAGGACTCAAAGCCCAGCCCCACCTTGTCGAGGGTGCGCAGCCAGAGGTTTCGGTTCCCCCCGTTACGGTCGGCATGATCGATCGACCATCGGGTCAGCTGGATCCCGCCGTAACGGAAGGGCTCGGGTGGGAAGGGGATTGGCTTGGTTCGCACCATGGTCAGCCTCGTGCGCTCGTTGTCTGCGCCATCCAGAAGGTCGAGCATGACTCGGGCCCCGAACCGGCTGGCGCCGACGCCGAGGCCGGTGTAACCGACGGCATAGGCCAGTCGATCCCGGTACGCACGGCCCCAGAATGTCGTGAACCTGCTGCAGGTGTCGATGACTCCGCCCCATCGGTGAGTGAAACGCAGTCCCTCGAGCTGAGGGAACGTGGTGAAGAACTGCTCAGCCAGTGCGGCTTGTGTGGCCAGCCGCTGATCCTGCTCGGCACGGATCCGGTTGCCGAAGTGGTAGATGACGTCGTATCCGCCCCACAGGATCCGGTTGTCGGCCGTGAGCCGGTAATAGTGGAACTGATTACCAAGATCAGCTAGGCCCTGGCGGCCCTCCCAGCCGACGGCGTCCTGCTGCTCCGGCGAGAGGGGTTCGGTGACCAGGACATAGTCATAGACCGGCACGATGTAGTTGCCGAGCCGACGCAGCAGGTTGGTGAAGGCGTTCGTCGCCAGCGCTACCTGCCGTCCCCGGATCGAGCCGAACGGGCAGCGCAGCGCCAGACCGGCGCCGTCGGAGGTGATCTTGGTGACCTCAGTGTGTTCGTATATCCGCACCCCGAGGTCGAGGCACGCCTGGCGTAGACCCCAGGCCAGCTTGGCCGGGTGGACCAGCGCCACGCCATCGGCGTCGTAGCGACTCGCGAGGTAGGTCGGCGAGTGCACCAGCGCCTGGGTCTGCTCGCGGTCCAACAGGACCGGATCAGTGCCGTGCTCGGCGAGGAGCCGGGCGAACTCGTTCAGCTCATCGACCTGCCAGTCTTCGACGGCGATGTCCAGTTCTCCCGTACGTTCGAACTCGGCGTCGATCCCGTGTCTGGTGATGGTGGCTTCGATGCCGGAGAGATTCTCCCGGCCGAGCCGTTCGAGCGTGTCGAACTCGTCCGGGAACCGGTCAAGGCCGTTGGCTTCGCCGTGGGTCAGGCTGCTGGCACAGAAGCCGCCGTTGCGGCCGGACGCGGCCCAGCCGACGGTCGCCGCTTCGACCAGGACGACGTCGCGGCCGGGTTCGGCCTCCTTGGCCTGCAGTGCGGTCCACAGACCGGTGTAACCGCCGCCGACGACGACCAGGTCGGCGTCGACCGCACCAACCAGCGAGGGCAACGCAGGCGGTGCTGCTGGATCGTCGAGCCAGAATACGGAGGGTCTTGCCTCGGCCAACGAGCGCATCGCCCGTGGCGTCCAGGTCGGTTTGCTTCCATCTGCCTGCGCGTGTCGACCGCGGCGTGCGGGCATATTGTCACCCTATCTTTTTGGCAGACTTTTCCAGCAAATAGTCCTAGCCTTCGTCGTAACGGCGGCGGGCGCCGTGACTGCAGAGAAACGAGCCGCGATGAGTCATGCTGGCCATGAGGTACCTGCTGCACACGACCTGACCGAGCACAAGGGGCTCGACGAGGGCGCACTGACGTTCTTCGGCACGCTGATGATCGGCCTCGCCTCGGTGGCACCGGCCTACTCCTTGGCGGTCACGCTGGGTTATGTCGTGATCGAGGACGGCACGCTCGCCCCCGTGGCGGTGGTGGCCGGCTTCATCCCGATGCTGCTCACCGCCTTCGCTTACCGGGAACTGAACAAGGTCATCCCGGACTGCGGCACCACGTTCACCTGGGTGACCAAGGCGTTCGGACCGAGGACGGGCTGGTTCGGCGGCTGGGTGCTGACCATCGCCGGGATCATCGTGCTGACGAGCCTGGCCCAGGTCTCGGGCCAGTACACCTTCCTGCTTCTAGGCGCCGACTCGCTCGCGGACAACACGTTTTGGGTGACGGTGCTGGGGGTCGTGTTCATCGCGGTCATGGTCTGGGTCTCCTACCGCGGCATCGTGATCGCCGAGTGGCTGCAGAACGTGCTCGTGGCCATCCAGTACATCGCGCTGGGAGTCCTCGTGGTGGTAGCGCTGATCGCTGTCGCGGGCCCGAACCGGCCGGACACTGCAATCCCGATCGAGGCGTCCTGGTTCAATCCATTGGGCTTCTTCGCCGAGGACGGTGGCGGGTTCTCGGCGCTGACCGAGGGCATGCTGCTGATGGTCTTCATCTACTGGGGTTGGGACACGATCCTGTCTTTGAACGAGGAGACGAAGGAACGGGAGAAGACCCCAGGACGCGCAGCTGTCGCCGCGACGCTCATCCTGGTGGCGACGTACATGCTCACCACCGTGGCGGCGATCTCGTACGCCGGGGTCGGGACCGAAGGCATCGGGCTGGGCAACGAGGAGAACGCCGGCGACGTGTTCCGCGCGATCAGCGAGCCGGTGCTCGGAGACTGGAGCTGGATCGTGCTAGTGGCCGTCCTGGTGTCGGCGGTCGCGTCCACCCAGACGACGATCCTCCCGGCGGCACGCGGCACGCTCGCTATGGGTGTCTACCGGGCGCTCCCGAGCCAGTTCGCGAAGATCCATCCCAAGTTCAAGACGCCGACTGTCTCGACTCTGGTCATCGGTGGCGTCGCCATCGTGCTGTACGTGCTGCTCAGTCTTCTGGGGGAGAACGCGTACGGCGACGTGCTGGCTGCCATCGGTCTGCAGATCGCCTTCTACTACGGGCTGACCGCGTTCGCGTGCGTGTGGTACTTCCGCAAGGACATCGCCCATGGTGGCAAAGACCTGTGGATCAAGGGGATCCTGCCCATGCTGGGCGGACTGATCCTGCTGTTCGCGTTCGTGTGGAGCGCGATCGACATGTGGTCGCCCGACTACGGCTACCTGGGCGGCTGGACCATCCCGGGGACCAGCGTGGAGATCGGCAGCGTATTCCTGCTCGGCATCGGCTCGATCGTCCTCGGCCTGCCGATCATGTTCTTGATCGCCCGGCGCCAGGAGCAGAAGCCGTTCTTCCGCGGCGAGTCGCTGCACCACGACACGCCGGTTCTCGCGCCCGAGTAGCCAGCCGCGGGCGTGCGCGGCCGGCCGCATAGCCCGCCTACGTGCCGCTATGCGGCTCAGCGACCCGCGAGTCGGCGGCTGGGCTTGTCACGCCCGCCACTACTCGACGGCCATCGAACGACACTCCCGCGAGCCAACCCCAGATGTCGAGTACGCGGACCGCGGCTGCCGGGTCCGGCTGCCGAGTTGCCACTTCTCGCGCGTCGTTGGTTGAGAGCCACGAATCCACCGAAAATCTCGCGGGCTCACTGGCAGCACCAGGTTCCGGGGTCTTCGTGCTCACCAGGTCGGCAATCTCACGGAGCTGATCAGCAGTGCCTTGCCCGAGCCCCTTCAGTTCGTCAGCGACGGCGGGCCAGGGCAACGGCCCAGCGGTGCCATGCGCACGCCGCAGGGCCTGGCCACCGCGCACGACCTCATTGGCCAGCGCAAGCACGCCCAGCCAATCGACATTGTCCGGCGTACTTCTGAGCTCAGACCGGTACTGAGCCAAGGTCGAATCAGCCAACATCAGGGAGTGCGTGGCGACACTGGTGCTGTCCTCCCCATTGGTAGCCGGCGCCTCTCTATGGGTCAGCCGGCGCACCGTTGACTCAAGATCATTGGCGGCGGTGTCGAGGCTCGCTTTGGCGGTACGTCGCATCTCGCCCGTTGCGCCCCGCGGCCACACCAGCAGGCCGATGACGGCGCCGAGCAGCCCACCCAGCACGACGTCAGTGATCCGTACTTCGGCGAGCCGCCAGGTCACCGGAGCCATCTGGGCGAATAGCAGTGCGACGACCAATGTGAACGCCGCCTGGCCGACCAAGCGGCCCAGCCACCGGCCCGGCGGCCAGCCCAATGACCAAGATGAATGGGAAAGCAATCTCATAGAACTTCGAATCACCGCCGGCCAGCCCCAAGACCACCGCCATCAGCAAGCCGCCGATAACGGTGCCGATAAAGGCTGGAATCACGGCAGCACGCGTGGCCGTCAGTGAGGTGCGCATCAAGGTCAGCGTCGCTAGCAACACCCAGAACCCGTGCGAAAGATCGAGCAGACCAGCAACCAGCCGCGCAACCGCAAGGCCGAGTGCCAACCGGATCGCGTTCTGAAAAAAGACCGATCGAGGTGTGAGGTGGCCGCGAAGGCGGATGAACCACAGTTCTGCAGTTGAGCGCGTTGCGTACCAGAACGGCTCGGCTGTCGACTGAGCCTTCGGCTCATCAACGCGGTCGCCTCGCATGATCTTGGTTGCCACCGCCAAATCCCGGGTCCAGATAGCGATTTCTTCGACGATGACAGCGAAACGCAGCCGAGACCTTAGATCATTCTCAGTCTGAGCGCTTCCGACGAGGGCCTCGCGCTTTTGTACATACGCCGAGAGGGCAGCGTCTACCAGATCGGGGTCCGGCGCCCGGTCGCCGCTGTTGGCAGATCCGTCAAGAGCCTCCGCTGATTGACCGAGGACGCGAACTGCGACGTCCAGCAAAGGCGCGCTGGGGTGCGGGCTTGTCGGGGAGGGAGGATGCGCCTCAATCAGCTCGGTCAAGGCCGCCACACGACCCTCCAGGCCCCGAAGCAGCGTTACGGCGTGCATGGCCGCTCTGTCTCGCCTGCCCGGACCAGTTGGTCGTTGCATGTGGGGAAGGCTGCTCATTCGCAGACTGATCGAAGAATCGGACGAGGTAGCAGGCTGCTGATGATGCTCCGGTTCGCGCAGGGCGGCCAGTCGATCACGAATCCCGCCAATAGCCTCAGCGAGCCGCTTCTGAAATGGCGTCGGAACAGGAGGTGGCCAGAGCACGCGATCGGCCACTGCCAGAAGCGTTATGGCCAGCACGAGACCGATCAGCCGCCACCCCAGCGACTCGGGTGCGTACGGCGGAAAGCTCGGCAGGATATAGAGAAGCTGCAGACCGGTCGCCGCACCGATCAACCGTGGTCCACCGACACCGGCGTACGCGACCGCGAAACCCACCACGAGCATCCCGGCGGCGGCGGCCCATGTGTTGACGGCGAGCAGTGTGCCGAGCGTCACCAAGACAATTCCGGCGAGCAGGGCACCGGCGTAGGTCTTGGTACGCTGCCGCGGCTCGCCGGTGACTTCGGACAATGCGCCGAGAGCGATGCAGCCAAAGCTCGCGTAGAACGCCATCTGCTCTTCGCCGACCACATAGAGGCTGAAATAGAAACCGAGGACCGTGGCCAGGCTCACCCGAACAGCGCGCTTGACGGCAAGGAGGCCCGGATCCTTGGCCTCGAGCCACGTGCGCAAGCCAGCTGCCCGCATAGTGCCACCAGTATCGCGGGCATCCGGAGGTTTCCGCCAGCGCATCAAGATCAACGAGTCGTAAAGGATCGTGGTCTGTGCGGCAGCTGTTCGAGCGGCTACCAAGCGGCGTATCGCTGTGGTCACAACGCGCGCCGAATCGGCGCTTTCAGCTGATTTTTCAGGCTAGGTTACTCCTGGGTAGGAGGAAAATTGACAGTTACCGCCGGAGGCGGCGCTGAAGCCGAAGCCGCCATCCCGGAGGCTGTGCCGACGGTCGCCGGGCCGACGGAGGGCCGCTCCCTCGGACAGATCGCGTGGATGCGGCTCAAACGCGACAAGGTCGCCCTTGGTGGCGGCGTTTTCCTTATCTTCCTCATTCTGGTAGCGATATTCGCGCCCCTGATCGTCAAGTACCTCGGCAGCCCGCCGAACGAGTTCCACCAGGAGCTGATCGACACCGCCGGTGGCACGCTCACACCTATCGGTCGCTTCGGGGGAATGAGCTGGGATCACCTCATGGGTATCGAGCCGGTGAACGGGCGCGACATCTTCAGCCGGATCGTGTACGGCAGCCGGATCTCGCTGCTGATCGCTTTCTTAGCAACGATGCTGTCAGTATTTCTCGGGACAACTTTCGGCATCATCTCCGGGTTCATTGGCGGCTACACGGACACCTTCATCAGCCGTCTGATGGATGTCTTCCTGGCCTTTCCACTGCTGGTCTTGGCCATCGCCTTGGCCGGTGTCTTCCCGGACCAGGCGTTCGGACTGCAGGGCAACCAGTTGCGGATCGCATTGCTGATCTTCATCATCGGATTCTTCAACTGGCCTTATATCGGCCGGATCATCCGCGGCCAGACACTCTCGCTGCGAGAGCGGGAGTTCGTCGAATCGGCACGAAGCATCGGGGCCCGGCGCGGCTACATCCTGCGCACCGAGCTGCTGCCCAACCTCATCGCGCCGATTCTGGTCTACTCGACGCTGCTGATCCCCACCAACATTCTGTTCGAGGCCGCGCTGTCCTTCCTCGGCGTCGGTATCCGCCCGCCCACCGCTAGCTGGGGCGGAATGCTGTCGGACGCCGTCGTCTACTACACGCAGCCGCACTTCATGTTCTGGCCTGGCATGGCGATCTTCGTCACTGTCTTGGCCTTCAATCTGTTCGGCGATGGGCTGCGCGATGCCCTCGACCCACGAGCAAATCGATAGGAATCACCATGGGGGCGAACCCCCGACAAACAAGAAGGGATTCAGGAATGAACCATTCGAGATCCTGGCGAGCTAGGAGCTTGGCCGCCGTGGGGGTTTCGGCCGCGCTCGTGCTAGCGGCTTGCGGTGGTGGCGGGGGCGCCGGCAACGAGCAGCCAGGCACCCAGACCAGCGCGAGCGGCTTCAACGCGGCATCCACCAGCGTCGTCAATCCTTCCGACAAGAAGGGCGGCACGCTGAAGTTCGCGAACCTTGGTGACTGGGACACCCTCGACCCAGGCGAGACCTATTACGCCTACTCGTGGAATTTCGCGCGGCTGTATGGCCGCTCGCTGATGATGTTCAAATCCGCTCCGGGCAAGGAAGGCAACCAGTTGGTGCCGGATCTCGCCGAGGGCCCAGGTCAGGCGTCCGATAACGCCAAGACCTGGACCTACAAGCTGCGTAAGGGTGTGAAATTCGATGACGGCACCGAGGTCACCTCGGCCGATGTGAAGTACGCGATACTGCGCTCGACCGACAAGCAAACCTTCCCCAACGGCCCGGCGTATTGGGAGGGTCTCCTCAACCTGCCGAACGGCTACAAGGGTCCGTACAAGACACCGAACATGAACACCGACTCGGCTATTGAGACGCCGGACAAGTACACGATCGTCTTCCACACAAAGGCGCCGTTCGCAGCTTTCGATTACCTCGCTCAGCAACCCGACACGATGCCAGTTCCCAAGGACAAGGACACCGGCGCCAAGTACCGCAACTCGGTCGTCTCAACCGGTCCGTACAAGTTTGAAGACCTGCAGCCCGGCAAGAGCTTCAACCTGGTCCGCAACGATCAGTGGGATCCCGCGACCGATCCGAATCGCAAGGCGCTTCCTGATCGCATCGAGGTGTCACTCAATGTCAACGCCGACGACATCGACAACCGGATCATCAGCGGCGATCTCGACGTCGATGTCGTCGCAACTGGAGTCCAGCCGGCCGCACAGAGCCGGGTCTTGCAGGATCCGACCCTCAAGGAGAACGCGGACAACCCGCTCGGCGTGCGGAACTGGTACACCTCGATCAATCCGACAGTTGCTCCGCTCGACAATATCGAGTGCCGCAAAGCGATCATGTACGCCATGGACCACACGGGCTACCAGACCGCATACGGCGGGCAGTTTGCCGGTGGGGACTTGCAACGACAATCTTGCCGCCGATCATTCCGGGCTACACAGGCTTTCGATCTCTACCCGAGCGGTCCAGACCACAAAGGCGACCTCGACGCGGCCAAGAAGTCACTCGAAGCCTGCGGGCAGCCGAACGGCTTCGAGACCAACATCGCCTACCGCGCCGAGCGGCCCAAGGAGAAGGCCACTGCCGAGGCGTTCCAGCAGGCGCTGGGTCGAGTTGGCATCAAGCTCACGCTGAAGCCGTACCCGCAGGGCGATTACTTCGCGCAGTACGCCGGTTTGCCGCCGTACGTGGTGAAGAACAAGCTGGGTCTGGCACTGAACGGTTGGGGGGCCGACTGGCCTGATGGCTTCGGCTTCTTGTCCCAGATCGTCGACTCGCGGGTCATCCGTGCGACCGGTGGTTCCTCCAACACCAGCGTCCGCATCCCGGAGGTCGACAAGATGCTCGACAGCGCGCTGACCGAGCTCAATACCGACAAGCGCAATCAGATGTGGGGCGAGATCGACAAGCGGGTCATGGAGGAGGCCGTCATCTATCCAGGGGTGTACTCCAAGAGCCCTGCTGGTGCGGTCGAAGAATGCCACCAACATCTTCGTCACCGACGCATTTCGGCGAGTACGACTATCTCGGGATGGGTGCCCAGAAGTAGCACACAAATGATCAGCTGTGCGCTGAGCCTGTTGCGGAGCGCTTCGACAGGCTCAGCGCACATGATCACAAACAGGATGATCACTGCGCCCTGAGCCTGTCGAAGGGCGCTTCAACAGGCTCAGGGAGCAAGATCATCTAAGGAGGTGACGTGTTCGCCTACATCGTGCGGCGGCTGCTGTGGGCGGTGGTGCTGCTCATCGTGCTCAGCATGGTCACCTTCTCGATCTTCTACCTGGTGCCACGCCTCGGTGGCGCCACGCCGGAAACGCTCGCAGCGCGTTACGTGGGGCGGGCCGCTACTGCGGAAACCGTCCATCTGACTGCGGAGAAGCTCGGGCTACTTCGAGCCGGTACCCGTCCAGTACTGGCACTGGCTCAAGGGCATCTTTGTTGGTGCCAGTTACGACTACGGCTCCGGTGTGGAGCATTGCCCAGCACCTTGTCTTGGATATTCCTTCATCACGAAGCAGCCCGTGTGGCCTGAGCTGCTCGACCGCGCCCCAGTGACCATCTCGCTCGTGGTCGGGGCGGCACTGATCTGGCTGATCGCCGGCGTCAGCATTGGTGTGATTTCGGCCCTGCGGCGGGGGTCGGTGTTTGATCGAGGCGCCATGGGCATCGCGCTGGCTGGGGTGTCGCTGCCGATCTTCTTCACAGGGCTGATTGCGCTCGCTTTTTTCAGCTATCGGCTTCGTATCACCGCGCCTGGCGGCACGTTCGTCCCGTTTTCGGAGAACCCGGCGCTATGGGCGTACTCGCTGTTGCTGCCCTGGATCACCCTCGCGTTCCTGTTCTCTGCCCAGTACGCCCGGCTGACTCGAGCCGGGATGCTGGAGACGATGAGTGAGGATTACATCCGCACGGCACGGGCCAAGGGCCTTCCGGAGCGCGTCGTGATCCTCAAACATGCGCTCCGGGGAGCCTTGACGCCCGTTCTCACGATCTTCGGCCTCGACGTTGGTCTGCTCCTCGGCGGTGCGGTGCTCACCGAAAAGACGTTTTCCCTCAACGGTCTGGGCAAGTACGCCTATGACGGCATCGTCAGCGGGGACCTGCCGAAAATCCTCGGCGTCACCCTGGTCGCCGGTTTCTTTGTGATCATGGCGAACTTGTTCGTTGATCTTCTGTACGGCGTCATCGATCCGCGGGTGCGACTGGAATGACGACATCGACACTCCGCGATCTGGTCATCAGACATCCCGGGCAGGCTGACGAACAGCCGTTCCTCGAAGTTGTTGATCTTAGGGTGCACTTCCCGACCGACGACGGGCTGGTGAAGTCGGTCGATGGGCTGAGCTTTGCTCTCGACCGCGGCCGAACGCTCGGTATCGTCGGAGAGTCTGGATCAGGCAAGAGCGTCACCAGTTTGGCGATCATGGGCCTGCACACGCGGCCGGCTTCAGAGCAGTCGCGACCCGGGGCCAAGCTGAGCGGTGAGATCTATCTCGACGGCGACGAGCTGCTGGGCAAGACTCCTGAGTATGTCCGGAGCTTGCGAGGCAAGCGCATGGCCATGATCTTTCAGGATCCGTTGTCGGCGATGAACCCCTATCACACGGTGGGCGCCCAGATCATCGAGGCGTACCGAATCCACAATCCGGTGAACAAGAAGGTGGCACGCAAGCACGCCATTGACCTGCTCGGCCGCGTGGGGATCCCCGAGCCGAGCCAGCGCGTCGACGCGTACCCACATCAGTTCTCGGGCGGGATGCGGCAAAGGGCCATGATCGCCATGGCCCTGTCATGCGATCCCGATTTGCTGATCGCTGACGAACCCACCACCGCCCTGGACGTCACCGTCCAAGCGCAGATCCTCGACCTGATTCGCGACCTCCAGAGCGAGTTCAATTCCGCCGTGGTGTTGATCACCCACGACCTCGGCGTCGTAGCCGAGATCGCCGACGACGTGCTGGTGATGTACGCGGGCCGTGCCATGGAGTACGGCAGTGCCGACCAAATCTTCAACCGGCCTGCCCACCCCTACACCTGGGGACTGCTCGGCTCGGTGCCGCGCTTCGATCGGCCTCGGGGTGAGCGGCTGCTGGCGATCAAGGGCACGCCGCCCAGCCTGATCCATGTACCGTCCGGCTGTCCGTTCCATCCGCGCTGTACCTACGCTGCCCGGAACGGCGGTCTCAGCGAAGAGGTTCGGCCCGAACTCGTTCCGGTCGAACCTGGCCATACGGTGGCTTGCCACCTGTCTCCGACCGATCGTGAGCAGATCTGGGAGCACGAGATTGCGCCGAAGCTATGAAAGCGGCGATGCGTAAGCCTGCGGAGCCGGACGCAGAACAGAACTCGGAACTGATCATCGTCGAGGGACTGGTCAAGCACTTTCCGATTCGCGCCGGCCTGCTGAGCCGCCAGGTAGGCGCCGTGCAGGCCGTGGACGGGGTGAACTTCGCCGTCAAACGTGGTGAGACGTTCTCGATCGTCGGTGAATCTGGGTGCGGCAAATCGACGACGGCCCGGCTGCTCACGCGCCTGCTCGAGCCGACCGCGGGAAAGGTCACCTTCGAGGGACGTGACATCACCCATCTGAGCGATGGCCAGCTACGGCCGTTGCGCCGCGACATGCAAATGATCTTTCAAGACCCCTATTCGTCGCTGAATCCACGACACAACGTTGGCAAGATCGTCGGCGCCCCGTTCCGCCTGCAAGGCATTACGCCGCCGGGCGGAGTGAAGAAAGCGGTACAGGATCTGCTCGCGGCGGTCGGACTCAACCCGGAGCACTACAACCGCTATCCCCATGAATTCTCTGGTGGCCAGCGGCAGCGCATCGGTATCGCACGTACGCTCGCGCTGCGGCCACGGCTGATCGTCGCCGACGAGCCGGTGTCAGCGCTGGACGTCTCGATTCAGGCGCAGGTCGTCAACCTGCTGGAGGACTTGCAGGAAGAATTCGATTTGACCTACGTGATCATCGCCCACGACCTGTCCGTGGTGCGCTACATGTCGGATCGGGTAGCGGTGATGTATCTCGGCAAGATCGTCGAGCTGGCCGACGCTGAGGCGCTGTACGGCCGCCCGCTGCATCCCTACACCGTTGCGCTGATGTCAGCCGTGCCTGTCGCCGACACTCGACGCCGCCAGGAGCGCGAGCGCATCCTGCTCACTGGTGACGTGCCCAGCCCGATCTCGCCTCCGCCGGCGTGCCGGTTCCACACCAGATGCTGGAAGGCACAGGAGATCTGCCGCACCGAAGAGCCGCCGCTGGTCGAGCTGCTACCGCGGCATCAGGTCGCCTGCCACTTCCCGGAGAACTACCCGGGTGAGACAGTGCAAGAATCCGCTTCCGAGATCACCCTTCGGTGATGATGGATTCACGGATCGTCGCTCGCGATCCGACTGCAGCGAGCGGAGCAATCACATAATGAGCGGCGAGAACGAATCGCGAGAGGGTGTGTCATTCACCCACCTAGATGAGGAGCTCTTCGATGGATCGGGAGCGACGAAGCGGAACCTGATCGACTATCTCGATGCCGTTCAGGATCGCATGCTGCCCTGCTTGCGCGACCGGCCGCTATCGGTCATCCGGATCCGACCTGGCCAGCCGGCATTCATGCAGAAGAACCTGCCCAAATACACCCCTGACTGGGTGCCAAGGGTCCCGATCTGGGCCGAAGCGTCGCGGCGCGAAGTGTCGTACGCGTTGTGCAACGATCGCCGCACGCTGCTCTGGTTCGCGAATCAACGTGCTCTGGAGTATCACGTCACCCTCTTCAGGGTTGATCGCTGGGACCAGCCGGACTATCTGGTACTCGATCTTGATCCGCCCGAAGGAGCAGCCTTCCCGGTCGTCGTCCAGGCCGCGCATCTGATCCGCCAAGCGCTCACTGACGCAGGGATGGCCGGCGCTGTGAAGACGAGCGGTGCAAAAGGCTTGCACGTGTTTGTGCCTCTTGCGGGTGGATCGTCGCCGGAGGACGTGGCTGCGGCAACGCGCGCCGTGGCCGTACGCGCCGAGCGCATCGATCCTGATCTTGCGACGACAGCCTTCGTCAAGGACGAGCGCGAGGGCAAGGTGTTCCTCGACTCGACGCGCGCCGGAGGTGCAACCGTAGTGTCTGCCTACAGCCCACGGATCCGGCCGGGCGTATCCGTGTCGTTTCCGGTCGCATGGGACGACATCGATGAGGTCGCCCCTGCTGACTTCACCATCCACAACGCGGCCGGACTGCTCGATGGGGCCGATCCCTGGGCCGCCCAGATGCCGCGAGCCCAACCGCTGGACGCGGACTTGGTGGCCGAGGGCCACACGGTTCCCGTTGCTCGTGTGCAAGCGATGCATGAGGGCAAACGGCGCGCTCGTACGCGCCATAAATCCTGACGCGCGCTGAATCGCTCCCCTCACCCTCGTTTCTGCACACAAGGCCACAGATCACTGCCGAATCGGCAACTTTTACTCGCATACGCGGCTTTGTGCGAAGAAACGCCAACCTGGGGAAGGATGTGCGCATGATTCAGATTGACGTCATCCTGCTGGTGGGTGCCGTCGTTTTGATCGCAGCTATTATCGCCGCCCGGATCGGCGCTCGAGTCGGCCTGCCCTCACTGCTGCTGTTTCTCGGTCTCGGCATGGTGATGGGCGAATCCGGTATCGGAATCTCCTTCGACGATGCCAATCTTGCGCAAGCACTCGGGTTTGCTGCGCTCGTGGTGATCTTGGCCGAGGGCGGTCTCACCACCAAGTGGAGTGACATCAGATCATCGACCGTCCTGGCGGCATTGCTGGCCACGTTTGGCGTCGGGATCAGCGTCGGTCTGATGACTCTGTTCGGGCACTATGTCCTCGGACTGCCGATCTGGATTGCGATGCTGCTCGGCGCAGTCGCGTCCCCGACCGATGCTGCGGCGATTTTCTCGGTGCTCCGCAACGTTCCCATTCCGCACTCGCTGCGGGGAACGCTGGAGGCCGAGTCCGGCCTCAACGATGCGCCAACCGTGCTGCTCGTCATGGTGGCAAGCTCGCTGGCAGTCGGCGATCCGATGAAGTTCGGCATTTTCGGGTTGCTCGGTTTGATCGTGCTCGAACTCATCGGCGGTTTGCTGATCGGTGGCGGACTCGGCTGGCTCGGTGCGCAGATTCTGCGGCGCGTCGCACTGCCGTCGTCGGGGCTGTATCCGCTCGCGATCTTGGTCTGGACGGTCTTCGCGTACGGCATCACCTCACTCATCCATGCCAGCGGGTTCGCTGCCGTGTATGTCTGCGCGCTGATCTTGGGGAACGTCCAGCTGCCGCACCGTGCTGCGACCCGCTCGTTCGTCGAAGGAATTGGCTGGATCGCGCAGATCGGGCTTTTCGTGATGCTTGGCCTGCTCGCATTCCCGGACCGGGTCACTCCCCGCGCGGCACTGATTGCCATCGTGGCCGGTGGCTTTCTCACTCTTGTAGCCCGACCCGCCTCGGTGGCTGCCTGCGCGGTGTGGTTCAAGATTCCCGTGCGGCATCAAGCCTTCCTGTCCTGGGCGGGCCTGCGCGGCGCCGTACCCATCGTGCTGACCACGATCCCCTTGGCCCAGGGCGTCGCAGGCGCGGAGTTCCTGTTCGATGTCGTACTCGTCTTTGTGATCGTCTTCACCTGCCTTCAGGGTCCGACCTTGGCCTTCGTCGCTCGCCTGCTCGGGCTGGTGGAGGACGGCACCGCACAAGATGTCGAAGTCGAAGTTGCGCCGCTGGACAAGATCTCCGCCGATCTGTTGCAGGTCAGGATCCCGGCCAAGTCGCGGCTGGTAGGTGTCGAAGTCATGGAGCTGCGGCTTCCCAAGGACACCGTGGTCTCCTTGATCATCCGACAGGAGCACCCGTTCTATCCCGATGGACGAGAGCGAATTCAGGCGGGAGACGAGCTGCTCATCGTGACACCCGAGGAGCAGCGGGTGAACACCGAGGAACGCCTTCGGGCGGTGGGCCAACGAGGTCGACTCGCCCGCTGGCGTGCCCGCGAGGGGCACTGAAGACCGACCGCCGTGGCAGGTCAGCCGCGGCTCAACGATTCGAATCAGGCTGCTTGGTGAGCCCGCGTACGGCGGCGTCGATGTCCTCAGCAACGGTCTCGACGGGCTCCATGTAGAGCCGTGCCTCGGCGATCAAACCGTCGCGGATCACCATGATCATGACGCCCCGCATGGCAAACGGCGAGCCATCCAGATATTGCCCATGCCAGTCCCATTCGCCCCACTCGACGTTGCCGGTGATCGAGGCTGACACCACCTCGGCGGTGAAGTCCGGTACTGCCTCGAAGAGCGCCGTCCAGTTCTTGGCGACCTGTGCACGACCACCGAAGCCACGCCCTGGGTGCACCGGCTGCGAGCTGGCGTAGTCCTCGGCGAACAGGGTTGCCATGCGCTCGGCGTCATGGGAGTTCACTGCTTCAGACAACCGCTCCAGCGTCGTTGGCATGCTTCCGGTCCTCCAAATCAGTTGCCGATGGCGGGGGTCGGGCTCGGTGTCTGAGACGGCAGGCAGACGGTGTCGGTCTGCACCTGATAGGTGGTCTTGCCCTTCTTGTTGAAGCCGCCGTACCTGTTGCCGACGAGCACATCCACCGAACGATCAGCTCGCTTGTCCGAGCGGACGATCGACTCCTTGAAGAACGTCTTGACAAATTTCACTTCGGGATTGTTGGGATCTGCACCAACGATGACGGTCTTCTGAATCTTTTCGACGGTATTGGTGGTCAGCGTGACCCGGAACCCTTTGGTGCGCAGCGACCGGCCCACATCGGCTGCCAGTCCCTTACGGTCGCCGCCGTTGTACACCCTGACAACGACCTGGCTGGTCTTCAGTTGACCGCCGGGAACACTCTGGCTCACGCATGGCTCGGGAGGCAGCGGAGGAATCGGCCTGAGTATGTTGGTATATCCCCACCACGCCCCGTACAAGAGCACCCCAAACAAGATCAGGAGCGTGATCGGGGTCCGTACGACACGGAAGATCCGACCGATCAACGTCGAACTCCTTTACCTCCGCAGCGGCCCCGATGCGTGAGTTCCCCGAGCTCCTCCCGTGCCCGACTACCCCCCGTGCCGTGAGAGCCTACCTGGAGTTCGGCCCTACTTCAGGTCAAGCACTCGGGCGTGCATGGTCTGGCGCTGCTGAAGGGCGGCGCGTAGCGCGCGATGCAGGCCGTCCTCGAGGTAAAGCTCGCCGCGCCAGGAGACGACGTGGGCAAAAAGGTCGCCGTAGAAGGTGGAGTCTTCCTCCAAAAGGGCTTCCAGATCCAACGTCCGTTTTGTGGTAACGAGCTGGTCCAAGCGCACCTGGTGTGGGGCGATAGCCGCCCACTGTTTCTGGACGTAACCATGATCTGGGTACGGGCGTACGTCCCCGACGCGCTTGAAAATCACTGTGACACTCTAATCAAGTTTCTTCTGGCATCTCCATGCTGCGTCGTTACGATTTGGCCATGACCGAGCCGGGCGCCGATCAACTTTCCGAAGACGTGCAACACATTGTTGCGGGTTACACCTTTGACGAGCCTGCGATCGAGCTCGGCGTGCTGATGGAGAACGATGCGCCGGTTCCGGCTGCGATCGTCCGGATTCCGTTGAGCATGCTGAACCGACATGGGCTCGTCGCCGGCGCGACCGGCACAGGCAAGACCAAGACACTGCAACTGATGGCCGAGCAGATCTCCGCCGCCGGGGTCCCGGTTTTTGCCGCGGACGTCAAGGGTGATCTTTCAGGCATTGCCTCCCCGGGACAACCGAACGACAAGCTGCTGGCGCGTACTCAGAAGATCGGCCAGAACTGGCAGCCCAAGGCCTGCCCCACGGAGTTCTTCGCTCTTGGCGGGCAGGGCAACGGCGTGCCGCTGCGGGCGACCATGAGCTCGTTCGGCCCGGTGCTGCTGTCGAAGGTGCTCAGCCTCAATGAGGTGCAGGAGTCGTCGTTGGGTCTGGTGTTCCACTACGCCGACCAGGCCGGGCTGCCATTGCTGGATCTGAAGGATCTGCGGGCAGTGCTCACCCATCTCACCAGCGACGAGGGCAAGGCAGAGCTCAAGAACATCGGCGGTCTGAGCGCTTCGACGATCGGTGTGATCTTGCGTACCTTGATCAACTTCGCGGATCAGGGTGCCGAGGCGTTCTTCGGCGAGCCGGAGTTCGATACCGCCGACCTGCTGCGCGTGACGCGCGATGGCCGCGGTGTGGTCTCGCTGTTAGAGCTGCCCAATCTGGTGGACCGACCGGCAGTCTTTTCGACCTTCTTGATGTGGTTGCTGGCCGACTTGTTCCATGAGCTCCCCGAGGTCGGGGACATCGACAAGCCGAAGCTGGTCTTCTTCTTCGACGAGGCTCATCTGCTGTTCGACGACGCATCCAAGGCGTTTCTGGATGCCATCGCCCAGACCGTACGG
Organism: uncultured Actinomycetota bacterium; assembly: GCA_963815975.1. Lineage (GTDB taxonomy): Bacteria > Actinomycetota > Actinomycetes > Propionibacteriales > Propionibacteriaceae > Microlunatus. Next base: position 205,411 of record CAWFJC010000022.1, read on the forward strand.
CTGATCCGTTCCAAGGGCGTCGGCATCTTCTTCGTCACTCAGACCCCGAAGGACGTTCCAGACGACGTGCTGGCGCAGCTCGGGTCGCGTGTCCAACATCAGCTTCGCGCCCATACGCCGAACGACGCCAAGGCTCTCAAGCAGACTGTCGCCACCTTTCCGAAGTCCCACTACGACCTGGCGGAGACGCTGCAGCAGCTGGGCATCGGTGAGGCGATCGTGACCGTGATGGATCCGGACGGCGCACCAACGCCCGTGGCATGGACTCGGATGCGGGCGCCGGAGTCACTGATGGCGCCGACGCCGGATGAGGTGCTGCGTCCGGGGATTGCCGCGTCGGCGTTGATGGCAAAGTACGGGCAATCGCTGGATCGGGACTCCGCGTACGAGAAGCTCGCGCGCGCGTTGCAGGCGGGAGCTGAGGCGGCGGGGCAGGAGCGGCTGGAGAAGGAGGCCGCGGCCCGCGCAGCAGCTGAGGCTAAGGAACGGGAGAGACTTCAGGCTCAAGCTGAGCGTGATGCCCGGCCGGCCGCACGGGCCCAGCCGCGCACCTCGCAACGCCGGGAGAAGTCAGTGGTGGAGCAGATCACGGGTTCCAGCGCTTTCAAGCAGTTCGCGCGTACGGCGGGTACGGAGATCGTTCGCAGCATCTTCGGGACGGCCCGCCGCCGCCGTTAGAGGGCATCCGGCGCGGCGGTGTGGAAACGCACGTGCAGTTCGTTCCTGCCGCGATACACACGTTGCAACGTATGTATCGTGCGTGCAGCGAATCGTGCACGTGCGTTTCCAACAGGGCGGCGCGGCGTCCGCGATCAGTGTGCTTCAGCAGGTTCGGCGCGGATGGCCCGGCGCCGCTGCTGCTGCCGTTCGCGCTTCGCCTCGGCCTTGAGTGCGGCTACGGCCGCCGTTTGGGCGTAGTGTTCTGCGGCCTCGCGGCTGATCTGTTCTGGACTGCGGTATTCGTGTTCGAACATGGCAATTTTCCTTACTCATAAGCGATGTAGGCATGATTGATTCGACGACCTGAGGTCGCTGTGGGAACGCTCAACTCATTGAGCGTGGATCTCTTCTTGGGGGAGTGGCGCGCTACGCGACCGAGTCGAGGGCGTGCCTCATCCAGCCGGCGTTAACACAGCCAGTCCGCGTCTTCGGAGTCATGATGATCATGTACAAGGTGGGCACCCCCTTTCCTGCTGAGCTGAACAACGTGGTTCGTGAGATATTCCTTGATCAGGCTAGGCGTAGCCGGCTGGGGCGTGCAATCGGATTATTTCGGCCGGGCATAAGGTGAGGAACCAGACCTTGATCACCGATGTGACTGTCAAGGAGCCCCATGACTCTTCCCAGCTCTGACACCCCGCCTGCTGACGTTCCAGAGGCCGATTGGGCCGAGCAGGCCGTCGAGGCCGATCCGCTCGCGGGCGCGGATGCCGAGGACGACACGACCCAGCCCGCGTACGTGGGCCGTGGTCTGCGCGAGGTCGACGATGCCGATCTTGTTGAGCAGGAGACGCCCGCCTACGTCGAGGACGACGACGTCCGCGGCTAGCAGTACGCTGACCGATCCTGGGCGGGGTGCGCTGGATGCGCGTCCTGATCCTCGGTAGCACGATCTTCTTGGGCCGCCACGTGGTCGATGAGGCGTTGCGCCGTGGGCACGAGCTGACCCTCTTCACGCGCGGCGAGCACGGAACTGGCCCGATCGGGGTCGAGCGCGTCGCTGGCGATCGCGCGGACGTGACACCGCTGCGTGGACGCAGCTGGGACGCCGCAATCGATACATCGGGGTACCGGGCCGGCCACGTCAACGCCTCCTACGCTCTCGACATCGGTCACCACGTCTTCATCTCCTCCTGTAACGCCTATCCGGATTGGCCGGAGAAGCCAGTCAACGAGGATTCGGCTACTTGGCAGCGGGAAACCGAGCTCCTACGGCTCGCTAGCGCGGAGTAAGTGGTCAGAAATCGCATCAGATCCGCCGATTTCGGTGTGTTCTTTGACCACTTTGTGAAAAGAGTGCTGAAGGTAGTAGGACCCCTAGTCGGAGCAGCATCTATGGTCGTTCGGCCGGTCGGCTAGCGCGGTGATCGCGTCCAGGTCGCCGTGAGGACGAACCTGGCTGCATTATGTTGCTAGGCGTGAAGGCGCGCTCGGGGATTGCCCAAGCGGCAGCGCTGGTAACCGGATTGACTGCGCTGTCGGCGGTTTTGGGCTTCCTCCGCGATGTCGTCATCGCCGGGGTGTTCGGGGCTGGTGCGCAGCTCGATGCCTTCCTCGTGGCCCAGGGGCTGATGAATCTGGTGCTGGCCCTCATCGCTGGCGCCATGGCGAAGTCCACTGTGCCGGTACTCGCCGCGCAGATCAGCGCGGACGGTGACTCGAACAAGGCAGCCCACACGCTCTCCGTCGTACTGACCGTGACGCTGACGATCCTCGGGCTCGGTTCACTGATCATGGCGCTGGCTGCTCCCTTGGTGGTCACCGTGCTGGCGCCGGGCTTCAAGGGCGAACAGGCTGACCTTGCCGCCTCGCTGACCCGCATCGTGCTGATTGCGACCGTCTTGATTTCCGGTACGAACCTGCTGGCCGCTGCCGCGGAAGCCCACCGCCGGTTCTTCTGGTCCGCGATCCAGGGCCTTCCGTTCAACCTGATCATGATCGTCGCGGCGGTCGTTTTCGGGCCTCGGTACGGCGTCTACGCCCTTGCCGTCGGATTCGTTGTTGGTTCCGGAGCCCGGTTGCTGTGTCAGTTCGTGCCTATTCGTGCCCTGAAGTTGCGGCTGCGCGATGTCCTGGGACTTGAAGGACCCGGCCTTTCGCTCGATCGCCAAGCTGATTCCGCCGTTGCTGGTTGGCAGCGCGCTGGGGAATGCCAACACGATGGTCGATCGGGCCGTGGGCTCGATGGTGGGTGAGGGAACTATCTCGGCGTTGAGCTACGCCTGGCGAATCATCTCGCTCGGCCAGACGTTGCTCGTCGCGTCGCTCCTGACGGCGCTCTATCCCGCGTTCGGTGCCGCTGCGGGAACCCGTGATCTCACGGAGATGCGACGCCTCGTCGGTCGAGGGCTGTCGACCGTGGCCACGGTGCTGCTGCCGGTGTGTGGTTTCCTCCTCGTCTGCTCCGTGCCTCTGGTGGCCCTGGTCTTCGAGCACGGCAGCTTTTCGCCCGCTGACACCCAGCGGACCGCGACCGCGATATTGTGGTACGCGCCCGCCTTACTGGCCCTTGGCTGGCGCGAGATGGTGGTGCGTGCCTCGTACGCGATGGGCGACTCGCGCCGGCCCGTGACAGTCTTCGTGATGGCCATGACGATCAATGTGGTCGGCGACTTCACTCTTGGACTGACCTTCGGCATCGCCGGGATCGCAGCGTCGACCTCGTTGTCGGTGCTGTTCGCGGCGGTGGCCAATACCTGGCTGCTAGGTCGGCGTCATGATGCGGTCGATCTCAAGTCGTTGCCGTTGATCTTGGGGCGTACGGCTGCGGCGGCAGCTGTCGGCACCGCCGCCGCCGGCGGCGTCTACTACCTGCTCAGCCAAGTCTTGGGCGGGGGATTGTTCAACGAGCTGTTGTTGGTTTGCGCCGTCGGCCTGACCCTGGTGTCGGTCAACCTCGGAGTCTTGTACGCCCTACGAGCCCCGGAACGTCGGCTCCTCGCCGAGGCCATCGACGTAGTTGCGCGGCGTCGCCGGTAGTGACGTCCGTCTCCTCAAGCGTGAAGAAGCCAGCTGGTTTGGCCGACGCCAAAAAGCTAAGACGCTTGAATCTAAGTTCCGCAAAACCGCAGGTTGTGAGGCCCAACCGGACGGCCGACCTCTTTGGCGCCGGTCAAACCAGCTGGCTTTGAACTTCTAGGCAGGTCGGACAAGCACGAACGGTGTGCTCGTGAGTCTCTGGCCCAACGGATTGTCTCCAAGGACGGTTGCCAGTGTCTCGGCCGACAGCGATCGCGGCGAGACGGCGCGGATCGAGCCGCCGTAGTCGTTGAGATCAACGATGCTGACGCCGATGTCCAGCGCACGCTCGAGATCGGCACACAGGTGCTGCGCGACCTTGGTGTCGAAAGGCGGGAAGAGCACGTGCTCGTACGGCGGTCGTCCGCCGTCGACATCACGCGCGATCGGACCTGCCATGCGGTAGAACGCTCCATGCATGCCCAACGGTCGAGTCACGGCACTGCCGATTGATGCCGCGATGATTCGTCGGTAACCGACCGTCCGGATGACGTACTCCATCTTCTCCGCGACGCTCAGACCCTTGGAATCGGTACGCGGACGGACATGGCGGGCCAGGAACTGAGCCAGCCGACCAGGCCGCATGGTGCTGATGTCAACGGTCCGGCCGGTCAGCAAGATGGCGACCTTCTCGCTGATCGCAATAGTGTCGCCGGGCTCCGCGACGTCGAGGTGCTCCTTGAGCGCCAGTGTCAGATCGTCGGCTCTCGGTGAGCCACCGGGTATGGAGCGGAAGTCGCAGATAGTCAATGCCGGATGCATTGACCGTGGTCCACTGGTGCGCTGCGGTGTCGGCGTCTTTGTCGGCCTCAGGCCGCATAGCGAAGCTCATGTCGACTCCTACTTGTGGTGATGGAGTGAAGCATGTGACAGATGTGATCACTTTTGATGATAAACGCCCTGGAGACGCTCATGAGTCCCCCGAGAAATCGGCGTGTCGTCGTGAACAACCGCGGATCGTAGTGATCAGAAACGCCATCACATTAACTGATCCAAAGGCCCTTTCGTTGCGACTTCGGAAAAATGGTGCGGCGAGAGCGAGAACCCCAACGTTTCGACGGCTGTGTTGCACAACGACCCCAGCGGGGCTGCTGAGCGCGGTCGTTGTGACGGCTGTGCAGCGAAACGTCGCCTCCCTCAACGTCACGAAGATTCGATGTGTGGGTGCACGGCGTCATGCGGGCTGACATGATCGGACCGTGGCGTCAGAACCGCGCATGGTTTCGCTGGGCTTCGGCAAGTTCGTGCGATCAGACCGCATCTTCGCCTTGGAGCCGCTGGTCGGTGACGAACGAGGTGACGGCCACCGTACGAGGGTGTGGATCGAGGGAGTCAAGGATCCGATCATCGCGGCGCGGACCGAGGTGACGATCCTGCGTGACATGGGTCAGGAGGCGGTCGCGACGGAGGCGCCGCTCATCGACGAGGCCCTGGATCTGGCATCACGGCTTGCTGCCGCTGCGGAAGCCGGCCGAGTCGACCTCAATGATCTTGGACGCCGAGCGCGGCATCTCTTGGCCTCGACGACCACCCAAGACCGACTCGTGTGATTAGCCTTGCTCGCTGCCGCTTGTTGATCATGCTCCGGTATCTGGGCTACGCCTGAGATCGCTGGCCTTGATCCACATCTGGCGCCCATCAGGTCCGCGTACCCGTCCCCACCACTCGCTGCGCTCGCGTACCCAATAGTCAAGACTTCCCGGCCGTGGCCCACGTTGCGGTTTCTACTTCGAGGGGCGGACGCACCTCGCGCCGCTCATCCGGGGACCGCTGCCCGTACTGGTTGTAGACGACGTCCATATCCATCGCCATTTGAGATGCCTCATCTTCGCCAAGATCGACAGCGCGCCAGCCCATCACGCCCCCGTCGTAGACGCCCCACCGGCCGCTGCCGATGTGTCGCGCCTCAAACCTCACCCATCTATTAGAACACGAATGCTATTAATTCGGCCGGCTCACATGTCGCAGAAAGCTACGTGAACGTTCATTGCATGCGATCTGCATGGTTTGCAACATGTGCAGACCGCCAGAAAGCTACGTGAACGTGGGTTTCGGCAACCAGCTTCGGTGCCTTTGAAGCAAACGACAAGTCCAAGCCTCTGGCTACATGTCCATGCCGCCGTTGACGCCCCACACTTGGCCGGTGATGTAGGAGGACTCGTCGGCTGCGAGGAATCCGACAATGCGTGCGACCTCCTCGGGACGCCCGAAGCGACGCAGCGGAATCTGAGCCTTGAGCTTGTCCAGCACCTTTTCCGGCACCGCGGCGACCATCTCGGTCCAGGTGTAGCCCGGCGTGACGGTGTTGACCGTGATACCGATGCTGTCATCGTCGAGCTTGCCCGAGCGTTCGAGTAGGAAGGCGGCTTCCCGCGCGAACGTCTTGGTCAGCCCGAAGAGCCCGGACTTGGACGCCGCGTAATTGGCCTGTCCGATATTGCCGATTTCGCCAATGATCGAGCTGACATTGATGATCCGGCCGCTGCCACGCTCCACCATGTGGCCGAGCGCAGCTTGGGACAGGAAGAACGCGCCAGAGAGATTGACGTCCAGCACCTTGTGCCAGTCATCGTCACTCAGCTTGAGGATCGTCTTGTCGATGGTGATTCCGGCGTTGTTGATCAAGATGTCTAGTCGGCCATGTTGCTCGATCACTTCGTTGACGACCCGGCGACAGTCATCGGGAGAGGCTACGTTGCCGCGGTGCGTGCTGACTGATGCCGAGAATCGGTCGGCAAAATCCTTAGCGAACTGCTCGGCGCGCTCCACGTTTCCACTGAAGCCGGCCGCAATCGTTGCGCCCTGCGAGGCGAGCTCTTCGGATATGGCGGCGCCAATGCCCCGGATACCACCGGTGACCAGCGCCACCCGCCCGGTGAGCTTGGATCCCACGGGCTCGCTGGCGCTCTCCTCGGCAACATTGACAGTCGTGGATTCAGTCATGAAGTGCCTCCTCCGGGCCGGTCACACAATTGGTGTTTGGGGGTTGATCTGATCCTCGCGCATGCCCGATTGGGGCACAACCTAGTGCCGTGCATTCGAAGTCGCTTGACGTATGCGCCGCCAGGCGGCGCCCCGCTGCGTTCTCGTCGTCGCCCATAGAACACCGCTATGGGACTCCTCCTCGGCCTTGCGGTGCATCCACCTGAACGACGCCTTCAGTCAAGGGACCTCGAATCCACGACACTGGGCCGCGTTGCCCTGGATAACCGACTCCGGCGAGGATGCCACCCAGAAGATTCTTCTGGGAGAGGAGTTTGCCGTGCGTGCTGTCAGACTGCATCCGCCTGGCAGGATCGAGGATCTCCGGCTGGACGACCTAGAGCAGCCGGAGCCTCGTCCGGGCCAGGTGCTGGTGCAGGTCCATGCTGCCGCGATCACCCGTGACGAATTGGAGTGGCCAACTGACCGGTTGCCCGCCATACCGTCCTATGAGCTATCGGGCATCCTCACCGAAGACGCCGATGGGATCTCGGCCGGCGCCGAGGTGTTCGCACTCACGCCGTTCGATCGCGATGGCGTTGCTGCTGAGTACGCCCTCGTGCCGGTGGAGATCCTCGCGCCCAAGCCGCCTTCCCTCAGCCACATCGAGGCGGCGGCGCTGCCGATGGCCGGGCTGAGCGCTTGGCAGGCGCTGATTGTCCACGGGCGACTTCAGCCGGGCGAGCGGGTCGCCGTCACCGGCGCTCGGGGCGGTGTGGGTCATGTCGCCGTGCAGCTGGCCCGCAGCCGTGGGGCCGACGTGGTCGAGCAGGGCGAACCGTGCGACCTGCTGTTCGACACCGCCGGCGGCGAAGCGCTGGCGCGCGCTGCCGAGCAGGCAGGCCGGGTCGTGACGATTGCCGCCGAGTCGCCTGGGGCCCACTACTTCGTCGTCGAGCCCGACCGCGAACAGTTGCTCGAACTGGCCCAGCTGGCTGACGCGGGCGAGCTGCTGCCGGAGATCGATTCGATCTTTCCGCTTGCCGACGCACGCAGCGCGTTTGCGCGCACGGCAGCCCGAGGAAAGCACGGCAAGGTGGTGCTGCGTGTCATCGAGTAGGCAGCAACGCAAGGCGCAGGAGTTCGCCGCGCTACACGCGGGCGAGCCCTTCGTGATCCCGAACCCGTGGGACGCGGGGTCCGCACGGATGCTGGAGGCGCTCGGCTTCGCAGCGCTGGCGACCACAAGCTCGGGCTTGGCGTTCACCCTCGGCCGGCTCGACGGCAGCGCGACGCTCGACGAGGTCTGCAGCCACGTCGCCGAACTCGACCGGCTGACCGAGCTGCCCATCTCGGCTGATCTTGAGAACGGCTATGGCGCGCGGCCCGAGGACGCCGCTCATGCAATCCAGCGGGCCGCGGAGGCCGGCGCCGTCGGCGGCTCGATCGAGGACTGGGACCCTGAAAACGGGCTGTATGACCGCGAGCAGGCAGTGGAACGAGTTCAGGCTGCCGCCGAGGCGGCCCACAGTCTCGACTTCCCGTTCGTGCTGACGGCGCGAGCTGAGAACCATATTCGCGGGAATCCGCACCTCGAGGACACCATCGAGCGGCTGCAGGCGTTCCAGGCGGTGGGGGCTGACGTGCTGTACGCGCCTGGCCTGCGCAACGTGGCGGAGATCAGGGCCGTCTGCGATGCGGTGTCCAAGCCGGTGAATGTGCTTGCGGTGCCGCAGCTGACGGTTCTCCAGATCACGGCAGCGGGTGCCCAACGCATCAGCGTCGGCGGCGCGCTGACCTGGGTTGCGGCCAAGGCAGTCGCCGACGTCGCCACAGCCATGCGCGACTCCGGAGACCTCTCCGGGCTCGCCGCGCGGCCCCCGCTCGAGCGCTGGTTCGGTTAGAACTCAGCGCGTCTTCTCGCTCCACAATTGGCAGCGAAACGCGCGAAAAACGATCGGGGATGCGGCACACTCGTTGGGTGACGACGACGATCGACCAAGATCATCAAGCCCGTCCGGGGGTCAGCACGGACGTGTGGCGTACGGCGGTGGTGTATCAGATCTACCCGCGCAGCTTCGCCGACAGCAACGGTGATGGCATCGGAGACCTGCCGGGCATTACCTCGCGGATCCCCTACCTGCGCTCGCTCGGGGTCGATGCTGTCTGGCTCAGCCCCTTCTATCCATCCGCTCTCGCCGACGGCGGCTACGACGTTGATGATCACCGCAATGTTGATCCTCGGCTCGGCACTCTGAGCGACTTCGACGCAATGATCACCGCTCTGCACGCCGCCGACATCAAAGTGATCGTCGACATTGTGCCGAATCACACCTCCAATCGGCATCCGTGGTTCAGGGAGGCTCTGACTGCTGGCCGTGGCGCCCCGCAGCGTGATCGCTATCTGTTTCGCGACGGCCTCGGTCCGCGTGGTGAGCAACCGCCGAACGACTGGGAGTCGATGTTCGGCGGCTCGGCCTGGGCACCTGCCGGTGACGGTCAGTGGTACTTCCACTGTTTCGCGGCTGAGCAGCCAGATCTCAACTGGGAGAACGAAGAGGTACGCGAGGACTTCCGGCACACCGTACGCTTCTGGGCCGATCGCGGGGTCGACGGATTTCGCATCGACGTCGCCCACGGGCTGCGCAAGGATCTGTCGGAGCCGTACCTTCCCTGGGGCGAGATTGCCGACATCATGCGCCCGGATGGCTCGCATCCGCTTTGGGATCGTGATGACGTCCATGAGATCTACGCCGACTGGCGGCGCATCTTGAACTCCTACGACCCGCCCCGCTTCGCTGTCGGTGAGGCCACGGTCCATCCGGCGCGACGCGCCAGGTATGCATCCGCGGAGAGTCTCGGACAGGCCTTCAATTTCGCGATGCAGGACGCCGACTGGCGGCCCGAGGATTATCGCGAGGTGATCGACAGTGGGCTAGCCGACATGATCAATTTCGCCTCGACGACCAGCTGGCTCTTGGGTTGCCACGACACGCCACGCGTAGCCACCCGCTACGGGTTGCCACTGGAAGTGGATCGTCCGGCTCAGCAGGTGGCTCGCGATTGGCTGTTGGCCGATGGTGCGACGCCGCACCTGGACCGGGCACTCGGCGAGCGGCGGGCCCGCGCGGCGATCATGATCTTGCTCGCGCTGCCCGGCTCGACTTACATCTACCAAGGCGACGAGCTGGGGCTTCAGGAAGTTGCTGATCTTCCGCGCGAGGTTCTGGAGGATCCCATGGCGAGCCGCTCGACAAAGGAGAAAGGTCGTGACGGGTGCCGAGTGCCGCTGCCATGGAGCTCGGACGGCCCGTCGTACGGGTTTGGCCAACACGTCGGACACTTGCCACAGCCGGAATGGTTTGCGGCGTACGCCGTCAGTGTTCAGGAGGCCGATCCCGGCTCAATGCTCAACCTCTACCGTCGGGCACTCGCGTTGCGCAGTGAGCTGTTCGTGGGCGACGATCTTCGCTGGGACGAATCAGAGCCATCGGTGCTGCACTTTGCGCGGCCCGGCGGCGTACGGTGCATCACTAATTTCGGGGCAGAGCCCATCGCCCTTCCAGTCGGCGACATCCTGCTGAGCAGCGCTCAACTTGATCAGGGCCGGCTGCCCAGCGATACGACCGTCTGGTTGCGGGCTCGCTGATCCTGGCTCAGCGGCGGCAGCTCACCGGGCGGCTGGGCCGGTGGTGCCGCGTACGACGAGCTCGACTCGCAGACTCGTCAGCCTGTTTCGCTCCGTTCGGATCTGCGTCGAGGGCCTTGATCATCGCGTTCGCGGCTCGTACGCCCTGCTCGTGGGCGTGCTGACTGACCGTTGTCAGCCCCCACCAGCGCGACATCGGATGATCATCGAAGGCGGCCAGCGAAAGATCATCAGGGCAGCGGAGTCCGGCAGCGCGCAGCGCCGCCATCGCTCCGAACGCCATTTCATCGGTGTGGCAGAAGACCGCAGTGGGAAGCTTCCGGCCGCTGGCGAGCACTGCGCTCATCGCCCGCTCACCATCAATGGCGTGGCAATCGCCTGGCTGCACCACATTCCGGCTGTCGATGTCGAACCCCGCCTCTCGCACCGTGTCGCGCAGTCCGTCGGTCCGCTGATCCCAGACGTGATAGTCACGCTTGCCCGACATGCGTCCGTCAAAGATGCCGATATCGCGATGACCGAGCGACAGCAGATGCTCGGCAACCAGCCGGCCACCAGCTCGGTTGTCGACGAAGATCCCGGGCACGCTGGTGAGCGGCGAGCCCGAGGCAAGGACTGGTACGCGAGCCGAGTCGGGGGTTTCCTCGGCCTGTTCGGTCGAGATCGTGCCGGCAAAGAGCAGCGCGTCGCGGCCCCGTCCGGCGCCGAGCTCGCGGAACAGCTTGCGGAACATTACGGACTCAACGTCAAGAAAGTCGGAGTCGACATCCAGATTGATCAGCTCCACCCGGAAACCGGCGGGGCTGAGGATCTCACTGGCGCCCGACGCGAACTCGCTGAAGTACCAGGAGCGAAGCGTAGGAAGGACGATGCCGACCGTCCGGGACTGCCCGCTGGCGAGCGCCGTAGCCAGGTGCGATGCCGAGAAATCGAGCCGGTCGGCGGTCTCGATGATCCGCTCCCTGGTCGATGGGCCGACGCCGGGAATGCCACGAAGCGCGCGGGAAACCGTTCCCTTGTTGACGCCTGCTTCTCGCGCGACGTCAGCAATTGTGGTACGACGAGCGGTCGTATGGCGCCTCGTTGCGATGACCCAGGTACGGGTTTCGGCGAGCACGGTACAAACTATACGGGGCCTAAGCGTTTCGAGCAGCCTATTCTCCTGGCTCTGACCAGGGGAATCATTCCCAGACGCCCCCAACTTTGTCTCAAACCCGGGCCAAGAGAGAATTGCTGCAAGCCTGGGGTATTAAGGCCAGGGGAGGACTTATGACTGCCACGCTGGGACGGTGGCGCGCCACATACACGCCAGGGGAGTGGGTGGTGCTGTCGGGGCCGACCTCCCTCGTCGTGCTCGAACCCCCCAGCCGCGAATGGGCCGCATTGATCAACACATTGTGGGATCAGGTCGTTGCCTCCAGCTCGATCACCGATCTCGCGTCGCTGTTGGCGACGTTCAAGATGGATCAACTGCCAACCTTCGGTGCCTTCTTCTGGACGGCAGATGGCATGCGTTCTTTGGTACGCGGCCAGATCTCGGTCATCGATCTCGCCACCGGAAAGGTCGTGGCCGACGGGCACGGAATCCAGACCTGGAGTGAGGTCGGGCTCGCCGGCGTTGAGCAGGTACGCGTCGATCTGGCACACGAAGGAGATGTCACCCTGCTCGAACTGCCGCTTGTGGTCGGCGCGGTACGCGCTTCGTCGGTGGTACTGGATGCGTCCGAAGGTGTTCAGGTCAGGTCTCCACAAGGGCAGGCGACTCGGCCGAGGCGCAGAGCAACCAATCCGAGGCATCGAGCGAGCCATCCACCGAGCCGTTCAGCCGAGCCATCCACCGAGCCGTTCAGCGAGCAATCCACCGAGCCATTGCCAGAGGTCGCGGCATCAGCGGCCGCTGAGCCGATGCAGGCCCCATCGGAGTCTGCCGAGGAGGCCGGGGCTAATGCGCCGAGTCCGCAAACGGCGGAGTTGTCGGCAACCGAGATCGCGGCCCTGGCGAACGCCGAGACCGAGCTCATGTCCTCGCCGTTCGACGAGCCGGCCTCAGACACTGAGCCTGACATTGCTGAGTCTGGCATTGCTGAGTGGATTGCTGAGCCGGATGTCCCAGGGGGTTACGCCGGGCCGCAGAAGCTTGAGGATGCTGTGGCTCTCAATCTTGCCGGGGAAGATGCTGCCGAACTTGTTCCGCCTGCCGCACCCCGCTCCGACTCAGCCCCTGGTTCCTCGGAGCCGGCGATACTCGCCGTGCTCTGCCCCAACGGGCATGCCAGCCCACCCGACGCGACCAGCTGCCGGGTGTGCGGCGGCGCCGTCGGCACCCAGGGACCGCAGCTGGTCGGACCTCCGGTCCTGGCTGTGCTTCGGGCCTCCAACGGGACAAGCGCCGAGGTCGATCGAACGGTCCTCATCGGCCGGGCGCCGTCCAGCGATCGGTCAAGCAGCCAGACACCGCGGCTGATGACGGTCCCTAGCCCTAATCACGACATCAGCCGGACACATCTCGAGGTATCTCCTGATGAGTGGCAGGTTGTTGTCACCGACCTGAACTCCACGAACGGAACGATCCTGGTGCCGCCGGGAGCCGGGGATGGTCAGCAGCTCGCCCCAGGTGAGCGGATCCCTGTGCAAGTCGGCAGTGTCATGGAGCTCGGTGATGGAGTGTCTGTATTGATTGACTTTCCGCAGTAGCGTCTGTGCTGCGAACCAGTCACTAACGACGAGGAGCTTGTCATGGAATCGCCCGTTCCGGGTCGACCGAATCGCGAGACAGGCCTGCCGCCTGGGGTGGAGGTGGGTCCTCTTGGCAGGCGCTTCGTGGCATTCCTGATCAACATGTCGGTTCCGGTCGTGGTGAGGCCTCGCACTGATTTTTCTGCTCCCCAGCACCTCGGTGCGCTGCGGATGACGCTCGCCATCGTCGGCGCCGTCATCGCCATCGGCTGGCTCGTCGTCGTGTGGTACCTGCTCGCCGTGCGTGCGGCAAGTCCTGGTCTTAGGGCGATGAAGCTACAAGTGGTGGGATTTCTCGATGGGCGGCCGCTCGGATTGACCCGGGCCCTCATACGTGGCTTGGTGTTCTGGGCCTTGTGCATCACCGGCATCGGTCTGTTGCTGATGTTGATCTTCGAGCTGCGACAGCCACGCAAGCAGGGCTGGCACGACCTCGCCGCCACTGCGGTGATGATCAAGGAACGGGTTCTCGCACCGGCTGTCCAGCCGGCTCGGGCAGCGGCTCCCGCCATGCAGAGTCCGCCGGCTCCAGCCTCGAACGGTTCCCTGCAGCCGAATGGCGCTCGCCCGGCGGTGCCCGCCGCCCCGATGTCCCCGAGCTATGCCACCGAAGAGGGTTACGGCTCAGCCGGCAGCCCGGTGCCGCCTGGCCAACTGACTCCACCGCCTGGAATGGGCGGCTACCCGACGGGTCCGGCCTCTCCGTACGCCGGGGCTGCCGCCATGCCGCAGAGCGGGCCGAGCGGCCCGTACGGCGGCAATGCGTATGCGACGCCGCACCCAGGCGCGCCGTACGGACCGCCCCAGCAATACGTGCCACAACAGCAATACGTGCCGCAACAGCAATATGAGGCGGTCGACGCTGGCGCCGAGCTCTATGCGCCAGGCCAGCAGGGCGGCCAGATGCCGCAGCCGCAGAACGGGGCTCCGTCTGGCGCCTCGCCATACGAACCGATGCCGGACGATACGGCCGGCGATCTCGCCGACCAAACCTCTGTCGCCGGGCGTTCGCCCTATCTCCAGGAATGGTCGATCTTGCTGGATGACGGGAGGCGGATCGCCTTGGACGGACTCATTCTGCTGGGCCGCAACCCGCAGCCGCAGGCCGGCGAGGAGGATGCCCAGCTGATCAAGATCGCTGACGAGACGCGTACCGTGTCGAAGTCCCATCTGGCGATTGGGCTGGACGCCGGTGGGGTGTATGTCGTCGACCGCGGATCGACCAACGGCTCGACGGTGTCGACGACCAACGGGATGTCGACGCGCTGCAAGGCGGGCGAGATGGTCCGCGTTGGTGAAGGCGCGATCGTATCCATCGGTGACCACTGGCTTGAGATCACGCGCGGCAGCTAACTGCTGCTTCCCGCGATAGTGTCCCGCCATGCTTCTCTCGGACCGCGACATCAAGGCGGAGGTCGATGCTGGGCGCATCGGGCTCGAGCCGTATGCCATCGACATGGTTCAGCCGTCGAGCATTGATGTCCGTCTCGATCGATATTTCCGCGTTTTTGAGAACCATCGGTATCCGCACATCGACCCGGCGGCTGATCAGTCTGAGTTGACGCGGGCCGTAGAGCCGGTGGGCGAGGAACCGTTCATCTTGCATCCGGGTGAGTTTGCGCTGGGCTCGATCTATGAGGTCGTCACGCTTCCCGATGACATCGCCGCACGTGTTGAGGGGAAGTCATCGCTCGGCAGACTCGGCTTGCTGACCCATGCCACGGCGGGGTTCATCGACCCAGGCTTTAGTGGTCACGTCACGCTCGAGCTATCGAATGTGGCCACCCTGCCGATCAAGCTCTGGCCGGGGATGAAGATCGGCCAGTTGTGCTTCTTTCGGCTGACGACGGCGGCCGAGCATCCGTACGGGTCCGCTCAGAACGGCTCCCACTATCAGGGCCAGCGCGGCCCGACTCCGAGCCGCTCTCACTTGAACTTCCACCGTACGAAGATCTAGTCACGGCCGCCTCTGTTGTAAACGCACACGCTTGCCGAGTCAACCGGGGAAGTGCCCTGACCCGGACCTTGTTCTCCTCAGGACCCTGAATGTCGTAGATGGTCACCGGCCCGGTGTCTTCGTCCCCGCTTCAAGATCAGCTACGGAGTCGCTCATGGCCTAAGTCTGCCGACCCCCTGAAGCTAGCGCATCCGCTTTCCAAGCCGCCTAGGCGCGATAGATGGAGATGTCGCCAGAGGCCGTACGCGCCCGCAGCGTGATGTACGGCTCGCCGGGCTCGGGCTGAGCGGTCGGCTCCAGTCCAATGCGGATGTCGCCAGACACCGAGTTGAGGTCGAGCCAAGCGGGCAGATTGTCGGCAATCCCGACCGTCAAGGAGCCTGAAGCCGAACGCAGATCGACCGAGCCGCTTGTCGCACCGACCGAAATGTCGCCGGATCCCGAGTTCGCCTGCAACGTGGCACCGCGCAGTGATTCCACCAGGACTGAGCCGGACCCCGACTTTGCCGTGATGGGGCCATTCACTTCGCCCAATGACACATCGCCCGAGCCTGTCCGGACCCGGCTGCCATCGCCGTCGATCCGAGCAACCGAGATATTGCCCGAGCCGGCGCTGCAGTCAAGATCCGTCGCGTTGCCGAGCGTGATGTCGCCCGAGCCGCTGACGATCTTGGAGCGACCGATTGCGGCACTGATCGAGATGTCTGCCGAACCGGTCTTGATCGCATAATCCAGCCCGTCCGGTACGTCGAGGCGCAGCTCGGCCTTTGGTGTACCGCAAGAACTGCTGCGGAAAACTGATCCGGAGCCAGTCGCGATCATGGCGGATCTGGATCTGCTCCAGGTACGCATCGTCGGAACCCTCGATAGAGGCTTCGACCACATCCGGCCGCGCCCCAGGCATTACGGTGATCGATCCGTCGCCGAGGTCGTCAACGACAACGTGACGTACCCCCTCGTAGGAGCGTGTGATGCTCATCGCACCCATCCCTGAACGTTCCCGCGGGAACGCCGATCCTCCCGCGCCGCTCGCCTGAGGCGATCCCGCAACGCCCCGGCCGGTCCGAACGGACCCTCTGGGCTGAAGACGCCGTGCTCTCCGAATGGGCCATACGGACCGAAGACCGCACCCGGTGCCGGCGGCATCGGTGGACGGGGCGGCTGCGGCCACTCGCTGGCTGGGCCGCTGCTGCGCTCGGCGAGGGCATCCATGACCGCGCGAATCAGCCAGGCATTGGTGGAGATTCCCTCTGCCGAGGCGATCTCGTCGACTCGCGTCTTGACCGACTGCGGAAGCCGCAGCGTGATGCGAGCTACCGGCTCGTCCTCAACATCAGAAGCTCCCGCTGCGTCCTCGCCCGCCTGTTCGGACTCGGGCATCAGCAAGGTGGGTTCGGCATCGGCAGTCTGGATCGATACGACGAATTCTGGCTCGCTGCCGACCATCCGCACCTCAACGGAAGAAGGAGCTAGTTCGGCGCTGATCGTCCCTGCGGCGTCGGACAACGCTCGAATGAGCGAGAGTCGGGTTGAGGACTCGATTGCTGTTCCGAGCCGTGCTGCGACATGTTGGGTTTGCTCGTCGGCCAACGAGGAGGCGCTGACAACGCCTGCCCGGACCGACTCGATGTACGGTGAAAGATCCATGACGCCACTATGACGTCAAGATGACGTCAAATCAAGAGCACAAGACGTCAAAAATGACCTAGAAGTCGCCGTTGAAAATAGATATATCCATTTCGGTCGTATCTATGGCGGACTGTATCGTGTCCTCGTGAGCTCGACGAGTGGTCCGTCACTGACGACCGCTGGATTCCAGGTGTTGCTTGCATTGGCCTCCGGCCACAGCCACGGGTACGCGGTGATGACCTTCGTCGATCAGCTCAGCGGTGGCAGGATCCGGCTTGGGCCCGGGACGCTGTACCGGACGCTGGCCCGACTGGTCGCCGACGAGTTCGTCAGTGAGTCCGGGGCTAACGACCCAAGTGCCCCTCATGATGCCCGAAGGCGCTATTACGAGCTCACGCCGCAGGGCGCAGAAGCAGTACGCAAGGAGGCCGAGCTCCTGGCGCGGCTGGTGGCCGCCGCCGACACCGCAGGACTACTCGACGCTAGTCGGAGGACAGCATGACCCGTCAGCGACCGCTCGGCCTGGGCACCCATATCTTCGTCACCGACGCGGACGCCGCTGTGCGGTTCTACAGCGAAGCCTTCGGTGCCGCAGAACTTGTTCGCCAGCGACTTCCCGATGGGCGTGTCCTGTTTGTCGAGCTTGCCGTCGGTCCCGACAAGCTCGTGCTCAGCGAGGAGATCGCCGAACTCAATGCACTCGCCCCCTCCAGCTTGGGTGGCTCGCCGGTCCTGCTGCTGCTCGAGCTCGACGATGTCGACAGCGCCTTCACGCACGCCGTGGAAATGGGCGCCACTGTGGAGATGCCGCTAGCCGAGATGTTCTGGGGTGAGCGCTACGGCATCGTTCGGGACCCGTTCGGGCATTATTGGGCGCTCTGCACGCGCCGCGAGCTGCTTGCTCCGGACGAGGTTGCGGCACGCGTTCCCGCCGGGCCGAGCGAAGGTGGTTGGACCGGCAGCTGAGGTGCATCCGAGTGCTCATTGCCTCGGCCAGCGACCAAGCTAGGGCGCTAGACAGCGCGCTTCACCGACTCGAGGAGCAGTTGCGCGACGTCGAGGACCTCCGTCGTTTCCGGTGCAGCCCCGTCGGCTTGTTTCTCGGTCAGCCCGTCGGTCAACATCACCCGGCAGAACGGACATCCGGTCGCAATCGCATCGTGGCCGTTGCTACCCGAGCTAGCGAGCGTACGCAGCGCCTCCTCGGTTCGGTTGTTGTTGATCCTGGTGCCGAGCCGCTCCTCCATCCACATCCGCGCACCGCCGGCTCCGCAACAAAACGAACGCTCGCGGGTACGCGGCATTTCGGCGATCGTGGCACCTGGCAAGGACCCGAGCAGATCGCGCGGCGGATCGTAGATCTCGTTGTGTCGCCCGAGATAGCAGGGGTCGTGGTAGGTGATCGTGCGGCCGGCGACGGAGCCCTCCGGTGGTGCGATCGGCGTCAGCCGACCGTCGCGTACCAGCCGGTTGAGCAGCTGGGTGTGATGGACGACCTCGCAGTTGACGCCGAGTTGCGGATACTCGTTCTTCAATGCATTCAGGCAGTGTGCGCACGTCGCGATGATCTTGGTCGCCTTCGCCTCCTGCAAGGTGTCGGCATTCTGCAAGGCGAGCTGCTGATAGACGAACTCATTTCCGGCGCGTCGCGCCGGATCACCCGTACACGTCTCACCATTGCCGAGTACGGCGTAGCTCACGCCGGCGAGATGCAGCAGTTCCGCGACCGCTCGCGTGGTCTTCTTGGCGCGGTCTTCGTACGCCCCGGCGCAGCCGACCCAGAAGAGGTATTCCACCGCGGTGAGGTCCTCGACGTCCGCACCGACCACGGGCACGGAAAAGGGCAGATCCTTGGCCCAGTCCATGCGTCCGCGAGGGCTCATGTTCCATGGATTTCCCTTGCTCTCCAGGCCTTTGAACAGTCCGTTGAGCTCGCTAGGAAACTCCGCGGACATCATCACCTCGAAGCGGCGCATGTCGAGGATGTGATCAACATGTTCGATGTCCACCGGGCATTGCTGGACGCACGCGCCGCACGTGGTGCATGACCACAGGACGTCAGGGTCGATGACGCCAGGCACACCGTCCGTGACCTCGATCGGCCCTACCAGCGGCCGGGCGGCCTCCTGGCGGGTCGCGTCAGGCAAGGTTTCACGTGCTGCTTCGGCTGCCTGCAGATAGGGCGCCTTGGCGTACCCGTGCTCCCGCAGATCCATGATCAGCAACTTCGGTGAGAGCGGCTTGCCGGTATTCCAGGCCGGGCACTGGGATTGGCAACGACCGCACTCGGTGCAGGAGGTGAAGTCGAGCAATCCCTTCCAGGTAAAGTCCTCCACCCTGCCAACACCCAGCGAGGTGTCCTCGTCCAGATCCTCGATGTTGGCGAAATCGAGCGGCTTGCTGTCGATCATGATCGGCTGAAGCGCACCGAGCGCCGGCTTGCCAGAGCCCTCTCGCTTGAACCAGATGTTCGGCCAGCTGGTGAATCGATGCCAGGCAACGCCCATCGTCGTGTTGAGGCCGATCACGATGAACCACGCCATCGAGATGATGATCTTGATCGCTGCGACGATCACGATGCCGGTTTCGAGCGCTGCGGGGCTGATCCCGGACGGGAAGCAGGAACCAGGTCAGTGGGAAGTGCAGCCGCGAGGTTTCAGCGCCGAGCAGCCGATATTCCATGGCGTGCAGAGCAAGAACGCAGAGCACAATCCCTAGCACGGTCAGCTCGACGTAGAAGCCCTGCCATGATCGTGAACCGAAAAATCGAGATTCCCGGCCGCGACCGGTCAGCAGCCGCACGATGATCAAGAAGCTGATCGAGATCAGTCCCGCCCACGCGATGATCTCGCTGGCCCACTCGTACGGCGGCCAGTGCCCGATGATCGGCAGCGCGAACCGCGGATCGAAGAGCTGACCGTACGCGGTGATCAGAGTGAAGAACAGGGCGCCGAAGGCGATGAACACGAACCAGTGCGCGATCCCGACCTTGGTCCACTGCAGCATCCGGGTATGCCCGAGGGTCTCAGCGAGCATGTGTCGCCACCGTTGGCCACGATGATCGCCGCGGCCGGGAGCGGGCTTGCCGAGCTTGACGACGCCGATGATCGACGCCACGCCGCGGGCGAACAGCAGGACACCGACAACCGAGACGGCCAATGCCATGACGATCGCGACGACCTTCACCTGTCACTCCTCCTCGGGGCGCTGCGCCCTCAGCCTAATTCGATACGAGATTGAGCCCTTGCGACCTTCCGTGCTGCCGGTGATGGCGTAGGAAACCCGGCGTGGTGGGTGCAAGCGCGACGGCGCGTATGTTGGCCATCCGCAGACGATGATTGAGGCGAGATGGCAGCGACGTATGAGATTTCCGGCAAGGCCGTCCGGCGCGTCGGGTTCGGGGCGATGCAGCTCCCCGGTCCGCGGGTGATGGGACCGCCCAGAGACCATGAGCAGGCGGTCGCGGTCTTGCGCCGCGCGGTCGAGGCGGGGGTCAATCACATCGACACGGCCCAGTACTACGGACCGAAGGTGTCCAATGAGCTGATCAGGGAAGCGCTGTATCCCTATCCCGAGGACCTGGTGATCGTCTCCAAGGTCGGCGCATTACGCGACGACCGGGGCGGCTGGATTCCCGCCCAGCGGCCTGAGGAACTGCGGGCCGCGGTGGAGGAGAACCTGGCAACTCTCGGCGTTGAGCAGCTCGGTGCGGTCAACATCCGCCGGATGGAAGGGCATAACGGACTGCCGCCCAGCCAGAATGTCTCGGTCGAGGATCAACTGGCTGAGATGGTCGCCCTGCGCGATGAGGGCAAGATCGCCGGTGTGGGAATCTCGACCGCACCGCTCGCCGAGGTGCAAGCCGTATCCAGCGAGATCACCTGTGTTCAGGACCCCTACAGCCTGCTGAGCCAGGACGACGGCGGCGTACTCGACCACTGCATCGCCGCCGGGATCGCATTCGTCCCGTATTTCCCGCTCGGCTCGGCGTTCCCCCGGATGCCCAAGGTCGTCGACGATCCCGCTGTGCGCAGCGTCGCCAAACGTCTGGTGCCACGCCAGCGCAGGTCGGGCTCGCCTGGCTGCTGGCCAGGGCGGACAACATCCTGCTGATCCCTGGCACGTCGTCGCTGGCCCACCTCGAGGAGAACCTCGCCGTCGTCGATGTCCACCTCAGCGACGCCGACCTCGCCGAGCTGAACGACCGTCCAGCGAATGTTGCACAAGCCAGCGGGGGAGGGTGATGTCGCGACCTAGGAATGTGTCACGACGGCGAGCGAGCGGGCAGCCAGAGCGCTAGCACCACGGCTACCGCGGTGAACGCGATGGACCACCAGAATGCGACATCGAAACTCGCTGCAACGCCGCTACGGCCCGCTGAAGCGTGCTGGGCGATGGCGCGTTCGAGTACCACCGCGAGCACGGCAGTACCGAAGGAGCCGCCGATCTGCTGAGCCGTCCGGGTGATAATGCAGATACTGCGCCGTGGCATCGAACGAGGTGAGCTTGACCCGGATCGCCTCACTCCGCGCATCGCCAATGTCCCGCTGGACTTGCTGCGTCACGAGCTACTCATGACCTTGCAGCCGGTACCGGAAGAGACGATCACCGAGATCGTGGACGAGATATTTCTGCCTCTCGTGCGGAAACGGTCTTGACTGCGCCTTCAGGGTGGCGGCTGCACGTGCACCTGAGCCATCGCAGGGCGGTGTCTCCAAACCGGAAGAACGACGCCCACCAAATTCCAAGTGCCGGAGTTAGGCAGGCGTAAGCATGGCACGCCGCGCTACGTGCCCCGATTGTCGGTACTGGCGACTAGGGTCTTTTGTGTCCTCGAGACCTCTGGAGTTTGAGCGTGATTGAGTTCGAGTCGGTCGGCAAGACATTCCGGGATGGCACGGCGGCAGTCGTCGACCTCACGCTGACTGTGCCCTCCGACCAAATTACGGTGATTGTCGGCCCCTCCGGCTGCGGTAAGACGACGACGCTACGGATGGTCAACCGGATGCTGGAGCCTACGGCCGGTCGCATCACCTGGGATGGCACGCCGCTTCGCTCCAAGCGCAAGACCGCGTTGCGCCGCCAGATGGGGTACGTCATTCAGAGCGGTGGGCTGTTCCCGCACCGCACTGTGCTGGACAACATCGGTACCGTTCCCGGTCTTCTCCATTGGCCCAAGAAGAAGATCGAGAAGCGGGCTTTGGAGCTGCTCGACAGTGTCGGTTTGGAGCGGAAGCTCGGGGACCGCTATCCGCGTGCAGCTGTCCGGCGGGCAGCAGCAGCGGGTGGGCGTAGCACGTGCGCTGGCGGCCGACCCCTTGGTCATGCTCATGGATGAGCCGTTCTCGGCGGTGGATCCGGTCGTTCGCAGCGAGCTGCATGAGTTTTTCCTCGGACTGCAACGCAAGCTGAGCAAGACGATCATCATGATCACCCATGACATCGACGAGGCCATCAAGCTGGGCGACCGGGTCGCCATCATGCGGGTAGGTGGACATCTCGCCCAGGTGGGTACGCCGCAGCAGGTGCTCGATGAGCCCGCCGACGCATTCGTGGAGGGATTCGTCGGCCGCGATCGCGGTTTCCGGTCCCTCTCATTTCAGCCTGCGACTGCGCTCACTCTCGATCGAGTCAAGGTGGTCCGAGGTGTGGAGACGGCGAGCGGGCCGGGGCCGATATTGGTGGTGGACGGCGATGCCCGGCCAGTTGGCTGGGCGGATCTCGAGCGGCCGGGTCAAGTCTTCCAGCTCGGAGCGACCTTCAGCCCAGAAACCGACTCCTTGCGCGGTGCGCTGGATTCCGCTCTGACCTCGCCGTTCGGCCTTGCTGTCGCGGTAACAGCCGATACCGGGAGATATGCAGGCGTGGTCAGCGCAGACGCGATCCTGGACAAGGTCAGGGACGTCCGCACGTCAGTTGCTGAATCGATCTCGATTCGCGAGGCCGAAGCCGCCTTCGAGTATGAACCGGCGACTGAATCGGACACGGAATATGAAGACGTAGGCGAGCCGGATTACGCGGCCGAGGCCGCGGGTGAATCAGAACAGACGGAACGAGCGACCGAATCTGGGCAGCCGGCCCAAGCCGAGTCGGCGCAGGTAGACGCAGCGGAGGCGTACGCGCCACCCTCGGACGAGGCGGCACTCAGCGAGGCCGAAGCTCACGAGGCCGAGGAGGTCAGCGTCGAGGACGCACAGGCCGCCGCTGCGCCGCCTCCTGACGCCCAGCCCGACCAGCCTGCCGACGACACCATCAGCGACGACACCATCAACATTGACCAGGCGGAGTCGACCAGCGACGAGTCAGCAGCAGATCAGCCGCTGCCCAGCGAAGTTCATCCAACTGACGATGGGCATCGAGAGGGCCAGGAAGCCAACGGCGAGGCTCGCTATCGCCGTGGGTCGGGCGTCGTGCGGTGAACCTCGACTGGGCGTGGATTCAGCGCAACCTGGCGATGATCGGCAACTTGTTGGTCGAGCACATCATCCTTTCCGTGCTGCCCGTTCTCATTGCCCTCGTCATTTCGCTGCCGCTCGGCTACCTGGTCTTCAAGACCAAGCGAGTCGCCAACGTCATCCTCGCCTTTCTTGGCGTGATCTACTCGATTCCCTCTCTGGCCCTCTTCGTGATGATGCCGTTGATCCTCGGCACGAAGATCCTCAATCCGGTCAATATCGTCGCGGCGCTGGCTATTTATTCGATTGCCCTGCTCGTGCGTAGCGTCGTAGACGGCCTGCGCTCGGTGCCAGCGTCAGTCAAGCAGTCCGCGTCAGCAGTCGGTTATGGCTGGCTGCGCCGGCTGTTCCGGGTGGAGCTGCCGCTCGCCATGCCGGTGATCTTCGCCGGTCTTCGCGTCGTCACGGTGTCGAATATCGCCCTGGTGAGTGTGGCAGTCCTGATCGGCAGTGGAGCGCTCGGCAAGCTCTTCGACCTTGGCTTTGGGAGCTTCTTCTACACGCCGATCATTGTCGGTCTGGTGCTGATGCTGGCATTGGCCCTGGTAGCGGATGCGATGATCTTGCTTATTCAGCGGGGCACGCTGCCCTGGTTCGGGAAGCGGCGCACGGCATGAACATTTTTTCTTATCTGACTGATCCGGCCAACTGGGAAGGCCCGGCCGGGATTTGGAATCTGCTGCTTCAGCAGCTCGCCTATACCGCTGCGTCGGTCGGGATTGCCGCGGCTATCGCCATCCCGCTCGGCATTTTCATTGGTCACACCGGCCGTGGTTCGTTCCTCGTCATCGGTGTGAGTAATGCCGCTCGGGCCATTCCGACGTTGGGTCTGCTGGTTCTCGTCGTGCTGCTGCTGGGCACTGGAGTGGGACCAATCATCGGCGTCCTTGCGGTGCTCGCACTGCCACCTATTCTCACCGCCACGGCAGCGGGCATTCATGGCGCTGATCACGAAGCCGTGCACGCGGGGCGTGCACTTGGCCTGTCTGAGCGGCAGGTCGTCTCCAAGGTCGAGTGGCCGCTGGCCCTCCCACTGGTGATCTCCGGGCTGCGGAGCTCGACTCTGCAGGTCGTTGCTACGGCGACGGTTGCCGCCTACAGCTCAGGTGAAGGCCTTGGTCGGCTGCTGATCACGGGCAATGCGACACGCGACTATCCACAAATGTTCGCGGGCGCTTTCATGGTTGCGGTGCTGGCCGTTGTCCTGGACATTTTGCTAGGCGGGGTTGGGTGGCTGGCCAGCCGCCATGCCAGCCCAGCGCGTCGCAAGAGCCGTAGCCGTCGCACCAGCCCGAGAGGCGAGACGATCGACCAGCCAGCGTAATCCCCACTTAACCTAGTCGGACGGTTGGAATTCCGCCCGGCAGCGATAGGAGAGAGTTCACGAATGAAGATCAAGCAATCACTCATCGGTGTCAGCTTGGGCATTGCTGGCCTGCTCCTCACGGCATGCGGCGGCGGTAGCAATCCGCTGAGCGATGCCAGCTCGCCCCAGCCATCCCAATCGGGCTCGGCAAGCGGCGCACAAGGCGCACCGGTTGTCGTCGGCTCGGCTGACTTCACCGAATCCAAGATCCTGGCCGAGATCTACTCCCAAGCCCTGAAGGCAAAGGGTATCGAATCGTCGACCAAGCTCGGCATCGGCTCGCGGGAGATCTACATCAAGGCCCTGCAAGACGGATCGATCTCGGCCGTACCCGAGTACACCGGCAACTTGCTGCTCAACTTCGACGCCAATGCCACAGCGACCACCGCCGACGAGGTTGAGAAGTCACTGCCGGCCGTGCTGCCACCGGGCATCAAGGTGCTCAAAGCCTCGCCCGCTGTTGATCAAGATGTCTACGTCGTGACCAAGGATTTCTCAGCGAAGAACGGGATTACGTCGCTGGAAGATCTTAAGAAGATCGCCAGCACTTCGACATTGGGCGGGCCGCCCGAGCTGGAGAAGCGGGCGTACGGACCTCCTGGACTCGAGAAGGAATACGGCGCCAAGTTCAAGGCCTTCGTCCCGTACGCGAAGTATCCGCCCAAGATCAGCGACTTGGATTCCAACAAGATTCAGGTGGCGACCTTCTTCACCACCGACGCGGTGATCTCGGAGAAGGGCTACGTCCAGCTCGAAGATCCCCAGTCGATGATCTTGCCGCAGAACGTCATTCCGCTGGTTCGTTCCGACGTTGCTGACAATGCGGATGCTGTTGCAGCCCTGGATGCTGTGCAGTCCGCGCTGACTACTGATGATCTTGTCCAACTCGACAAGAAGGTTGACAGCGACCGGCAGGACCCTGCGCAGGTAGCCGGCGAGTGGCTGAAGAGCAAGGGATTGGCGTAGCAGATGCGCCCTGAGCTTGTCGAAGGGTGCCCCCTCAGCGCTTCGACAGGCTCAGCGCACATTCACCCACGGCTTACGGGTCATTCAGGATCGGGTGGTGCGG
The DNA here is from genome assembly GCA_963815975.1 of uncultured Actinomycetota bacterium. Lineage (GTDB taxonomy): Bacteria > Actinomycetota > Actinomycetes > Propionibacteriales > Propionibacteriaceae > Microlunatus. Next base: position 230,932 of record CAWFJC010000022.1, read on the forward strand.
CCTTGTGGTCGCGCTCGTCCCGATCTGCCCACTCCAGTAGCTCATCGAGCCGATAGACCTCATCGTCAATATCCGCGTGAAGATCACCGACCGCGGCGTACCGCGATGGCATGGTGGCGATCGTGAAATCCCGGGGGTTCGCCTCGGCGATCTCGTCCCAACGTAAGGGCGCCGAAACGAGCCCCTCGGGCGTGCCGCGTACTGAGTAGGCGCTGGCGATGGTGTGGTCGCGCGCGTTCTGGTTGTAGTCGACGAAGACTGAGCCAGGATCTCGATCTTTACGCCACCAGGTGAGGTCGACCAGGTCGCCGGCTCGGCGCTCGACCTCCCGGGCAAACGCCCAGGCCGCCCGGCGTACGTCCGGGTGTCCATGATCAGGAACAATCCGTACGTAGATGTGCAGGCCCTTGCCACCGGAGGTCTTCGGGTATCCGACCGCTCCGAGCTCGCTCAGCAGTTCCTGCACGATCACCGACACCCGTCGGACGTCGTCGTAGGTCGCTACCGGCATCGGATCAAGATCGATCCGCCACTCGTCGGGAGACTCGACGTCGTCGCGCCGGGAGTTCCACGGGTGGAACTCGACCGTCGACATCTGTACTGCCCAGATCACGTCTGCCGGATGAGTCACGCAGAGCTCGTCGGCATCGCGATTGAAGCGCGGAAAGTGCACCCGTACGGTCTCTATCCACGCCGGTGCGCCATGCGGCAGCCGCTTCTGATGCACCTTCTCGCCGTCCACGCCATCAGGGAAGCGGTGCAGCATGCAGGGCCGGTGGTAGAGCGCGTTGACAATGCCGTCGGCAACCGAGAGGTAGTAGCGAGCAAGATCAAGTTTGGTCTCCCCGCGAGCCGAGAAATAGACCCGGTCCGGGTTGCTGATCTTGACGACTCGGTCTCCGACCTCCATCTCGATGCGCTCCGTGGCCATGTCCGCCACACTAACGTCGGCGTCAGGTCAGCGGGCGCGGAGCCAGGCGAGGACGGCGAGTACCCGGCGATTGTCCGAGCCGACATCCGGCAAGTTGATCTTGGCGAAGATGTTGGACACGTGCTTCTCGACCGCGCCGCCGGTAACTACGAGGCGTTCGGCGATGGCGGCATTGCTGCGTCCCTCAGCCATCAGTGCCAGCACGTCCCGCTCGCGGGGGCTGAGCGCGCCGAGCGGGTCGGTCCGGCGTCGTGCCACGAGCAGCTGAGCGACGACCTCGGGGTCGAGAACAGTGCCGCCGGCAGAAATTGTTCGCAGGGCGTCAACCAGAGTGTCGAGCGAGGTCACCCGGTCTTTGAGCAGGTAGCCCACCCGACCGCGGCCGTCGGACAGCAGCACGGCGGCATAGGAGAGCTCGACGTACGCCGAAAGCATCAAGATTCCCAAGTCGGGCTGCGAGGCACGGGCCTCGACCGCAGCCCGCAGCCCGTCATCGGTCATGCCGGGCGGCATCCGTACATCCACGATCGCAACGTCCGGCCGATGCTCACTCACGGCTCGCAGGAAGCTTGGAGCGTCGTCAACCGCGGCCACAACCTCCGTGTCGACCTCGGTCAGCAGTCGGACGAGACCCTCACGAAGCAGGACGGAGTCGTCGGCCACAACCACACGCACGCCCCTTACGCTGCCACATCCACCGACTTGTCAGACTCTCAGACGGCTATAGCCGTCTGAGAGTCTGACAAGTCGGTGGTGAGTTAGCTCTGTTGTGGGATCGTCGCCGTAAGCAAGGTGGGACCACCCGTCGGCGATGAGAGGGTTAGGGTCCCATCCACACCGGCCAGCCGGTCGAGTAGGCCGGAAAGGCCATGACCCTTCGCCAGCGAGGCGCCACCGACGCCATCGTCGGTGATGTTGATCACTGCAAGGGCTCCCAGCCGCCGTACTTCGACGGACGCGGAGTGCGCCTGGCTGTGCTTTTCCATGTTGGCAAGGGCTTCGGCCACCACGAAGTAAGCCGCATTCTGCGCCGCATCGGAGAGCTGTACCTCATCGACCTCCACCGAGGTGGGGATAGTGCCGCGGGCAGCCAGCGCGGTGATCGCGGCGGGTAAGCCCTGTTCGGCCAGGATCGGAGGAGCGATGCCTCGGGAGAGGGTACGGATCTCGGCCAGTGCGTCTTGTGACTGCCTCATTGCCTCGTCGAGCAGCGCACGGGCCTGGGCCGGATCGTCGTCGAGCCGACGCTGCGCGGCCGAGAGATCCATACCGAGTCTGACCAGGCGCTGCTGCGGACCGTCGTGCAGGTCACGCTCGAGCCGGCGCAACGTATGCACCTCGGCCTCCCCGGCGGCGGTTCGGCTCTGAGTCAGCTCGCTCACCTGCTGCCGGAGGGCCGGCGTCTCATCGACGAGCAATGCGTACGCCACCGCGCTGTGAAGCCGGACGAGTCCGCGCAGCATCAGCGGTGTCGTGACCAGCAGCAGCGCGCCGGCCACCGAATTGAAGGTGATATCGGCGAAACGACCGGGATAGCCGAGCAAGGCTGGCAGACCGTCGTTTGGCTGCGGCAACCACTGGCTCCAGAACCAGTAGGTCACGCCGCCGAGTCCGCCGAAGACCCAGGTCAGGGCGAGGGAGAACGTGATGATGCTGAGGATGAAGTTGACCAGCACGTGCAGCAGATCGCGCCAGGCTTGTGGGTACGCCAGCCGCCGCAGCTTGCCGCGAAAGCCCGGTCGAGCGGCGGGATAGTGGGTACGCGGCAGCGTGATGCCGGCGTAGTCGAGTAGTGCCATCGTCATCCGCGACGCCCAGCCCGCGACGATAAGGCAGCCGACCAGGATGAACAGGCCGACCACCAGCACCAACAGGCTCACCCCGACGCTGAACAGCGTGACGCACGCGATGAAAGCCGCGAGTGACAGCGCGAACATTCCCATGATCGTCGCGAAATTACGACCGGTGCCTTTGATCATGGACGTCACAGGATCATTCTCTGTCGGGCGCGCCGGCTCACGTGCGGCGTCCACGCGCTCAGGGAGTACGTCATAAAGATCAAGTACTTCGTCGGCTGGTTCAACCTGGACGTAGGAATTGTTCATACCGGCTACGTTCCTCGCCCGGCCGCGAAGCCACCATGAGGCTATCGGGCCAGTTTGATCTCGGGTTATCCCTACTGCGCTTCAAGCAGGTGCCCTTCGCTGGGCTCGGGCCAGATGCGGGTGAGTAGGAACAAACCGTTCGTCCGAGGTGTTGATAAAGACAGTATCGCGATATATCTTGATACTGTCTTTATAGATCCTAGACAAGGAGGAACGCATCATGCGTTACAAAGATCAAGGCTCCATAGGGGAGCCTGAACAACGCCGCAGTCGTGGTTGGGAAGCCGAACCTGGCCGTCGACGCGGTCCACGTAGTGAAGACCACAGACCACACGGTCACCGTGGCGGCGGCCGAGAAGGTCGACGTGGCGGACCGGCTGGTCCGGGTGCTCCATTCGGCCGAGGGCGCGGACGCGCCCAGCGGGGCGATGTCCGGACGGCAATTCTGCTGCTCCTCGCCGACCAGCCCATGCACGGCTACCAGATCATGCAGGCCATGAGTGACCGCACCGGTGGCGCCTGGCATCCAAGCCCCGGGGCGATCTATCCGACGATCGCGCAACTCGAGGATGAGGGTCTGGTCACCACCAAAGAGGAAGGCGGCCGCAGGCTGGTCACCCTTACGTCCGAGGGCAGCACATATCTCGAGGAGCGCAGTGCTCGACTCGGTGACCCATTCGCCGACTTCGCCGGTGCGGCCGATCGCCCAGACCTGAGAGACCCGATGCACCAGTTGCTGGCGGCGGTACGCCAAATCGAGGTCGGCGGCAGCGCGACGCAGCTAGAGGCGGCGTCGCAGGTGCTGGCCCAGGCTCGCCGGTCGTTGTATTTGATCTTGGCCGGTGAGTCCGAGGAGGACGCGGGGGAGTAAGAGCTGAATCTGTCTGAGCCTGTCGCAAGGAACCCTTCGACAGGCTCAGGGTGGATTCACGGACTGACGGCCCACCAAGGGGCCTCAGTCGCATCCTTCACAGCTGACTAACAGGTTCAGCATGGCTGAACCTCAGTTCGGTTCTCAACGATGAAAATCCGCCGACGGGAAGCGAGTGCCATGTCCCACGCGTCGAGGTGGTCACGGTGACTGCGCTTGCCAGCGCGCCGCCCGCCGCATCTTGGGCGCCACCACTGCCGCTCGACAAGGATGCGGCGCTCGACCGCTTCGTGCGGCTGGGATCGGCGATGGCGTTGTGGCTTGGTTTACTGCTCGTCACCTATTGGTGGGTCGCCGACGGCGGAGTAACTGATCTTGCTCACTGGGTGAGCGGGCTCACCTCGCTGGGCCGTCTGACCGGTCTGTGGGCAGCTGATCTGCTGCTGATACAGGTGCTCCTGATGTCGCGGCTGCCTCCGCTGGAACACGCCTTCGGTAGAGACCGGCTGGCGCGGATCCACCGTGTCGTTGGCCTCTCGTCCTTCTATCTGATGATCACTCACATCGTGATGATCATCGGTGGCTACGCCTCCGCACAATGGTCTGCGGTGCTATCGACGACCTGGGAGTTGATCACCGCGTACGGCGGGATCTTGCTGGCTGTCGCCGGCACCACGTGTTTGATCATGGTCGTCGTCACCAGTATCAGGGCGGCCAGGCGGCGGCTGCGCTATGAGTCATGGCACCTGTTGCACCTTTACGGCTATCTCGGCGTTGGACTTGCGTTACCTCATCAGCTGTGGACTGGTCAGGAGTTTCTGCAGTCATCAGCCGCCACTGTCTACTGGTGGACGCTTTGGGGAGTCGCCGCTGCCGCCGTGCTGGTGTGGCGGATCTTGCTGCCGCTGTGGCGCAGCGCACGCCATCGGCTCCGGGTGGTCGGCGTGATATGGGAGTCCTCCGATGTCGTGTCCGTCTACCTCACCGGGCGGCAATTGGACCGGCTGCCAGTGCGGGCCGGGCAGTTCATCAACGTCCGGTTCCTCAGCCGGCCAGGATGGACACGTGCCAACCCGTTCTCGCTGTCGATGGCTCCCAATGAGCACACGCTCCGAATCACCGCGAAGGCCCTCGGTGAGGGCAGCTCACGGCTGGCGTACTTGCGCCCGGGCACCCGCGTGTTGTTCGAGGGTCCGTACGGGAGGCTGAGCAGCCGGGCCCGCACGCAAAGAAAGATTGTGCTCGCCGGTGCCGGCGTCGGCATCACGCCCTTGCGCGCGCTGGCCGAGGGGCTCGAGTACGCCCCAGGTGAGGCGATATTGCTGCAGCGCTACACCGCGGAGCCCTTGTTTACCCGCGAGCTCGAGATCCTCGCCGCCGAGAAGGGTCTGCAGGTTGTTCAGCTGCCAGGCCCACGGCGTACGCCGTCCTCGGTTCTGGGCCCGGCGGCAAGCGGTTTGCCTGAGTTGACCGGACTGCGGCGCTGGATTCCCGACCTTGCCGAGCGAGACGTCTTCGTCTGCGGGCCTAGCGCCTGGACCGACGGCGTGGAACGGCTTGCCCTCGCAGCGGGTGTTCCAGGCGGCCGGATCCACAGCGAAAGCTTCGGATGGTGAACCGATGAGACGCATCGTCATCTGGCTCGCATCGACAATCACCATCGTGGTGTTGCTGTTCGGCTATCACACCTCGACCAACAAGTCGACCTCCGCAGCGACAGTTCCCAGTGCCAGCGCCCCGACGACGACTTCGAGTCCTCAGGCCAGCACCAGCGGCAACTCCAGCAACATCAAGACCTATACCGGGTCGGTCGCGCAGACGCGGTGGGGGCCGGTGCAGGTCAAGATCACCGTGCAGGACGGAAAGCTCACCAAAGTCACGGTCTTGCAGCAACCGAACGGCAACCGACGGGACCAGGAGATCAACGACCAGGCGCTGCCAATCTTGATCGACGAAACCGTAAGCGCGCAAAGCGCCAAGATCGACATGGTCAGCGGTGCCACGGTGACCAGCGAGGGCTATCTGCAATCCCTGCAAGCAGCCGTCGACGAGGCCGGCATATGAACAGCACAGTGGTCCCCCGAGGCACTGAGGGTCGGATCCAGCGTCGCGTCGAGCACCTGATGGGCATGCCGATCAGCGTCGCGTTGCGAGGTCGGCACGCCGCCAGCGCCGCAGGTCATGGAGGCCTGGCGGGCAGTGATCGATCAACTACGGCAGGTCGACGCGATGTTCAGCACCTATCGGCCGGACTCGATCATCAATCGCCTCGATCGCGGCGAGCTCACAATTGCGGAATGTCCGGCCGAGGTGGGTGAGGTGATCGCGCTGGGACGAGAAGCCGAGCGAATCTCCCGCGGCGCGTTCTCCATCGAGCTCCCAACGGGCGACGGTCGCCGCCGGCTTGATCCGAGCGGGGTCGTGAAGGGATGGGCAGCGCAACGCGCCTCGGAGTTTCTGGCTGCGTTGGACGACACTGACTTTTGCCTGTCTGCAGGTGGCGACATCGTCTGCCACACCGCAGACCCGAATCGCGAGGCCTGGCGAATCGGTATCGAGCATCCGCTTAACTCGAAGACCCTGATCGCCGTCGTGCCCATCCGCTCCGGTGCCGTAGCGACCTCCGGAACGGCGCACCGTGGCGCGCATCTCATCGACCCGCGTACCGGTGAAACACCTTGCGGCGTCGCCTCCGTCACCGTGATCGCATCGTCATTGACGTGGGCAGACATCGACGCCACGGCAGCCTACGTCCAGGGCCGCGATGCCGCCGAGTGGCTCCAGACGGCGGCCGATCCGCAGCGCGCTCGTGGTCTGGGCCGACGGTACGACCACGCGGCTGGCCGCAAACCCAGACCAAAGACCCAACACCTAGTACACCGATTGAAAGGTTGATCCATGGATCCACGCGTACCCCACGGCCCGCACGGATGGGAGGACCACTCCCTCTCCGTCTTGCCCCTTATTGGCAACTTCGTCTTTCTGCTCCTGATCTTGGCTCTCGTGGCCACAGGGGTCTATCTGTGGCGTACGGGAAGATTGCCACTGGGGAATCTTGGCCGAGCGCGGCCGGAGGAGGACGCCAAGCGCATTCTCGCCGACCGCTTCGCACGCGGAGATATCAGCACCGATGAGTTCATGGAGCGCTCCAGCATCCTGAACTGGACTCCGGGCGCCGAGCCGCTGCCGTCCAAGCGTGGCAAGAAGCGCGGCTGAGCTACGGCCGCGTCTGGTTGACCGTGATCGTGCAAGCCCTGCGATCCTTAGCCGGTGACCGAATGGATCTACTTCCTTCATCCGCCGCGGGATGACTTCGCGGCAACGATGACGGAGGACGAGCGGGCCGCGTTTGCCGAACACTTTGAGTGGCTCGCACGGCTGATGGCTGACGGCGTGTTGATCGTGGCGGGTCCTACGGGTGGCCGGATCAACACCGGGATCGGGATCTTCGAGGCGCCCGACGAGGAAACGGCACGCCGTATCATCGCCGAAGATCCGGTGGCACGGGGTGGCTTCGCCACGCCCGAGCTACGGCCGTATCAGGTGGGTTTTCTCCGTGGCCGCCATTGAGGCTGGCGCCAAGCCGACGGTTTCCACTGCGTCTAGCTCATGGACGGTGCGCGCATGTCCGGGCCGGGCCCGGTATTTGGCGCAGGCGCCAGCTGGGCGAGCGGTAGACGCACCGTGAATCGGGTGCGACCGGGCTGGCTTGCGACGGCGACGCTGCCGTGATGGGCCTCGACGACCGCAGCAACAATGGCCAGCCCGAGGCCGGTGCTACCACCTGATCTTGCGTCAGGCGTGCGCGAACGGCTTGCGTCCCCGCGTGCGAATCGCTCGAAGACGCGGTTGGAGACCTCGGGTGGGATGCCCGGTCCGTTGTCGGTGACGGTGATCACCGCGTCCGCCTGGCTAACAGAGACCTCAGTACGCACCTGGGTTCCGGGCGGGGTGTGAGTACGCGCATTTGCCAAGAGGTTGGCCATCACCTGCTGCAGTCGATGCTGATCACCGTAGGCGATCACCGGATAGTGCGGCAGGGTCAGCTGCCAAGCATGATCAGGACCGGCCGCGCGGGCGTCGCTCACACCATTGATCACGATCTCGCTCAGGTCGCACGGCTGCAGATCAAGATCAGGGCCGGCGTCCAGCCGGGCGAGCAGCAACATGTCTTCGACCAGATGCGACATCCGTTCCGTCTCGGATTCCACGCGAGACATCGCGTACGCGGCCTCGGTCGGAAGCTGCTCACGATCGCGCCTGGTCAACTCGGCGTATCCGCGAATCGCAGCAAGCGGGTTGCGCAGCTCGTGTGACGCATCAGCCACGAATTGTCGCACTTTGGTCTCTGACGCCTGGCGTGCGGCCAGCGCCTCCTCGACGTTGTTGAGCATGTGGTTGATGGCTTGTCCGACACGTCCGACCTCCGACGCTGGATTGGCGTCCGCGGGTGGCACCCGTACGGCAAGAGCCACCTCGCCGCGATCCAGCCTCAATTGGGAGACCTGCTGCGCGGTCGCTGCCACCCGATTCAGCGGACGGAGGCTGCGCAGAACCAGGGAGCGGGAAGCGAAGACGGTGCCCACGATCGCCAGCAGCGAGAGCAGTGCCGCCAAGCTCACCAGCTGAAGGATCGTTTCGTCCACCTCGTGCAGCGGTACGCCGACCACCAAAGGGCCTATATACGTCCCGTCGCCGGAAAGAAGACGAAAGCCGACGACCCGATAGTGCCCGAGGCCGCTCAGCACGATGGAGCTCTTGGTGGCGTCGGCGGGCACATTGGCAAGCTGGGTGACAGCGGCATCGGGAAGGTCGGTGACAGCTGCTGCTCCGCGTTGTCCGGCGGCACCACGCTCGGTGAGCATGCCGCCACCCTGAGGCGTTCCGTCAGTGTCGTAGAAGCACGGCCAGCGTGCCGATCGGCTGGCCGGGACGGAGCAGCCCGCCGTCCGGAGCGCCTGGCGACCATGTGCCGCCGCTCGGATTGCGCAGCCGCCCAGTGACCGCATCGAGCTGGCGATCAAGCTGCGACATCAACAACTGTTGGGCAGCCAGGGCAGTTGCCATGGTGATCAACAACGCCACCAAGGCGACCAACGCTGTCACCCTGAAGACGAGTTGCCGCCCGAGCGTGTCCCGGCCAAGCGTTGCCGTCCGTGGCAACGGTTCCGGCGTACGCGGTTGGCCGGCGGCTTGGGCGGGCGTAGGCGATGGGCCTGCAGCTGGGGCAGCCGCTGGCTGTCCGCCCTGGCTCATGCGGCGGCTGGGCGCAGTACGTATCCAGCGCCGCGCAGGGTGTGAATCATCGGCGGACGGCTGGCGTCGATCTTCTTGCGGAGGTAGGAGATGTAGAGCTCGACGACGTTTGCCTGGCCGCCGAAGTCGTAGTTCCAGACCCGATCCAGGATCTGGGCCTTGCTGAGCACTCGCCGCGGGTTGCGCATCAGGTAGCGGAGCAGCTCGAATTCGGTGGCCGTCAGCTGGATCTCCACGCCGCCGCGGTGAACCTCGTGGCTGTCCTCGTCGAGCGTCAGATCTCCGACTACCAGCGTTGAATCGCTCCTTGCCAGCGCCGCACCGCTGCGACGCAACAGTGCCCGTAATCGGGCGATGACTTCCTCCAGGCTGAACGGCTTCGTGACGTAGTCGTCGCCGCCGGCAGTGAGCCCCCCGATGCGATCTTCGACGGAGTCCTTGGCCGTGAGGAAAATCACCGGCACATCAGGATCCTCGGCGCGGATTCGGCGCATCACTTCGAGCCCATCGAAGTCCGGCAACATCATGTCCAACACAATGGCGTCCGGCCTCGTCTCTCGAGCCACCTTGACCGCCTGGCCACCCGACGCGGCCGTAGCGACCTGCCAGCCCTCATAGCGCATGGCCATCGAAAGCAACTCGGTCAAGCTGGATTCGTCGTCAACGGCGAGGATGCGGATCGGTGAGCCATCGGGTCGAGTCAGTGGTGCTGTGCTTCCATCGGTGCGAATCATGGACACAAGCGTGACACCAGATCTCGCGCTAGCCCTATGCGCTAGCTGTGGCTTCCCTGTGAATGTCGCAGCCGCTGGCTGTGGTATTCGACTTCGCGTTGATTCCTGACGCCCTGCGTTGGTTTGACCTACCGCGAGGTGCGCCTAAACAACGCGAAGTGGGATCTGCTCAAGGGTGGCGAGCAACTGATCAGGTCGCCCGCAGCGGACTGATCGGTGATTACGTCAGGCGCCCCGTCGCAGTGGATTGATCGACGTAGGCGTCATCTTCGTCGTCAGTTGGCTTGTTACGCCGGAAGAGACGATCGATCGAGACCGCTCCGCCGCCCATCACGAACAAGAGCAGGCCAAGCAGACCGATGGCCAGGTTGTATTCGTAGCCGCCCCTATACGTGCCGTCGGCATTCAGCAAGGTGGGCGGCCACTTGTACCAATTGGTGTAGGCGATGATCAAGATCTGCTCGATCAGTACGCCGAGCCCCACAATGCGGGTGAGTGCGCCGACGATCAGCAGCACTCCGCCGACCAGTTCGAAGATGATGGCGCCCCAGGCCGCAACTTCGGCGTACGGGGTCCGGAACTGGGTCAGGTAGTCGATCTGCTTCTGGACGCCCCCGGTCCAGCGGATCCAGCCGTGCAACAGCAGGATGCCGCCAAGCCCCAACCGGGCAACAAGGAGGCCGAAGCTCTTCAGAAAGCTCAGGAATCCAGCCATGATTGCCTCTCCTCGAACGTGGGCTGCGTCTACGCTACGCAGGCCGGCCCCGGCGAGCTACCACACACGCCGAGCTAACCGCCGCTCTGCTGCCAGCGGCAGTCGGCGGTCAGTCGGGAGCCACGAAGACGCAGAACGGATGTCCTGCCAGATCGGCGTACACGAAGAGCGGCTCGACTGGATCATCGGATCGATCGAGAAGCAAGCGTGCTCCCAGCCCAAGCGCCCGTTGATGCTGCACCTGCAGGTCATCGAATGTCGGCACGCTGGTGTCGAGGTGCAGCATCTGCGGTCGCGGACCTTCTGGCCAGGTCGGCTCCGGCAGACTCCGCACCTGTTGGAACGCCAGGCCTACGCCGTCGCCATTGCGTAGCACCAGCCAATCCTGGCCTTGCGTATCGGGAGTGCCATCATCGGGAGGCTCGTCGCCTGGGCGGTACGAGAAACCCAGCAGCTGTCGATAGAACTCGGCCAACTTGCGGGCGTCCTCACAATCCAGGACCACTTGACGGAGTTTCGGCGCCGCCGCGCCAGAGTCAGCCATGCCTGACATGTTTGCACCAGCGTTGTCCCCGAGTGCGCACTAGGGCCTACGATCGCTGCTCGGCGGTGGGCCATTTATGCGCTCGTGCGCGAATACGACCCGCCAGCTACTCCTCGGCTGCGGGGTGGCTGGCTTCGATGATGGCAATGAGCTGACGCATCGTCGCGAGCGCAGCGCGCAATTCGTCGGCACCGACTTCGCCCCCGATCCGGTTGCCCCAGGGATGGGCGACGAGCGAGACTCGGCGAATGGACCAGTAGCCGGCCTCCGTACAGGCGAGCAATTTGGCGCGTCGATGATCAGGATTGGGGCGGTACTCCGCGAGACCTCGTTCGACAAGTAGATCGGCGATGCGTTGCACGCCCTGTCGAGTCAAGCCCATGCGGCGGCCGATCGCTGCCACGCTTCGCGGCTGGTCCAGGATGCCGCCAAGCACCTGCCACCAGGCGGCGGTCAAGTCGCCGTGAGTGGCCAGGTCTTGAGCGGCCTCGAGAAACCGTGCGTTAAGCCGGAAAGTCGTCAGGATGAGATCAGTCAGAACGGCGCCGGCGTCGGTGTTCGCGACAGGCTCGGGCCAGGCTTCGCGTGGCGGCACTTGGCCGTCGCGGGTGTCTTGCAGAGCACTCATGCGGCGTGTTGGGCCTGCATGAGAGCCGGGAAGCCGGACGGATCCCCCCGATGGAAGACGGCCTCGTACGCCTCGAGCGTGTGGTCAGACGCCAACCCGAGCTGCCTCAACGTCGCCTGGGCGAACTGAACGGGAGACTGCGGCCCCGCGGTGATCAGGCCATTGTCTGCGACGGCACGCTCATTGACGAAGGAGTCACCACCCGCATACCCGGTGCCGAGCAAATACTCTGCGGCCGCGCTGGTGTGGCGACGCGAGTCCAGCAAGCCGGCTCTAGCGAGACCCGCAGTAGCACCACAGATGGCCGCCACCGGGACGCCGGCCTGCAGGAAGCGCGAGGCCGCCGCGGCGAATGCCTGGCCGCCACCGGCGTCCCACATATCGGCGCCAGGCAGGATGAGCAAGCCGCTCGACGCCGGATCGAGGTCCGCAAGCAGCATGTCCGGGAGGATGCGTACGCCGCCCATGGTCGTCATCGGCTCCAGTGATTCGGCCACCGTGACGATGTCCCACGGCCTACCCGTAAATCGGCCAGTTCGCAGCTCGACGACAAGGTAACCAATCTCCCAGTCGGCGAGCGTGTCGTAAACGGCGAGATGTGCGGTGGCTGTTTTCATAGACAACATACTGTCATATATGACAGTATGTTGTCAAATAGGAGGGATGATCCTATGGAAGCTGTAGTCGGCACGCTGATCCCAAAGCAGATGTTGTTCCGCACGGCCACCAATGAGGGGCTTTGCGACCGTGTGGCAGTGTATTTGTGGCTCGTGCGGAGATCCGGGTACCTGTTACGTTTCAACGAGCCAACGGATCAAAGACCGGGCTGGTATTCCGGATGGGGAGGGCCGCCGACCTGACTGCGCATAATCCTTCGCAGCAGCTCATGATCAAAACGCTGACAGCGGAGATCTGGCCGACGTTTGAGGAACTGCTTGACGCGGGTGGGCCAGCAGGTCGGTGCTGGTGCATGGCCCCGCGGATTGGAGCGGAGTATCGCAGGCGGCCGCCCGAGAAGAACCGACATGACATGCGCGGCATCGTCGCAGAGGGACCGCCAGGTCTTCTGGCCTTCCGCGGGGAAACCGCGATCGGCTGGTGTCAGATCACGCCGCGGGAGAGTGTCCCGGCAATGGCGGACCCGCCGCGTCGACGATGTCCCGGTGTGGGTAATCAGCTGCTTTTACGTGCGTAAAGGCGAACGGCGCCCTGGCGTTGCCTCGGCGTTGATCGCTGCCGCCATCGATATTGCCCGTTCCTCCGGTGCGCCAGCAGTTGAGGCTTACCCGTTGGATGGCACCGTCTCACCGAGCGCAACGAGCACCGGGTACGCGTCAACCTTTGCCGACGCTGGTTTCGTCGAGATCGCTCGGCGCTCGCCCGAGCGGCCGATCATGAGGTACGTCTTCGACGAACGACGGGGTGAGCGCAACTAGGACAATTGGCACCGTGCGCACTAGCGCGAGTCGGCTAGCACCTGCCGGATTGCGTCGGCAAACCCCTCAGGGTCGGCCAGGAAGCCAGCGTGATCACCGGGAAACACGGCGGCCGACGTCCCGAGCTGTTCGGCAAGTGCCTCGGCCGAACGTGACGGAATCTCGTCGCGCGAGGCCCCACCCACGGCGACGACGACTCGCGGGCCGGCCGTACGCAGCACATCGACTGCTGGCTGATAGCGGGTGAACGGCTTCAGCATCCGTAGGAAGAACAATTCGTCGTCGGCCTGCTGTTTCGCCGTCGGCTCCGGCGGCATCTCGGCTGCAGCCTCGCCACCCTCCGCGTCCTGACCATCTGCGCCTGGTGGCGGCCATGCGACGGGTGGCACTCCGTCCTCGCTTACCGGACCGGAATGCATCACGAGGGAGGCGAACTTGCCCCACGCCGCGCCAGTCCCGTACGCCCGATAGGTGTCCTCTACGTCGTCCACCACCTTGCGCACGTGTGGTGCGTCCGGCAGCAGATCCGGGACCGGCGGCTCGTGCGCGATGAGTGTGCCGACCTTCTCGGGGTGGCGAGTGACGAGGGCCAACCCAGTGACCGCGCCGCCACTCGTGCCGAATACATCCGCCTTGCTCGTCGTGAAGCGCATCGACGATGTGGGCCAGGTCGTCGGCCTCGATCTCTGGCGTCACCGCCAGGGATGGATCATCGACAGTGCTCTCACCTACCCCGTGCGGATCGTAGGTCACCACGGTGTGGTCCTCAGCCAGCAAGTCCGCCAAGGGTGCGAAAGCAGCGCTGGTCATGGGCTGACCGACCACGAGCAGCAGCGGACCGGATCCGCGAACCTCGTAGTGGAGGCTCCCGCCCGGGACGTCCAGCTGATGCGAGCTCGGCTGAGTACTCATGATCGACCTCCGTAGCTATGGGCTTGACGAAACGCAACGACGTACGTGATGAGGAGATTGACCTACCCAGCCGTCCGAAATCATCGGGCGCAGCTGCGGCGGCCGATTCTCTCCGAAAGACTCTCGACCTACCCCACACTTGACGCATCCAGTGCGTTCTTGTACGCCAGCGCAGCCTGGCGGATGCTCTCGAGATCTCTGCGCAACGTCACCAGGCGCTCCTCGCTCAGTTCTTGAGCGACCGCTGACTCCAGCTCCGGAACCATGCCCTGGGCGAGGGCAATCACCTCGCGGCCGCGCTCGGTGGGCAAGACCAACTTGGCGCGTCGGTCGCCGGGATCCGGTTCTCGCGTCAGGTTGCGAGAGCATCACCAGCTAAGCATCGCTGCTTGGATTTGGGTCCCGCACGGCAGCAGCTCACCGGTGTGCCGCGGTCATCGAGTACTGGAAAACTGCTGCGTGGGCGCTGCGTACGTCTAGATCACCGGGGCCGCTCGCTGATCCTGATCGATCCGATTCTCCACGGGTGGCGGCCGTGCCGTACAAGCGGGCTGAGACCGAGCAGTGAAGTCGCAACAACAACGGTCTGCCGAAGGTGCTAGTCCTGGCTCCTGTGGGAACGGGAGCCCCTGATTTCGCATCGCCAGCGCTCTCGAAACGGCCAAATGCGAGCCCTGGAGACGCGCTCGAGATGCGTTTTCAGGGTGGGCGCGACAGACGTTCCCGCGGGAACGCGTTCCGAGTAGGACGGGCCGCGGCGGGCCCTGGCCGCCCGCGGCAGGCGGTTCGGTCGCAGCGCGGTGGTTGACGAAGTCCGCGGTGACGTTGCCGGCGGCCAGTTCGAGCTGGCCGGTTTCGTTGATCGCCAACTGCTCGCGTACGAGACGGTCTGCACTGGCCGCCGCAACGGGCGGGACCATAGTCAGGTGATCTCTCTCTCCACACAGATTAAATTGATAATATATCAACTGATTTGATCAGCTATATAGTGAATTTGTGACATCGGTCAAGCAAACCCAGAAGAAGCGCTCCTATGTCTCCTCCGTGCGCACGGAACAAGCGGAGGCAACTCGAAGCCGGATCATCGCGGCCGCGAACACGTGCTTCTCGGAATCAGGGTGGTCAGGTACGACGCTTGCTCAGATCGCCGAGCGAGCCGGCGTCACGCCTCAGGCGGTTCATCTCTCGGTTGGGTCGAAGCCCGCCTTGCTGATGGCAGCCCTCGGGCAAGCCATCGGGGGTGGTGCCGATGGGCGGGCGGACGGCGACCGGCCGCAGTTCGAGCGGGCGCTGTTCCGCGACGCGCTTCAGGCTGATGCGACCGACGCCGGACGGGCCCGGGCCTTCGCGGCAGCCACCGCGGCCATCCACGAGAGTGCCGGACCGCTGTTCGAGGTGCTTGCCCAAGCGGAGCAGACCGACCCTGACCTGCGACGGCGGCGGGCTGAGATCAAAGAACGCAGGCTCGAGCTGGTACGCGGGATGGTTCGAGCCTCTGGACGGCGGCGGGGTGCCACGTTCGATCGGCTCGTCGATGTGATCTACGCCCTGTCCAGTACGAGTCTGCACAACGAGTTCGCCAGTCGGGGCTGGGCCCGCAAGGCGTACCAGAGCTGGCTGGCCGACGAACTCACCCGCCTGCTGGAAGGCCGCTGAACGCACGAATGGCTGCCCGGGGGCGGTTTCGCGGCACAGCCGCCACCGCGATCCCAGTCTCGTCACCGGGAGGGGCCGTTTTCCAGCACAGCCGGCAAGACGACCCCGCCCTGCGGTGCAATGAGCGTCATCGCGTCAGCTGGTGCTCGCGTACAGCATGATCAGCAACCGAAGCAGTGCGCGAAAGTTCGCTCGAGCCGCTGCCGGCAGACTGCCTGACCCGCCGGATCTGAAGCACGAGCACTCGGGCTAGCACCTCACCGAAGGCCATCAGCACCAGGGCCGTCATCCAGACGGCGTCGCCGGTGATGTGGTGGGCGATGGAGAACTGGGCGACCTCGTTGCGGCCGCCGTGGGTGCTGTAGTACGCGAAGCCGAAGCGTCCAGCCATGCCGACAATCCAGAGCAGCGCGGCGGCGACCCCCGCCTGAGACATGACCACGCCGTTGTCTCGCCAAACTCGAGTCGCGAGTCCGCTGAGCATGCCCAGCGCAGTGCCTATTGCCGTCAGCAGCACAATGAGCGCAAGATCGTTTCCGCCGATCTGAAACGGCCTCAGGTAGTTCAGGCCAGCGGCGATGATCAAGATAGCCGGCAGGATGATCGACCCCGCGGTCAGCGGTTGTCTCCGGATCTGCCGGAGGACGAGGGCAATCAGGAGGAGGTCGATGACATAGTCAACAGGGCTCACGGATACTCCTTGGGTGACAGGTCAGCGAGCCAAGACGCTGACAAATTCAGTTGATAATGTATCAACTGACTTGATGATATGTAAAGCTAATTTCCGGATCAAATCGCTCGTAGGGAGGCTTCAGCGATGAATCGCATTGCCATCGTGACCGGTGCCAACCGCGGCATCGGTCGCGAGGTCGCCCGCCAACTCGCCGACCAGGGCGACGTCGTCTACCTCACCGCCCGCCGCCTGGCTGACGCCGCGACCGCCGTCGCCGAGCTCGGCGCAGTCACGAACCTGCACGCCCACCAGCTCGATGTCACTGACACAGCGAGCATCGATGGACTGGCCGCGACCGTCGAAGCGGAGCATCGCCGCCTGGACGTACTGATCAACAACGCGGCCATCCTCTACGACACCTGGCAGCGGGCCAGCGCCGCAGATCTGAGCGTTGTCCATCAGGCACTGGAGACCAATCTGTTCGGTGTCTGGGGCGTCACCCTCGCGTTGCTTCCGCTGCTGCGTCGCAGCGAGCACGGCCGGATCGTGAACGTCTCGAGCGGAGCCGGGTCACTGACTCAGATGGGTGCCGGAACACCCGCGTACAGCACCTCGAAGGCCGCCCTGAACGCGCTCACCCGGATGCTCGCCGCCGAGTTGCGAGCCGACCGCATCCTCGTCAACTCGGTCGACCCAGGCTGGGTGGCCACCGACATGGGTGGCCCTGGAGGTGGGCCCGTCGCCGAAGGCGCCGCTGGCATCCTCTGGGCTGCCAACCTCCCCGACAACGGGCCAAGCGGCGGCTTCTTCTACGACACTCGGCCAGCTCCTTGGTGATGATGTCCAGGTGTGAGTCCACCACACCTTGGAGTTCACAGGCGGACGGGCAACGTCAACATCCGGATGAACGCCATGGCGAGCAACAGCATCGATACGCAAATCAGGATCACCTGGATCTTCGGCGTCGAGAACTTCGTGGCGACGCTGGCAAACAGCAACACGAGCGCACGACGGCGACGAGCACAAACTTCGTCGAGTTCGTCGATGCGCGATCGGCCTCCGCAAGCTGCGACTCCGCGGTCGCGGCGAGAGCTTCGGCCCGTGCTCGATCGGGAACGATATAGCTCGCCTGATCCATCGGCGTGCAGGGCGCTCGAACGATGGCGTCCCGTTCGCGTCGACACCGCATGCCACCAGCCCCCCACGAACAGATGCCCGTAAGTCTCTGGCGCAGCCAGCCGCTGCCCGGACTATGAGGTGTCGGGCTCGGTGAGCACTTGATGCAGTCGATGTTGCAGGAATCGGCGTTCGCCGGTGGTGTCGACCAGGGTCAACGCTTTGCGATAAGCGGCCGCGGCTTCCTCCCGACGGCCGGCGCGGCGGAGTAGGTCTGCCTGCGCCGCCGGCAGCAGGTGGTAGCTGCTGAGGCGGGGATCATGGTCGAGCTGGTCCAGCAGATCCAAGCCGGCCGCGGGACCGTCACGAAGTCCGACTGCCAGTGCGCGATTCAACGCGATGACTGGCGAAGGTTGCAGCCGCAGGAGCGCGTCGTAACCCGCAATGACTGCCGTCCAGTCGGTTGCGGCCGCCACCGGAGCGGCGATATGGATGGCGGCAATCTCGGCTTGCAGGAGGTAAGGTCCCGGCTGATCAGCGGTCGTGCGTGCGGCGTTCAAGGCCGCGAGGCCAGCGGTGATCATGTCCTGGTCCCAGCGGCTACGGTCCTGCTCTTCCATCGGGATCAGGTCGCCCTCGCGGTTGGTTCGCGCCGACCGGCGGGCATGCTGAAGCAGCAACAGGGCATGGAGACCGTGCGCTTCGGCCTCGTGCGGAAGAAGCCGAGTGAGCAGCTCGGTGAGCCGGATGGCCTCGGTCGCCAGATCGACGGCCGCCTCGCTCTCCGGGGCCGCGTAGCCCTCGGTGAAGATCAAATAGATGACGGCCAGTACGCCGGCGGTCCGCTCGGCAAGCCGCGGCGGCTCGGGGACCTGAAGCCGGATTCCGGTGTGAGCGATCTTGTTTCGGGTACGCAGCAGCCGCTGTCCCATGGTGGCTTCGCTGACCAGGAAGGTCCGGGCGATCTGCGCCGTCGACAGGCCGGCGACGGTCTTTAACGTGAGGGCCACTCGACCGGCTAGCGGCAGCGCCGGGTGGCAGCAGGTGAACACGAGCCGTAGCTGGTCGTCGCGGTACACATCGGCGTACGGGTCGAGCCCACTGCCCGACGAACCCTGGTAGCTCGCCATGCGCGCTACCTCCTGCAGTTTTTGCCCTTCGACGCGGCGGCGGCGAAGGACGTCGAGTGCTCGTCGGTACGCGGTTGTGGTCAGCCAGGCCGCGGGCTTGTCAGGGATTCCATCTTCCGGCCAGCGCATCAGTGCTCGCTCGATCGCGTCCTGAATGCTGTCCTCGGCGAGATCCCAGTCATTCGTGGTGCGGATCAGACCGGCGAGGATGCGCAGCCGCTCGGCGGCAATGGTCGCGGCAACGGCCTGCGCAGCCTCCTCATGACGGTCTATGGCTCAGTCCCCGATCGGCCAGAACGGCCGCAGCTCAAGCCGGCCGAACCGGGCCATCGGGTGCTTGGACGCGATCTCGATAGCCTCGTCCAGGTCGTCGCAATCGAGGATGTCGAAGCCGGCGATCCACTCGCGGGATTCGGTGAACGGGCCGTCAGTGACCAGCAAATCGCCAGCGCGTACCCGCACGGTTGTCGCGTCCTCAACGGGGCGCAAGCGGTCACCGGTCACATACTTTCCACGGCCGTTCACGTCGGCGAACCACGTTGTGAGGTCGTCTGGCGACTCGCTTCCCACGTCGGGCTCTAAGTCGGTAGCAACAAACATCATGTATTTCATCGAGGGTCTCCTTAGTCTTTCGTGTTGGTGATTGCGCCGGTTGTCCTATCCGAGAGTGGTCGCGAACAACAACAGAACGGCGATTCGCGCGTTGTTCGTGACCACTTTCTATGGGAAGACACCCACGCGACGATCCCGACTCCCCAAATCCGACATCCGTGCCGAGAAATCTTTCAGGCCGGATGAGCCAACGCCTGAGCCGATCCTGCTTCTGCGTCTGTGGCACCCTCGTCAGAGTGACTGCACTGGAGGACCTGCTCGTACGCCACGTCGAGGCCGGCACCATCCCTGGCGCGGTCGCGGTCCTGGGGTCTGGAGACGTGGAGGTCGTGGCCGCTGGCGTGGCCTCGATCAACGGCGGGCCGATGCGGCAGGACGCGATCATGCGAATCCAGTCGATGACCAAGGTGATCACCGCGACCGCCGCGCTGCGGCTCGTGGAGTCGGGCTTTCTCGGGCTCGACCAAAGCGTGGAGGAGTGGCTGCCAGAACTTGCCAATCGCCGTGTGCTGTCCAGCCCAACCGCAGCACTCGATGACACGGTGCCGGCGCGTCGTGCCATCACGCTCCGCGACCTCTTGACCAATGCCTCCGGGTACGGCATGGCGATCGGCGATTCTCCGCTGCAGAAGGCCATGGCGGGTAACGGCACCGAGGCCGGCCCAGAGCCAGTCACGCTGGGTGCTGAGGAATGGATCACTCGGCTGGCAGAACTCCCACTCGCGTTCCAACCTGGCGAAGGTTGGCGCTACCACCACTCGTTCGGTCTGCTCGGCATCCTCATTGCCCGATTGACCGGCCGTCTGCTCGGCGATCATCTGACCAACGATCTTTTCAACCCACTTGGGATGAGCGACACGGCGCTCTGGGTGCCGCAGGAGAAGCTCGATCGGTTGCCGGCGGCCTATCGACTCGGCGATAACGGATTCGTCGAGCTGGAGCCAGCTGGCGGTGGCTTCTATGCGGGTCCACCGGCATTCGATGTCAGCCATGGCGAGCTCGTATCGACGGCCCGCGACTTCCACCGCTTCACCCGAATGCTCGCCGACGAGGGTCGGGTCGGTGAGGACCGGGTTATTTCGGCTGAGCATGTGCAGCTGATGATCAGCGACCAGGTACCCGCTGCGTGCAAGACGCCGGACAGCTTCTTCCCAGGGTTCTGGGAGGGAATGGGCTGGGGATTTGGTGTTGGTGTGAAGACGACCGGGCCGCAGCGCGGCAGATACGGCTGGTCTGGTGGACAGGGCACCGACTTCTTCGTCGATCGCGACGGGACAATCGGCATCCTCCTCACCCAGGTCGAGATGGGTGAACGGATCTGGCCGCTAGTCGAGGAGTTCCAGGCGCTGGGCGAGACGTCCACCTGACTTTCTCCCGAGGACCTCGTTGTCGCGCTTATCGTCGTGTGGCTTCTCTTGTGACGTTGCTTCGGACCCACCCCTTGCGTTCGAGGGGGCGGCTGTGTGGTCACGGACGCCGGAGGTAGTACTCGGTGAATTCGCGGCAATTCCCGTCAGCATCGAAACGCATCACAAAGCAGTTGTCATAGACGCGAACGATTGGACCGTCGGGTCGCTCGCGATAGCTGGAGGTGCCTGTCGCAACCACGACGTCACCGTCGACGGCGACGGGTTGGTACTGAGCCGCGTACGTGCCGGGCGCATCGCGAGTCGACGCCCCGTTCGGGTTGCCGTCGCCCAGCCACGATGCGACGACCGCTTCCCGGCCGGTGATCGGCTCGTCTGAGGGGTGATATCGGTAGACGACGTCCTCGCTGAAGAGCGCTGCTATGTCCTTCGCGTCGTAGGACAACCATGCCGCCACGTATCGGTCCAGCCAGGTCTGGGCTTGAGCGCGATCCACGGAGTCACCCTAAACTTCGTAGCTCGAGTGCCTTCGCCAGCAGCAGTAGTTGGGGCCGGTCGGCATCTCGTTGCGACGATGGCCAGTCCTGGCTAACCCTCGGGCAAGTTCAAGGGTGATAAGGCTGGTATCCGCGGACGGCGGTCACGTACGCGCTCTTGGGATAGTGGGCACGATCGCGCTCGAGGTGGCAGGAAACTCAAACAGATCGATCATCAGCTGCAGCGGGTAGTCCACGCCCTGATCGACGGTGCGAACGAGCTGGTCGTCGACGAAGAAGTGCACGCACCTGCTGTTCCATTCGGCGGCATAGGTGTGCTCTTCCCTGGCATCCAACGGGAGCGTCACGTCCGTGATCTCGTCGTGCAGGCTGGGGTCGTGTTGGGCCTTAACCCCTAACCGCTTGGGAGCGGCCAGGCGGAATGGCGTTGCCGTACAGCTCGGCGATGCAGACCTCCCCCGACTGCTGCGGAGAGGCCTCCTCGAACCCGACAAGCCAGAGGCCCAGCATGCAGGTTGGGTCGCTGCTGGCGCGCGCCGCCACCTCGACCAGGCCCGCCGATGGTGTCCACAGCCGCCGTGGAGGCTGAGGGCTGCGGACCTGCAGGTGACTGCCGGTGGCGGTGCTGCCCTAGCGGCGAGCCCGCTGGGCCGGAGAAGGAGCCGGTCGGAGGTTGGAAACCCGCAGCTCGCCGTCCTCAGGACGCCACGCCTGGCTGATCGGCCTCGATGAGCAACTGCAACCCGCGCCCGCTCAGGGCGTAGCGGGCCGCGGAGCGCCCCGGTGTGGTCCAGTGCGGCAGGTAATGATCGATCCAGCGGGCCTTATCGAGGGCGTCACCGGTGAAGTCATCGCCGAAGACGAGCTCGAATGTCGAACGGTCCAGCTTCCCGCTCATGACGTGAATGTAGCGGGAAGACCGCTGACCAATCCGACGGGACAGCCAATGCCTCTGGTATCTGATCCCCTCGGGCGGAGAGCGTTCACCTGCTGGGCGATAGCCGGTTATGACTGCTTGTCCGCGCCGGATGCCTTGTGGGCAACAGAGACCATGCGACCTGACCCGGCAGCCAGCGCTGCGCCTTCGTGGTCGACCTGGTCCACGCTCTCGAAGCCGGCGGCGAGGAGCCAATCTTTTAGCTCAACCCCGATGAACATTCGCACCGAAAACGTGAACCGTCGGACCTGACCATCGCGGACACACGTCCTTTCGGTCACAGCACGGCCCGTCGCCGGCTCAAAGGTGGACCGGTCGATCATGAAGTCCCCGTCCCGCTCGACCACCACCGCTGGCAACCAGCGGGGCAGGAGCTCGGCGAGGTTGTTGTTCTCGATCAGAAGCCGACCGCCTGGACGAAGCACCCGGTGCGCCTCGGACAAGACTTCGTGGTTTTCGATGTCGTCGAAGTAGCCGAAGGAGGTGAACCAGTTGATTATTCGCTCAAAGCGGTGCTCCGGCCAGGGCAGGGACCGCATATCACCGCAGACGTAGTCGACCTCGACACCTCGCTCCGCGGCGTCCCGGCGTGCCTGCTCGACGAAGAGCGGCGTGGCGTCGAGGCCCGTGACGTGGGCACCCCGTTGCGCCAGGCGGTTGGCAATTCGACCGTGACCGCAGGCTAGGTCAAGAACCTTCATTCCCGGCTCTAACTCGAGAAGGCGCCAAATCTTCTCGGTGTCGGCATCGCTGACTGCCTCTAGGTGAGGCCCATAAAAATAGAGGTAGTCCTCGTTGAAGACTTCCGAGAACTCGAAGACGGGCCCGGTCACGACCGCAGCGTACGGGCAAGTTCGGCGAGATCCCACAACGACGCGGGTCGAACAGCCAGTCCAGCTTTGGGAACAATCATGACCCTGGCATAGTTGAGCCTAGTACGCTCAAGTAATAAGTTGAGTGATGCAGACTCAAGACAATCCCAAAACTTCCTAGCTGGAGGAAATCGCATCATGGCTCGTGCAGTCGGCATTGACCTCGGAACTACCAACTCCGTCGTCGCCGTACTTGAAGGTGGGGAACCCACCGTCATCCCCAACGCAGAGGGTTCCCGGACCACCCCATCGGTGGTCGCATTCGCGAAGGGCGGCGAGGTTTTGGTTGGCGAGGTCGCCAAGCGCCAGGCCGTCACCAACGTCGAGCGCACCATCCGCTCCGTCAAGCGCCACATGGGCACGGACTGGAAGGTCAAGATCGACGACAAGGACTACCGCCCCCAGCAGATCAGCGCCTTCGTCTTGCAGAAGCTGAAGCGCGACGCAGAGGCCTACCTCGGCGAGCAGGTCACCCATGCGGTCGTGACCGTACCCGCCTACTTCTCCGACGCACAGCGCCAGGCGACCAAGGAGGCCGGCGAGATTGCTGGCCTGACTGTCGACCGGATCATCAACGAGCCGACTGCCGCGGCGCTCGCGTACGGTCTGGACAAGACCGATCAAGAGCAGACGATCTTGGTCTTCGATCTTGGTGGTGGCACCTTCGACGTGTCACTGCTGGAGATCGGCGATGGCGTCTTCGAGGTGAAGGCCACCAACGGTGACAACCGGCTCGGTGGCGATGACTGGGACTCCAGGATCGTCGACTGGCTGGTGAAGCAGTTCAAGAACAAGAACGGCACTGACCTGTCTCAGGACAAGATTGCCCGACAGCGCCTGCAAGAGGCAGCCGAGAAGGCCAAGATCGAACTCTCCTCGGCGAGCGAGACGCAGATCAACTTGCCCTACATCACGCTGGGTCAGGCTGGTCCGCTGCACCTGGAGGAGAAGCTGACTCGCTCGGAGTTCCAGCGGATGACCTCTGATCTTCTGGATCGTTGCCGTGCGCCGTTCCATTCGGTGATCGAGGACGCGAAGATCAGCGTCGGCGCGATCAACCACGTGATCTTGGTCGGTGGCTCGACCCGGATGCCTGCGGTTGTTGAGCTCGTCAAGGAGCTGACCGGCGGCAAGGAACCGAACAAGGGCGTCAACCCCGACGAGGTCGTTGCGCTCGGCGCGAGCCTGCAAGCCGGCGTGCTGAAGGGCGAGGTCAAGGACGTGCTGCTTGCTCGACGTCACCCCGCTGAGCCTCGGCATCGAGACCAAGGGCGGCGTGTTCACCAAGATCATCGAGCGGAACACCACGATCCCGACGAAGCGTTCAGAGGTGTTCACCACCGCTGATGACAACCAGCCGTCGGTGATGATCCAGGTCTACCAAGGCGAGCGTGACTTCGCGAAGGACAACAAGTCGCTCGGCAACTTCGAGCTGACCGGCCTGCCGCCGGCACCGCGCGGAGTGCCACAGATCGAGGTCGCGTTCGACATCGACGCCAACGGCATCGTGCATGTCAACGCCAAGGACTTGGCGACCGGCAAGGAGCAGTCGATGCAGATCACCGGCGGTTCCGCGCTCGGCAAGGACGACATCGACAAGATGGTCAAGGAGGCCGAGGCCCACGCCGAAGAGGACCGCAAGCGCCGCGAGGCCGTCGAGCTTCGCAACGAGGCCGACAACCTGGTCTTCCGTACCGAGAAACTGCTCAGCGAGAACGCCGACAAGATCAACGACGATGTCAAGAAGCCCGTCGAGGAGGCGATCGCCGAACTCAAGACTGCTCTCGAGGGTGAGGACAACGACGCGGTCAAGGCTGCCGTCGAGAAGTTGAACACCACCAGTGCTCAACTGGGTCAAGCCATGTACGCGGCGGCACAGGCCGCCCAGCAGGCACCGTCCGAGGCCGGTGAGCCGAGCGAGCATGCTGAGTCCAACGGCGAAAGCAGCACCGCTGACGATGACGTTGTCGACGCCGAGATCGTGGACGATGACCAGACCTCGAGCGATGCGCGGTGAGCGCACCCGGACCTGATCAGCGGCGCGCTGAGGCCGAGTTCGAGCAGCGCGGCCCGACCATCCGGGATCGGCGTCGCATCGATCCGGAGACCTATGAGGTAAGGGAGCCGCAGGCAACTGCGGCTCCTCCTTCAGGGGCGGCCGACGATGACCAACCCCCCGTTCGAGATCTTGAGGCGGAAGTGACAGAACTCCAGGAGAAGCTGGCCGAGCGTACCTCTGACCTGCAGCGACTGCAGGCCGAGTACGTCAACTACAAGAGGCGCGTCGACCGTGATCGCGATCTTGTTCGCAAGGTGAGCATCGAGGGAGTGCTGAAGGATTTCCTCTCCGTGCTTGACGACGTGCGATCGGCTCGAGAGCATGACGAGCTCAATGGTGGCTTCAAAGCTGTCGCTGAGGAGATCGAGCGGGTCACCGCAAAATATGGCCTGGAGACGTTTGGTCAGGCGGGCGATCCGTTCAACCCACACATTCACGAGGCGCTGCTCCACGCGCACGCGGACGGGATCGACGGACCGACCTGCGTAGAGATCTTGCAGCCTGGCTACCGCATTGGAGATCGCATCCTGCGACCGGCCCGGGTTGCGGTGGCCGAGCCTGAGCCGGAGCAACGCGCCCTGACTCCGAGCCCACGACAGATGCGCCCTGAGCCTGTCGAAGGGCCCTCGTCAAGCGCAACAGATGAACCAGGCACAAACCAACCGGATGCCGACGCTGATCGGTAGGGCCCATTACTGCGCCCAGGCAGAGGGAAACTGTCTGTGGAACATCTGCTCACTGTCAGTAGTTGATCATCGCGAAGGGAGGCGTCGGTGAGTACCAAGGACTGGATCGAGAAGGACTATTACAAGGTCCTCGGTGTCGCCAAGGATGCCAAGCCTGAGGAGATCAAGAAGGCCTATCGCAAGCTGGCGCGGGAAAACCATCCTGATCAGAATCCAGGCGACGCGGCTGCCGAGCGGCGCTTCAAGGAGATCTCCGAAGCCAACGACGTGCTGTCGAATCAGGACAAGCGCAAGGAATACGACGAAGCGCGGCGGCTGTTCGGCAGCGGTGGCTTCCGCTTCCCAGGGACCGGTGCCAGGCAGAGCGGCGGTCCGTCGGTTGACGATCTGTTCCGCAACGCTGGTGGCGGTTTGGGTGACATTTTCGGCGGTTTGTTCAACGGCGGCGGTCCCACCACACAGACGCACGCGGTTCACCACGACCCGCGGCCCGCGTCGCGGCAGCGACGTGGAGGGCGAGGTCACCGTGGACTTCGTACAAGCCATCGAGGGCGTCACGGTCGGGATGCAGATGGTGTCCGATACGGCCTGTGAGGCGTGTCGCGGCACCGGCGCACGCGCCGGGACGGTTCCGCGGGTCTGCCCTACTTGTGAGGGCAGCGGCATGCAGACCTCCACGTCCGGCGGTGTTTTCGCGGTGACAGAACCGTGCCGCGAGTGCCGTGGTCGCGGGATGGTCGTTGACGATCCGTGCCCGGTGTGTCACGGCTCTGGGCGGGGCAAGTCCACCAAGACGATGCAGGTTCGGATTCCGGCCGGCGTTACAGATGGCCAGCGGATCCGGCTCAAGGGTCGCGGTGGAGCTGGAGAAAACGGCGGAGCACCCGGTGATCTCTACGTCATCGTGCACGTACGCGCGCACAAGGTCTTCGGGCGCAAGGGCGACAACCTGACGCTGACGGCACCGGTCACTTTCCAGGAGGCCGCACTGGGCGCTGAGATCGAGGTGCCGACGCTGAACAGCGCGCCGGTGAAGCTGCGGCTGTCACCGGGGACACCGAACGGCCGTACCCTTCGCGTGCGCGGTAAAGGTGTCAGTAAGCGCGATGGAAGCAAGGGCGACCTGCTCGTTACCGTCGATGTGTTGGTGCCGTCCACCCTCAACGACGAGGCTCGTGCGGCTCTGAACTCCTATGCTGAGGCGGTCGGCTCGGTTAACCCGAGAGCGAAGCTCTTCGCGGCTAGATGAGGTGAGACGTGTCTGCTTCTGAGCTGCCGCAGCGAATCGATCATGACGCGCCCGTCTTCGTCATCTCGGTTGCCGCCCACCTCGCCGGGATGCACCCGCAGACGTTGCGAACCTACGACCGGATGGGTCTGGTCTCGCCACGGCGTACGGCAAAGCGGGGCCGGCGCTACTCGGCACGCGACATCGCACGGCTGCGTCTGATCCAGCGGCTCTCCCAAGACGAGGGCATCAACCTGGAGGGCATTCGCCGCATCTTGCGCATGCAGGACGAGATTGACGATCTGCGCGCCCGTATCAACGACATGAGCCAACTACTCGCAGCCGTACGCGCAGCGCCACCCGGGTCTCGGCTGTTCACCGCCGATCCGATGGGCGGCGTACATATAGGCGGAACGCGGATACGACCCGCTCAGCGAGCACTGCCGGGCCCGCGGAGCTGAGACTCGGCGGCCGTGGCCCGCTAGCTCTTCAGGCAGATGTCAAACGGGTGACCGCCTGGATCGAGCAGCACGCGCCAGCGCGACGGATTTGGCTGCTCGTCCGGCTTGCGGGCGCCTAGTGCCAGCGCCTGTTGCTCAGCTTCATCGAGGTCGTCGACGTATAAGTCGAGGTGGTAGCGCTTGGGCGCGGACTCGGCGGGCCATCCGGGCGCGGTGTAGCCGGGCAGCTTGCCGAATCCGATGTTGATCGAGCCGTCGCCGATCATGGCGTAGTCGGCCTCACTGTGCAGCACATTCCAGCCGAGCACGGCGGAATAGAACGAGGCAAGCCCGGCCGGGTCTTCACTGTCGAGGTTGATCATGGCGAAGGAAGCGAATCCTGACATGGGCTTAGTCTGCCCGGGCCCACTGACAGCGCGTCCTTAGCCCCAACTCCACGATCAACCGGCCAGCCCAGCAATTTTCGGGAACTCGGGCGCGAGATCTGCATGTTGCAACCGCCAATCCATTACCGCATCACCTAACAGTGCGGCCCCAGCCTGTGGCTGCGGGCATGGATCTCGGCCACGCCGAGGTACACCAAGCGTGGTCAGTGCGGCACTCTGACGTGAGCATTCAAAAACGGTCAGTGGCGGACAGTACGGTCGAACGCGCCAAGAGTTGCGAAGAAAGGACGCGTTATGGCCGAGTCACCACATCGTCACCACTCAGTCGACTACATAGAGATTCCGGTGGTAGACGTCGCTGCAGCCAAGCAGTTCTACGGATCGGCATTCGGCTGGACCTTCACCGACTACGGACCGGACTATGCCGGAATCCTGGATCCCAGCAGAGCTGCCGAGGTCGGCGGCCTCGCCAAGACGGACTCGGTACGCCCCGGCGGCCCGCTCGTACTGCTCTTCTCAGATGATCTAGACGCCAGCGTCAAGGCCGTCGTCGAGTCCGGCGGAAGCATCGTGAACGGGCCCTACGAGTTCCCTGGCGGTCGCCGGTTTGAGTTCAGCGATCCGAGCGGCAACGAGTTGGGTGTTTGGGCAGCACAGTCGTAGGACTCGACTCGTACAAATCCCTCACCGACGCTGATAATCGCGACGCTGGACGCGGCGGGCATGGCCCGGCCAATGGTGGCCGAAACAGCGAACCTGTGAGTCGAGGTTAGCGACGCGGCTCGACATCGCGGCGATACGATCAGCTGACGGCGCGGGATTTTGTGGGCACTAGCCTTGCGCTGATCCTCGGAGTCTGAGGAGGACGGGTGGCTATTCGCACAATTGAGGTTCCGTTTCGCGACGATTACAACATCGGTGTCGGTGCTGACTTAGCCTCGGGTAGCCCTATGGGTTTCGTGGTCGACGGCGCCGCCGAAGGTGTGCAATCTGCTGGCGGTGCAACCGTGAATTTCACGGTACGGCGGATTCATACCACCGAAGAACTGCACCGGTCGCTCGGAATCGATGCCGAAGCTAGCTTCGGCTCCGGATTGTTCGGAGCAGGCGGTTTCTCGGCTCGTTTTTCCTTCTCGAAAGATTGCGCCGTCCAGACCAGCTCATTATTCCTACTGCTCAATTGCAGGGTTGGCTTGGAGCACCTCTCCATTAAGGCTCCACGACTTACACCGAGTGCCGCACAGCTCATCGACAAGCCCCAGATCTTCGCGGAGCGTTTCGGCAATATGTTCGTTCGGGGACTCGACCGTGGCGGCTTATTCGTCGGTGTGTTCCGACTCGACGTGCATAGTGAAAGAGATCAGCAGGACATATCCGCCGACCTGGAGGGCTCTTACGGGCTCTTCAGCGCCAGCGCGGCGATGAAATTCAACGAGGTTCGTAGTAAGTTTCGCTGCGACGCGCTGGTCAGCATGTACCACGAGGGCGGCCCGGTGGACCTGCAGATAACTGACCCGACCGTTCCCAGCCAGCTGCTGGATAACGCAAACCGGTGGTTGAGGTCATTTCAGGATGACCCGGCGCGCAATGCGGTGCCATACTCGGTCACCCTCGCTCCGCTGACGATCGCCGAAGGTCCTCTACCGCCGAATACCGCCGACATCGAGCATGCACAGGACGTGCTCGTGCTCTGTGCGAAAAAGCGCAGCCAAGTTCTGGATCAGATCAATTTGCTTAGCTTCATCCTTGCCCATCAGAGTTCCTATGACTGGACGGGCGACCCTACGCCTACACCTGCCAGCGTGGACGCATCACTTAATGGCTTTGAGATCGATCTCGATCTTGTCGCGGAGTGCGCAAGCCTGGCCATCAACCATCCAGCGGACGCCGTTACCCCGGCCAAATTCGCCTCAAACATGGGACAAACATTTCCTGCTGGAATACTGCCTACTCTGCCGCAGCCCAAGCCCATCGAAGCGGTCGCGCCGCAAATTCCGCAAACCACCGTCACTGTCCCAGATGTATTGGACGAGGACGTCACCCTGGCGCGAGCCACTCTCGAAAATTTGGGACTGCAAGTTTCGACAACTATTCAAGCGGTGCCGGGCCTGCTTCCTAACGTTGTCGGCTTCCAGGAACCTAACATCGGCAGCGTTGTGCCACTAGGGACGACAATTTCACTGGTCGTCGGCCAATGACTCCTGCGGCACCTCGATGTCCGAAGACAAGCAGGCTAGCTCCCGGTGCGTCGACTCTGGGATCGGGTGACTAGATGCGCGGGACGATGAGTGAGCGCTAGGTTCGGTCCAGCATGACGGAACTCTCGCGCCCGACGATCCCGACCGACCATGGTGGAACATCAAGCGCGCTTGAGCAGGGTCACGCAGTCTTCGCCCTCGGGCGAAGTATGAGTGTGACGCCTAATGCAGCGACCCAAAGTCCCCAGCCGGTGCTGCCAATCAGGCCTGCCAGATCGAACACCGGAAAACTCGGCAGCGCGGTTGCCAAGATGTCTCCCTGGTTGAAGAGGTATAGCGCACTGACCAGGAGGCCCACCGCTCCAAGCCAGCGAGGTAGCACCCGAGTACGTAGCACGATGATGCTCAGTGTCGCGGACCAGCCAATCCCCAGTAGCTGTCCCAGATGCTCACCTAGTAGGGCCCCGCCGAATTGATGCTGCGCGAGCCATGCCGCCGCCACCGCGCTCCGGTTTGCGGTGTCGCCTTCTAGGTAAAGACGCGCGAGCGGTGGCACGACAAAAACCCACCGTAGAAAGCCGATCAGAGCGAGCACGGCTGAGATCGCGCCAGCGAAACTCGCTACCCAAAGAGCCGCGTCGTCACGCCGTCCAAGTGCAGTGGGCAGCAGCAGTATGGGCACAACCAGGATGGCGTACGTCCACGCCGTCGCGAACCAGGTCCACACCAGACTCGGGCCGCCAGCCGCGAACTTGGTGAGCACTACGTCTGCCGGTTGTCGAAGTATGTCCGGCCAGTCAAATGTGGCGGACAGAAGGGTTGCTGCACCAGCGAAGGAGAGGGCGCCAATCAGGAACAGGGCGCCAGTCACTCGACACAAGGTGCGGCCGCCGCTTTCAGTGGTCAACGATGTCCCCTCAGAAGAGATGCCCATGCGCGTGAAGTCAATGTGTCATGGTCTGGAGCCTTCGACGGACCTATCCGCACAGGCTTTTGACTCCCAAAGTTGGAATAGCCGGAATCCGAGCAAGGTTGAGTCTAATGCGCTCAACTTTGGTCTTTGAGAACCCGAACCTGCTGGCGCATAGTTGAGTGAGGCCTACTCAAGTTTCAATCCAGAGGGGACATGGACACCAACAAGCTCACCACCAAGAGTCGAGACGCAGTCTCAGCCGCGCTACGGACCGCCCTGACTGAGGGCAACCCGTACGCCGAACCGTCCCACCTGCTGCACGCGCTGCTGCAGGTGCCCGGTAATACGGCCGCGCCTTTGATCGCCGCTGCTGGTGCCGATCCGGCAGTCGTTGCCGCGGCCGCCCAGGGTGCGATCTCCAAGCTGCCGTCTGCTAAGGGTTCTTCGGTCAGCCAACCGAACCTCTCCGGCTCGTTCGCCCGGGTACTCGCTGACGCAGAAGTTCGCGCCGAGCAGCTCGGTGACGCGTACGTGGCGACCGAGCATCTGTTGATCTCACTAGCAACCATTGATTCCGACGCCAAGAAGGTGCTGGCAGCACTCAACGTCAAGCCCAATGTGTTGACTCGCGCCTTCAACGATGCTCGCGGCAGTAAGCGGGTAACCAGCCCGGAGGCCGAGGGCACCTCATCTGCCCTTGATCAGTACGGTGTCGACCTTACGGCGATGGCTCGGGATGGGAAGCTCGACCCGGTTATCGGGCGGGACAGCGAAATCCGGCGTGTCGTCCAGGTCTTGGCCCGGCGGACTAAGAACAACCCCGTGTTGATCGGAGAGCCTGGCGTCGGCAAGACCGCCGTCGTCGAGGGCTTAGCGCAACGTCTGGTGGCCGGCGATGTGCCCGATTCGCTGAAAAACCGCCGCCTGGTAGCGCTCGACCTTCCATCGATGGTGGCCGGGTCGAAGTTTCGCGGCGAGTTTGAGGAGCGCCTCAAGGCTGTATTGACCGAGATCAAGGACGCGGCCGGCCAGATCATCACCTTCATCGACGAGCTGCACACGGTCGTCGGGGCGGGCGCCACCAGTGACTCCTCGATGGACGCGGGCAACATGCTCAAGCCAATGCTCGCGCGCGGCGAGCTGCGGATGATCGGCGCCACCACGTTGGACGAGTATCGCGAGCGCATCGAGAAGGACCCGGCCTTTGAGCGCCGCTTCCAGCAGGTCTTCGTTGACGAACCGAGTGTCGAGGACACCATCGCGATCTTGCGCGGCCTGCGCGAACGTTACGAGGCGCATCACAAGGTAGCGATCACCGATGCGGCGCTGGTCGCGGCGGCAACGCTGTCGAACCGCTACATCACCTCTCGGCGGCTGCCGGACAAGGCGATCGACTTGGTCGATGAGGCAGCTTCCCGGTTGCGGATGGAGATCGACTCATCGCCGGTGGAGATCGACGCGCTGCGCCGGACCGTTGAGCGGATGAAGATGCAGAAGCTGGCGTTGGAGAAGGAGTCCGACACCGGCAGCGTCGAGCGGTTGCATCGGTTGACGGAGGAACTGGCCAATGTCGAGGAAGATCTCAGGTCCCTCGAGGGCCGGTGGGAGGCTGAGAAGCAGGGTCTGAACCGCGTCGGCGAGCTGAAGAAGCAGATCGACGAGCTGCGCGTGGTTTCCGAGCGGGCGCTTCGGGAAGGCGACCTGGTCAAGGCCAGTGAGATCAACTACGGCGAAATTCCCGCCCTGGAGAAGGAGCTGGAGGAGGCCGCCAAGGACGATGGGCAGCTGCCCTCGATGGTCTCGGAGGAGGTCGGCCCGAACGACGTTGCCGAGGTCGTGGCCAACTGGACCGGCATACCGGTCGGCCGGCTGCTGCAGGGTGAGACCGAGAAGCTGTTGTCCATGGAGTCGCGTATCGGGCAGCGGCTGGTCGGCCAGCAGAAGGCGGTACGCGCCGTGGCGGATGCCGTACGCCGTTCCCGGGCTGGCATCTCCGATCCGAACCGACCCACCGGATCCTTCCTGTTCCTCGGCCCGACCGGCGTCGGCAAGACCGAGCTCGCCAAGTCACTCGCCGAGTTCCTCTTCGACGACGAGCGGGCCATGATCAGGATCGACATGAGCGAATACTCCGAGAAGCACTCGGTGGCGCGGCTAGTCGGCGCACCTCCCGGCTACATCGGTTACGAGGAGGGCGGCCAGCTCACCGAGGCCGTGCGGCGCCGCCCGTACGCCGTGGTGCTCTTGGACGAGGTGGAGAAAGCGCACAGCGAGGTCTTCGACATCTTGTTGCAGGTGCTCGATGACGGCCGACTGACCGACGGGCAGGGGCGTACGGTCGACTTCCGCAACGCGATCTTGATCTTGACCTCCAACCTGGGTTCGCAGTTCCTGGCTGATCAGACACTGGACGCCGAGACCAAACGGAATGCCGTGATGGGTGTGGTACGCGGAGCCTTCAAGCCAGAATTCTTGAACCGGCTCGACGAGGTCGTTCTCTTCGACGCACTCGGCACCGAGGAGCTCGCCAAGATCGTGGAGATCAACCTGGCCCGGCTCAACAAGCGGCTCGCCGATCGGCGGATAACGGTGGAGGCTACGCCGGCAGCCAAGGAGTGGCTGGCTCTTACCGGCTTCGATCCGGTCTTCGGTGCCCGTCCGCTACGCCGGCTGATCCAGACCACCATCGAAGATCAACTGGCCCAGCGGGTGCTGTCCGGCCTGGTACGCGAGGGCGACACTGTCACCTTCGACGCCGACGAGAGCAGCGATGGCTTGATCATCTTGGAGTCCCAGCCCGCAATCGCCGGCGCCTAACGACTTGTCGGAATCGCAGCTCCGTATAGGGTGCTGAGATTCCGACAAGTCGGCATGTCACCCCCACCAGCCTTGCTTGTGGGCCCAGCGCAGCAAGATCAGGGACATCGCCAGCATGATCAACAGCAAGATCGAAAGCGCTACCCAGTGCGTTGAGTCGTTGACGATGACGTTCATCCCAAGGACCGAAGAGAGCGATGTGATCGGAAGTGTGACAGCCGCGATGACGGCGAGGCGCTCCGCAGCGATGGTCATCTTCGTGTCAGTACGCGCCCGATAGAACTCGGTGACACCCATCAAGAACACGAGTTGGGAATCGCTGATGTGTGAGACGGTCTCATACTGGTCGAGCAGGTCCTTCATCAAGGCCATGCCCTCGGTGGGCGCAAAGGTTGTCAGCTTGATCGCTCGCCGATAGATCTCACTACCCTGAGCCGCCATGGTCTTGATGGTCAGCAGCTCATGTCGAGCCGCGAAGAGCTCGCTGAGAAATTTCTGCGGATCTTCGTTGGCCTCAGCCATCACTCGCTGCTCCATCAGGCCGACATCGCGGGCGATGTCGGCGACCATTTCAGCCTCCCGGCGCGCGATCGAAGAGACGATGGCGTAGGTGAGGCCGAAGGGTGACGTCGGATGCAGCCGGTTGCTGTCTATCCGTGCCGCCACGGCCTCCGTCTCGCGTAATGCTGCCTCGAGAGGGACCTTCGGGCTCAACGGACCGTGTATGGTCACCAGGAAGTTTTCGCCGACGAATTGATCGAGCTCGAGATAGTGCACATGACCGTTCGCGCCGATCTCAGGCGCGTGCACGACGATGAACACGTGGTGCGGATAGACATGAACGCGTGGAATGTGGTTACGGTTTCGGCTCTCGGTGATCGCCATCGGATGGAAGCCGAAGTCGCGCTTGAGAAGCATCTCTGCCTCGTCGCTCCACTCCGGAATATCGAGCCAAAGGAATCCGTCGGTCTTTTCTCGCAGGGCCGGCAGATCGGCCACATCATGGTTGCTCACACTGTTGGAGTCGATCCAGCGCAGTTGCATGGCGAGTCTCCCTTCCACGTTGTTTCTACACCCCGCCACAACCGCTTGCCCTTGTCGCGACGCCAGGAGCAGCGTTGAGCGCGGCCGACCTAGTACTGCGTCCGGGCAGTGATGGGGCTTTGTTGGTGCCGGATCTGGCGTACCCGAGAGCTTTCACGCTCCGGGTCGGCCGGACCGATCAGTCTTACGTCGATCTTGATGATCCGCTACGGCTGGAGTTCGACTATGTGCAGCGGCTGGCTGACGTGCTGGACAGCGTGACCGAGCCGGAGCATCGGTTGCGTGTGGTGCACGTCGGTGGTGCCGCAATGACACTGCCGCGGTACATAGCAGCCACCCGGCCGAGCTCAGCCCAGATTGTGCTCGAGCCAGACGTCGAACTCACTGTCTTTGTTCGTCGACACCTGCCGCTACCCATTCGGAGCGGGATCAAGGTGCGTGGCACAGACGGTCGCCGCGGCATTGCCGAGTTGCGCGACGGGTACGCCGATCTGGTGATCATCGATGCGTTTGTTGGCGCTCGGGTGCCGGCCGAGCTTACGACGAAGGAATTTCTCGCGGATGCTCGGCGGTCCCTTTCCGATCATGGAGTGATCATCCTCAATCTGACTGATCGTGGCCCACTCGATTACGCTCGCCGGGTACTGGCCGGCGTCCGACAGGTCTTTCCCCATGTGCTGCTGTGCGCCGAGTCATCAACCCTGAAGGGCCGCCGGTTCGGCAATGTGATCATCGCCGGTTGCGCCACCGCGTTGCCGTGTTCCGCGATTGCGGAGCGAGCTGGACAGTCACCGTTTCCATACCGGGTGCTGCGGGGCGCGCGTTTGAATCAGCTACTTTCTGATTCGAAGCCGTTCAGCCTGGAGGATGCTGAAGAGTCTCCCGATCCCAGCAGCCGGCTAAAGCACCTAGCCTGACTCGCGGATTGAAGCGGATTGAACAACGTGGCGACTTATGCCGCGTACTCGCGGGATAAGTCGCCCCAATGACTAGGAGTGCAACGCTCCCAGTCGTCTGATCGCTTCGTCCAACACCTGCTCCTGCTTGCAGAAAGCCCACCGCACGTACGGCTTGCCCGCCTCGGCACGGTCATAGAACACCTGATGCGGAATCGCCACGACACCGCAGCGGCCTGGCAATTCTCGGCAGAACTCCACACCATCGCTATAGCCCAGCGGCTGCACATCGGTGCTCATGAAATACGTGCCACGCGGCACGAGCGGCTTTAGCCCGACCGACCGAAGACCCGCGGCGAACTGGTCGCGCCGGTCCTGGAGATCCAGCCGCGCCTTCTCCACCCACTCGTCGCCCTCGTTGAGAGCGCGGGCGACCGCCGGCTGGAACGGGCCGCCGGAGACGTAGCTCAGGAACTGCTTCACAGCAGTGACTTCATTGATCAACTCTAGGGTGCCGAGTGCCCAGCCGATCTTCCAGCCAGTAGCCGAAAACGTCTTGCCGGCTGAGGAGATTCGCACCGTACGCTCTCGCATCCCCGGGAAAGTTGCCAACGGCAGGTGTTCAGCGTCGTCGAAGGCCAGGTGTTCATACACCTCGTCACAGATGACGACGACATCGTGCTGCACGGCAAGTTGCGCGATCATGCTGAGATCGGCACGATCCAGCACGGCGCCGGTGGGGTTGTGTGGCGTATTGATCAACAGCGCCTTGGTTTTGGACGTGAACGCGGCCGCTAGCTCCGCATGATCGAGTTTGAACTCCGGACCGAACAGTGCCACTCCGACCCGCCGCCCGCCCGCGAGCTCGATGGAGGCTGCGTAGGAGTCGTAAAAGGGCTCCAGTGCGATCACCTCGTCGCCGGGGTTGACGAACGCCATGATCGAGGAGGCAAGTGCTTCAGTAGCGCCGGTGGTAACCAAGACTTCGGTCTCGGGGTCATAGCTGAGCCCGTATTTCCGGCTGCTGTGTGCGGCGATCGCTTGGCGCAGCGGCAGGATGCCGCGACCGGGCGGATATTGGTTCATGCCGCCGGCAATCGCCGCGCGGGCCTCCTCGAGCATGAAGGCGGGGCCGTCGGTGTCCGGAAAGCCTTGCCCCAGATTGACCGATTGCGTTGCCAGGGCGAGTGCGGACATCTCGGCGAAGATCGTGGTAGTCGCTGAGCCGATCCGGTCGGCTTTCCAGGCGGATGGCATACCGAGACCCTAGTTCCATCCTCAGACCGGCCGGTCTGAGACCAGCGTTAGGCTCGAACGGACGACGGTGTCAGGTGAGCCAGGGAGGTTGTCGATGGTGGACACAGCTGAAACGACGTTGCTGGACTCGGTCCCGGATGGACTCTTCATCGGCGGTGAATGGGCTCCGGCCATCTCCGGCGCGACGTTGAAGGTGTACGACCCAGCAACCGGTGAAATGATCAAGGCTATCGCGAGCGCGGGCGTCGAGGATGGCGCCGCTGCGATGGATGCGGCCGTTAATGCCGCTGCCGACTGGGCCAGCACGCCACCCCGTGATCGGGCTGAGTTGCTGCGTCGGGCTTTCGACCTGGTACGCGAGCGCCAGGACGAGGTCGCCTTGCTGATGACCTTGGAGATGGGCAAGCCGCTGGCCGAGTCGAAGGCCGAGGTCATCTACGGCAGCGAGTTCTTGCGCTGGTTCTCCGAGGAGGCGGTACGGATCTTCGGTCGCTACGGAGTCAACCCCGAGGGCACCGGAAGGATGATCGTTTCCCAGCACCCGGTCGGGCCCTGCTATTTGATCACTCCGTGGAACTTCCCGCTGGCGATGGCGACCCGCAAGACCGCGCCGGCCCTGGCTGCCGGCTGCACCGTGGTGATCAAGCCGCCAGAGCTGACTCCGTTGACCACGCTCTACTTCGTCAAGATCTTGGAAGAGGCAGGCCTACCGCCCGGCGTCGTTAACGTGATCACCACCTCGACCTCCGGAAAGGTGTCGGCGCCGATCATCGCCGACCCGCGGCTACGGAAGCTGAGCTTCACCGGCTCGACCGAGGTTGGTCGCAAGCTGCTGCAGCAGGCCGCTGAAGGAATCCTGCGTACCTCCATGGAGCTGGGCGGCAACGCGCCGTTCCTGATCTTCGAGGATGCTGATCTTGGTGCGGCAGTTGACGGTGCGATGTTGGCGAAGTTCCGGAACATCGGGCAGGCCTGTACGGCCGCCAACCGGTTCATCGTGCACGAGGCCGTTGCCGACGAGTTCGCGGCACGTGTCACGGAGCGGGTGCAGGCTTTCAAGGTCGGCCGCGGCACAGAAGAGGGTGTCCAGATTGGTCCGTTGATCAACGACGACGCGGTCCAGAAGGCCGATTCCCTGTTACGCGATGCGACCGAGCGTGGCGCGAAGGTGCTCACCGGCGGGCATCCCATTGATCGGCCCGGAACGTTTTATGAGCCGACCGTGGTTACGGGCGTACGCCCTGGCAGCGACATCCTCCGCGAGGAGATTTTCGGGCCGGTGCTGAGCATCGTCACGTTCGACGATGAGGAGGAAGCGGTCCGGATCGCCAACGACACCGAGTACGGCCTGGTCGGCTACGCGTACACCAAAGACCTGGCGCGCGGCCAGCGCCTGATCGAGTCGCTGGAAACCGGGATGCTTGGTCTCAACATGGGTGTGGTGTCGAACGCGGCAGCCCCGTTCGGCGGGGTAAAGCAGTCCGGCATCGGGCGCGAGGGCGGGTTCGAGGGGATACATGAGTACCTGTCCACCAAGTACACGTTGACCCCCAATCCATTTGTTGGCTGATTTCTCGCCGAAGCTCCAGAGCGCCTGATCATTCAGCGGCACAATGTCGCGGGTGAGCAGTTCCACCCGCGACGTCGGAACTGACACGAGGACGGTCGAAAGCACGCGTCGCGCGTCGCGCCTCACGATGCTGGGCGTCGTGCTCCTCGTCGTGGGCTTGTGCTGTCTTGGCTGGGTGGCCTATCAATACGTCGGCACGAATCTCGTGGCGCAGCACGCGTATCGGACCGAAGCCAGGACGCTACGGGCAGTTTGGCTCGAGCAACGCAAGAGCGATCCGCAGGGCGCCAGCCAACTTTCCCCGCGTCCGGGCGAGGCCATCGGTTTGCTCCGTATTCCGGCACTGGGCGCGGGGTACGAGGTTCCCATTCTCTCGGGGACTGGGTCACATGTTGTCGCGAAAGGTGTCGGTCACTACGCCTCCACGGCACTGCCTGGCCAGATCGGCAACTTTGCGCTCACTGGCTTTCGCGTCACTCATGGCCAGCCGTTCGTCCGGCTCCTCGGGCTGGCCAGTGGCGATGAGATCATCGTGGAGACGCGGGATGCCATCTACACCTACGTGCTCGATGAGCCACCCAAGCAGCTCACCGTGAAGAACACCGACACCTGGGTCATCGCTCCGGTGCCCGGCAAACCCGAACTCAAACCGGATCAGCCGCTGATCACTCTTGACGACCTGCCCGGATCTGTTTCACTCCGCCAAGCGATCTGTTGGGTTCGGCCACCTCATTCGAACGGAGCGTAAGTAAACCGCCAAGTGGTTACGAACCACAGCAATCCGTCGCAGATCCTCGTCCTTTCTGACCACTTTCGGAACCAGGCCGGCGGGGCTAGATACAGTGCGCGTCGTGAACAACACGATCGCCCAGGACACCACCGTGCTGATTGAGCAGATAAAGGCACTGGCGGTCGTACGAGGCAGAGGTCACCCTGTCCTCGGGGCAAACCGCTGACTATTACATCGACCTGCGCCGGGTCACTCTGGATGGCGCCGCGGCCCCGATCGTGGGGCGGGTGATGCGTTCCCTGGTTGCCGATTGGGACTTCGCGGCAGTGGGCGGCCTCACGCTCGGCGCAGATCCGGTTGCCACGGCCATGCTGCATGCCGCAGCGGCGGCAGGTTCGCGGCTCGACGCCTTCGTCGTGCGCAAGCAGGGCAAAGCACACGGCCTGCAGCAACGCATCGAAGGCACGTCTGTAGCAGGCCGTCGGGTCTTGGCCGTTGAGGACACCAGTACTACCGGGGCTTCGGTGTTGACCGCAGTCGAGGCGCTGCGCGAAGCCGGAGCCCAGGTGATCGGAGTCGCGGCGATCGTCGATCGCAACACCGGCGCCCAGGAGGCGATCGAGGCGGCCGGGCTGCCGTACCGCGCGGCGATTTCCATATCGGAGCTGGGCGTGGAGTAAGGCCTCCGAGCGCTCTTGAGCGGGTCACCCGTTAGGGTTGAACGTGGGCTGAGCCCAATCCCAGCTGCTAAGGAGATCTGATGGGTACCGCCATCACCGTGATCATCATCATCTTGGTGATCGTCGTCATTCTCGCGCTCATCGGCATGGGCTCGTACAACGGCTTCGTCAAATCGCGCAACCTGATTCAGGAATCCTGGCGACAGATTGACGTCGAGCTGAACCGCCGCTACGAGCTGATCCCCAACCTGGTGGAGACCGTTCGGGCGTACGCCGCACACGAGCGCAACACCCTCGAGGACATCACCAGGCTGCGCAGCCAGGCTCAGCAGCTCTCCCAGTCTGAGGGGGCGTTGCCGAGTCAGCAGCGTGCTGACGTGGAGGCCCAGCTCTCCGGTGCGGTGCGGAACTTGATCGTGAGCGTCGAGGCTTATCCCGATCTGAAGAGCAACCAGAACTTCCTTGAGCTGCAGCGGC
Source organism: uncultured Actinomycetota bacterium (assembly GCA_963815975.1). Classification (GTDB taxonomy): domain Bacteria; phylum Actinomycetota; class Actinomycetes; order Propionibacteriales; family Propionibacteriaceae; genus Microlunatus. The sequence continues at coordinate 271,326 of CAWFJC010000022.1, forward strand.
AGCTCGCAGAGACCGAGGATCGAATCGCGGCGGGTCGTCGCTTCTACAACGCGAACGTCCGGGTCTACAACACCAAGGTCGAATCGGTGCCGTCCAACATCATCGCCAATATGTTCAAGTTCGAGAAGGCCACCTACTTCCAGGTCGATGAGCCCGCCGTACGCCAGGCGCCGGATGTCAATTTCGGCGAGATCGCCTACCGCGGCGAGCCCGAGCAACATCAACTCCCGCCGCAGCAATCGGCGCCCCCGGTGCAGTTCGACCGACCCAGACGATTCGCTGCCCAACCCGCAGGAGTATCAGCAGCCGCCGCAGCAGACCGGCACTCAGCCACCTCAGCAAAGCAGCGGGGCTTATCAAGCACCGCAGCAAGGCGGCGGGCAGCCACCTCAGCAGGGCGGCTACGTGCCGCCCGAGACAGGGCCGCAAAATCCCAACCAGCAGTAACGATCCCAGGGGTCCTGCGTGCCCGCGGAGATGACCTATCAGCAGCTCGGGCTTTCTGGCCTGACCGTTTCCACGATCGGAGTCGGCTGCAACAACTTCGGGTCCCGGATGGCGGACGAGGAAGTCCCAGCGGTGGTGAACACCGCACTCGACGCAGGTATCACCCTGTTCGATACCGCCGATGCTTACGGCAATGGCGGCGGCTCGGAGATCCTGCTCGGCAAGGCTCTCGGCTCCCGCCGCGCCGAGGCGATTATTGCGACGAAGTTCGGCGCGGATATGCGGGGGGCGAACGGGCCGGATTGGGGTGCCCGAGGCTCGCGCCGGTACATCAGGATTGCCGTCGAGAGCAGCCTGCGTCGCCTAGGAACCGATTGGATCGACCTGTACCAGCTGCACGAGCCTGATCCCCACACCCCGATCGATGAGACGCTCGCTGCCCTCAGCGAAATCGTGGCTGAGGGCAAGGTGCGCTACATCGGCTCATCGAACTTCGCCGGCTGGCAGGTACTTGACGCCGACTGGACCTCCCGGACCAGCGGCTACGAGGCGTTCATCTCGGCGCAGAACGAGTACTCCTGGCTTAACCGCTCGGTCGAGGCGGAGCTGGTGCCTGCACTGGAGCACACCGGCCTGAGCCTGCTGCCGTATTTTCCGCTGGCCTCCGGACTGCTGACCGGCAAATACCACCGCGACGAGCCTGCTCCGGCAGGCAGCCGACTGGGTCGCAATCGGGTGCGGCTCGAGCGGGCGAACTTCGATCTGATCGAGGCCCTCGCGGCGTACGCGGCCGAACGAGACCTCTCCCTCCTCGAGGTGGCGATCGGAGGGCTGGTGGCGATGCCGACTGTTGGCTCGGTGATCGCCGGTGCCACCTCGGCCGAGCAGGTCAAGCAGAATGTCGCCGCCGGACTTTGGGTGCCGAGCGGCGATGATCTTGAGACGCTGCTGGAGATCACCAAGCGTGCCGTCTGAGCTCGGCGAAGTGCTCAGCCTACAGACCGTTGGCTTCAGACGGTTGCCGTTTCCTGCTTCCGGCGCCGCCGATGCAGCAAGTACTCCACACCCATCGGGATCAGCGAGGCGGCCACGATCAAGATCAGCACCAAGTCGATGTTGTTCTTGATGAAGGGAACATTGCCCAGGAAGTAGCCGGCAATGGTCACCCCGCATGCCCAGAGCACGCCACCGATCGCGGTGTAGGTGATGAAATGCCGAAAATTCATCTTGCCAACGCCGGCCACCAGCGTGACGAACGTGCGGACGATCGGCACGAAGCGCGCCAAGATGAGCGCACGGTTGCCATAGCGCTCCAAGAAGACGTGGGTCTTGTCGACGTAGGACTGCTTGAAGATCTTCCCCGCCAGTCCCGAGCGCGGTCTGAACAGCGGTGGGCCGATCTTGCGGCCAATCGCGTACCCGCTCATGTTGCCCAACACCGCGGCGATGGTCAGCACGATGCAGACGAACGCCAGGTTGTGTGGAATAACCCCCGTCGCTGTCAGCAGCCCAACCGTGAACAGCAACGAGTCGCCCGGCAAGATCGCAAAAAGACCACACTCCGCGAAGATTATGAACGCCACGCCCCAGAGGGCGTACGCGCCGAACGACTTGATGAGCTCGTCCGGATCCATCCAGGACGGCAGCAGCATCGGCAGCAGCGCGGCGGCCTCAAGAGCGGTCACGGGGCGAAACGGTACCGTCGCAGACTGTGAGTTTCCTGAACGACGAACAGCTGACGGAGGCCTCGGGGGCACCCGGTGTCGGACCGCACCCGCATCCATGGCCTGACGACAGCCGGCTCGACCCGGAGCTGCTTGAGCATGGCGATCGCCGGAATGTCATCGATCGCTACCGCTACTGGACGGTTGAGGCCATCGTTGCCGATCTTGAGACTCGGCGGCACCCGCTGCGGATAGCGATCCAGAACTGGGAACACGACTTCAACATCGGCTCGATCGTGCGGACCGCAAACGCCTTCAACGTCGCGGGCGTGCACATTATCGGCAGGCGACGCTGGAACCGCCGAGGAGCGATGGTCACCGACCGCTATCTCGACGTGTCGCACCATCCCTCGGTCACTGACTTCGCCGAACAGGTCCGGTCAGATGGCTGTGTCATCATCGGTGTCGACAATCTGGCAGGTGCGGTGCCCTTGGATCGCTCGGAGCTGCCGCAACGGACCTGCCTGGTGTTCGGCTCTGAGGGCCCCGGGCTCACCGACGAGCTCGTGGCAGTGTGCGAGCAGCTGGTCGCTATCACTCAATACGGCTCAACGCGATCTCTCAATGCGGGTGCGGCCGCGGCGATCGCGATGTACCAGTGGGCGCTGCGCTGGGCGCACTGACTTACTCTGGATCGAATCAGCGGGGGAGGAGAGGCATTGCAGCACGACCATGGCAGGGTCGATCTCGCGGCCTTCCGACGACAGCTTGCGGACACGACCTCCCAGAGGCCTCCCGTAGAGCGTGATCGCATGCTGCCTCCTGCCACTACCAAACGCGCACAGGTTCGCGGCATTCTCGAAGAATTGATTGAGACCGAGCTCAGTCCCGGCGAGGCCATTCCTTCCGAGCGGGCCTTGGTAGTACGTCTCGGTGTCAGCCGAGTCACCGTACGCCAGGCAATTGCCGACCTTGTCGCAGCCGGTGTGCTCGAGCGCGTACACGGCAAGGGAACCTATCTGACCGGCCCACAGGTGGATTCACGGTTGCACTTGACGTCATTCTCACGGGAAATGCGCGATCGCGGTCTCGTTCCGGCCACTCTGGTGCTTTCCGCAGCCGAGCAGCCGGCCGATAACGGAGTCTCCCAGGCGCTTCGTATCCGACCAGGCCAGCCGGTGGTACGCGTGGAACGGCTGCGAACTGCTGACGGCACACCCATGGCGTACGAGGTCGGTCACTATCCGTCGGTGCTGTTTCCAGGACTGTTGCAACGAGAGCTCGACTCTCTGTATGACGTGTTCGCCAGTGAGTACGGCGTGGTTGTGAGCAGCGGTGAACAAACGGTGCGAGCCGAGTCGGCCGATGCCCATCAGGCCCGGGTGCTTGGCATCGCCAAACGTGCTCCGCTGCTGGTACAGGAGCGGGTGACCTATGCCGGTGAGCGAGCCATCGAGATGTCGACCTCCTGGTACCGGGCCGACCGATATCGCATCCACATGGCGATCACGCCGCGCGGTGCCCGGGAGAATTAGCGCGGTGGCCAGATGAGCACGAGTCCGATCTCAGAGTTGATCATTCCCTATGATCCGGAGCCGCTCGCCGAGAAAGTGGGGCGGCGCCGCCGGCTGGTGCGGTCGCGCGTGATCAGTCTTGTGATCACCATCGCATTGCTGTTGTTGATCTATCTGTGGCGTCGAGAAGATATGCAGGGCGCGGTGTTCGTCGTCATCTACGTGCTGGTACTGGGGACATCGCTGGCCTGGCTTGCCGCCAGCATCGTTCTCTACGTACTGGCCAAACGGGAGGCAAGGACACTCGGTAGCGGTATCGCCATCAGGATCGGACCGCCTGGCATTCAGGTCGCCGAGCTCGCCGTGACGTGGCCACACGTCGCGGCCATCGACACGATCAAGGGCGGGCTCGGACGCGGCCCACGAGTTCGCCTTGTCCTCACTGATGGCAGGCAGGCGGCCGTGCCTCTTGATCAAGTCAATGTGTTTCCGGCGACCTTGGACAGCACTGTTCGTGCCTTCTCAGCAGGCCGTCACGGGGTCGACTTGTCGGCGCTGGAAAGTTGAGACACCAACCCGTAGTTAGCACTGTCCCAGCTTGTTTGACAGACTGTGCATTTGCGAACCTACGTCCGCGTACGCCACGAAAATCGCCCATGTCGGAAAGGAGCTCACCGAGCATGCCCATCGCCACACCCGAGGTCTATACCGCCATGCTGGACGCGGCTAAGAAAGGCTCGTTTGCCTACCCAGCGATCAATGTCAGCTCATCGCAGACCTTGAACGCCGCCCTCCAGGGATTCACCGAGGCGGGATCGGATGGCATCATCCAGGTCTCCACGGGCGGCGCGGAGTACGCGTCAGGCCCGACGATCAAGAACATGGTTGCCGGTCTACTGGCGATGGCAGCGTACGCGCACGAGGTGGCAAAGAACTATCCGATCAACATCGCGCTGCACACGGATCACTGTCCGAAAGACAAGCTGGACGGCTTCGTGCGTCCGATACTTGCGATGTCGACTGAACGAGTCAAGTCCGGCGGATTGCCGATCTTCCAGTCGCACATGTGGGACGGTTCGGCCGTACCTCTGGAAGAGAACTTGTCGATCGCCGCGGAGCTCTTGGAGCTGACCTCGGCAGCAAATGTGATCTTGGAGATCGAGGTCGGCGTCGTCGGCGGTGAAGAGGACGGCGTCGCTGCGGAGATCAACGAGAAGCTCTATACGACGCCTGAGGACGGACTGCGGACCGTCGAAGTGCTGGGCACCGGTGAGAAGGGCCGCTACATTACGGCGCTGACTTTCGGGAACGTGCATGGCGTCTACAAGCCCGGTGCGGTCAAGTTGCGCCCCGAGGTGTTGAAGGACATCCAGGAAGAAGTGGGGAACAAGATCGGCAAGGAGCGGCCGTTCGACCTGGTGTTTCACGGCGGTTCTGGCTCCTCGCTGGAGGAAATCCGGGCGGCTGTCGACTACGGCGTGATCAAGATGAACATCGACACCGACACCCAGTACGCGTTCACCCGACCCACTGCCGGGCACATGTTCGCCAACTACGACGGTGTGCTGAAGGTTGATGGTGAGGTCGGAAGCAAGAAGGCGTACGACCCGCGGGCCTGGGGGAAGTTGGCCGAGGCCGGCATGGCAAAGCGCGTGGTCGAGGCCTGCGAGGACCTGCGCTCGGCTGGTACGTCCCTGAACAAGTAGCTACATTCCGCCTCCCGCCGTAGGGCGGCTGGCTGGCCGCTCGGCCAAGGCCGACTGGATAGGCCGTTCGGCCAAGGGCGACTGGATAGGCCGTCTCAGCCAAGGCCGACCGGATAGGCCGGCGCCAAAAGTTTGTGGTGGGGTCGGCGGCGAGGTGCGGTTTTGCGGCGCTTCCCTTTAAAGCATTTTTAGCTTTTGGCGCCGGCCTATCCGGCCGGCCTTGGCCTTTTGTGCCGTGAGCTCTTCGGCTGGTCTTGGCCTTCTGTACACCGGAGCTTTCCGGTCGGCCTGGCCTTCGTGCGCTCTGAGCCTGTCGATGCGACCTGAGCTTGTCGAAGGGCGCACTTTCTGGTCTGGAGTCCGGACCGTTTCGGCGGCGGGTCCTCGCAGGGCTCGACTGTTGGACGGAACTGGTGAGGGGAGGCGGGGCCAAATTCTCAGAATCGGGCCCGAGCGGAGGGGCGGCTAGGGAATCTGAGCGTGAAATCGGAGAGGCTGCCTCCGCTCGGGGGTGATTCTGAGAAAACGTCAGCGATCTCGGCTTGCTGGGTGAAGCTTCCTTCGTGACTCAGCGGCTGCATGAGGATGAGGTTCACATTGATGCGGACTTGGTCCGAGAGCTGATCAGAAGGCAATTGCCTCACCTGGTCGACTTGGAGGTGCGGCTGGTGGCGGCACCGGGCACAGACAATGTCGTGTTTCGGCTTGGCGATGAGCTGTCCGTACGGTTGCCGCGCAAGCCAGCGGCCGTCTCCGGACTCTTGATCGAACGAGAATGGCTACCGCGTCTCGCCGCTCACCTGCCGCTCGCCGTGCCTGAGCCGCTTGCGGCCGGGGAGCCGTCCGAGCTCTATCCCTTTCCCTGGCTCGTCTGCAGCTGGGTCAGCGGCGTACCCCTGGCGCCCGGCCGGATGAATCCTGACGACGGGCTGGTGCTGGCGGAATTCGTTCTGGCTCTGCAATCGCTGGATACCAGCGGTGGACCACCGGTTCAGCCGGGTCATCGCGCCGGCCCTGTAGCGGCGTACGACATGACCGCGCGCGCCGCACTCAACGCCGCAGGAGCCCTCCAGGCGGCCGGGCGTGTGGAGCCAGACATGTTTGATGAGGAGCGTGCGGCATCGGTGTGGGCCGCGGCGGTCCAGGCACCGAAATGGCAGGACGCTGATGTCTGGGTGCACCGCGACTTCATGGCCAGCAACCTCGTGACACTTGACGGTCGGCTGCATGGTGTCCTCGATTTCGGCGGCCTGGCGGTCGGTGACCCTGCCGGCAACGCCATGGCGGCCTTCCACGTGTTCGACGCCGCCGACAGCCGGTCTCGGTTCCGGGCCGCGCTTGGGACCGACGATGCGACCTGGGCTCGAGCCCGTGGCTGGGCCCTTACTCAGGGCCTCGAGGCGCTCGTCTATTACTTCGACAGCCACCCGGGCATGGTCGCGATGGCGCGCCAGGTGATCAGGGCAACTCTCGAAACGGCGGATTAGATCACGCTTCATCTCCGACTTGGGTGAGCGGGTGAGGTGAACGTTCATCACTGTGCTGACGTCACCTCGGACATAGGCACATTCGCGAATACGCGTTCGTTGCACGCACAAGGAGGTTGAGATGGCGCTGCGCAACTACCTCGTGGGCGAGGTGACCGAGGATTTCTCGGATGGATTTCTCACCCGGAGGGAGGCGCTACGCCGGCTGACCCTCCTTGGTCTCAGCGCGAGCAGTGCGACCGCCCTACTCGCTGCTTGCGGCGAATGGTGGCGGACAGTCAGGGGCGGCTGGTGCGACGTCGCCTGCAGCGGCGAGTACGTCTGGCGCTGCGGGGTCTGGCAACCCAGGACAACCAGTGCGTTTTGCCGGCCCAGCCGGGGAGCTACAAGGAGCGTGGGCGGCGGCGACCGACCCGAAGGGCGTCCTGCTCGTCATTCACGAGAACCGCGGCCTCACCCCGCACTTTTTTGACTTGGTGGGCCGATTCGCGAAGGAAGGCTACTCGGCGCTTTGCGTAGATCTGCTCTCCGCTCAAGGCGGCACAGCGTCGCTCGAGGATCCAGCGGCCGCACCGACCACGCTGGCGAACACTCCGCCCGAGCAGCTGGTTGCAGACCTCCAGGCTGGCATCGATGAGCTTGAGCGGCGAGTGCCTGATGCGAAGGTCGGCGCGGTTGGTTTCTGCTTCGGCGGCGGTATGACCTGGAATCTGCTGCAAGCCGGCGAGCAACGCCTGGCCGCCGCGGTCCCGTTCTACGGGCCCGCACCGGAGAACCCCGATTTCTCCCACGCCAAGGCTGCGGTCTTGGCGATCTACGGAGAGCAGGACGAACGGGTGAACGCCTCACGCGATCGAGCTGAGGCGGCGCTCAAGGCTGCCGGACTCACCTATCAGATTCGTACGTTCGCGGGCGCCGGTCATGCCTTCTTCAACGACACCGGGCCTCGCTACAACGCGGAGGCGGCTCAGCAGGCGTACCAGGAGGTTTTGGACTGGTACGGCCAACACCTGTCCTGACCGCTAGAACGAACCGATGAGGATCTCGCCCGCCGGCCGATAGGTGCCGATCACGACTCCGGTCGTGGAGACCGTGCTGTCGGCGAGCTTCAGCCCAGCCGGGATGACGCCGTCGGAGAACAGTCGCTTGCCCGATCCGAGCACGACGGGGAAGACCCAGAGTCGGTACTCGTCGATCGAGCTTGTGGCGCAGCAACGTCTGGATCAGATCGCTGCTGCCGTGCACCTGCAACTCCGGCCCATCCTGTTCTTTGAGCGCCGCGAGTCCTGCAGCCGCATCACCGTCGATCAACAGCGAATTGCTCCACTCCAGCGTCGGGTGACTGCGGGACGCGACGTACTTAGTGGCGTCGTTGAACACCTGGCCGCCCTCCTCCTGAGGCGCGGTCGGCCAGTACGCGGCCATGATGTCGTAGGTCTTGCGACCGAGAACCATCGCGAACGGTCTGCTCGTCGCCTCCTCCATGACCTGGCCCATCCGGTCGTCCCAGTAGTTGACCGACCAGCCGCCGTACGCGAAGCCACCGTCGTCGTCCTCGCCAGGTCCGCCCGGTGCTTGCATCACCCCGTCCAAGCTCAGGAATGTGCTCACGATCAGCTCTCGCATCCGTGTGTCCCTTCGATCGGGTTGCGATCCTCCAGCGCCTGCCCGTCGGGCGGAGACGCTGGTCCTTCACACAGCCTCTCTCGCTGCGCCGCTAGTCATCCAGGCTGCCCATGCTCAGGTTGACGGTAGTTCCAGTCATACCGCTCGCCATGTCGGATGCAAGGAAGACGGCCATGTTTGCCATCTCCTGCAGCGTCGAAAGCCGGCGTGTGTGGGTCCTGCTGGCGAGCAACTGTTCGAACTGTTCCCACGTCATGCCCGATGCTGCGGCGTAAGCTCTCGAAGGATTGCTTGATCCTGTCTGTCTCCGGCATCCCTTGTGGTCGCAGCCCGACCACGCGAATGCCCTGAGCTGCGAGCTCTGCTGACAGGCCCCTGGTGAGCGCCTCTACGGCGGCCATCGCCGCACCACCGCCACCGATGAACGGGGTGCCCGTTCGCGAAGGAGTCGACGTGATGGTCATGATCACCCCCGATTTGTTCGCCACCATCCGCCGGGCGGCCATCCGGGCAGTCAGAAAGTACGACCTCGTGTACGTCGCAATCGGTAGGAAAAACTGCTCGAGATCCAGCTCGACGAGAGGCGCGCGAGTCTTCGGATTCGGGATGCCGACGGCATTGAACGAGATGTCGAGGCGGCCTGCCTTATCGATCACGGACCGTAGATGATTGTCCACGGCCTTTTCGTCGAGAGCGTCAACTTCTGCAACGTCGGCAGAACCGCCGGCGGCGGCGATTTCCTTACCGACGACTTCAACGGGTCCCCGGTGGCGCCCGGCGAGAAAAAGCGTTCCCCCCTCCCGCGCAAACGCGCGCGCCACGGCGCCGCCGATCGCACCTCCTGCTCCGTAAATCACCGCAACCTTGTCCTGCAGCAGCATCTCTGGGTCCTTTCTCCGTTTGTGATGCAGACACCACGACACCGGAAAAGTGGGCGCACCAACGCCCGGGTTGCAAGCCGCGCAGACCGTCAGAAAGCTACGTGCACCTAATCCCTTCCAGGGCACTAGGTTGCCTCATTGAGCCAGGGTTAGTCTTCGAAGCGTGGCCACCGTCCTCGCTGACCGACCTACGCCGGTGAGCCGGGTGTGGTCGGGCAGCAAGATCATTGCCGAAGATCTGACCGGTGAGGACCTCAGCGATGTACTGGAGCTCCATTCCGATGCTTCCGCATGGTGGGTGTTGCCACGAGACCACGATTACGGAGCGGTCGAGGTACGCCACATCGCGCACGCTCTTGATCTTGATGAGCCAGCGATCAGGGATCTCCTCGCGGAAGACAGACGAGCGAAGTTCGATGTGACCGGCCAGGCACGCTTGGTGATCACTAATGCGGTCTCTATCGACAAGGACAGCTCACGGATCAATGTCCATCCGGTCTCCGTGATCGCTACCGATCGTGCGGTGATCTGTCTGGTCGATCCAAATCCGGATTTTAGTCCCGCCCAGATCTTCTGCCACAAGGAAGAGATCATTGCCAAGGGCGGCATCGAGGCAGCTGTGCAGATGATCATTGGAGCCGTCATCCACAGCTATCAGGAGGCGCTGCAATGGCTCGAGGACTCCAGCGACAGCCTCGCGAATGCGCTGTTCGAGGAGCGGCCGCTCAACAAGCCTGAGCAGCTGTACGCGTTCAAGCTCCGGAGCGCGCTTTCCCAGTTGCGCCGCGTCACCGACCCCATGCGTACGGTGATGACGGACATCGTTGACAGCCCGCCTCAGAGCCGGAAGGGCAAGGGTGGCCGAGATGCCGCTATCGCCCGTCACTGGGTGCTCCTGTCGGAGCAGCACTCGCGGGTAGCCAATGCTGCCGACGCGCTACGCGAGGCCTTGTCATCAATCTTCGACACCAGCCTCGCACTGGCCGACGTACGGCTGAACCAGATCATGAAGAAGCTCACGGCGTGGGCGGCCATTCTCGCCGTTCCAACGCTGGTGACCAGCTTTGTCGGCATGAACGTGCATTTCCCTTTGGTGGGCAGCCTTACCGGCTTCTGGGTCTATTTGCTGCTCATGGTCACGGCGAGCGTGGTGCTCTATTTCGTCTTTCGCGCCAAGGACTGGCTCTAACTACTCGTATTTGATTGTTTCGCTCGCTGCGCTCGCTCTGTCTGATGGCTCGCTCCCGCTCGCTGCGATGTTCGCCGGAAGCCGCCGTCTTCGTCGAGTCCGACGAAACGACTGTGTCGGAGAGTCAGGTCGGTTCTCGATGTGTGTTTCGTCGGCTTCTCCTGCAGATCGGCGGCGCGAACATCGCGGACGCGGATCGCGCCGGGAAGCCGCCTACTTCGTCGTCGCTCGCCGACGGTGAAGCGTGTCGGCTCACTCCTCCTCAGCACGGCGGCGCGCGATCCGTGCGACGCCCGCAAGGGTTGGGTAAGGTTACGTCGCAAGAGTCCCTGTGGCGATTGCGCCCGGGGACTTCGGTCTTTCTCTAGGCCGGATGGAGCGAGAAAGGACGGCGATCACATGCCGGCGATTGTGGTGATGGGAGCCCAATGGGGCGACGAGGGAAAGGGTAAGGCGACCGATCAGCTCGGCAATCGCGTCGACTATTGCGTGCGCTATTCAGGCGGCAACAACGCAGGTCACACGATCGTTGCTGGCGGTGAGCGCTATGCCCTGCACCTGCTGCCATCGGGAATTCTGAACCCGCGCTGCGTGCCGGTGATCGGCAACGGTGTGGTGGTCGACCTCGATGTGTTGTTCGCCGAGATCGAGGGACTGGCGGCGCGGGGGGTGGACGCCTCCCACATGGTGATCTCTGCCAGCGCCCACATCATCACCTCCTATCACCAGGTGATCGACAAGGTGACCGAGCGTTTCCTCGGCAAGGCCAGGATCGGCACCACGGGACGCGGAGTCGGCCCGGCGTACTCCGACAAGGTCAACCGGATCGGTGTGCGCATCCAAGATCTTTTCGATGAGTCGATCCTGCGCAGGAAGGTGGAGGCAGCGCTGGAGCAGAAGAACCATCTGCTGGTCAAGGTCTACAACCGCCGCGCCATCGATCCGGACGAGGTGACCGAGCACCTGCTGTCCTATGCGGAGCGAATCAGACCGCATGTTGTGGACGTCAGCCGGCTGCTCAACGACGCGCTGGATGCCGGGGACGTCGTGCTCTTCGAGGGCGCCCAAGCCCACCATCTCGATGTTGATCATGGAACCTATCCGTACGTCACATCCTCGAATCCGGTTGCCGGTGGCGCGTGCGTCGGTACCGGAGTTGGTCCCACCCGCATTAATCGAGTGGTCGGGATCGCCAAGGCGTACACGACGCGGGTCGGCGGGGGCCCGATGCCGACCGAGTTGCATGACGACGACGGTGAGAAGCTTGCGCAGATCGGCGCCGAATTCGGCACGACCACGGGACGTAAGCGGAGATGTGGCTGGTTCGACGCGCTCGTCGTGCAGACGGCGGCACGTGCGAACGCGTTCACGGATCTGTTCCTGACCAAGCTCGACATTCTCACCGGCTGGGAGAAGATCCCGGTCTGTGTCGGCTACCAGGTCAACGGCGTCCGGCATGACACGATGCCGCTCACCCAGTCGGAGTTTCACCATGCCGTTCCGATTTATGAGGAGCTGGATGGCTGGACCGAGGACATCAGCGGCTGTCGGGATTTCGATGATCTGCCGAAGAACACCCAGATCTACGTGAGCCGGATCGAGGAGCTTTGCGGGGCCAGGATCTCCGGTATCGGCGTCGGTCCGTCACGTGAGCAGTCGATCGTGATCAACGACCTGCTCTGATCGCCAGTGGGTGTCGCCGAGCTGCACTGACGGCAGAGACTCCGGGAGTCCGAGCCGCGGATAGAGATCGTCCAGATGAAAGCGGGTGAGGGCCGCAATGCGGTCGCCCGCCAGGCCGAGGACAAACACTCCGGCCGGCCGTGCGATGGGCTCTTCCACATCCGCGAGATAGCTGCCAAAGGCAGGCTGATTGTTCGCGCGACAGGGGATGAGGTACGCGCTTCCGCTCTCCACGGAAGTCGAAGCTGGCCCTCTAGGAACGACCGGATCGCCGGCAGTCCGTGGTACTGATGCGGAGCCGGCGGCATAGAAAGCCAGGCGTCATCGGTGAGCAGCGTCAGTACGCCGTCAAGGTCAGCGGAAACGTACGCGTCGGCGAAGCGCCTCGCGAGATCACGCTCGTCGGCCGACCTCGGCCGCGGCGGACGGTCGCGCGTGTCACGCGCGCTTTCCAGCGCTGCGCGACCCCGCTGCAGAGTTCCCTTCACCGCTGTCTGGCTGGTCTTCAGCATCGCCGCCACTTCGTCGGTACCGAAGCCGAGGACGTCGCGCAGCAAAACCGTTGCAGCCTGGCGAGGCGGCATCCGTTGCAGCCCAGCGACGAACGCGAGCTCTATCGCCTCAGTTTGGCTGTAGCGGGCTTCCGGGCCGGGGGTGGCGTCGGCGATTCCGTCAAGCAGGGCGTCGGGGTAGGGCTGAAGCCAGGTGATCTCGTCGCGCCGGGTCGGATCCGGTGGCTGGAAGGGTGGCGTCGGGGCAATCGGAACCCGTCGGGCAGCGGAGCGCATCGCATTCAGACAGGTGTTGGTGGCGATTCGGTACAGCCACGACCGCAGCGAGGATCGGCCTTGGAAACGCGGGAGTCCGCGCCAAGCCGCCAGCAAGGTCTCTTGCAGCATGTCCTCGGCATCGGTCAGTGAACCGAGCATCCGATAGCAGTGAGCCAGCAGCTCACGCCGGTACGGGTCGGTGAGCTCGCGAAACGCTTGTTCGTCGCCGACTTGAGCTAGCTCCACGATGGCCTGCTCCACGTTTGTCAGCATGCCATCGTGTACCGACAGCTCTTCCCGGCCGCGTTCCGTTCGCGGCAGCTGCGGTGTCTACCTAGATAACAGAGGGCGTGAGGTCGCCCGCAGGTCCGATAACACGAAGGAGATCTGATGACCGAATCCACCAGCCCGGCACTGGAGATTGCGCTTGCCTACTTTCACGCCTGGACGGGCCACGATTTCGACAAAGCCATGGAATACATCGCTGACGACATCGTCTGCGATGCGCCGGCCGGCCGGCTAACAGGCGATACCGCGTATCGCGGATTCATGGGGCCGTTCGTTCAGATCCTGACCAACTCGGAGCTCCTTGCGGCCTTTGGCGATGATCAGCAGGCGGTGCTGGTGTACGACACCGAGACCGTGCCGGTCAAGAGCGCGCCCGCCGCCGAGTGCGTCACCGTACGAGACGGCAAGATCACCTACAGCCGCTTCATCTTCGACCGCGCGCCCTTCGACGCTGCTCGGGCAGCCGCTCAAGTGACGCGTTTGCCACCGCGCGCCGCGCTCAATGTGAGTGTTTCTCCGCACAGGCCACGTATAAATGCCGATTCGCCGCGAATTCGGTCCCAGATGTGGCCTTGTGCGGACAAACGCCAGCCGCGTACGCCCAAGGCACAATGGAGTGAAATGGGCGCGCGCAGGAGGGCGGATACACAGTGGCACGCAAGGCGACCGCGCAGGATGTCGCTGATCTTGCTGGTGTATCGCGGAGTGCCGTTTCGCTCGTTCTCAACGGTCGCGCGCAGGGCCACATCGCCCGTCACAAGCAACAGGCGATCATCGAGGCAGCCCGCCGGCTCAACTACACCCCGAATGCGGTCGCGCTCAGCCTGCGCAGCCGGCGTACCCGCACCATCGGGGTATTGACCTGGCCCGGCGCCGGCGGCTTCTCGGTGCGCATGTTGCATGCGACGCTGGAGAGCGCGACGGCCTCGGGCTACCTGTTGATCTTCATGGATACCGCCAACGATCATGATCATCAAAGTCGGGCGCTGGCGACACTCCATGATCGTCAGGTGGATGCCCTGCTGGTCATGGCACCCGATCTGATCAGCTATTCCCCGGTGGAGGTGATGGCAACCATCCCGACGATCTTGGTCAACTGTGTCGACCCGAATGCGGGCCTGACCAGCATCGTCGCCGACGAGCGCGGCGCCGGCCGCGACGCCGCGCGGCTTCTCCTCGAGGGCGGACATAGCAGAATTGGCGTCATCGCCGGGCCGCGAGACGCGATGCAAAGTCGGCTGCGGCTGGCCGGCATCGAAGAAACCGCAGCAGCGGCCCAACACGTCGCTCTCTCGGTCGAGATTGCCGCCAACCGCGACGTCACCTCAGGTTTCTCGTCGGCCCGTACGCTGCTGAGCGCGGCACCGCGTCCAACCGCGTTGATCTGCACTCACGAACGGCTCGCGGTCGGCGCCGTCCTTGCTGCCGGAAGCCTCGGGATCCGCATTCCAGCCGACCTGTCGGTGGTCAGCCTGGATGACGGTGAGCAATTGGCGTCACAGTTGGTTCCCCGGCTGACAACAATCGAGCGTCCGGATCGGGCTATGGCCGAGCAGGCCGTGACGATGACACTGCAGCGCTTCGACGAGGACAAGGAGGAGTCGATCAAGCAGCTCACGTTCAGCTGCTCACCCGCACCTCGGGACTCGGTGGCGCCCCTGCGGCGGTCACAACCGGGGCCCTGTGGCCCAGCCGCTACCCGGTGACATCGATCCCATCGACGAGCCTGCTGCAGGCAAGGCTTGGGTAGGCTCTTGGCACGTGGTGGGTCAGCTTCGGGTGCTGGTGATCGGCTCTGGTGGACGGGAGCACGCCCTCAGCCTTGCGCTGAGCCGCGATCCCGCGGTGCTCGAGTTGCACGCTGCACCCGGCAACCCCGGGACCGCAATGCTGGGTGCCAACCATCCTGTCGACCCCTTGGACGGGCGCGCGGTTGCAGATCTGGCGATCCGACTCGGCGTCAATCTGGTCGTGGTCGGGCCCGAGGCGCCGCTGGTGGCTGGAGTTGCCGATGCGGTACGCGCGAATGGCGT
This sequence comes from uncultured Actinomycetota bacterium, assembly GCA_963815975.1. Lineage (GTDB taxonomy): Bacteria > Actinomycetota > Actinomycetes > Propionibacteriales > Propionibacteriaceae > Microlunatus. The sequence goes on from CAWFJC010000022.1 coordinate 286,614, forward strand.
GCCCTGCTTCGGCCCGTCTGCTGCCGCGGCCCAGCTCGAAGGCAGCAAAGCTTTCGCCAAGCAGGTCATGGCCGCAGCCAGGGTGCCCACGGCGAGCTCCCGGGAATGTGTCACTCGTGCCCAAGTTGATCAAGCCCTGGATAGGTTCGGGCCGCCCTATGTGGTGAAAGATGATGGACTGGCAGCCGGCAAGGGCGTTGTGGTGACCGAGGACCGGCAGCTTGCTGTTGATCATGCTATGAAGTGCCGCCGGGTGGTGATCGAGGAGTTCCTTGACGGACCGGAGGTGAGTTTGTTCGGGATCACCGACGGACGCACCGTACGCGCACTGCAGCCCGCGCAGGACTTCAAGCGTGTTGGGGATGGAGACAGCGGCCCGAATACCGGCGGCATGGGCGCTTACACACCGCTACCGTGGGCACCGGATGATCTTGCCGATGAGGTCACCCGTACGGTGCTGCAACCCACTATCGAGGAGATGGCGCGACGCGGCACTCCGTTCAGCGGACTGCTGTACGCCGGCCTGGCGCTGACCACGGACGGCGTACGGGTAGTGGAGTTCAACGCCAGGTTCGGAGATCCGGAAACTCAGCCGCTGCTGGCTCGGCTGGCGACGCCGCTTGGCGAGCTGCTCTACGCCGCGGCCACCGATGATCTTGCTGCGCATTCTGCACTGGAGTGGGGCAGCGGTGCCGCAGTAGGAGTGGTGCTGGCCGCTGCCGGTTACCCTGGCACTCCGAGGACCGGCGGCGTGATCACCGGGCTCGACGGAAGCGACCAGAAACGGCAGCGTGATCATCCATGCTGGTACATCCATTGATCCGTACGGCAATGTGATCAGCGCCGGAGGTCGGGTGCTTGCGGTCGTCGGGCTTGGTGAGGACATTGCTGAGGCCCGCGATCGGGCATACTCCTCGATTGCTGAGATCCGGCTGGACGGTTCCTTCTATCGTCGCGACATCGCGGCGGCTGCTGCGCAGTTGGTGGTGAGCTGAGCAGTGCCCATCGGCAATGTGTTGGCCAATCGCTATGCCTCTGCGGCAATGCGCCAGGTCTGGTCGCCGGAAGGAAAGATCATTTCCGAGCGCCGGCTGTGGCTGGCAGTGCTGGCCGCACAACGTGATCTTGGTGTGGATTTCGGCGGTGACGATCCCGCTGTAGTGATCAAGGCCTACGAAGGGGTCGTCGACCAGGTCGACCTGGAGAGCATCGCCGACCGAGAGAAGATCACTCGACACGACGTCAAGGCACGGATCGATGAATTCAATGCGCTGGCCGGCTTCCAGCAGATCCACAAGGGCATGACGTCTCGCGATCTCACGGAGAACGTCGAGCAACTGCAGATCGTCTCGGCTCTGGAGATCATCCGCGATCGGACGGTCGCGACATTGGCACAGCTCGCCCAACTAGCCACCGGATACGCCGATCTCGCCATGGCTGGGCGCACCCACAATGTTCCCGCTCAGATCACCACCTTGGGAAAGCGCTTCGCGAGCGCCGCGAACGAGCTCCTCGTGGCGTACCAGCGGATCGAGGGGTTGCTCGACCGCTATCCCTTGCGTGGCATCAAGGGTCCTGTCGGAACCAGTCAGGACATGCTTGATCTGCTGGGTGGCGACACGGACAAGCTGGCAGAGCTGGAGCAGCGGATTGCTGATCATCTGGGTTTCGTACGGGTCTTGGTGAGCACCGGCCAGGTGTACCCCCGCTCTTTGGACTTCGACGTGATCAGCGCGTTGGTGCAGGTCGCGGCCGGTCCGTCCAGCCTCGCGACATCCATCCGGCTGATGGCAGGCCATGAGCTGGTGACTGAGGGTTTCCAGCCCGGTCAAGTTGGTTCCAGTGCCATGCCGCACAAGATGAACACGCGCTCCTGCGAGCGGGTCAACGGTCTGGCCGTGATCATCAGGGGCTACCTCTCGATGATCGGCGAGCTGGCGGGTGATCAGTGGAACGAGGGCGACGTGTCGTGCTCCGTCGTGCGCAGGGTTGCGCTGCCAGACGCCTTCTTTGCTCTCGATGGGTTGTTTGAGACCTTTCTCCATGTGCTCGATGACTTCGGCGCATTCCCAGCGGTGATCAATGCCGAGCTGCAGCGCTATTTGCCCTTCCTCGCCACCACCAAGGTGCTGATCGCGGCCGTACGGCACGGAGCGGGTCGAGAGACTGCACATGAAGCAATCAAGGAACACGCGATCACGGTCGCCTTGGAGCTGCGAGAAACCGGCCGTAGCTGATAATGACCTGCTTGACCGCCTGGCGGCTGACCCGCGGCTCGGGGTGACCCGCGCCGAACTGGATGCCGCACTTGCCGACCCGATCGAGCTCACCGGCACCGCAGGCCAGCAAGTGGCAACGTTAGTCGCGCAGATTCAGCAAATTGTCGAAGCTCATCCACGGGCGGCGGCCTACCGGCCTGGCGCGGTCCTCTAGCAAAAGTGCAGAATCGCCCCCGAGCTGAACGCGATGTCGACCCGCTAAGCGTGAGATGACAGTGAGCGGCTTCCCTCGGGGGCGATTCTGCGAAAATTCCCACGGTGCACACCTACCTGCTGCTCGCCGCGGCGGAGTTCCGGCGGTACAGCACGTATCGGCTGGCGATCTTCGCCGGGGTCGTCACCCAGTCGGTCTTCGGGTTCATCCGGGTCAGCGTTCTCTTCGCTGCGATTGGCGCGGCTGGTGGGACGCTGGCTGGGTACGACCAGCGCTCGGCCTCAACCTACGTTTGGCTCGGCCAGGCGCTGCTCGCACCAGTTGCGATCTTCGGTTGGACCGAGATCGCCGACCGGGTGAGCAGCGGAGAGATTGCCGTCGACTTCTCGCGACCAGTCGACTTGCAACTGGCCTGGTGGACCCGCGACTTGGGCCGCGCCGGGTTCCAGCTGCTGTCCCGCGGCCTCCCACCGCTGCTGATCGGTGCTCTGACGATTGGCTTTGCCTTGCCGCAGTCTTGGACCGCTTACCCGCTCGGTCTGATCAGTCTGTTCCTGGGTGTCTCGATCAGCTTCGTGGTGCGGTTTCTGGTCAATCTGATTGCTTTCTGGACCCTCGACGTACGTGGCTTCATCGGGCTTTACGTCGTCCTGGTCGGCCCACTCTGCGGACTCTTCGTTCCGGTGCACCTCTTTCCGGACTGGTTGCGGATCATTGCGTACGCCACTCCGTTCCCGTCGATGCTGCAGACGCCCATCGACGTGCTTTCTGGTTGGGCGCTTGACACTGCTGCGCTCGCTCTGGTGGGCAGCCAGCTCGCCTGGCTCGCCGCGCTTGTCGGTGTCGCTCGCTTGATGCAGTGGCGGGCCGGGCTTCGGTTGGTGGTCCAAGGTGGTTAACACGCACGTGTACCGGACGATCCTCGGCTCGCGGATCAGGAGCCAGTTGGCCTACCGGACCAGTTTCTGGCTCAATGTCGTCACCTCGGTGGCCGTAGGGGTGGTCGAGTTCCTCGAGCTCTACGTCATCTTGGCCAACGTTCCGGTCTTCGGCGGGCTGAACCTGCCGCAGGCCGCTCTGGTTTTCGCCCTAGCCAACGCAGGGTTCGCGCTGGCGGAGTTGGTCTTTGGCCAACTGGACACGATGCCGACGTACTTACGGCTCGGTCGCCTTGAGGTGATGCTCATTCGGCCGATGCCGCTCATGCTGCAGCTGATCACGTCCGACTTCCAGCTCCGCCGGGTGGGTCGAGTCGCGATCAGCATAGTGATCATCTTTGTAGTGCTGCCGAGGCTGCAGCTGGACTACGCGCCGGGCACGATCTACCTGCTCGTGATCACACCGTTCGTCGGTGCTGCGATCTATGCAGCGTTCTTCGCGACCGCCGGGGGTCTGCAGTTCTTCCTGATCAATGGGGCGGAGTTCACGGCGTCGTTCGTCTATGGAGGCGGCTATGCCGGCCAACTGCCCGGTAGCGTCTTGATCACACCGGTTCGGGTGCTGTTCACCTTCGTCTTTCCGGCCACCGTCACTGCATATCTGCCCGCGCTGTTGATCATGGGGCTGGAAGGACCGGACTTCCTGCCGGCCTGGCTCGGCTGGTTCGCGCCGCTGTTCGCGGTGTGGGCGTGGCTGTTCGCGTGGCTTGCCTGGCGGGCCGGGACGCGTCGGTTCACCGGAGCTGGTGGTTGACGTGAGTGAAGAACCGATCATCGCACTCGAGGAGCTGCGCCGCTCCTTTACCGTGCGGCAGAAGATCGGGCGGGTACGCCGGCAGACCAGGGTCGTGCGCGCCGTCGATGGGATCACGGCGTCGATCATGGCCGGGGATGCAGTCGGCTATATCGGGGCCAATGGAGCTGGCAAGTCCACCACGATCAAGATGCTCACTGGGATTCTCGTCCCGACCAGCGGGCGTGTCCGCACCTGCGGCTACGATCCGGTGCCACAGCGCCGCCTGCTCGCTCGTGAGATCGGGGTCGTCTTCGGCCAGCGCAGCCAGCTGTGGTGGGATCTCCCGTTGCGCGACTCGTTCCGCATTCTGGCTGCGATCCATCGGATGTCGACTCTTGACGCCGCGACCAGAACTGAGGAGCTGGTAGATCGGCTGGGCCTCGCCGACTTGTTGGATGTCCCGGTGCGCCAGCTTTCCCTCGGCGAGCGGATGCGGGGCGAGGTGGCAGCGGCGTTGCTACACCGGCCGCGGCTGCTGGTCCTCGACGAGCCGACCATTGGGCTGGACATGATCAGCAAGGAGCGGTTGCGGCACTTTCTCCTTGCCGAACGGGCCGAGTCCGGCACCACGCTGCTGCTCACCACGCACGACATGGGTGACATCGAGCGACTCTGCGAACGGGTGCTAGTCGTTGATCACGGCCATCTGGTTTTCGATGGGACGCTGTCGAGTTTGGCTGCGCGGGTGGCGCTGCAACGTGTGCTTGTCGTCGACCTGCCCGAGCCCGGTCCTGACCTCTACGTCGCGGCCGCAACCCATATTGGAAGCGAGCTCGACGGCCAGCGACAGCGGCTTGCGTTCAGCCCGCAGCAGACCACCGCAGCCCGGGTGCTAGCGGAGGTCAGTGCAGTGGCCGAGGTGATCGACCTGACTCTTGAGGAGCCAGCGATTGAAGACATCGTGCGCACGTTGTACGGCGTCCCCTGAGCTTGCGGCGGCCGGCACGTCGAAAGCCCCTCAGCCAGATTTGACTGAGGGGCTTTCGGGTGGGGGATTCAGGCGACGCTGGTGGACTCATCCGGCATCAGCAGCCAGGCGATGAGATAGATCAAGATTTGCGGGCCCGGGAGGAAAAGACTGGCCACAAAGGCAATTCGGACAATGGTGGGATCGAGATTGAAGCGACGGGCGATTCCCGAGCACACGCCCGCGATCATCCGGTCGTCACGAGGGCGGTAGAGCTGCATGTCGCGTGTCCTTCCTGGACGGCTGAGAGGTTGGTGTTACCTCTACTCTGCGGCATCAATTGCTGGTCAAACCCCGGTTTGCTGGCTCGATCGGGGTCATCCTCAGGGCCAAAAACGTGGCAACCCTTAAGATGTTGTCGTTTTGCAACACGGTTGATCTGCGACACATGCCTACGCAGCAGCATCAAACGGTGTTGACTAAGAGACTGTGTCGGTTGATCGGCCGCGGCGAGCGCTTCTAGAAGAGCCCGACGACGTTGAGTCGTATGTGGCTAAACGATCGTGCGGTTTTACTCCGGCTGATCATGACGATCCTTTCGACTCGCGTCCAGCTCGTGCTGCACGAGCCCTGGAGCCGGCCCTGCCGCCGCAGCCGAGTGCCGAATCTGATCAACTGGGATTTCCTGATCGTGGGCATCGACCGCGTCGCGCTTGGCCAGCAGAATCGCTTGCCCAATCATTGACTCCCGACACCGACCACGAGAAGGCGTCTCCGACCGAGGCAAGTATCGGCAGGCGCGCCATGGATCCACTGCCGAGCCGATTCACCCAGTCTGCTCCGCAATCCGCGGTGTCCTTTGCATCATCTCCGCCGGTAGAGGAGCCAAAGCCGCGACGGAGCGCGCCATCGCCAAGCCCGGAGCCGGCGCTTCCCCGGCCAGCGATGAGTGCCTACCCGACACCCGCTCCAGCTTCGGCACCGGCACGACCGCAGCCAGCAGCACCGCCCCCACCTTTGGCCTCGTCGCCGCCTGTCCCGTTGGCGGTTCCACCTGCTCCGCCGTTAGCCCCGTCGCCATCGTCTGCACCACTGCCGGTTCCACCACGGCAGCAGGCCACGTCAGCTGTCTCGAGACCCACTCCCGTACCGACGGCGGCGCCCAGACCGCAGCCGGCAGCACCCACGCCGCAATCGATATCGACCGCCACGCCGGCATCACGCCCGTTGCCTCCTGTTGCCCCGCAGCCGACTGCGGCACCAGGGCCGATGCCCCGGCCGACCCCGCCGACGCCCGCGCCTCGGCAGACCCCGCCGGCTCCTGCGCCGCAGCCAATCCAGCGAGATGCATATCTGCCGCCGCGTCCGCGTGTCGCTCAGCCGAGCGCTCATTCAGCGCCCCAGCGCGTGCAGCCGGCGGTTCGCCGCAGCACCGCGTCCACTGCGGTTCGCGCGACCAGGCGCTCGCGTTGGACTGTTGATCATGACGTGTCGCCGATCATCGTCGACCGGCTGATCAAGAGCTACAACGGCACCCTCGCCGTACACAATCTGAGCTTCGTTGTACAACCCGGACGGGTGACCGGCTTCCTCGGTCCGAATGGAGCGGGAAAGACCACCACGATGCGAATCCTGGTCGGCCTGGCCACCCCAACCACGGGAAGCGCCACTTTTGGTGATGTCGCGTACACCGACCTGCCACGCCCACAGCAAACCGTCGGATGCGTACTCGACGCGAGCTTTCACCCCGCGCGTAGTGGTCGCAATCACCTTCGCGTGCTGGCGTCCACGGCGGGCGCCAATGATCGCCGAGTTGACGAGCTGCTCGGCGAGGTTGGGCTGGGCGACGTCGCACGCCAGTCGGTCGGGGAGTACTCCACGGGTATGCGGCAGCGGCTCGCGCTAGCCGCGGCAATGCTCGGCAAACCGGACTACTTGATCTTGGATGAGCCGGCAAACGGTCTCGATCCAGAAGGCATCCGCTGGCTTCGTACGGTGCTACGAGATTTCGCCGCCAGTGGTCGTGCCGTGTTGATCTCCTCCCATCTGCTGAATGAGATCGAGGCCACCGCAGACGACATCGTTGTGATCAACAGGGGTCGGCTGCTGGCCCAGATGCCGATGTCAGAACTCAAGCTGGGCGAAGGCACCACGCGGGCCAGAGTCTCCGACATGAGAGCCGCGCTGCAAGCTCTGGCAGCTCTTGGCGCCGATGTCCAAACCGCAGCCGACGAGCATGGCGCATACCTGCGCATCCACAGTCACGACGTGGGCCAGGTCGGCTCCGTGTTGTTCGGCTCAGGCATTGTGGTCGATGAACTCGTCACCGAAAGGCGTGATCTCGAGCAGGAGTTCTTCTCCATGCTTGAGGGTTCCAGATGAGTGGTGTACTGCGTGCGGATCTGCGCAGGATCACCACAACCAAGTTGTGGTGGGTCGCGCTGATCTGCATTTTCGTGCTCAGTGCCGGCTACGCGGCGCTGCCAGCCACCGTTGCATGGTTGCAAGGCAGGGCGGGCGTTGCGAGTTCGCCGTTCACCGACCCGGGGATCATCCGGAGCATCTACAACGGCGGAAACGTCCTGTCCCGGATCCTCGCCATGGTCGTCGGAATCGTTGCCATCGGCAGCGAATATCGGTACGGCACGCTTGCCGCGAGCTATCTGGCTACGCCGCGACGGGTTCGCATGCTGCTTGGCAAAGCCGGTGCATTGTTGATCTTCGGCCTGATCTACGGGATCGTCAGCGTGGCCGCTGGCATCCTGGTGGCGATTCCGTTTGTCATGGCGAACAATGGGTCGCTGCTGCTCGACCAGCCGGCGACGTGGCGCTCGATCATTCTTGGCGTCTGCTCAATCGCGCTGTGGACCATGATCGGGATGGGCATCGGCATCTTGATCAAGAACATGCTCGTCGCGCTTATGGTCGGCATCATTCTTGGTTTCCTGGTGGAGCCGATCGTCTCGGTGGTGTTCTTCGTCAAGAGATGGGACCAACTGCTCAATCTGATGCCTACGGGAGCGACCAATGCGATGCTGCAGATCACCTCGCCGGTACTGTTCGCGGCACAACATCCGACGCCTTGGTGGCTCGCCGGCCTGATCCTGGCGACATGGTGCCTGCTGCCGGTGATCGCTGGGATGCTGTCAGCCGTACGCCGCGACGTTGCGTAATCTGGCCAACCACTTGGGCGAGCCGGGTTAGACTCCGCGGCATGGCTCGAGTGGTTGTCGACGTAATGCCGAAGCCGGAGATCCTGGATCCGCAGGGCAAGGCTGTGACCGGGGCGCTGGCCCGATTGGGCTTTGCCGGCATGTCCGTACGCCAGGGCAAGCGGTTCGAGCTCGAACTCGAAGGCGAGGTCACCGAGGAGCGGCTGGCCGAGGTGCGTCGTGCTGCGGAGACGCTGCTGGCCAACACCGTCATCGAGACTTTCGACGTACGAGTCGAGCCCGCGCCGGCGTCAGCAGCCGAAGACAGCGATGCCGAAGTCAACGATGCCGAAGACAACGATGCCGAAGACAACGATGCGAAGACAACGGTGCGGAAGAGAATGCGGCCGAGGAAAACGAAGCTGAGTCAGCAGAAGAGGCCGAGCTGACCGCACAGGCGGGCTGATGAGCCCGAAGATCGGCGTCGTCACTTTTCCAGGCTCGCTCGACGATCAGGATGCGCTCCGCGCTATCCGGTTGTGCGGTGGCGAGCCGGTGTCACTTTGGCACGGCAGCGACGACCTTGACGGCGTCGATGCAGCGATCTTGCCTGGCGGGTTCTCCTACGGTGACTATCTGCGCTGCGGGGCGATCTCCAGGTTCGCGCCAGTGATGGCTGAGGTGATCAAAGCCGCCGAGGCGGGGATGCCGGTACTCGGCATCTGTAACGGCTTCCAGATTCTCTGCGAGGCGCACTTGTTGCCGGGCGCTTTGATCCGCAACGACGTCCGCGTCTTCGTGTGCAAGGACCAAGATCTCCAGGTCGAGTCGGTGGACACCACCTGGACATCTGACTTCACTCGCGGCCAGATGATCACGCTCGTGTTGAAGAACGGCGAAGGCGGCTATGTCGCTGACGAGGACACGTTGCGCCGTTTGGAGGACGAGGGCCGGGTGATCTTCCGGTATGTCAACGGCAATCCCAACGGCTCGTTTCATGACATTGCCGGCATCTGCAACGAGCGCGGGAACGTCGTCGGCCTGATGCCGCACCCGGAGCACAATGTCGATCGGCTGACCGGGCCGACCCAAGACGGCCGCGCCTTCTTCAGCAGCGTCTTCGACTTCCTTACCGCCAAGGTTTAATGCCGTCTCAGTCGGGATCACACGCATCCGGCGTCCGACATTCCCCGCGACGTCACCCTGTTGGCGGCCGCGTACCAGACGAGCCGGACAAGAGCGGCTGGCTTCGAGGTCGGCGTGCCTGGGTCGGATTGCTTTTGATGCTGGGTGTGATCTTTCTCGCTCTTCGCGGCATCCACGCTCTGGCCGATCAGCCGGAAGACTCGGCAATCTTCACCGATCGGATCGTCGTCCTCGGTGTGACTGGGAGGCCCGAACTAACGCCGACCGATCGTGCGGTGCTCGGCACTCATCTGGGCGATGCTCAAGCCGGCACGATGTCGGTTCGCCCACGCTATGTCGGGGACTGTGCTGCAGCTGGATGGACCACGCTGGGAGCCGGCCGCCGGGCTGCGGTTGGCGGTCTTTGCACACCAGAGGTGCAAGGCGGCAAGGTCGCCGACTGGCCCGCCCGCCAGGCCGCGGCAGCCGCTCGTCGCGGTGACGCCCAGCTGGGCACGCTTGCCGGTTCAATCAAGGGATGCGTCGCTGCCGTCGGCCCAGGCGCCGCTCTTGCGGCGGCCAAGCCGGACGGCACCCTCGCTGCCTACCAGTCGCCGCAGGAATTTCTCGCGGGCGGTATGCAGACTCGATGTCCCATCACGATCGTGGACGCAGGCCTGCTCTCCGATCAGATCATTACCGAGCTGGCGAACAGGAAAGACATCACGCTCATCGTGACCGGCGTTGGGCCGAATGCCGGCTCCGATGATCCAAGCTTGCAGGTCGTCTACCGACTCGGGACCACGCTGCCTGGCTGGCTGACCTCCGCAAGCACCCGGCGCGAGGGGATCGTCACGCTGACCGATCTCACCCGGACCTTGATCGAGTTCGGCGGGCCCACCTCATCGGTGGCCGTTGACGGATCGCCGTTCGCCGTCTACGACGCGGACCTCACCGTGGAAGGGATCGACGCCAAGATCAAATCCATCGCGGCACTCTCCAACGCAACGCCGATCGGCTACATCGCACTTGGCCTGGCTGGCGCCGTGCTCTTCGTGATCATGCTGATCTGGGTGCTGCGCGGGAGGTTTGGACTTCCCAAACTGGTCTTGACCTTTGGCGGGGTACTTGGTGCCGCCATGATGCTCACCGGCGCCGTCCCTTGGCAAAACAGTGGCTCGCCCGGGCTGTTTCTGAGTCTTCTCGTAGCTGCCTGGTCGCTGATCTTGACGGTACTTGCGCTTCTCGTGGGCCGGGTCGCGCGAGTCCCCAATGTGATCGCCGCGACAGCACTGACCGTTGCCGCTTTCACTGTGGACGCCGCACTCGGCGCGGTCATGGAGCCGGGCTCGATGCTTAATTCGCGGCCGATCTTCGGCTTACGCTGGTACGGCTTCGGAAACGTCACCTTTGCCGCGTACGCCAGCGCGGGACTGGTGCTAGCTGGCTACATCGCCCATCGTTGTCTGGCTGCCGGCCGACGCAGGGCCGCCGTCGCCGCAGTCGGCGCTATCGGCTTTGGCATCGTGATCTGTGAGGGGTGGCCATCTATGGGGAGTGACTTCGGTGGCGTGATCGTGCTGACGCCGGCGGTGCTGTGGCTGATGCTGGCGCTGTCAGGCGTTCGGATCACCTGGCCGAAGCTGCTCGCGATCGGCGGCTCAGCGGTGCTGGCGGTCGGCGTGATCTCGATACTTGACTGGCTTCGTGGACCGGATCAACGTACGCATTTGGGCAATTTCGTGCAGCGCATCATCGATGGAGATGCGCTGGACGTGATCAGCCGCAAGGCGGTTGCGTCGGCCCAGACAATGGTGGCGCCAGTCGGGATCGGGTCACTGGTGATCGGCGTCGCACTCTGGATCGTGATCTTTCGTTACCTTGTGCCACGCATCGTGACTGTCTTCATCACACTCCGCAGCACACTCATCGCCGCGCTTATCGTCGCCATCCTGGGCACCGTGCTGAACGATGGCGGGATTTTCGTCTGGCTCACCGTAACGGCGCAGATCACCGTTGTGGCGGGCTGGTTTTTCTTCGATTGGGCCGAACGCAACGATTGGACTCCCAACGCCTTGGTAGCCGCGCACCGGTAGCGTTGCGGCCGTGGCAGACACTGTCAGCAACGCGACCCTGACTCCGGAGCAGTCACAGCCATGGGCTGAGCTGGGGTTGAAAGACGGCGAATACGCCCAGATCAAGGAGATCCTTGGCCGCCGGCCCACTTCGTCGGAACTCGCCATGTATTCGGTGATGTGGTCCGAACACTGCTCCTACAAGTCCTCCAAAGTGCATCTCCGCCAGTTCGGATATCTGCCTGCGGAGACGCCTATCGGCAAGCTGCTGGCTGGCATCGGCGAGAACGCCGGCGTCGTCGATGTCGGGCAGGGCTACGCCGTCACATTCAAGATCGAGTCGCACAACCATCCCAGCTACGTTGAGCCGTACCAGGGCGCGGCCACGGGCGTCGGGGGCATCGTTCGCGACATCTTGGCCATGGGGGCTCGCCCCATCGGCGTGATGGATTCATTGCGCTTCGGCCCACTCGACGAGCCCGACACGGGCCGGGTACTGCCAGGTGTGGTGGCAGGGGTCGGCGGCTACGGGAACTGCCTGGGTCTGCCCAACATCGGCGGCGAGGCAGCCTTCGACCGTACCTATCTCGGCAACCCGCTGGTCAATGCGCTATGCGTCGGGGTGCTGCGCCATGAAGACTTGCATCTCGCCAAAGCAACTGGCGCCGGCAACAAGGTGATCTTGTACGGAGCCTCGACCGGCGCCGACGGCATCGGCGGGGTGAGCGTGCTCGCCTCCGAGACCTTCGACGAAAAACACGCCAGCAAACGCCCAAGCGTCCAGGTCGGCGATCCGTTCATGGAGAAGCTACTCATCGAGTGCACGCTGGAGATCTTCGCCGCCGGATTGGTCACCGGCATCCAAGATCTCGGCGGTGCGGGGCTCTCCTGCGCAACATCCGAGCTGGCCAGTGCCGGAGACGGCGGCATGCATATCGATCTTGATCGGGTGCCGCTGCGCGATTCGACGCTGAGCCCCGAAGAGATCTTGATGAGCGAGTCCCAGGAACGCATGATGGCGATCGTCGAGCCCGATCATGTGGATGATTTTCTGGCGATCTGTCGCAAGTGGGATGTGCTGGCGACGGTGATCGGCGAGGTGACCACGGGCGACCATCTAGTGATCGATTGGCAGGGCGAGACCGTGGTCGACGTGCCGCCGCGTACGGTGGCGCACGAAGGTCCGGTTTACGAACGCCCGTACCAGCGGCCCGACTGGCAAGATCAGGTCCAGGCCGATGGAGTCGATGATCTACCGCGGCCTGCCAGCGGCGATGAGCTTGCCGAGGAGTTGCTTCGGATGGTCGCCGCACCCAACCTCTGCGACAAGTCGTGGATCACCGACCAGTACGACCGCTATGTGCGAGGCAATTCCGTGCTCACCCAGCCCGACGACGCCGGAATGCTGCGTATCGACGAAGACTCGGGACTCGGCATCGCCCTGGCCACCGATTGCAATGCTCGTTTCGCGCTACTCGATCCGTACGCCGGCGCCCAACTGGCGCTGGCGGAGGCGTACCGCAACGTCGCGACCACTGGAGCGCTGCCGCTGGCGATCACCGACTGCCTCAATTTCGGCTCGCCCGAGGATCCAGCGATCATGTGGCAGTTCAGTGAGGCCATCCGTGGGCTGGTGGACGGCTGCCAGACATTGGGTACGCCGGTCACCGGTGGAAACGTCAGCTTCTACAACCAGACGGGTGCTACGCCGATCTTGCCTACGCCGGTCGTCGGAGTGCTAGGTGTGATCGACGATGTGACTCGGCGCAATCCCGGGGGATTCAAGGCAGCCGGACACCTGATCTATCTGCTCGGTGAGACACGGGACGAGTTGGCGGGTTCCGCCTGGGCGGACGTGATCCATGATCATCTTGGTGGCCGGCCGCCGACAGTCGATCTTGAACACGAGAAGGCGCTGGCCGAGGTACTGATAAGGGGAAGCCGCCGCGCGCTGCTGACCAGCGCCCATGATCTTGCCGACGGTGGGCTGGCGCTGGCGGTGGTCGAGTCGGCCTTGCGGCACGGCAAGGGCGCACGCATCAAGCTGCCTGCCAAGGCGGATCCGTTCGTGTGGCTGTTCTCGGAGAGTACGGCGCGGGTACTCGTCTCGGTGAAACGCGGAACTGAGCGTGACCTCGCCTCGCTGTGCCGGACGAATGGCGTCAAGCTGACCAGGCTCGGTGAGGTTACGGATTCCGAGGAGGCAACGCTAGAAGTCGTGGGACAGTTCACCCTCCCACTGGCGCGTATTCTCCACGCTTGGCAGGGCACCCTACCGGCCGCCATGGCCCACTAGCCACGAAGATCAACCCAGTCCAATGTCGCTTCGTGACCAGGTCAAAGCCCAGCTTCCCGGCATCCTCGGCGATCTGACAGCGCTCGTCGCCATCGAGTCGGTGAGCGCTGACCCGTCGAGGACTGCAGAGGTGGAGCGCAGTGCCCAGCGCGTTGTGCAACTGCTGCTGGACCTGGGCTGTCCAGATGTCCGCGTGGTCCGTGCGAATGGTGGCGCGCCGGCCGTCGTCGGCCGATTTCCTGCGCCCGAGGGCATGCCGACCGTCTGCCTCTACGCCCACCACGACGTCCAACCGGAAGGCGACCCAGACGGCTGGCGTACGCCGCCCTTTGTCGCGACCGAGCGCGATGGGCGGCTTTATGGCCGTGGCATAGCTGACGACAAGGGCGGCCTCGCAGTTCACCTCGCTGCGCTGCGAGCGTTCGGCGGCCGTCCGCCGGTCGGTGTCACCGTGTTCGTCGAGGGCGAAGAGGAGATCGGTTCGCCAACCCTGACCCAACTGCTCGAGCAGCACCATGACGAGCTGGTGGCGGATGTCTTCGTGATCACCGACTCGACGAACTGGGCGGTAGGGGAACCTGCCTTCACCACTTCCCTGAGAGGGTTGGCCGGCTTCACGGTTGAGGTTCGCACGTTGGATCACGGGCTGCATTCGGGCGTGTATGGCGGCGTCGTGCCGGATGCGCTGACGACGCTGTGCCGGCTGCTGGCGACGCTGCACGACGATCATGGAAACGTGGCGGTTGCTGGACTTGGAACTACTCCAGCTCCGGCGCTGGAGTATCCGCCCGCGCGGTTGCGGGAGGAGTCAGGGATTCTGGATGGAGTCGAGTGGATCGGCACCGGGTCGCTTGTCGAGCGGATGTGGTGCAAGCCATCGATCTCGGTGATTGCCCTCGACGCGACTCGGGTCGATCAGGCCTCCAACACGTTGCTTCCCGTTGCCCGAGCCAAGATCAGCGCCCGGCTTGCCCCTGGGGATGATGCCGCGACGGCACTCACTGCCCTGACCAATCACGTTAACGATCATGCGCCCTGGGGTGCCCGGGTAACGGTGTCAGGAGTTGAGGTCGGCGAGCCGTCGGTGATCGACTTCGCTGGTCCGTACGCCGAGGCCGCGCGTGCGGCCTTTGCCCAGGCGTGGGCCGCGGAGCCAGTCTTCATCGGGCAAGGTGGCACTATCCCCATGGTGGCCGAGTTCAACGACTCATTCCCCAACGCAACGATCTTGGTCACTGCTGTCGCTGATCCTGACTCCCGCGCGCACGGCAGCAACGAGTCGCTCCACCTCGGTGACTTCGCGGCGGCTTGCCTGGCTGAGACGCTCATGCTGGACGCGTTCGCCCAGTCCTGCAGGTGACGCAAGCGGCCTTGATCGGCTTGCTGCTGCCTGCGGTTCACGTCCTGATCGTGTTGGTGGCGGCGGTCCTGATCTCCACCAATCGCAAGCCATCGTCGGCGATCGCCTGGATCCTCGCCGTGATCTTCATCCCACTACTGGGCATCTTGTTCTTCCTGCTGGTCGGATTCGGCAAGCTGCCTCGCCGACGGCGGGACAAGCAGCGGGAGGTCTGCGAAGCCATCCTGGCCAGGACCGACGGGCTCGATCTGGTCAGTCACCGCGACGAGTGGCCGGACTGGCTGGCATCGATGGTCACCATGAACCGCAACCTTGGGATCTCTCCCGATGGTCGGCGGCAACCGCGCGGAGCTGATCGAGAGCTACTCGGGCTCGATCCAGGCGATGGCCGACGCCATCGATACCGCTGAGCACTTCGTCCACGTCGAGTTCTTCATCCTGGTAGCCGACGACGCGACCGAGCCACTCTTCGGCGCATTGGAGCGGGCCTGTGCCCGCGGTGTCGAGGTACGTGCGCTCTCCGATCACGTCGCACAGTTCATGTACCCGGACCGCAAGGAGACGATCAAGCGCTTCGAGGCCATGGGCGCGCACTACCTGCCGATGCTGCCGCTGCAGCCCTTCCGCGGGCGTTGGCGTCGACCCGATCTTCGCAACCATCGAAAGCTGGTCGTTGTTGACGGAGTGGTCGGCTTCACCGGCTCGCAGAACATGATCGCCGACCACTACCACAAGAAGAAGGGGATCAAGAAAGGCCTGCATTGGCACGAGCTGATGGTCCGGCTGACCGGGCCGACGGTTCGCGAGCTCGACGCGGTCTTCGTCACCGACTGGTACAGCGAGTCCGATGAACTACTGCCGCTGGACACCTCTCCGGTCCGGCTGGGGCCGAGACGGAGCTTGTGGACGCGCAAATCCTGCCTAGCGGACCTAGCTTCGACAACGACAACAACCTCAAGCTGTTCGCCGCCATGATCCAGAACGCCCGCGGTCGGATCAGCGTCACCAGTCCCTACTACGTACCCGACGAGACCATTCAGATGGCACTGGTCACGGCCGGGTCCCGCGGCCTGGACGTCGAGCTGTTCGTCTCCGAGATCGGCGATCAGTTCATGGTCTTCCACGCCCAGCGGTCCTATTACGAGCAACTGCTCCGAGCCGGGGTGAAGATCTACCTTTACCGTGCGCCGACGATCTTGCACGCGAAGCACCTCAGCATCGACGACGACGTCGCGGTGATCGGCTCATCCAACCTCGACATCCGCTCCCTGAGCTTGCACATGGAGCTTTCCGTGCTGGTCCATGGCGCTGGCTTCACGAGCGCAATGCGCGCGGTTGAGGACGACTATCGGGCCAAGAGCCGGCAGGTCGTGCTCTCGGACTGGCTCAAACGGCCGCGCCGGGAGAAGGTCTTCGACAACCTGATGCGGCTGACCTCCTCACTGCAGTAACCAGAGTCCGTCTTACGCATTCGGCTCGGTTGGCTGAGCTCGGCGTCGCCGTCGCCGACTCCGGGTCGGTCCGATCAGCGCCTCCGCCCATGCCGCGCGAGGATCTGAATCGATGATCAGAGCCTTGACGAGCAGCGTCAGTGGTACCGCCAAGATCGCGCCGATCGGGCCGAGCACCCAGGCCCAGAAGACCACCGACACCAAGGTCACCACCATCGACAGCTCAACGGCATCGCCGACGAAGTAGGGCGGCAGCAGCGTCGTCAACAGCGAGTTCAGCACGATGTAGACGACGATCACGATGATCATCAAGCGCCAACCGCCGGTCAACAGCGCCAGCAGAGCCGGCGGAATGACCCCGATGATGAAGCCGACGTACGGGATGTAGTTGCAGACCGCCGCCAACAGTCCCCAGACCGCGGCCAGCGGAATACCGATCAAGATCAGGAACACGGTGTCCGCGGTCCCGACGATCAGCGCGAAGATCGTTGTCACGCCGATGAACCGGCGGCTCTTGTGGGCGAAGCCGCGCAACGCGTCGGCGGCGCGCGGTCGCGTCCTGGCCAGCTGCGTCACACGTCGCGAGGCACCGGTCGATTCGATGCCGATGAACAACAGCAGGCTCAAGAGGAAGATCACGTTCGCGCCGAAGCCCACCGCCGAGGAGAGCACCCCGGTCAGCCATCCAGCCAGCCGGTTCACATCGAGCCCGCGAAGCACCGAACTCACCTGGTCCCGGCCGATCCCTAGCTGGAGCAGCACGGCCGAGATTCGCTGCAGCAACGCGACCGCCTCCGCCGAGTATGCGGGGAGCAACCCGGCCAGCCGAGCGATCGAGAACACCAGCACAGCAACCAGCCCGATCACCACGGCGTAGATCGCGACGAGCAACAGTAGGAGTGCCAGCCAGGACGGCAACCTTTGCGTGCGCAGCCGCGCATGCAGCGGATGCACCAGCAGGACGATCATGAAAGCGAGGCTGACCGGCGCGAGCAGCCATGCCAACTCGCGCAGTGCGAGCAGTGCGACGAGTGAACCGGCGACCCCCAGCACGACGACCAGGCCGCGTGGATAGCCCGGTGCCGGCAGGCTCGGCACCTCGGGCGTCGGCATCGTCACAGCGGCCCCCCGGAGCTCACATCGTGCCCCCGTTTCACATGGTTATGGCGCCGGTCGCGAGCAGGACGACGCCGATCACCGCCCCAATGATGATCAGCACGCAGAGCGCCAGTTCGAATTGCCGGAACATCCGCTGAGCATTCTCGCGCCGGGCGATCACGTACAAGACGGTGCCCGGAGCATAGATGATGCAGAACATCAGCAGGAACTTCGGGCCGGCCGCAGTCGACGGTTGGGTCTCGACGCTGGTCATCATGCCTTCTTGGCTGTTGACGCCATGATCAGCCCAATGGGTCGGCTTTCCATGATCGGCTCAGTAGTCGACTGCGTCGCGGATCAGCGGGCAGGTCATGCAGTGGCCGCCGCCGCGTCCACGACCGAGCTCGGCACCGACGATGGTGATCACCTCGATGCCCGCCTTACGCAGCAGGGAATTCGTTGTGGTGTTGCGGTCATAGGCGACGACCACGCCGGGCTCGATTGCGACCAGGTTGTTGCCGCTATCCCATTGTTGGCGTTCGGTGTCGTAGACATTGCCTCCGGTGTCGATGGTGCGCAACACATCGAGACCAAGAGCGGTGCGCACCACTTCCAGGAACGGGCGAGTCTCGTGGGTGACGTCGACCCCTGGTGCGGTGTCGCTCGGACGAAGGGTGAAGGTGTTGATGTTGTGGACGATGTCGGGATAGATCGTCACGCAGTCCCGGTCGGCGAAGGTGAAGATCGTGTCCAGGTGCATAGCCGCCCGCAATTTGGGCATACCGGCCACGATCACCTGCTCCGCACCACCCTTCGCAAAGAGCGCAGCTGCCACCTGAGTGACCGCCTGCCGTGAGCTACGTTCGCTCATGCCGATCAGCACCACACCATTGCCGGGGATCATGACGTCTCCGCCCTCGAGCGTGGCCATTCCCCAGTCCTGCTCTGGGTCGCCCCACCACACTCTCGAGCCCGACGAAGTCCGGGTGGAACTCATAGATCGCCTTCATCAGCAGGGTCTCGTCATGCCGGGCCGGCCAAAACAGCGGATTGAGTGTCACGCCGCCGTAGATCCAGCACGTGGTGTCTCGGGTATACAGAGTGTTCGGCAGCGGTGGCATGAGGTATTCGCGGGGTCCGAGCGCCTCACGGGCCAGGCTGATATACCCAGGCCGGAAGTCGTCAGGCAGGTCGGCGGTCGATAGCCCGCCGATCAAGAACCTGGCAAGCTCGCGGGACTTCAAGCTGTCCAGGTAGGCCCGGGTCTCATCGACCAGACCAAGTCCCACCTCGTTGGCGGTGATCTTGCGATCCAGCAGCCACGCGCGAGCCTCCGGGATGTCCATCGTCTCAGTCAGCACGTTGTGTAGCTCGACGACCTCGACGCCGCGGTCTCGCATCTTGACCATGAAGTCGAAATGGTCGCGCCGGGCGTTCTGCACCCACAAGACGTCGTCGAAGAGCAGGTCGTCGCAGTTGGTCGGAGTCAGCCGGTCGTGGGCCAAGCCAGGAGCGCACACCAGGACCTTGTGGAGCTTGCCGACCTCCGAGTTCACCCCATAGGTTTCGGAGACCTTCGATGGTTCTGCCATGCCGACCCCTCTCATAGCCACTATTCATGATCACTTCAGAACCGCGAGCATTCGATGATCGGCACGCGCGCTCTGGGCAGACCTGACGAAGATCATGCTAGGCGTGCTATGGCTGCCAGTCACACGGGTGTGCGCCCGGCAATCTCGTGGAGGAGGAGCGCCGACGACCCGGCGGTCGAAATCGATCAACTCCAAGATCAATTCGATGCTGGCCTCATCGTCGCGTTGAGCAGTGCCAATGCGCTCACAATGGAATCAGCTTCTCCTGGCGCAGCCATCTGAGGCTGTCGATAGTGGTCGTCGTCGGAACGTATTCGAGCGAGACGTGGCCGGAGTAGCCGCGGCCCTGGATGGTGTTGAGGTAGCGATCGAGGTCGAGCGTGCCGCTACCCGGCTCGCCACGCCCGGGATAGTCGGCGATTTGTACATGGGCGATCCGGCTGCCGTACACCGCCAGCGCCGCGTCGATGTCGTCGCCATTATTGGCCAGGTGGAACAGGTCGCAAAGCAAGCCGACATTCGGCGCCGGCACTCGATCCAGGACTGCGATCACGTCGCCAGCCGTCCGGAGCGGGTACGGCTTGGGGCCGCTGACCGGTTCGACCAAGATCGTTCCGCCGATCCGGGCTGCAGCCTTCGCAGCCAACGTCAGGTTTTCAGCGGCAAGATCATCTTGCTGCTCCGGCGTCGCGTCGCTGGCCCGATTGCCGTAGAGCGCGTTGAAGGAACGTACGCCGAGTGCCTCACCAATCCCCAGCGTGACGTCGATGTTGTCGCGGAACTCTGCAGAGCGAGCGGGTATTGACAGCACGCCGCAGTCGGGGCCGGCGAGGTCGCCGGCAAAAAAGTTCAGTCCGATCAGCTGCACCCCGGCATCGCGTACGGCGGCAACAAACTTGTCGATCTCGGCATCAGCGGGCACTGGGGTTGCGGGCCACGGCCACCAGAACTCGATGGCGTCAAAGCCGGCTGCACGAGCTGCCGCCGGCCGCTGCAACAGGTCCACTTCGCTGAAGAGCAGCGAGCAGTTGGCCGCGTACGGCAACACATGGCCCATGTGCTCATTAAATCCAGGGCGGCATCTTGTTGCTGCAACGTGGGAGGTGGGAGCATCGTGGCGTGGCAGATAACGGCGCTCAGACCATTGCTTACCCGGCCCTCGGCGCACGCTCGCGTGTTGGCTTGGATGTCATCAAGCCCCACGTCATCGTGCTGTTCGGCGCTACCGGCGATCTCGCTCGCCGCAAGTTGCTGCCTGGCATGGCTCACCTTGCCCTGTCTGCGCTGGCGCCCGACATCCAGATCATCGGAACCTCGCTGGAGGACCGCACCGAGGAGGAGTTCCGCAACTTTGCCAAGGAGGCCGTGACTGAGTTCAGTCATCACCCCTTGACGGCTGAGCACTGGGCCTCATTTGAAGAGCGTCTTACCTACATTTCGCAATCGGAGGGCGCACAGGCTTTAGGTAAGGCCGTCCGAGTTGCAGAAGAGAAGCTCGGCGGAACTCCTGGCCGCTTGCACTACCTGAGCGTGCCGCCAGTCGCTGCGCCGAAGGTCATCCAAACGCTCCGTGAGGCCGGTCTGGTGGAGCGCTCGCGGGTCGTCATGGAGAAACCCTTCGGCACCGACCTGCAGAGTGCCATTACCCTCAACGACCAAGTACACGAGACCTTCCGCGAGCGGCAGATCTTCCGGATCGACCACTTCCTGGGCAAGGAAGCCGCGCTGAACATCCTGGCGTTCCGCTTCGCGAACGGGCTGTTCGAGCCGATCTGGAACCGGAACTTCATCGACCACATCCAGATCGACATCCCTGAAACTCTGGGTCTGGACAAGCGGGCGAACTTCTACGAGGTGACCGGTGCCTACAAGGACATGGTCGTCACGCACCTCTTCCAGGTGCTTGCATTTGTCGCGATGGAACCGCCGACTGCGCTAGAACCGAGAGCAATTAGCGAGGAAAAGAATAAAGTTTTTCGCTCAATGTTGCCGCTCGATCCGAGTGATGTCGTACGCGGTCAGTACAGCGGCTATCGGGAGGAAGAGGGCGTTGCGAGAGACTCAGATACCGAGACCTTTATTGCTTTGAAATGCGGTATCGACAACTGGCGTTGGGCCGGGGTACCGTTCTACTGCCGGACCGGCAAGCGGATGGCCGAGGGCCTGCGGATCATCTCGATTGCCTTCAAAGAGGCACCGAGGAGCATGTTTCCCGCAGGATCGGGGGTCGGCTCGTCCGGTCCGGACCATCTTACTTTTGATCTTGCTGATGAGGCGAAAGTTTCCCTCTCGTTCTACGGCAAGCGCCCCGGACCTGGCATGAAGCTCGACAAACTGAGCATGCAATTCTCCACCCAGGAAACGGATCGGCTGGGCGACATTCTTGAGGCGTACGAGCGGCTGATCTTGGATGCCATGCGTGATGATCACACCTTGTTCACCACCGCCGAAGGCATTGAAAGTCTCTGGGAACGCTCCGAGCCATTGCTCCAGGATCCGCCCCCGGTGCGGCCCTACGCACCGGGGTCATGGGGGCCGAACGCGATCCACCAGCTGGTTGCGCCGCACGCATGGCGCCTTCCATTTGAGCGTGCTTGGCGGGTCAAGAAGTAGTTCACGATGGCGTCGGCTGACGCTATTTTCATTGCCACGGTTGTCTCGGCAAATAAAACGAGAATTTAGCTGTCAGGCGACAATAACTGCGGAACTACCGAGCTCGCGGATTAACTACATGCCATTTACAACTAAGTTGCGCAATTTGTTGCACTAGTTTTCTTGCCGGGGATTAGTTTGCCGCTGTCCGGCGCACCGCCTCGACGACGACGTCGAGAAGCTGCCCGGTTTTGGCAAAGGTGCGGCGCTGGCTTGTGGCACCGCTGCCAACCCGCGCCAGGCGGTCGATCCCGACCTCGACCCGCTCCAGGTCGCCGAACGCCTCCAAAGAGTCGCGCACGTGGATGACGAGATTGCGCATCAGGTCGATCCACGGCCGAGGTCGTCGTGATACTGGGTCGACCAACACCCCGCCAACGCCGTCGTGACCCGACCGCCAAACCGCCAGCCGCAGCAGCGACGTCGGCATCTCCGGGGGCGGATCACCGCGCGCTGCCTGGGCCGCAGCCGTTTCGACAAGTGCTCGGCATAGCGCCGCAATGACCAGCGTGTCTTCGAGATCGGTGCACACGTCGGCGACTCTGATCTCGACGGTGGGGTAGTGCCGCGACAGGCGTGCGTCGAAGTAGATCATCCCTTCGTCGAGGAGCACGCCCGACTCGACCATCGAGCTCACCAGCTCGTAGTAGGCGTCGGAGGTCCCAAACGTGCCGGTTGGGCCAGCCGACGGCCACCGCATCCATAGCTGTGACCGGTAGCTTGCATACCCGGTGTCCCGACCGTGATGGAACGGCGAGTTCGCGCTGATCGCGAGGATGACCGGCAGCCAGACCCGGATCCGATCGATGGCCGCGATGCCCTCCTCGTCTGACTCGACGCCGACGTGGACGTGACAGCCGCAGGTTAGTACCTCCTCTGCAGTCGGGCCGAAGCGCTCCGCCATCTGCTGATAGCGCGGTGTCGGCGAGATGAGACCGGTGCTCCCCACTGGGGCGGTAGCGAGGGCGGCGACGCCGGCTCCGGCCTCCCGGGCGGCGTGAGCCACGACCCGTCGCCATTCACGCAACTCCGCGTCGACGTCGGAAAGATCGCTCGCCGCGGAGGATTGGGTTTCCACCATGTAGCGCTGCAGCTCGGGCTCGACGCCGCCGTCGCCGGCCGCAGGTGCGTTGTCTTCGTGAGCGGCGGCGATGACCTGGCTGGCGACTGAGCGCGGCTTCCCGGTGTGCACGTCGACGAGCAGGAGTTCCTCCTCCACGCCGACTGTCCGCATGGCGGAAGTCTGCACCACCGTCACCTGGCCCTGATCCAGGGCAGGCATTGCGCAGATCAGATAATGAATGATCGTCGATGTACAGGAGACAGTCGTGACCAGCACCTCGGAAAACCTGACCAGTACCGCGGTCGCTGAATCCAGCACCGCCACAGAACGTTACTTCGCCGCCCTACAGGCAGGCGAAGCCAGCCAGGACAAGATCATCTCGCTCACCTTGTCGCTGGCGTTTCTCCCGCTCGCTCGCCCGATCAGCGACGCAAAGGTGTTGACCGGGCGGCAGAAGCCCATGACCGAGATCGCCTTCCTGTTCGCCGAGATCACCACGGCCCAGGGACACCAAGGTGTCGGCTACAGCTACTCCAAGCGCGCCGGCGGCCGTGGCCAGTACGCCCACGCCAAGGAGATTGCCGATGACGTGATCGGCGAGGACCCGAACGACATCCAGCGGATCTGGACGAAGCTCATTTGGGCGGGTGCCTCGGTCGGCCGGAGCGGCCTGGCGACTCAGGCGATCGCCGCCATCGACATTGCGTTGTGGGACCTGAAGGCCAAGCGGGCCGGACTTCCGCTCGCGAAGCTGCTCGGTGCCCACCGAGATTCGGTGGCCTGCTACAACACGTCCGGCGGCTTCTTGTCCTCATCGATCGAAGAAATCTTGGACAACGCGCACGCCTCCATCGAGCGGGGGATCGGCGGGGTCAAGATCAAGGTCGGCCAACCCGACCCGCGGATCGACCTGAGCCGGGTGGAGGCGGTACGCGCCGCGCTGAGTGAAGATGTGGCCTTGATGGTCGACGCGAACCAGCAATGGGACCGGGTTGCCGCGCTTCGGATCGGTCGGCAGCTCGAAGCCTTCGACCTGACCTGGATCGAGGAACCGCTCGACGCCTACGACGCCGAGGGTCACGCAATGCTCGCCGACAAGCTCGATACTCCGATCGCCACCGGAGAGATGCTCACCAGCACCGCCGAACACCGCCTGCTTATCGAGCGCCGCTCGGTGGACTTCATCCAGCCCGACGCCGCCCGGGTGGGCGGCATCACCCAGTTCCTGCGGATCATGGCACTGGGCGAGGAGGCCGGGCTCAAGCTCGCGCCGCACTTTGCGATGGAGATTCACCTGCACCTGTCTGCGGCGTACGCCTTGGACGCCTGGGTCGAGCACTTCGAGTGGCTGGAACCGCTGTTCAACGAACGGCTGCGGATCGCCGACGGCCGCATGCACGTGCCGGCTCGGCCCGGTCTGGGGTTCTCCCTCAGCGACGAAGCTCGGGCCCTGACCGTCGAGACGGCCACCGTCGGGGCGAGTTAGCCGAGTCGAATGCGCCCTGAGCCTGTCGAAGGGCGGCATGCTGGGCTTCGACAAGCTCAGGCTTCGACAAGCTCAGCCCGCATCTGCTCGCGAGGCCGTCACTTCGGCAGCCAGGTCCCTTGTCTCCGCTTCGGTCAGTCGACCGTCGGCAACTGCCACATCAAAACGTCGGCGGAGTACGCCGCCCGCAGGCAGGCTCACCGGGCGATCCCAGGCAAGCGCCGACCCGAGGCCCGGATAGCTGTGGATTCGTACGAACCAGGGCTCCCGAGCCGCGGACGCGTCTGGCGCTCGGATGACGATGGTGGCCGGCCCGCTGACTCCGGGACCCGCGGCGAAGTCGGCAGACCATGCCACCCACGGCGCGACACTGCCGTGGACCTCGTCCTCGCCGCGAGCCACCGCGGTGAACACCTCCACGTTGCCGCAAGCCGGGAACCGCCAGAAGAAGCCGCCGTAGCCACCGCCGATGCGGCCTTTGCTGCCGGGCGAATTGAGCTCGGCATGGCTCTCAGCGCTGAGAGCGGTTTCGAAGATCAACTTCCAAGTCCGCTCATCGAGAGCACTCCAGCTGATCGAGCGCGTCTCTCGAAGCTGCAAAGATCCGTCGTGGCCGATCCACCTCAGCTCTTGGGTGAATGCGTCGTCGCCCAGCTCCGGCGGCTCACCGATGATCACGCCGTGATTGTCGAGCAGCACATATCCCTGCCCGTGGACGTAGCTGCCACCACCCCAGAAATGCGTGCCATTAACGTCGGGTATGGCCATGCCGACACCGTTGTGCCAATCGTGGTCGGCCGGATGCTGGGCTGACACCACCACGCCCGCACGGGTCCGTACCGGGTGCAGGTACGGGCGGGGAGTTGAGGTGGGTATGGTGCCGCGGCCGTCACGATAGACCGCAACCTCGGCCTCGGCGAGGCGAGCCCGGACCAGCACCTTGTCACGTTCGCGGTGCGCCCAGGGCACCTTGAGTTCGGTGAACGTCTGTCCGCTCAGCGCGGACTTCCACAGCCAATCCTCGACGCTGTCGATGATTGGTCGCCGGTCTTGGTCTTCGCCTTCCCAGGCGAGGGCACGGGGGTCGACGCGCACTGGTTCCTCAGCTGCAGCCACGGCGCCGAGTACGCGCATGAACGCTCCGGTACTCGCCAGCGGAACAAGCAGCGGAACTCCGTCGCGGCGGTGGGCCAACAGGTTCTCGAGCAGGTCGACCCGAGTAGTGGTCTCGGTACGGCTTTGATCTTCTGTCTCGATCTCCACCCGATCCTCGGTGTAACTGAAGGTGGCGCTGCCGCGCTTTCCTTGGATGTGTATCTGGGGCTTGCGCTCGACGGGTGCACATAGCGTGAGGGCGCAGGTCGCCTGAAGACCACGGGCGGTGCGGATCCGGACCACAGATGTGTCGTCGCTGTCGATGGCGTTGGCCCGGTAAAGCTCGGTCTCGACCGTCTCCACGTCGTCCAACTGCCGGCAACCGGCAATGGCCAGGGTCGTGACCACTGCGTGGGCCAGCGCGTTCGTCACGACGCCGTCGACGACGGGTTGGCCGCCCAGGCTCCGACGGCCTGCCCAGGGAGACCGTGTCCAGTAACCAATCGTGCGCGACCATGGCCCGACCGCACTGACCCTGACCAGATCACCGATACCCAAGGCATCTTCGGTGAGAATCTCGAGTGCGCGCGACCCCAGGCTCTGGAAGCCGACCTGGACCGCCCGCCCGGTCTCCTGCTGCACCTGAAGTAGAGACGTGAAGTCGTCCAAAGAAGCCACTGGGGGCTTCTCCAAATAAACGTCCGCGCCCGCAGTCAGGGCGACTGTTGCCAGCCGGAAGTGCGCACCAAGGGGCGCAGCGATGATCACGACATCCACCGGGCCCACTGCAGAAAGTGCCTCGGCCAGATCGGCGTACAGGTCTGTCCCATAGATGGTGGGCGGATCCAGGACGACTCCGGGATCGACGGCCGCGACGAGCTCGACCAGGCCTTGATCCTCCAGGCGAGCGATCCGTTCGGCGTGGACCTGTCCGAACCCCCGAACGCCGACCAGAATGAGCCGGGCTGGCGAGACCGAGGCGCCGGACGCTGCGGCGGAAAGGTTCATCCCGGTGTTCCTTCCCCCTCCACGCAGTCACCGTGCACCAGTAGAAAACGCTTTCACAACGGTACAGGATGGGGGTGTGCCGCGTTTGATGATCTTGTCGCGATGGGCTTGCTGAGTGCGTGTAGCGGTCCGGTACGCCTGCCTGGGGTGCCGAGCTGAGCGCTAACGCCGCGCAGCAGCGCCTCGACCGCCCGAACCCGATTGCCGGCTATGAGGACTGGCCGGCCGCCGTACGATCGGCTCAGCCCTATATCGGAGTGGACTCGGCGACCACCGCATTGGGTCGAGTACTGGGCCTGCGCAAGTCCGGCCCTAGACCTACCGTGCACGATGAGGGAAGTCGACGCCTGGACGGGATTCAGATTCGCCGGCTTCGGTGGGCCGTGGGTTACGGGCCTGACACCACCGCTTGGCTGCTGAGCCCGACCGGCGTACGCGGCAGCCTGCCTGGTGTGCTGGGTCTGCACTGCCATGGCGGCGTCCGTTCTGTTGGCGCTGAGCAGCTGGTCGACCTCGGTGATAGCTCTCACCCGCGTGCTGTTTGGCTTCGTGCTGCGTACTACTCGGGTCAGGCTCCGGCCAACGACTTGGCTCGGCGGGGCTACGTCGTACTCGTGCACGACAGTTTCTCGTGGGGCAGCCGACGATTTGATCTATCGCATCCAACGCCACGGCTCGCCGCTCTGATCGCTGCGCAGAACGCCCTGTGGCAACAGCTTGGGGTATTGCCGAGCGATGACGAACGGTTCGATTTCGCGTCTGGGCTGCACGAGGACACAGTGGCCAAGGCTGCTGGTGCTCTCGGGCAGACATTCGCTGGCGCGGTGCTCGCCGATGATCTTGTTGCGCTCGAGGTGCTCAGCGGCGCAGCTGGTGTCGATTCCGGAAGGCTTGGAGCATTCGGTTTCTCGGGCGGAGGCGGCCGGAGTCTGCTGCTTGCGGCGCTGGACCGGCGAGTCGCGGCATGCGTGGTGAGTTGCATGATGGCGACCTTCGCCTCGTTGGTGCCGGCCGAGCTGGATACACACTCTTGGCTGCTCCACGTACCGGGTCTCTGGTCACTCATGGACTGGCCCGAGCTCACTGCCTTGGGTCGGGCTCGGTTCCTGATCCAGTACCGGACCGATGATGAGCTCTTCCCGCGCGCCGGGATGGAACAGGCTCATGATCACCTGAAGAGCCTGCACAAGGGCAATGATCGTTACCGCGGGTCGTTCAGCGCTGGTGATCATGCCTTCGATGCTGCTATGCAGCAAGAGGCCTGGACCTTCCTGTCCGATGCCCTCTGAAGGGTCTTCCGTTCAGATTGAGTGTGTCCGTTCTCCTGATGACGGGAGGAAGGACGCACACTGACTGCTTCGTGGATCGGTTTGTCAGCGGAGAGGGTTACGAGACCTCGATCGTCGGTACGCGTAGCAGGCCGGACCGCACCGATTCCGTCGCGCGGTCCAGGTCCTGCATCCGGAATCGGCGGCCATAACGGGCTTCGCTCTCCGCAGCTAGCCGCGCAATGTGCTCGTCCGCGGCGAGGGCGTTTGCCGCGGTGTTGGAGACAATGATCTCGATCTTGTTAGTGCCGCTGTGCAGCGCGTCGGTGATCTTGACGCGATAGGGCGGAGCCCAGGCGAGGCCGCAGTCGATGCCGTTCACTCGTACCTGGGCGACCTCGCCCACCGGACCCCGCACTGCCACCCGGTAGGAGGGCCCAACGAGGTCGTGCTCCGTAGCGCCGCCGTCGAGAACGTCGCAGTCGCCGAAGTCGATGGATGCTTGGCCATCGACCCCGTCGAGTTCGATGGTGGTGGTGTAGCTCGCCGCACCCGAGTAGTGCTCACGGCCGCGCTCGTCCTCCCAGATGTGCGGTAGCTCGACCGGCTGCGCCGGCTCGTCGCCGTACGCCACCTGCCACGGACCGCTCAATGGCAGTCGGCGCTCTACTCGTGCTTCGGCGGATATCTGTGTGACCGGCTGGTCGCTCAAAACGATCACTGTCGCCTCGTACGGGTGCAGTGTCAGTTCGATACTTTCCGACGCCGTTCCACTGCGGAGCACGTGGCCCGACCTGGCATCCCATTGTTCATAGCTGCGCCGGCTCGTACGCGTGGCTAGGGCGAACGTATGTGCCTTCGGTCCGGTGTTGATCACCACATAGACATCGGCGTCCCCGGTGCGACGGTGCACGAAGCCGATGTCGGGCGTCGCGGGTGAGATTTCAAGATCGGGAGCGACGGCCGTAGCCAGCGCATCGGTCAACTCCGTTGCCGAGTCGGTCGTCAGCACCGTGCCGCCGGACGCATGTGCATGATCCAGCCACACCGCGGTTGTCTCCGGAATGGTGCTCGCGGTCACGATGATGATCGCTCGATAGTGCTCTGGTGCGGTGACCGCAAGTGCTTCGTCATCGATCAGGTCGTAGTCCAGTCCGGCCGCACGGATTTTCGCCGGGATCGTTTCAGGGATCTGCCGATTGGCCTCTCGCCAGGTGTCAAGCGAGCCGCCCTGCGCTCGGCCCATGGTCGCGAACAGGTTCTCGTTGGGCACGTACAGCGCGACGTCGGCCACTGGCTCGCCCTGCTGCAGCAGCCAGCACAGCCTGCTCAGGTACCTGGTGAACTCCGGCATCGCTGGCCACCACGGGTTGCGGTCGTCGAGCGCACCGGAGGCATAGAAGAACCACCCCAGTCCGGGTGCGTCGGTCGGCGAGTAGGGCCAGCCGTGACCGATGAGCTGGTTGACGCCATTCAGGAGGTGCTCGTGTGCCTCGCCTTTCAGGTCGAGAGGGGTGGCACGGAAGGACGGTGAGTGCACCCAGGTCCAGACCTCGGCAGAGACGAGTGCACGCCCGTAAAGGTGGGCGGCGGATGACGCCCAACGGGTCTGAGTGATCTTCCGCCAACCCCACCCCTCGCCCTCGAACAGGTCCGCGTACCGGTAGCTGCTGATCGTCGCGGGTGGTGTCCCGTAGCTCTGGATTCGGAACGGTACGCCGCGGCCGGCAGCCCATCGCTGACAGCCGCCGACGAAATTCTCCTCGTAGAGCTCGGCCAGGGTGCGGTGATAGTCGGCGCGGACCCGGGCTGCGTCGGCCCCATCGACGGCGAGCCGGTAGAGCACGGGGAGGATGTCGTAGCCTCGCCGGCCGGCAAACTCAGCTGGCAACGTGGTGGTCCAGTCGGCGCCGTACACCTCGAGGCTGTCGCAGAAGACGGATCCGACCAGCTCGGCCGGAACGGCGTCGAGCATCGGGTCGCCGACCGCACGCAGGTGGGCCTCGGTGGCGGCCGCGGAGTAGTGGTCCAGCACCGGGCCCTCTGCTCCGACTGCCGCACGCTTGACGTTCTGCCCTGTCAGGCGGGCGTACGCAAGCAGTACGACCCGTGGACCTGCACCGGGCCCGATCATCAAACGGCCGCTCACAACCGGCATCCACTCGTACGAATCCGGCTGCTCCTGCAGCGAGCCGGCACCGACGTACGCGGCGATCAGCTCGTCACTTGGCCACATGGAGACCACTCGGAGCTCGAGCGGTCCCGGCCCAATCTCGCGTCGCTCCCAGTTCAGTTGCCGGGCGGCCAATGTGGTCGAGATATGCGGTCCTCCGAAGGACCAGCCGCTGCCAAGGGTGAGGTCGAAGCGGAGCCCGAGCTGGTGCGCCCGCTCAGCAGCAAAGCGGAGGTCGGCCAGGAACGCATCCGAGCCGAACTCCGTTGTCGCTCTGTCCAGCGGATAGACGTAGGCCACCTCGACCCCGCCGAGTCCGGCGTCGGCCATCGCAGTGAGTTCGCGATCCAGCTCGAGTTGCCTCACCGACGGGCCGAACCACCACCACCGCATCATCGGTGCCGCGCTCGCCGGCGGGTCGGCAAACCGCGAGCGAAGATCATCGATAGCTAGACCGTCCGTTGCCTGAGACCTCCTAGCTTCTGGGTTGAGAAAGCGCTTTCTACTAGGCTACGGTAGCGGCAGTCGCGATCATTCAGGATGCGGCCCGCTCGTCAGAAGAGGGTGACCAGATGACCGTCCGACCCGGTGAGCTTGCCTCCGCCGCTGCCGATCTCCTCGGAGCGCGCGCGTACCCGGAGTCACAGGTCTCCTACGCGGGCGTCACCTACTGGTTGGAACGTGGAGACAACGATCTGAAACGGCTGGTAGCCGTGGCCGATGACGAATCCGCATTTCGAGGTTTCGCGGGGACGGCAGAGAGGATCGACAGCGGAGTCCGTTTCGTTGCTGAGACCACGCCGGATAACGCCTTGGCGCTACGGTCGGCCCTGCCCTGGCTGACCCCAGCTCCCTTCGGATTGCATACCTCGGCTGGCTTCGGCGACCGGCTCGGGCTCGCGACCCCGGGCCACGTCCGGGCGTTGAAGGAGGTCGGCGCGGCGATCAACCCCGTCTTCGCTCAGCAGTCCATCCGGGAGATGGGCCGGTGCCATCGGACCCCGCGCGACGTGCTTGACGACGCGACATGGGGAGCCTTCCAGGCCGGCTGGACGGAGCCGGTCGGCGGGGACGCCGATCATCTCGAGCAGCTTGAGGACATCGACGACACTGCAGCGGCCGGCTTTGTGTTCTACACCCTGGATCCCAAGGCCGAAGTCGATCCCGAGGCCGAGCACGCCGACCCTGCCGCGATCCGGCGGAAGGTGGAAGTGCTCGACTGGGTGGGTTTGGACTCCGACCTGGCAACGTTCACCAAGAAGTACGTCGGGCAGCGCATTGATCTTGAGCACGAGGCGATCGAGCTAGACGAGGAGTCGGTGCTTCGCGCCATGGCGAAGTACGGACCCTCCCTTGCGCATGCCATGGCCATGTACCGCCGCCTTGCGGCGAAGGGGATCGACTGCGAGGTGGAGTTCGCTGTCGACGAGACCGACTATCCGACCAAGCCGGCCGAGCACATCGTGGTGGTCAGAGAGTTGCAGCGCCTCGGGATGGAATTTGTCTCCTTCGCTCCGCGCTTCGTCGGCCGATTCGAGAAGGGTGTCGAGTACATCGGTGACATCAGCGAGTTGCAGCGAGACTTCCAGATCCACGCCGAGATTGCCCGTGCGCTCGGCCCGTACAAGCTGTCCCTGCATTCCGGCTCCGACAAGTACTCCACCTATCCCCTGATTGCCGAGGCAACTCAGGGTGTGGTGCACCTCAAGACAGCGGGCACCAGCTGGGCCGAAGCGTTGCGGGTGATCGCGAACAATGATCCCGATCTGATGCGTGAGGTTCTGCGGCTTGCTCTCGACAGCTTCGAAGCCAACCGCAAGAGCTACCACCTCTCCTGCGATCCGACGAAGATCCCCACCGATCCAACTGATGACGAGGTCGCTCAGTTGATGGACGTCATCGATTCACGGCAGGTCTTGCACGTCGGCTATGGCGCGATCCTCGAAGAGTTCCGCCCTCGGCTCTACCAGGTGTGGAACGACAACGAAGAGGAGCACTACCGCATCATCGCCGACCACTTCGTCAAGCATCTGGCGCCGTTCGCGTCATACGCGTGTTAGGGCGCTAAGCGATTGGGGCTTGAACCCTGAAAATGCATCACCAGTGAGCCGAAATGGTCTCGATCGAGCACATTTGCCAACGCTGGTGATGCAAAATCAGGGGGAATCTTCGGACGAGGCGGTGCACTCACGGGTCACGGCCGCGCGTAGGACTCCTTCGGCAGGTTGTAGGCCAGGTCGATGGCCGTCTCGACGGCCTCGGCCAGGCTGAGCCGATGCTCCAC
The DNA here is from genome assembly GCA_963815975.1 of uncultured Actinomycetota bacterium. GTDB lineage: Bacteria > Actinomycetota > Actinomycetes > Propionibacteriales > Propionibacteriaceae > Microlunatus. The sequence continues at coordinate 318,866 of CAWFJC010000022.1, forward strand.
AACCAGACGCGCGAGATAGCCGGCGTCGACGCGACGAGATAGATCATGGCGAGCGGGTATGGACGCGTACGCCCGTGTGTCGTCCACGAAGCCCGAGGTGTTGTAGAAGCCGGCTGTCTCGACGGCGAACTCCCGGAACCGGCGCATCCCCTCGGGTGAGTCCAGGAACCACCATGGGGCACCCAGCCGGACCGAAGGGTAAGTGCCGGCGATCGGGGCCAGTTCCCGGCTGAAGGATGGTCTCGTCGACGGTGAACAGGATGACCCGAAACCGAGGGTCGGTGCCGAACCGGTCGAGCATCGGTCGCAAGGCACGCGTGAACTCGGTCTGAATCGGGAATGTCGTAGCCCTTGTCTGACCCGTAGGTTCTGCCGATCGCGCTGTTGTGGTCGCGCAGCACGCCGGGGTGGATCTGCATCACCAGGCCGTCCTCGCACGACATCTCGGCCATCTGGTAGAGCATGTTCGCTGCGAACGCGTCGACCTCGGCCTGACTCGGCTCCGCTCCGCCGAGGACGCGGGAGTAGAGCTCACCGGCCGCATTCGCCTCCATCGGAGTGGTGTCGGCCAGCAGAGTGGCCGTGATCGGTGGCGCGGGCGCCTGCTTCGACGAAGGCTGCGCGGCGCGAACGCAGTGCGTCGAGAAAGCCGTCGTACGTCGTGGTGTCGACCCCGGAGATCGTCGCCAGGTCGGCGATGTCGGCGCGCCAGGTCGGTCGATCGAGGTAGGCCACGGCGTCCGGCCGGAAGGTCGGAAAAACGCGCTCGCCCAGACCGTCGGCGGCTAGCTTCGCATGGTGCTGCAGATCTGACGTAGCCGCATCCGTGGTGGAGATGACCTCGATGTTGAAGCGGTCGAGCAGGGCGCGCGGCCGGAAGCCGGCGTCGGCCACGCAGCTGGCAATCTGGTCATAGATGGCATCAGCCGTCTCGGCGCTCGGGACCAGATCAACGCCGAATACCTCGACGAGCTCATGTTCCAGCCAGAAACGCGAGGGTGTACCGCGGAAGAGCTTCCAGTTCTCGCAGAACGTACGCCAGATCTTCCGGGAGTCGGTCTCGACCGGACCGCCGTCGAGCCGCGGCACGCCAAGGCGAGCAGGCTCGATGCCTTGCGAGGCCAGCATGCGGAACACGTAGTGATCGGGAACGATCAACAGCTGCGCCGGGTCGGCGAACGGGATGTCGTCGGCGAACACCTCCGGTTCCACATGCCCGTGCATGCAGATCAGAGGCAGGTCCTTGGTCTCGCCGTAGATTTCCCTGGCGATGCTCCGCTGCTCTGCCGGAAACGGGAGAGCCCGGTCAGGGTCGAGCTCAAGATTGGACATGGATGCTTCCTAACATTCAGCGGGACAAATCCACACCAAGATCAAGATCGGTGATCTTGACCGCCTGGCCGGTGCGCAACGACTCATTGCCGGCCATCCCGACCGCAATTGCTCGGATCCCGGCCAGCCAATCGGCTGGTCGTTCCAACCAGTCATCGCCCGGCCCGCGGAAGATATCGGCGAGCAGCAGCGCGTCGCCTCCGCCGTGAGCTCCAGCGCCTTCTTCGATCGTGATGTCCTGGGCCACCTCCCAGTGGCGTTGCAGTGTCAACCGCTCGCCGCCGGCACGAGATGAGGACTCCGGGATAGCACTCGGGTCGACCACGAACTTGCCGTCAGCGTCGGTGAGCACAGCAGTGCGTTCGACGACCTCGAGCTCGGCACGCCCTTCGTCGCCGTTGACGGCCACCCGGTAGCCCTCCCACGGCGCGTGCGCATTGAGCGCGTAGCTGAGCGTCACATCCCGCGCGTAGTCCACGATCACCGCCAGGTTGTCCTCCGTGGTCACGCCTGGACCGAACACGTCCTGGTCGCGTTGGTAGCCGTCGTAGGACTCGGCGTCCAGGTAGAGCGCCTTGAGCCGAGGATCGCTACGCAGGTCCAGTTCCCACGGACTGTGTGCTCCTTCGTGCGTACCCCGCTCGGGATGCGGCGCCATTCCGCGTGCTGCAGCGTTCTCCGACCCGTAGAACCGCACGCCGCCGCGGGCGTACACCTGCTCGGGCGAGTCACTGAGCCACCAGTTCACAAGATCAAAGTGATGCGAGGCCTTGTGGATCAGCAGGCCACCCGAGTTGATCTTGTCCCGATGCCAGCGGCGGAAGTAGTCCGCCCCGTGCGCGGTGTCGAGTACCCATTCGAACGTGACCGACAGCGGCGTACCGATCAAGCCGTCCTTGATCAACTTCTTGAGCGCCGAGTTCCGTGGCGAGTAGCGATAGTTGTGCGTCACCACGACCTGCCGACCGGTGCGTTCAACCGCCTCGGCGATCTGCCGGGTGCTCTCGGGATTGATCGTCAAGGGTTTCTCGACTACCGCGTCGACACCGGCATCCAATGACCGCACAATCAGTTCCGCGTGCGTGTAGTCGGGTGAGGTGATGATCACCCGGTCTGCCTCGGTCTCTTTGAGCACCCGCTCGAGATCGTCGGGGTGTGCAGTGACCACATTGGTCACATCAAGCCCGGCCTCGGACAAGCGATTCAGATGCACCGCCAACCGGCTCGGATTCGGCTCGACCAGGCCGACCAGTTCCGCGTCCTCGCGGTGGTCGCCGGCCATGGCATCGAGGTACATCTGGACGCGGTGGCCCGTTCCGACCACCACATAGCGTCGTTTGGAAGACACAGCCTTGCCTTTCGCGAATTAAAGAAAGCGGGACCCCGCTGAGCGAGGTCCCGCACTAAGGTCACTTTCCGCCGGTGGTGGCGATGCCCTTGACCAAGAAACGCTGGCCGAACAAGAACACCAGGAAGAGCGGGATCAACGTGACGACCGACATGGCGAACATGGCGCCCCAGTTGCTCCCGGCCGTTGCGTCCAGGAACGAGCGCAGCGCGACCGGAACCGTGTAGGCGATCGGGTCGGTCAGGTAGATCAGCGGAGTGAAGAAATCGCTCCAGGTCCAGATGAAGGTGAAGATCGCCGTCGTGGCAATCGCCGGGCCCATCAGCGGAAGCATCACCCTGCTGAAGATCTTCCAGTGGCCGCAACCGTCGATCGTGGCCGCCTCGTCCAACTCCCTGGGAATGCCTCGGATGAACTGGACCATCAAGAACACGAAGAACGCGTCGGTGGCCAGGAACTTAGGCAAGATCAGCGGAACGAACGTGTTCACGAAGCCCAGCGCGTTGAAGAGGATGTACTGCGGCACGACGACCACGTGGAAGGGCAGCATGAGCGTCAACAGCATGATCGCGAACCACAGCCCCTGCAGCCGGAACTTCAGCCGAGCAAACGCGTACGCGGCCAGCGTGCAGGCAAACAGATTGCCGGCGATGGCCCCGACCACCACGATGAAGGAGTTGATGATGTACTGGCCGAAGGGGTAGGACAGCGAATACCAACCCTTGGTGTAGTTCTCCACGTACAGGTCGTTCAGCCAGAGGCCTGGAGTACGGAAGATGACCTCGGTCGGCCGGAAGGAGCTGGCCACCAGCCAGAGCAGCGGATAGATCATGATCACGCTGGCGGCGATCAGCAGTATGTGCTTGATCACCGACCGTGTCCGGTCCCGCCATGTGGGGCGATGATGGATCGCCTCCTGGGGAGCCGGTCCGGTCAGTGGCGCCGTTGTGTCAACGGGGGTCGACTTCCGCCCTGGATTTGAAGATCAGTCACCGTAGAACACCCAATGCTTTGAGAAGTAGAAGTTGATAGCGGTGAAAGCCGCGATGATCACCACCAGCAGCCAGGCCATCGCGGAGGCGTAGCCCATCTGGAACTGAACGAACCCGCGCTGGTAGAGGTACAGCGTGTAGAACAGGGTCGAGTCCGCAGGACCGCCGGTCCCGTTCGACACCACGAAGGCCTGCGTGAACGCCTGGAAGGCGTTGATGATCTGCAGCACCAGGTTGAAGAAGATGATCGGAGACAGCAGCGGCAGAGTGATCTTCCTGAATTGGGCCCATCGGCTTGCGCCGTCGACCGACGCCGCCTCGTAATACATTCCGGGGATCTGCCGCAGACCGGCCAAGAAGATCACCATTGGTGAACCGAACGTCCAGACGTGCAGCAAGATGATGGTCCACAACGCGTACTGCGGATCACCGATCCAGCTCGTGGTGGCTGGGATACCGAACTTCCTCAGGACTTGGTTGACCAGGCCGTCCACTTCGAACATCTGCCGCCACAGCACTGCAATGGCAACTGAGCTGCCGAGCATCGACGGCAGGTAGAAGACGGACCGATAGAACGGCAGCCCCTTCATCCCCTCGTTCAGCAGCATGGCTACGGCCAAGGCCATGATCAGTTGCAGTGGAACGCCGACGATCACGTAGGTGAACGTCACCGCGAGCGACTTGTGCAGCCGCGGGTCGCTGAGCATCCGGACGTAGTTGTCCAGCCCGACCCACTCGGGCGCCTGGATCAGGCTGTAGTTGGTGAACGACAGGTACAACGAGGCGATCATCGGCCCGCCGATGATCAGCACGAGTCCGATCAGCCAGGGCAGCAGGAACAGATAGCCGGCCTTGTTGTCCCGGCCCGCCTCCTTGGCCAGGAGCCGCTTCTCTTCCGGCGTCTTGGCCTTGGTGCGATGGATCGTCGAGAGTTCAGAGATGGCGCTCATGGCTTAGCACCTGAAGGTTTGACTTCAGCTCGTCCACGAACTTCTGCGCGCCATCGGCTGCGCTCGTCCGCCCGAAGAGGACATCGGTCCCGTGACGGAACAAGACGTCGGCTATCGTGCCGCCGCCAGGGGGTGGGGCGATCGGGGTGGTGCCCACCTCGGGCTTGATGTCGGCGATGTATTTCGCGACTGCCTGTTGCGCAGGAGAGAGCTTGGGCTTGACCTCGGCCAGTATCTCGGCGTTCGGCGGGATGCCCCGCTCGGCCAGATCGATGTTCGCGGCCTCCGGGGTGTTCGCAAACCAGTTGATCCAGGCGATTGCCGCCTCTGGATTCTTGGTCTTGGCCGACGCCGACCACAGCATGCTCGCCTTGTACCAGGTTTTGCGTTCGGTTGCCTTGCCGGCCAGGCTCGGGCCCCGCAGCATCTTCATCAGTCTCCCCGGCCGCAGCGCTGACCGCTTCCAGCTGATTGGAGTTGTAGTACTGCATGGCAGCTGTCCCGACCACGATCGCACTCTGATCCAGCGGCTTGGCAGACCTCCTCGCTGATCTGCTCGGGCGTTCCAATGGCCTTGGCTTTCTGGCCCTTGACCATGAGGTCGTACCAGGCTTGAGCTTCGGCTGACGTCAAACCCAAGCCCGTCTTCAGTGAAGAGTTCCTTGCCGTGCTGGCGCACGAACGTGCCGAACAGTGCGTCTGAGCCCATCAGCGACGCCACGCCGAACGACACTCCCGCTTTGGAGGCGACCTCCGCACCGACCTCGATCAGCTGGTCCCAGGTCCAGGTTTTGTCGTCGGGCAGGTCCATCTTGGCCTTCTCGAAGACCTTGGGGTTGGCAAAGATGAGCGCGCTGTTGATGCCGGCATTGACGCCCGACCAGCTTGCCGTTGATCTTGCCTGAATCGACGGTGCCCTCGACGAACTTGGACGTGTCGACGCTTGCCCAGATCGAGCAGGGCGCCGCGAGTGCCGTACTCGGAGATGTAGTTCATGTCCATCTGAATGATGTCGGGGGCCTGGCCGCCGGCCGTCTGGGTGGCCAGCTTGTCCCAGTAGCTGTTGAACTCACCCGGCTGACCCGAGATCTTCACATCGGGGTTGGCCTTCATGTACGCATCGATCTCGCCTGGGTGTTCTTGTTGCGCGTCGGGTTGCCCCACCAGGCCAGAGCCAGGTTGGTCTCGCCCCCTCCGCCGCCACCCTGAGAACCACCACCACTCGGAGCCAGGGGCGCAGGCCGCCAGCCCCATCGTGGTGGCTGCAGCGGCCAGCCCGCCGGCGCCGATCAAGAACTGCCTTCGGTTCAGAGCCATCTGTTCTCCCTTTCAGTGGTGAACGAAAGCGTTTTCGTGACTGAGCGTAAGCGTTTTCTCAATGGGTGTCAATATTTGTGTCGAGAATGAAACCTGTGAGTTTCGGCACCGCTTGTTGCAGAAACTATCAGTTTTGCTTTACCCCGGCTGTCGACTCGCGGACCACCAAATGAGCAGGGAGGACGCGCCGACGGGGCCTGGCCGCGGATGGCTTGCGCACCATGCTGAAGGCGATCTCGCCCATCTCGTTCAGAGGTACCGCGACTGTGGTCAAGGCCGGTGCGAGTGACTGGGCCACCGTGATGTCGTCGATGCCCATCACCGAGATGTCGTCGGGGACGCGCAGTCCCTGGCGTCGCAGTTCCTGCAGTACACCGATTGCCATCAGATCGCTCAGCGCAAGGATGGCGCTGGGACGTACGTCCAGCGCACCGATTCGGCTGGCGATTCGCGCACCACCGCTCAGGCTGAATGCTTCCTGTAGCACGGTGGGCTGTACCCCAACCTTTTGGAACGCCGTACAAATGCCGGTGAGGCGGTCGGCGATCGTGGTCAACTGATCCGACCCAGACGCGACAAGAACGTCGCGATGGCCGAGTCCGACGAGATGCTGTCCCGCCAAAGCCCCGACCGCGACGTTGTCGGGAAGGACAGCGTCGACGCCCAGGTGGTGGCGCCCGATGACGGCTACTCGACCACCTCGCTGCTGATACGCGCGCAGCACTTCCTTGGCGCCGGCCTCCTCGGCCGGATCGACGTAGCCCGATCCCGCGATGATGATGCCGTCGACGTCCTGAACCACCAGCGTGGTGATCTCCTGGAGCTCTTGCTCCGGGTCTCGTCCGGAGTGCGAGACCTGCACCATCAGGTTCTCCGCCAGGGCCGACCGTACGATGCCTCCGGCGATCTCGGTGAAAAATGGATCGTCGATCTCGTGGACGATCAGACCGATCACCGACGTAGTCCCGCCGGCCAGCTGCCGAGCATGGACATTAGGTACGTAACCGAGGTTCCGCGCCACACCGCGGACCTTTTCGGCTAGCTCAGCGCCGACCCCGGTCTGGCCATTCAGGGCCCGCGAGGCGGTGGCAAGGGACACACCGGCGGCGGCCGCGACGTCGCTCAACAACACGTGCCCGGACCCAGCTGCCATGGCTTACGAGCTCCCTTTGGGTTGTGCTTTTACACAGCCGATCGTATATTACCTAAAGCGATTTCGAAAGCGCTTTCGTGTCGCTATGGACGACGACCGAGGAGACAACGTGGCACAGCGCACCATTCGAGTGATCATGAACGGGGTAACCGGCCGGATGGGTTATCGCCAGCATCTGGTCCGTTCGGTGCTGGCCATCCGCGACGACGGCGGCGTCGGGCTCGCAGGCGGTGAGCGGATCACCGTCGAGCCGATCTTGGTCGGTCGCAACGCGGAGAAGCTGGCCGCGCTGGCCGTCCAGCACGGTGTTTCCGACTTCACCACCGACCTCGACGAAGCCCTGGAGGACAGCTCAGCCTCGGTTTACTTCGACGCCCAGGTCACCTCGGAGCGTAAGAAGTCGATCTTGAAGGCCATTGGCGCAGGCAAGCACATCTACACCGAAAAGCCGATCGCCGAGTCGGTCGATGAGGGTATTGAGCTGGTCACCGCCGCTGCAGAGGCGGGCGTGATCAACGGTGTAGTGCACGACAAGCTCTATCTGCCCGGCTTGGTGAAGCTGAAGCGGTTGATCGACTCCGGCTTCTTCGGACGGATTCTGTCGGTACGGGGGGAGTTCGGCTACTGGGTGTTCGAAGGTGACCTGCTGCCTGCCCAGCGGCCCAGCTGGAACTACCGCGCCGAAGACGGCGGCGGCATGGTGCTGGACATGTTCCCGCACTGGAACTACGTCCTGGAGAACCTCTTCGGGAAGGTGCAGGCGGTGACTGCCAAGGCGGTCACCCACATTCCGGAGCGCTGGGACGAGCAGGGCCGCAAGTATGCCGCTACGGCCGATGACTCCGCGTACGCAATCTTCGAACTCGAGGATGACGTCATTGCCCAGATCAACTCTTCCTGGGCAGTTCGCGTGGACCGCGGTGAGCTGGTCGAGTTCCAGGTCGACGGCACGCACGGTTCTGCGGTGGCCGGCCTCTTTGGCTGCCGCATTCAGCCGAGGGTGAGTACGCCGATGCCGGTCTGGAACCCGGATCTGCCGACGACCGAGGACTTCCGTAGTCAATGGGAGCAGATCCCAGACAATGCTGAATTCAGCAACGGGTTCCGAGCCCAGTGGGAGCAGTTCCTGTCCGATGTCGATGCCGGCCGGCCACACGCCTACGATCTCGCGGCAGGCGTACGCGGCTTGCAGCTGGCCGATGCCGGCTTGACGTCCTCGGCCGAGGGCCGCCGAGTCGCGATCGACCGGTTCACGCCATGACCACGACCACCGCAATAGTTGCGCTGCCCGAAGCCAGCGGTGGCTGGCGAGAGATCGAGCTTTCCCAGCCCCGCGCCTGGGCGGAACATCCGGATGCTTTCAGCAGCCGAGTCGCATTTGCCGCGGCGCACGTCGTAGCGGATCCCCGCGGCGAGAACGTTCCAGGTGCGCCCGCTGCGATCGATTGGGAGGCCACTTTGGCGTTCCGGCAGCACCTGTTCCGGTACGGGCTGGGGGTTGCCGAGGCCATGGACACCGCGCAGCGCAATATGGGGCTGGACTGGCCCGCCACCCAAGAGTTGATCACCCGTAGCTCGGCCCTCGCCCGCGAGCACGGGGCCAGGATCGCCTCTGGCGCCGGAACTGATCAGCTTCTCGCCCCAGCCGGAAACCTCGAGGAGGTGACCCGGGCATATCTCGAGCAGGTGGAATTCGTTGAGGCGGCCGGGTCACAGGTGATCATGATGGCTTCGCGTCAGCTGGCAGCCATCGCTCGTAGCGCCGAGGACTACCTGCAGGTCTACTCCACCGTGTTCGCTCAGGCGTCTCGGCCGGTGATCCTGCACTGGCTGGGGGAGATGTTCGACCCCCAGCTGAGCGGCTACTGGGGGTCGACCGACATTCCGACCGCCACCCGCACGTTCCTCGATTTGATCAACGAGAACAGCGCGAAGGTTGACGGGGTGAAGGTCTCGTTGCTCTCCGCTGATCATGAACAGCAGTTGCGCACCGCCCTGCCGTCTGGCGTGCGGCTCTACACCGGTGACGACTTCAACTATCCAGAGCTCATCGAGGGTGATGGTGATCATCATTCCGATGCACTACTCGGCGCGTTCGCCGCGATCGCGCCGGCTGCAGCAGCCGCCTTGAGCGCCTTGGATGAGGGCGACGTCGACCTATATCGCGCGGAGATGGTGCCCACGCTGCCGCTGTCCCGCCACATCTTCTCCGCGCCGACCTACTACTACAAGACCGGGATCGCCTTCCTGGCTTGGCTGAACGGGCAGCAAGACGGCTTCGTGATGGTCGGCGGTCTGCAGTCGGCCCGCTCCATCGTGCACCTGGCCCTGATCTTCGAGCTGGCGAATGAGGCGCAGCTGCTGACCGATCCGGAGCTCGCAGCTCACCGCCTGGGCCAGCTGCTCGCGACCGCCGGCGTCGCTCGATGACCACCGAGGCAGCGCTTAGCCGACTGTCGCTCAACCAGCGAACCACCGCCTCCTGGTCGTTGCCGGAGGCGATCAAGGGTTGTGTCGACGCCGGCCTCGGCGCGATCGGGATCTGGCGCGAGCAGCTTGCTGAGGTGGGCCTTGAGGAGGCCGGTCGGCTGGTCGCTGAGTCGGGTCTGCGGGTTTCCTCGTTGTGCCGGGGCGGGTTCTTCACGACCGCGGATCCGGCGGAGGCGGAAGCGGCGGAGGCACGAAACCGGGAGGCGATCGAGGAGGCTGCGGCGCTCAACGCGGCCACGCTGGTGCTGGTACCCGGTGGGTTGCCGCCGGTGATCGTGATCTCGCAGGCTGCTCGGGACCGCGCCGCGCGAGCGATCGAGCGGCTCGTCCCGTACGCCCATGAGCTCGGGGTCACTCTTGGCATCGAGCCGATGAATCCGATCTACGCGGCTGATCGCGGCGTGATCTCCACGCTGGGCCAGGCGCTGGACATTGCTGAGCGCTTCGAGCCGGAAGACGTCGGCGTCGTGGTCGACACCTTCCATCTCTGGTGGGAACCAGGCATTGCCGACCAGGTGCAGCGTGCCGGGCAACGCATTCTCAGCTACCAGATCTGCGACTGGATCACCCCGCTGCCGGCGGACACGCTGCTGGCTCGCGGCATGATGGGCGACGGCCACATCGACTTCGCCGCCTTCAGCAGATCGGTCGCCAAGGCCGGGTACCGCGGCGACATTGAAGTGGAGATCTTCAACGCCGATCTGTGGGCAGCACCACCGGCCGAAGTGGTCGACACGATGGCGGGTCGCTATCTGGAACTAGTACAGCCATACCTGGACAGTGATGCGCCCTGAGCGTGTCGAAGGGCGGGCCGCTGGGCTTCGACAGCTCAGCCCGCATGACCGTAAGAGGAAAGGACGACGAAGCGATGTGGACACTTTCAGGATTTATCGACGAGATCTCCGACGACTTCGACCTGCAGTGCAAGGTCGCTGCCGGCCTCGGCCTGGGCTACGTCGAAGTCCGCAGCGCCTGGGGAATCAACATCCTCGACCTCGATTCCGGCCAGCTGAAGACCGTGCAGGAGACCCTCGACCGGCACGGCCTGAAGGTTTCCAGCATCGGCTCGCCGATCGGCAAGATCTTCATCGACGATGAGTTCCCACCTCACCTCGAACGGATGCGGCATGCGGTCGAGGTTGCCAAGACTCTCGAGGCGCCGTACATCAGGCTCTTCTCGTTCTTCATTCCGGAGGGCACCGACCCGGACAGTCGGCGTGACGAGGTGCTCAGCCGCATGAGTGCCCTGGCCGACGTCGCCGCCGATTCCGACGTGATCTTGGTGCACGAGAACGAGAAGGAGATCTACGGCGACATTCCGCGCCGCTGCCTCGACATCGTCACGTCGGTGTCGTCGCCCAAGCTGCAGCTGGCCTGGGACCCGGCCAACTTCGTGCAGGTCGGGGTGCGCCCGTTCACCGAGGGGTATGCCATGTTGCGGCCCCATGTCGGCTACATGCAGATCAAGGACGCCCTGCTGGCCGACGCCTCGGTTGTGGTCGCCGGCGCCGGCGACGGGGAGCTGCGGCGAGACCGTCCGAGCCCTTCGCGACGACGGCTTCGACGGGTTCTTCTCCCTCGAGCCGCACCTCGGTGAATACACCGCGTACGGGGCGCTGTCCGGACCCGAGCTGTTCACCAAAGCCTGGCAGGCCTTCACCGACATTCTCAGCAGCGAAGGGATCCAGTACGCATGAGTGCCGTCAGCGAACCCGACCACCGGACTCCGACTCGCCCTTGTCGGTGCTGGCGTTATCGGCACCATCCACGGGGCGGTGATCAACGAACTGGGCGACCACATCGACCTGGTTGCTGTCGTCGATGTCCACCTGGAGCGGGCCGAACGACTGGCCGCCGAGCGTGGCGGGAAGGCGTTCACATCCCTCACAGATGCACTTGAGGCCACTGACATCGACGTCGTGTCGGTCTGCACCCCGACCGGCCGGCACGGCGCAGGTCGCCATCGAGGCCCTCGAGGCCGGCAAGCACGTGATCATCGAGAAACCGGCCGAGACCACCGTGGCGAAGACCGATGAGATCATCGCCGCTCAACGCCGCGCCGGAACCCAGGTCGCGGTCATCTCTCAGCACCGGTTCGACCCCGCCACCGAGGTGGCGGTCGCCGCCATCGGCAATGGGGAGCTGGGCCGCCTGACCAGCGGCATCGCGTCGATCGACTGGTGGCGCGGGCAGACGTACTACGACTCCGGCGACTGGCGTGGCACCTGGGAGCTCGACGGCGGGGGAGCGTTGATGAACCAGGGCGTACATACCGTCGACCTGCTGGTGGCAACTTTGGGCCGTCCCGTGGAGGTCTTCGCCTACACCGGAACGCTCGCCCACGAACGCATCGAGGTCGAGGACGTCGCCGTCGGCGTGGTCCGGTTCGAGAACGGCGCCCTCGGTGTGCTGCATGCCACCACCGCCGCGTACCCCGGACTCAGCGCCAGGCTGCAGGTGCACGGCGACCGAGGCTCGGTGGTGATCGACAACGACAAGCTGACCTTCATCCACCGCACCCCGCGGGAGAGCAGCGCCGAAGAGCGGGCGTACGGCGAGCCTGGCACCTCGATCAACCAGGTTGCCGACTACCCCGATGCCTCGGGCGCTGCCGCACAGACCGCCGGCAGCAACCCCGGTCAATTGGCGATCGACGCCCATCGCCGCCAATACGAGAATTTCCTTGCTGCGTTGGCCGGTGAGGAGCCTCTCCGGGTCGATCTGGAGACCAACCGCCAGTCCATTGCGGTGATCACCGGGGTGTACGAATCAGCGAGAACCGGGAAGCCGGTCGTCCTCGGATAGGTCCTCGGTAGGTGTACTGCCAGATCAAGGGTCAGCGGGCGGGCACGTCGGTGGTGTGCGGTTCCCGGCTCGGCCGTACGGGTTCGAACCGGTGCCGCTCAAGCGGTGCACCGTCGAGGATCCGCTCGACCTCGCGCAGGAACGGTAGCGGGGCCTCGGATCCGAGAGCGTCTCCAAGACAGTAGGACCGGTAGGCCTTGCGCGCGGCTGCGAGCGAATCGGGACCGAGCAGCTCGTCGAGGGCATCGGGCAGCGTGCTCAGGTCGCGCTCGATCACGTACGCCACCCGAGCCATCGGGATCGCCTCACGAAATGCGATGCCCTTCTGCTGAATCGCCACCATGGCCAACGGCTTCCCGGTTGCCAGGAAGTCCGACGCGACAGAGGACACATCGGTGATCAACGCATCGCAATGGTTGAAGCAGGCAGGAATATCCCAGTCCACCTCGGCGGCATGACCGAAGACATGCTGGCGACCCGTGGTTTTCTGGTCCGCGCCGAGCCGGTGCTGGATCTCTTGAGCCAGTCGGGTTTGATCTGGGTCGTTGTAGGTCTGCGGATGCGGTCGGAAGATCACCGTCGCGCCACGGGCAAGCAGCGCATCGATGATCTTGGGGCCAAGAAACAGCGAGGAATAGTTGGTGTTGGGCTTACCGCCGTGCCAGGTCGGCGCGTACAGCACCGTACGCGGGGTGCCGGGCGCCAGCGGCTCGTCTCGCGTCACGATTCGGTCGATCTGCGGCCGTCCGACGACTGCAAACTGGTCCGGTCGAATTCTGACCCCGTGGGCCGCGTAACGCTCCACGCCCTGCTGACCGGAGACGAAGACCTTGTCAAAGGCGGCATGTCGGGCGCTGTAATTGGCCGCCTTGTCGGAGTCGCCATGATTCAGCCAGATGTGCGTCAACCGCGGGAACCGCAACAGGTCGACGTTGGCTTGGTGATTTTGAACGTAGAACGCCGCCTTCAGCGAATCGACCACCAGATGCCAGAGCCGGCCATGTGCGCTCTTCAGCTTCGGAACCAGCACCGGCGCAGAGGTCAGCTCGGTGATCTCGGCCACCGTATGCGGATGGCGGGTGATCACGATGAATCGCCGGTTGAGGCGCTCGAGATAGGGCAGCCACATGCCGAGCTGATATCGGGCGCCGTTGCGGGCGGCGTAATAGACGCAGAACTCCGGTTGGTACTGCTGCAGCGCCTTGCGGATGCCGATCGCGGAGCTCCGGCTGATCATGACGGCGCGGATGGCGTACCCAACCATGATCACGGCGGACATGGTGCCAATGACGACGATCAGCAGATAACACCAGCCCGGCGCTCCAAGCAGGGCCAGGACGCCGCCAACTGCCGCCTCGCCCACTGCAGCGAGCGTCACGAAAATTGGATTGAAAGGAGGCCGCGGCACGGCGGGGAATCCGGGAAGCTGTACGGCCACCGGCGTGGCCTTGGTCAGGAGCAGGCGCACTGTCGGCTCGGAGATGATCGCGAAGATCGCGAGCCCAGTGGCCGCCCAGATCCAGGCGGCATCGGCGGGTCGCCGGGCCAGGTAGGCAGCAGCGACCGCAATCGAGGACCACGATCCGGGGTGCCTGGTAGGTCGACAGCAGCGCGCGGCGGCGGCTTATGTCGCGCCGCATCAGCCAGCCGAGCATGATCAGGGACGCCAACGCCAAGCATGCGCCGAGCCAGACGATCGGCGATCTCGGGGCGGCGAACATGACGACCGCGCCGACCACGGCGCAGACGTTGAAGAGGTTGCTGATGATTAGATCGACGACTCTCGACCGGGTGGCACCAGCGAAGTCGGACCACGCGCCGATGCTCATGCTTCCCGAAGGCTTTGCTGACTCCATGGCAGGGACAGGGTATATCGCTTCGATCCGACTTTCTCCCCCATACCAGCAACTTCCCCTGCTAGCTGGCGCTGAAGAATACGATGAGGCTGTGGCACAAGGTGATGGCCTGCTGAACCACGACCTCGACCCCACTGACCCCCACACCCGCGGACCGCAGGACGCGTGTGGGGTTTTTGGCGTCTGGGCACCCCATGAAGAAGTAGCAAAGCTCACCTATTTCGGCCTCTACGCGCTGCAGCACCGAGGGCAGGAGTCCGCCGGGATTGCGGTCAGCAAGGGCTCCCAGATCGTGGTCTTCAAAGACATGGGTCTGGTTTCCCAGGTCTTCAACGAGGCAACCCTTGACTCGCTGGGCAACGCTCATCTGGCCATTGGGCATTGCCGCTACTCCACGACCGGTGCGAGCGTCTGGAAGAACGCGCAACCCACCTTCCGCTCGACCGCCGTCGGCAGTATTGCGCTCGGTCACAACGGCAACCTGACCAATTCCTTGGAACTGCAAAGCTGGCTCCACGAGCGTGACCAGCGCAACGGCTCGCTATTTCCTGGTTCGCTGTCCGCCGACGCGACCAGCGACACCTCGCTGATCACGGGGCTGATGGCGACGTTCAACGGGCTGAGCACCGAGGAGGCGGCGCTACAGGTGCTGCCAAAGCTGCGCGGCGCGTTCAGCCTGGTCTTCATGGACGAGGAAACCTTGTACGCCGCGCGCGACCCGCAAGGCATCCGGCCGCTGGTGCTCGGGCGGCTGGAACGCGGCTGGGTGGTCGCCAGTGAGACCGCGGCTCTGGACATCGTCGGCGCTACCTTCATCCGAGAGGTCACGCCGGGTGAGCTGATCGCCGTAGACGCCAACGGCTTGCGCAGCCGCACCTTCGCCAAGGCCGATCCCAAGGGCTGTCTCTTCGAGTACGTCTACCTGGCGCGACCGGACACCATGATTTCGGGTCGCCGGTTGCACTCGGTGCGGGTCGAGGTGGGACGTACCCTCGCGCGGGAGTGCCCGACAGACGCCGATCTGGTGATCCCGGTGCCTGAGTCGGGTACGCCGGCGGCAATCGGATACGCGGAAGCTTCGGGGATTCCGTACGGGCAAGGACTGGTCAAGAACTCCTACGTCGGCCGTACGTTCATCCAGCCCAGCCAGACGATCCGGCAGTTGGGCATCCGGCTCAAGCTGAACCCGCTTCGGGACGTCATCGCCGGCAAGCGGCTCGTCGTCGTCGACGACACCATCGTGCGTGGAAACACGCAGCGGGCGCTGGTGCGGATGCTGCGCGAAGCCGGGGCAGCCGAGGTGCACGTACGGATCTCCGCCCCGCCAGTGAAGTGGCCGTGCTTCTACGGCATCGACTTCGCCACCCGGGCCGAGCTCGTCGCCAACGGCCTCGACACCGACGAAATTTGCCGCTCGATCGGGGCGGATTCGCTCGGCTATGTCTCCCTTGACGGCTTGGTCGCAGCGACCGAGGTCGGGAAGCAAGCGCTCTGCCGAGCCTGCTTCGACGGCATCTATCCCATTGAGTTACCGCTCAGCGAGCGGCTCGGTAAATCCATTCTCGAGGAGCCCCCCGATCTGGAACCCGTCGCTTCCGGATTCGGCGCCGCCGATGCCCTCACGCGCCCCTAACTCCGCCGCCGACTTGTCAGAACCCAGTTGACCTATGACTCAACTGGGTTCTGACAAGTCGGCGTACGCGGCGGCCGGGGTGGACATCGAGGCCGGTGATCGCGCCGTCGAGCTGATGAAGGAGTGGGTCGCCAAGACTCGCCGGCCAGAGGTCATGGGTGGCATCGGCGGCTTCGCCGGACTCTTCGACGCCAGCGCGCTTGCGCAACTCACGCATCCCGTGCTGGCCACCTCGACTGACGGCGTGGGCACCAAGGTCGCGATCGCCCAAGCGCTGGACCGGCACGACACCATCGGCTACGACCTGGTCGGCATGGTCGTCGACGACCTCGTCGTCTGTGGCGCCGAACCGCTGTTCATGACTGACTACATTGCCTGCGGCAAGGTCCATCCAGAACGCATTGCTGCCATCGTGCAAGGGATCGCTATGGCATGCAGCGAGGCCGGTTGCGCGCTGTTGGGTGGGGAGACCGCGGAGCATCCCGGACTACTCGGACCCGACGACTATGACCTTGCGGGGGCCGCGACGGGGGTTGTGGAACGGGACAAGATCTTGGCTGCGGAACGTGTCGTGCCCGGCGACGTGGTGCTGGCCATGGCGTCCTCCGGCTTGCACTCCAACGGGTACTCGCTGGTCAGGCGTGTCCTCGGCACGGAGTCCGACTGGACCCTGGACCGCTACGTTCCGGAGCTGGGCCGGACGCTCGGCGAGGAACTGCTGATCCCAACACGGATCTATGCCCGTGATTGCCTGGCGATGTTCGAGGCGGTCGAGGTCCATGCGATGAGCCACATCACCGGTGGCGGGCTGGCGAACAACGTTGCCCGTGTGATTCCGCCCTCCTGCGAGGTGCGCATCGACCGCGCCACGTGGCTGCCGCCGCCCATCTTCGGACTCCTTCAGCGACTCGGCACGATCACCCAGCCGGACCTTGAAGCAACCTTCAATATGGGCGTCGGCATGGTTGCCGTCGTGCCGCCTTACGCGGTCGATGAAGCCGAGCGGCTACTGGCTCGGCGCGGCCTGCAGGCGTGGGTCTGCGGGGTGGTTACTGCTGCGAGACCGGGAGCAGGTCAGCCCGTACGCCTCGACGGACAACACGTTGTGGCATAAGGTCCCTGCGCTTTGCACCGTTGGGAGCATTGGGTAGCCTTTCCCTCACGACATCAACCATTCTCCAGCCGCGGCTAGCCGCAGGCAGACACAGTGCGAGGGGGTCGACCCGATGGGGCGCGGCCGTGCAAAAGCAAAGCAGACGAAAGTTGCTCGCGAACTCAAGTACCGTTCGTTCGACACTGACTTCTCGTCGTTGGAGCGTGAACTTCGGGGCGGGGCAGACGGTCATGAGGTGCCGCCGCAATATGCCGACCTTGCAGAGGAATACGAGGAGGACGACTCCCCGGCAGACGATGAGGCCTACGGGCACCTTCGTAAGTCAGGATAGGGAAAACCACCCGAGCGCCTTCCGCTTGGCAATAGCCTGGACGGCATGAGTCAAAACCCTCAAGAAACGCCCGACCAATCGCAGTCCCAGGCTGGGCAGTCTCAGTCCGAGGCGCAGGCCCAGAGCGGGACCGAGTCGGCGCGTCCAAGCGAACCAGTGTCGAGCCCTGCTACGGCGGAAGACGTCACCGCTGCGGACTCCACAGCAAGCCAGGCGGATACGTCGACCTCCGCTGCGACGAGCGCTGGCTCAGCCGACCCGTACGGCTCGGCCGGCCCGTACGATGCTTCGCAGACCCCCGGATATCAGCCCCAGCAGGGACCCGGCGATCCGTCAGCCGGTGCGGCGTACGGTCAGCCGTCACCGTATGGTCAGCAGTCGCCGTATGGTCAGCCGACCCCGCAGGGCTACCCCCAGCAGGGTTACGATCCCAACGCTGGCTACCAGCAACCGGGCTATCAGCAGGGTTACGCGGACCCGAATCAGCAGGCTGCTGCTCAGCAGGGCTACCAGCAGTACGACCCCAATCAGCAGGCGTACGCCCAGGTAGGCCAGCAGGGATATGCACCTCAGCAATACGGTCAGCCCGGCTACCCGCAGCAGCCGTACGCGCAGCCGGGCATGGTTCCGGTCTCGGAGAGTGACGAGAAGACCTGGGGAATCATCTCCCACATCAGCATCCCGTTCTTCGGCTTCATCGGCCCGCTGATCGCCTACTTGATCTACAAGGATCGCAGCGCGTGGTTGAAGCAGACCACCACAGAGGCGCTGAACTTCTCGATCTTGTACAGCATCGCGTACGTGATCAGCGTGATCACGATCTCGTTCGTCATCGGGTTGATCTTGTGGCCGCTGGTCTTTATTGTCGCGTTGATCTTCTGCATCCTGGGCACGATCGCGGCCAGCAAGCACGAGTTCTACAAGTACCCGATCAATGTGAGGTTCATCAAGTAGGCACTATGGGTGGGTGACCACCTGGAGTCCTGACTTCCTGGTCGGGTACGAGACGACCGAACTGGCGTTGCCCGGCGCCGAGCCTGCGCCGGGTGAGCCAGCTGATGTCGAACTGGTGGCAACGCTGATCCGCAAGTCAGGTGCGCGGACCGGGACGGCGCGCGGTCCTCTACCTCCATGGCTGGAACGACTACTTCTTTCAGACCCACGTCGCCGACTATCTGAACGACCTTGGCTACGACTTCTACGCCGTCGAGCTGCGACGCTACGGTCGCAGCATCCGGCCCGGGCAACTCCGGGGCTTCATCACCAACCTCGACGATTACGCTGTCGAGCTTGATGCGGCTGCCGACCTGATCGCAGTTGATCATGATCGGTTGCTGCTGATGGGCCATTCGACGGGTGGGTTGATCGCTGCGCTGTGGGCGTCTCACAACGCTGATCGACTCGAGGGTTTGATCTTGAACTCGCCGTGGCTCGACATGCAGGGCTCGGCCATCGTCAGGACGCTGGGCACACCGGTGATCGACGCATTGGGCAGTCGAGCGCCGACCTCGGTGATACGCCTTCCTGATCTTGGATTCACTGCGCGGTCGCTGCACATCAGCCTCGGCGGCGAATGGGATTACGACCTCACGCTCAAGTCGAGGCCGGGCCCGCCGATCCGTACGGGCTGGTTGCGGGCGGTTCTGCTGGGGCATCAGCGGGTCGCGGCTGGGCTGGCGATCGGCGTTCCGATCTTGGTGCTTGCGTCGGCGAAGACCGAGTTCGCGCGCCGCTGGCACGAGGGACTCCGCGTGGTTGACTCGGTGCTCGACGTCGAGCAGACCGCGGCGCGCGCGGTTCGCCTCGGCCCGCACGTCACCGTGGTCAGGATCCCGGACGGTCTACACGACGTCACCTTGTCTGCGTTGCAGGTGCGTACCCAGGCGTTGGATGAGATCGGCCGATTCGTTGAGGCGTATGTGAAGCGTGGGGACGCCCTGCAGGACATGGGGCAGGATGGGTCTGTCGGAGGCGGTCAGCGCACTGATTAGATGGCTATGTGACTGAGATGCCTCATGTAGTCGTTGTCGGCGCTGGCTTCGGAGGCGTATCAGCGACCGACGAGCTAGCCAAAGAGGGCTTTCGGGTTACCCTCCTCGATCAGTTCCCGTACAACACCTTCCAGCCGCTGCTCTATCAGGTGGCGACCGGCGGCCTCAACCCTGGGGACGTCACCTACTCGCTGCGCTACTTTGCCGCTAATCATGAGGATGTGCGGTTCCGCGTCGGCGAGGTTGTCGGCATTGATCATGATCAGCGCGAGGTGATCTGCAGCGACGGCTTTCGCGTCGGCTTCGACTATCTGATCATCGGCAACGGGATCACGACGAACCATTTCGGTATCCCGGGTGCGGCCGAATACACCATGTCGATGTACACCAGGGCCGAGGCACTGCGGGTCCGCGACACGATTTTCGGCAGCCTGGAGATCATCGCCGGCCGGTCGGATGCGAACTCCGCGGGCTTCACCGTGGTGATCGTCGGGGGCGGGCCCACTGGCGTGGAAATGGCAGGTCAGCTGGCGGAGCTCAAGACTGGGGCCATCCCCTCGACGTACCCGGAAATCAACCCGGCGCGCGTTCACGTCGTCCTGGTGGAAATGACCGAACATCTCTTGGCGCCGTTCGACGATTCCTTGCGTCAGTACGCACTGCGGGAATTGATCAAGCGTGGTGTGGACGTTCGGCTGAAGACCGCGATCTCTGAGGTGGAAGCGGATCGAGTCGACTTCAAGGATGGGTCCTCGATGCCGGTTGATCTTGTGATCTGGGCGGCCGGGGTGTCTGGTGATCCGCGGCTTCGCGACTGGGGACTGCCGATCGGCCGGGCCGGCCGGATCGAGATCAACGACGACACCCGGGTGGTCGGTGAGGAACGAATCTTCGCGATCGGCGACGGAAGCGTGATCGTTAACAGTCCGCTGCCACAGCTGGCACAGCCGGCCATCCAGATGGGCAAGTTCGCCGCTCGCCAGATCGCCCGGTTGCATCGCGGATTGGAGACCGAGTCCTTCCACTATCGCGACAAGGGCACCATGGCGACGATCGGTCGTGGCGATGCGGTGCTGGAGGCGCCGATCGGGCTCAAGCTCAAGGGCGTCCTGGCGTGGATCGGGTGGATCGTGTTGCACCTGTTCTATCTGCTGGGCGGCCGCAACCGCGTGCAGACGTTGATCAACTTAGGTGCTCGCTACCTCGGCCCGCGCCGCTCCAACGCGATCGTCGGCGACGTCATGGAGACGCCGAAGCTGCGGGTGATGAATGCTAAGGAAGAACGGCGGGGCGCCGCATAGCGTCTGCGCCCTGAGCCCTTCGACAGGCTCAGGACGGCGCTTGTCGTTAGCGCCCTGAGCTTGTCGCTGCGCCCTGAGCTTGTCGAAGGGCGGGCTGCAAGAGAGGCTGCTGACATGTCGGGTGGCCAGGGCCGGAATCGAACCGGCGACCTTTCACTTTTCAGGCGAACGCTACTACCGACTGAGCTACCTGGCCTAGAGTCGGTGATACGAAATCACCGCTTACGCGACCCCGACGGGACTCGAACCCGCGACCTCCGCCGTGACAGGGCGGCGCGCTAACCAACTGCGCCACGGGGCCTTGTGGCCCAGGGTACGCACCCTTCCGGGCGCCCGCGAAACTATAGCGCAGCACATCGCCATGGCGGAAAGTCGATACGGATGGCGAGCCTGGACTGACGACCGCTGACGGCGGCTGCTCACGCTATGGTTGCTGGTGCTATCGAGGTCCCCATCGTCTAGTGGCCTAGGACACCGCCCTTTCAAGGCGGCAGCACGGGTTCGAACCCCGTTGGGGACACAAGATCAAACCGCCGCTGACTAGGCCTGATACCGCCACTAGCCAGCCAGCATCTCCTCGGATCGACCGCCAGGGACGCGCGAGGGACGCAGGAACTCCCGCCAGCGCTGCCTTCGGCGGCTCCAGATCAGCCGACTTTGCTTGCCCAAACGATGGGGCTCGAGTGCCGGAGTCGTGCTGTCGCGAGGTTGGACCTCGTCTGGGACCGCAAGGCCCTTGGCGCCCTGCAGGAACGCGCCTCGACGATCAAGCGTCATGACAGGCCGAAGGGCCACCCGACATGTCGGCGACCACCAAGCACGTGCGATCCGCCTTAAGGATGCGGGACGACAGAAGCCCGCGATCGCTGGCGGTTTCCCAGACTAGTGGTCCGGCGTTGAAATCCTTTTACGGTTGATTTTGTCGAGGATCTCGTCGGCGGTCTTGGTCCAGACGAAGGGGTGGCAGCGGTCGTTCCAGCCGTTGATGAAGGCCCGGATCTTGATCATGAGGTCGCGGACGGAGGGGAAGGTGCCGCGGTGGATGGCTTGGCGTTCGATGATGCCGAACCAGACCTCGACCAGGTTCAGCCACGATCCGGAGGTCGGGGTGAAGTGGACGTGGATCCGCGGGTTCGCCGCCAGCCAGGCCTTCGACCTCGGATGCGTTTGTGGGCGGCGTAGTTGTCCATCACCAGGTGCAGCTCGCTGGTCGGGGTAGGCGCGGGCGACGTGCTTGAGGAACGCCAGGAACTCCTGGTGCCGGTGCCGGGTCTTGCACAGCCCGGTGACCTTCCCGGTGGCGATCTCCAGCGCGGCGAACAAGGTGGTGGTGCCGTGCCGGACGTAGTCGTGGGTGCGTTGCTCGGCATGCCCGGGCTGCATCGGCAGCGTCTTCTGGGTCCGGTCCAACGCCTGGATCTGGGACTTCTCGTCCACGCACAGCACGATCGCGTTCTCCGGCGGCGCCAGATACAGCCCGACGACGTCGGTGACCTTGGCGACCAGCTCGGGGTCGGTGGAGAACTTGAACGTCTCCGCCCGCCACGGCTGCACCCCGTACTGCCGCCACGTCCGCAGCACCGTGACGTGCGTCGACCTCCAGCTGGTCGGCCAGCAGCCGCGACGACCAGTGCGTCACCCCGAGCCTGGCCGGCGGCGGCGTCAACGTCGCGGCGATGATCTTGGCGCCGGTCCACCGTCCGTCGGCCGACCCGACCGGTCCTCATCGACCAGCCCGGCCAGCCCGCAGCTCGACATACCGGTCCCGCCACACGATCACCGTCGGCCGCGACACCCCGACCCGCTCGGCGATCTCGGTGTTGCGACACCCCGTCGGCGGCCAACAACACGATCCGCGCCCGCTGCGCCAGCCCGGCCCGCACCGAGGAGGACCGCACCAGCCGGGTCAGCTCCTCGTGATCACCAACACGCAACAACAAAGACGGAGCGGCAGGATGAGCCATACCCCCATCATCCCACCAAACGTAAAGTTACTTCGTCACCACGCCACTAGTGGTCGCGCCCGTTAGTTCGTCGGGGGTTCAGGCGGCGATCCGGTCGAGGAGTTGGTCGAGGTCGTCACGGTTGAATCGCCAGTCGAAGGGTTGGGCGCCTTGGTTGTAGCGGGCCTCGAACGCGGTCAGTTGCTCGGCTAGGGCCGCGAGGCTGGGGTGGTGGTCGGGGGTGAGTAGCTTCCGTTGGACGACGGAGAAGTAGATCTCGATCTGGTTCAGCCAGGACGCGTGCACGGGGGTGTGGATCATGATCGTGTTCGGGAACGCCTCGTGGAGTCGGGCGGCGGCGGTCCAGCCGCGGTGGGAGGCGCCGTTGTCGACGATCCAGAACACCCGTCGGGCGCTGGCGTAGGGCTCGCGGGTCATCACCTTCTCGGCCAGCGCGGTGAAGGGTTCGATGCCGGTGGTGGGGGCGCAGTGGCCGATCACGTGGGCGTGGTGGACGTCGTAGGCGGCGAGGTAGGCGAGGGTGCCGTGACGGCGATACTCCGACTCGACCAGCATGGGTCGCCGGCCGGGCCGTGCCGGGCGGCTGGGGTGGATCCGTTCCCGGGCCTGCACGCCGGGCTTCTCATCGGCGGAGAGGACGTACTCGTCTTCGCCGAGTTCGACCCCGTCATAGATCCGGGCGTACAGGTCGAGCACCCGTCCGGCCTTGAACGCGAAGTCGGGATCGCGAGGAAAGATCCAGGACCGGTGCTGCCAGGGTCTGATCGCGTCGGCGGCCAGCCAGCGCCGCACCGTAGAGGCCGAGATGGAGGCGACAACGCCGCGGCGGCTGGCCTCGGCCGCGAGTTCGGGGCAGCTCCACCTGGCCAGCGGGATGTCGGCGTCGGCCGGCAGCTCGCAGGCCAGGGCTTTCACCTCAGCGACCTGCACGGCGCTGAACCGGCGTGGCCGTCCCGTCCGAGGCCGATCGGTGAGTCCGGCCAGCCGTTGATGATGGAACCGTCGCCGCCACTTGCGCACGGTGTCAACGTGCAACCGCAGGTGTGCGGCGATGGCGGCATTCGACCGGCCGTCAGCGGCGGCCAGGATGATGTGGGCTCGGACCACATCGCGGTGTGCAGCGCGGGCGCCGTTCGCGCGGACAGTCAGCTCCGCGCGCTCCTCGGCCGACAACATGATCAGATACGGGGAAGAGATGATCATGCCCTTGTTGTCGCGCACCCCAAGGGCGCGACACTGACGCCACGCCGATGGCCACCCCAGGCGTTTGAGCCAGGATGGAAGCCGTGGCCAAGATCCCGACCTCGACCCAGACCTCGCTGTGGCAGCGGCTGACCTCTCACGCGCGGCAGCGGTGGCCTCAGATCAGCCAGATCCACACCCGCTACCGGGCGAACTTCGCCTACATTGACGCCGTCCTCGCCGATGGTGAGGAGCTGAGGCTGTGCCGACTCCGCTACGGCGGATCGGCCCACCAATGGGGATTCGCCATCTACCGCGCCAGCCACGACGACTACGAAGATTCCTACCTCCCCACCGGCTACCCGGTCGGCACCGCCGAGGAAGCGCTCGACACTGCCTGCGGCCTCTACCTCGGCGATCCCACGGCATGGATCTGAACCCCCGACGAACTAACGGGCGCGACCACTAGTCACTGTCAGCCAGAACCGGATTAGGGAAAATGACCAACGAGCTTGGTCGACTGATTGGCCTTGGGTTCACCAGACGGAACCAACCGATGGCCCGTGGTCACTTCTTCGGCGACGCGAAGTACTTCCGCCGCTTCGACTTGTAGCTGGCAGGATTGAAGTGTGACGGCAGCCAGTCGGCGGTCTTCTCCTTGAGGTAGCCCGCCTCCGGGTCGGAGCGCCCCTCGTCGGTGAGGACGCGCACGATGTATCGCGCGTAGTGGTGGTCGAAGACGCGCATGAACTCGCCGAAGTAGATGTCCGCCACGCGCTTGTCGCCGCGGATGACGAGCATGTTCTCGTCGTTGGTGCGCTGCGAGGGCCTGCTGAAGTTGGCCGAACCGGTGACGACCAGTGGATCGTCGCTCAGCGGGTCCACGAGCATGAACTTGTTGTGGATGTAGCGGTTGCGGTTGAGCGGGTTCGACCGCTCCCGCAGGAAATTGGCGAGGGCGCCTTCGCCCAGGTAGGCACCGGCCGCGAAGATCACGTCCCGGTCGTGGCCGATCGACTCCTCCTCGCCGAGCGGGTCGTCCTTCACGACGTACCGAAGCACGTCGTTTTCCTGGCCCAGGACCTTCTGGAACACCTCGTCGATGTTGAAGGCGAAGGTCATGCAGGAGACCTCCTTGGCCTCGGCGAGCCGGTCCGCATACCACTGGAGCGTCTCGTTGCTTTCCTTGTCGTCGCGCGCCGAGAAGAGCGGGGTGACGGAGTTCTTGGGCGGCTTTCCGGCGGGTGTCGGCGTGGCGGCCTTGTTCGGGGCGCGCAGCTTGGTCGGCGTGAGGTTGTCCGCCAGCCGCTGCCAGTAGTCGAGGTATTTCGCCGCCACGTCCTCGTCCCAGACGATGTGGCCGACGTTGGAGTGGCCGAAGATGCCGCCGGCGGAGATGTTCGTCGAGCCCGTCCAGACCGCGACGGGCTTGTCGCCCTTCAGCAGGACGATGAACTTGTTGTGGCGGATGCCCTCGGTCACGGTCCGCGGAATGACCGCGTCGTAGTCGTCGAGCCCCGCGGTCTTGATGGTCGCCTCGTTGTCGACCTTGTAGTCGCTCTCCGCGTCGTACACGATCTTCACGTCCGCCCCGGCCTCGATCGCCTTGGCGAACGCGTTGGCCACAGGCTGGTAGTGGAACTCATAGAGGGCGGCGCGAAGCCCCATGCCGTCTCCCGCGAGCCCGATGAATCGCACGAGCGCTTCGAACAGGCCGCGCGAGAGCCACTTCATCTCCTTCGACCGGGGATTCTCGGCGTCCGGCTCGCGATTGCCGAACTCCCGAGCGTAGGCCTGCGAGCCGATCACGCCGCGATTGAAGAAGACATCGTGCCGGATGCTATCGTCGGCACCGTCGAGCGGCTGATCACCTTCCATCTCCGCGGTCACGTCGAGCGTCACCGCCGCCGCGTCGTCGAGCTTCGGGTTCTTCACCGTGCCGTACACGGGAACGATCCGGAACAGGTAGCGGGTGCCGGCCTTGGCGGTGTAGTCGGCCCAGAGGAAGCTCTGGATCGGATGCTCGGCGGTCGAGACCGGCGTGCCGGGCGGCAGTCCCTTGTCCTTGTCCTTGAAGCGCTTGATCCCGCGCATCCAGTAGCGCTCGACCTCGTTGCCGGCCAGGTCGAGTTCGGTGCGCTCGATCGCGTAACCGAGCAAGTTCGTTGCGCGCCGGCATCTTGCCGTTCAAGGTGTCCCACGCGAGGACGACCACATACGTTCCCGCGTAGGCCGCGGCTTTCAGCTCGGTGCCTTTCACAGTCGCTCGCATTACTCGTCCCGCCAGTCCGCTGGGCTGTGATCACTACGCTCGGCCGAACTGGCTCTAACTCCGACGCCGGAGCCAATTGACGTGCCAGTGCAGTGAGTTCGCTTGGGCGAGAGTGTTCTGCATCGCCGTCACTGCCACATCACCGTGAAGTTATGCAGTTCTGGTGAGGGCCCGGCGACGCGAAGCTAGTGCCTTGGAGCAAACCACGACAAGGCGGCAGTTGCTGACGTCGCGCCGACGATGGTGAAGAAAAAACGGAACCATGATTGAGTGGTTGGCCGATCACAAAGACGTTATTCCTGACCTGTGCCAATTAGTGCTGCCTCGGTATCGCGGAGGCGGGTGAGCGCTCGCTGGAGCAGGGTTTTGGCCAGCACCCGGACGCTGAGATCTACCGGCCTCGGACTCTCCTCGACGCCCGGGTGCTAGCAGTGTGCGGCGACGAACCCGCCCGCTACGTCGACGCCAAAGTCTGAAGAACTAGTCGGCATGTCACCGATCACCAAAGCCTCCGGGACCAAGCGAGTGGTGCTGGCCCACTTCGCCCGCAACCGCCGCCTTGGCGACGCGCTGTTCCTGCAGGCCTTCGCCGCACTCAACAATTCACCAGCCACCCGCGCCTTCTACGACCGTCAACGCACGCGGAGCCACCCTGTACCAAGCTCTGCGAGCCCTCGGCAACCGGCTTGTTGGCATCCTCCACAGCTGCCGGCGAACCACCCACACCCTTTACGACGAACACCTTGCCTGGCACAGTGACCAGACAAACTCAGCTCCGCACCTTGACCGCTTCCGGTCGTGGGATGTCTAGTCAATGCCAAGTCGAAGCTAGAAACCAGCAAGTTTGGTCCAAGTCAGGGAAAATGGCGTCACTGTGACGGTGTTTGCGTTCGACATCGCAGGCGAGCGAACAACTCGTCACCCTCGACCTCGGCAACACGGAGTAGCTCCACGCGCCAGCTCCGCCGTGCCGGCTATTCAGGACTGAGCCAGGTTGCCCACTTCGCTGTACACCCCTCAAGTGTCCAGCCATTTGCAGCTGCGAACTCGAAATCTGTGAGATCGGATCATAATCTGTGTCGAACAGATTATCCAGGCTCCACCACGCCACGTTGATGGTGTCAATTTGATCACCTTCTCCATGGATCCATTTTCGATGCCATTACTCGAGATTGATTTATTGTGGCTCACCCGAGGCTAGGTGGCGACTCTATCGACTTTTGCGACCTGGGAGCGGCATCGCTGATATCTCTGAGCTCCTCATGCAACGCGGCGCGAGCAAGAGCTGGCAGCGCCTTTGGGAATTCTCTTCTTATCGCCTTAATTACTTCCCTCAATTCATCAGGTGTTGGAATCACATCTTTCTTTTCGGGGTCTCGGGGAACCAGTTTGGTGAAATCCACGCCCGAGTGTATCTGGCCGTCACGGGGTGAGTTGGTCCTCAACACGTCGACACGGAAGTTGCCACACAGTCCGAAGTAGTAGACCGTTAGCAAGTCATGGATCTGATGCCAGCGAACATATGTTTCGCCCGCTCTATTCGCTTCGACAGCTCCGGTATCAGCCTCATGCTTCGGGTCTTCACCCGTGTCGTATTCGGGTGGGATTCGATACCTGGCGCCTAATTCAGTTTCAAGAACTGCCGCTTCGGCGGAGAATTCGAGATAGATTTGATCAAAGCTCATGAGAGCCTCGATGGTCTTCCGCTCGGCCAATTCGGCGCCCCCCCATGATACATCTGCCGTCGGCGGTGCCTTCGAAGCGTCCTTTTGCAGACGACGAACATGCTGGCAGTTGACATACATCCTCTGTGCACATTGCATCGCCCGATCCAAGAGAGACGTTCGCAGTTGAAATTCCCTGCGCTGTTCCTCGAGGATTCTCGCGGCTTTCTCTTCGCGTGACTGGGCCTTTTCGTTCTCCCTTGCGCGCTGTCGTTCCAGGCCCTCGGCAGTTTGTTTTCGCTCTTCTTGCCAACTATTTATGGACAATGCAACAATGCCGCCAAGAACTGCCACACCGATAACTTGCAGACAGGTCCTTGCGACCTCATACCAGAGCGTGTCCTTGGACGGCTGCTTCAATGACCAGACAATCACTAGAATGGCAAGGGCGGTTCCTCCAACCAGCGAGAGCACAATCCAGACCCACCTCTGCCATGGATTTGTGACCGTAAGGTCGGAATCATTCGGAACGTTTGAAGTAGTAGGTCCAGCGTCTTTTCGACGTCCTGGCAATTGATCGTTATGCCCCTCGCGCCCGACATCGCGTGATCCGCAGGCTTCCCACCAATCCCTAATGCGAAGGAATCCGTCGTAGAGGAGGATCAACGCGAATCCTCCGACAAAGACCAGGAGGCCGAGGCCGGAGGCGCGTGAAGTGTCCGCCGTGCGTGACGGGTTGTCGTATAGCACTGCCAGGTATGTCCATGCGGCGAGCACTGCGGGATAGATCAACGCAGCAGCGAACGGCTCGTTGATAACCCACAGCAGATTGTTGGGCCGGCGGATGAACTGCCCTTCTGGCAGGTGCATCTCCAGCTCCATGGCCTTCCCTGCCTTGAGTAAGGCGTGGCATTTCTTGATCCCGAACAACTCGTAGGCCAGTAGCCCCAATGTGACGAGGATGCCGAAGAGTCCAACGGGCCCGTAAAAGTCCTGCCGTACCTCTTCGGCACGGCCGGACAGTAGAGCGATCGCCCCACCTGTCACCAGTGGGAGGTACCCAAGCAGCTTGTAACGGAAGTCGTCGATCGCATGGTAGCTGCTGCACAGCTGGTCATATGCAGGGCCGAGATATGCGGATCCATCGGTGTCGTTTGCAGTGTTCGTCACTGTAGTGCTCCTCGTGGTGGATGTCCCCCTGCGCAATCCGACAGTCATCCCCGGGAGCACAACATCACCATGCCGGTGTCCACTGCTAGGCGGAGAACGGTGTGGCGGTGCCACAGGCCAGCCATCTGCCACTCGCCGCCAGATAAACCATAGGGAAGGGACTGTCACCGAGGCGTTACGTATCCAGGAGGACCCATGTGTCGGGTGCTGATCCTGACGCCCGAACTGACCGCCCCATCTCAACGGCGGCCGTCGTCTCCATGATGGCTGCAGTACGTGCTGCCGTGTGTGGCTCTGGTGCTCGCTGGCCGTTGATGGCACCAATGGCTGGCAGATTCGCTGAGCGTTCTTGTGACGGTCGGGCGACGCAGGGTTGCTTGTATTTGGGGCAGCCCCAAGCATTTGGCCGCCGGGCGCTCCAACGATGGCTGGAGAGTGACGGAACCATGATCAAGTGGTTCGCCGACTACAAGGACGTTATCGCCGGGATCGCAGGCATCGCCACCGCGATCGGGCTCTTAGTGACGTCTGTGGCGCTCGTCGTAGCCGCAATTCAGATTCGTGAACAGCGTCAGCTCAATAGAGCCAACGCCGTTTACGCAATACGGAGCGATGCCCGGGAACTGGCCTGGCAACTGATCAGTGATCCCACTCTTGCCCGCGCTGTCTACGGCGACATACCGGACAAGGGAAGGGCCGCGATCGACTACTATTCAGCCGTCTTTCAAATGTGGCAGCACGGAGTGCTCAATGATCACTTGTGGGAGCTTTTCGCGACGGACTTCGCGAAGCTTCTCAAATTGGACCAACCTCGGATGCAATGGAAGACGACCAAATTGAGCTTCGATAGTCACTTTGTTGGCGACTTGGAGCCAAGAATCACAGGAAGCAAGCGGGAGGCGCCATGACAGGACTATTAATACGACCGGTCATGAGGCCGAGGGACAGTCGGAAATCGCCACGTCGCGTCTGTTCGAAGGGCTCGCGTTAGTGAACCAGATGCTCTCGAAAGTCGAGCTAAAGGACGTGACGACGGCAAACATTGAACGCCAGAGGGCGGTCGGATTGATGCTAACCGTAGCACCTGAATTCGAGCGCTCGCAAACAGCGCAAACGACCGACCGTTGTTTTGGTCAATGCCGGATATGACTACATCGACGCCTGCGTTGTCCGAATTGCGGGACCAGCTGCATCGATACGGAATCAGTTTGCTGTTGCGAAATCGCGACTTGTTTCAAATTGCAGCTCGTGAGATACGCCTTCTCGTCGATGTACTTCAACATGTGGCTTTCGCGGGGCGCCACGCCGATCGGTACGCAGTACGTGACGTAGTTGATCAGCTTAACCGTCTCACCACGCTTGGTGTCGCGTTCGCGAGAATCGCCTCGTTGCACGGAAGTGATCCACAGCTTCTGGGCTGAGGTGCAGTATCCAAATGTCTCAGACGCGATCGTTTGATCATCTTTAAGAGATGTCTCCTGGAAGGAGCGGGCCCCCGTGGAAATAGCTGTGCATATCGGTGCCGTGATCGCAGCCGCCCTCACCGCGTTCGCGAGTTGGCGACAAGCTCGGAGGGCGCTCGAGGAGGCAGAAGACGTGTCAGCTGGTTCACCGTCCAGTGCTCCACAGCCAAGCACGGGCGAGCCTGTTAAAGCTTCGATCGCGAAGCCTAAGCGTCTGCATTTTTGGCAGGCCGTCGGCGTCGCATTAAGAGGCTCCTGTGACACGAACACCTACTCGAACTTCGATGCTAAACACTTCAGGCATGTCGCCGGTTTGTGGGGCCTCATCATGTTGGCGAACCACTGATACGGCTGCGTCGCAGAACGGCTCGATCTACTCGTTAGCTTAATGACTGCCGGACCTGCCAACGGGTAGTCATCGCGGCGGCCCATCAGCAGCACATCAGAATATCCCTCACGGAGGCGATGGCGCAGGCGGCCGCCAGACAGTTCTGGCCTTGGCCGGGGATAGAGCCGTTTGGTGACTGCAAGCCGAGTCGATGATGCCGGCCCCTCATGCGAAGCTTCTTCTCGCTCTGCCATAGCTGCACGAACCTTGTTCCGCTTCACCGCGGCCTGCCCGACGACAGTTTTCCCCGCTTTAGCGATCTGTGGGTCGATTCCCTTCAGGGTTCTGCGGGCTCGGTGGGCGCAGTTGTGGTAGTTGAGTGTGCCAGGGCGGATACCAGCGAACGTCGCAACACCCGACAGTAGGCGGAGGTTGCGATGGGACGGTCCCGAACGACGCATGCGGGTCGTGCGCCAACGGAGAAGCGACGGTCAGCGCCTGGCGGGTCGCGCTCGAGGCCCGCGGGCTCGGCTCGATTTCGATCAACGTGCGGATCACGGCGGTGCGCAAGCTGGCGGTCGAGGCCGCCGACAACGGACTGCTGGCGCCTGAGTTGGCAGCTGGGATCACACGCATCAAGGGCGTGAAAATGAAGGGCGTCCGTTTGGGAAACTGGCTCTCCGTGCAGCAGGCGCAGGCGCTGCTGAATGCTCCGGACGCCACCACGAAGAAGGGCCTCCGCGACCGCGCCATCCTCGCGGTGCTCCTGGGCTGCGGTCTGCGGCGGTCCGAGGTGGCGGCGCTTACGTTCAAGCACATTCCAGCAGCGTGACGGCCGCTGGTGCATCGTGGACCTTGTTGGGAAACACGGTCGCGTGCGCACGGTGCCGATGCCGACTTGGGTCAAGGTGGCGATCGATGCGTGGACTTCGGCTGCCGGCGTCACCGATGGCCAGGTGTTCCGCCCGGTCAACCGCGGGGATCAGGTTCAGGGCACCGAGTTGAACGAGAAGGTTGTCTGGCAGTTGCTCCAACAGTACGCGAAAGCTGCCGGTGTTCCAGGCATCGCACCTCACGACCTTCGGCGGACCTGCGCGAAGTTGTGCCGGGCGGCGGGCGGGGAGTTGGAGCAGATCCAGTTGCTGCTCGGCCACGCCTCGGTACAGACGACGGAGCGGTATCTCGGCACGAAGCAGGATCTGGTTCACGCGCCGAACGACGGGATCAAGCTGAGGGTAGCGGTGTAGACGGCACTCTGGCCCCGGCCCACGGGCTCGCCACCCGTAGTCCATCTGGTTCGGCAAGCTAAACGCGCCGCCTGCGCCTTTAGCTATTCGCCGGATTGCCGGATTCACGTGCAGTCTATACAATCAGTAAGACCTGTTTTTACTGATATTTAGCGAAAGTCGGCGTTTCCCCGGCCATGCCCAACGCTTCGCCCCAAAACTCGGAATGGCTCACCCGCAAGAAGCTCATCGACACCCGGCTCAAGAAAGCCGGCTGGCCCATCGTCCCCTTTGACCCCACGACGCCGCTCGCGAAGTCAATCGCGGCGCGATCGAGGAATACCCGACCGACAACGGCCCGGCCGACTACGCCCTCTGCGCGGACGGCAAGATCCTCGGCATCGTCGAAGCAAAGAAACTCACGCTCGGTCCGCAGAACGTTCTCACCCAGGCCGAGCGCTACGCAAAGGCGCTGACCGGCAACCCGCTTCAACTTCGGCGGTTTCCGCGTTCCGTTCCTCTACTCCACCAACGGCGAGGTGATCTGGTTTCACGACGTCCGCCACCCGCTCAACCGCTCGCGCCAGATCGCCCACTTCCACACGCCCGCGGCGCTCAGCGAACTGCTGCGACCGCGATTTCGACGCGAGCTGCGAGCGAGCTCCGCGCCACGCCGAACAATCACCCGCTGACTTCGGCCCTACCAGATCGAAGCCAACGCCGCAGTCGAGCAGGCCATCGCCGACCGCAAGCGCCAGATGCTCGTCGCCATGGCCACCGGCACCGGCAAGACCTTCACGATGGTCAACCAGGTCTATCGGCTGATGAAGTCGGGCGTCGCCCGGCGCGTCCTGTTCCTGGTGGATCGCCGCGCGCTGGCCGCCCAGGCGGTGCGCGCCTTCGCCTCGTTCGAGCCGGAGCCGGGCCTGAAGTTCGACCAGATCTACGAGGTCTACAGCCAGCGCTTCCAGCGCGAGGACTTCGACGAGGACGAGAAGTTCGACCCGAAGGTCTTGCCGCAGTCCTACCTGACGAACCCCAAGCCGGGCACGCCTTCGTCTACGTCTGCACGATCCAGCGGATGACCATCAACCTGTTCGGCCGCGACGCCGTCTTCGACATGGCGACGAAGCAGATCGACGAAGACGCCGAGCAAGACTCGACATCCCGATCCACGCCTTCGACCTCATCATCGCCGACGAGTGCCATCGCGGCTATACCACGGCCGAGAGCTCTCAGTCTGGCGCAAGACGCTCGACCATTTCGACGCGATCAAGATCGGCCTGACCGCCACGCCCGCCGCCCACACGACGGCCTACTTCAAGGATGTCGTCTACCGCTACGAGTACGAGCGGGCCGTCCGCGAAGGCTATCTCGTCGATTACGACGTGGTCACGATCAAGTCGGACGTGCGAATGAACGGCGTCTTCCTCAAGGAAGGCGAGCAGGTCGGCATGATCGACCCGGAGACCGGCAGCGGAGCAGCTCGACCATGCTGGAAGACGAACGCCAATTCGACACCACCGAAGTCGAAGCAAGGTCACCTCGCCCGACTCCAACCGGAAGATCCTGGAGGAGATCAAGAAGTACGCCGTCGAGCACGAGGAGCAGTACGGCCGCTTTCCCAAGACGCTGATCTTCGCCGCCAACGATCTGCCGCACACCTCGCACGCCGACCAGCTCGTCGACATCGCCCGCGACGTCTTCGGCCGCGGCGACTCGTTCGTCGCAGAAGATCACCGGAGCCGCGTGGACCGGCCGCTGCAGCGGATCCGCGAGTTCCGCAACCGCCCGCAACCCGGCATCGTCGTCACGGTCGACCTGCTCACCACCGGCGTCGATATTCCCGACCTGGAGTTCATCGTCTTCCTGCGGCCGGTGAAGTCCCGCATCCTCTTCGAGCAGATGCTCGGTCGCGGCACTCGCAAGGGCGAGCAGTATCCCGGACAAGTCGCACTTCGTCGTCTTCGACTGCTTCGACGGCACACTGCTCGAGTACTTCCGCAAGGCGACCGCCATCACCGCCGAGCCGCCCGAGAAGCCACCGCGAACGATCGCCGAGATCATCGACGACATCTGGCAGAATCGCGACCGCGACTACAACATCCGCTGCCTGGTCAAGCGACTGCAGCGCATCGACAAGGAAATGTCGGGCGAGGCCCGCGAGCACTTTGCGGCTTCATCCCGGACGGCGACGTGGCGCGCTTCGCCGCAGGACCTGCCGCGCCACCTGCCAGACAGACTTCACCGACACCATGAAGCTCCTGCGCGACCAAGCACTTCCAGGATCTGCTCGTAACTATCCCGCGCACGCCGCGAGTGTTCCTCATCGCGCTACGAGACGTCAGGACGACGGTGTCAGTCCGAATGGCTGATCCGCGGCGCTGACGGCAAGGAGTACAAGCCCGAGGACTACCTGGCGGCGTTTGCACGGCTTCGTCACGGAGAATCCCAGCGACAGGTCGACGCCATCGGCATTCTGCTCGACCGTCCGCAGGACTGGAGCACCGAACGCCCTAGGAACTGCGGGACAAAGCTTGGCGCCGCACCGCGAGCGCTTCACGGTCGAGAATCTGCAGACGGCCCACGAAGATCGCGCTACCACAAGGCGCTGGTCGACATCATCTCGATGGTCAAGCACGCGGCCGACGACGCAAGACAGCCGCTGTTCACCGCCAGGAACGCGTCGCAGCGGGCGTTCGACGACAGTAACCGCGGGCAGAGCGTTCACCGCCGAGCAGCAGCAGTGGCTGGATCGGATCCGCGACCACTGCGTCGCGAATCTCTCGCATCGACGAGGACGACTTCGACGAACCATTCCGGTCTTCACCCGCCGGCGGCTGGGGCAAGGCAAACAGGTCTTTCAAGGACCGAACTCCCGCAACTTATCAAGGAACTTAACGAGGCCATCGCCGCATGAGCGACATTGTTCAAAAACTTTGGGGCTTCTGCCACACCCTTCGCCATGACGGCATCGACTATGGCGACTACATCGAGCAGATTCACCTATCTCCTCTTTCTCAAGATGGCCGACGAGCGCGGCATCGACCTGCCGAACGTGTGCACGGACGAGAAGGGGAAAAGGTCACACGTCGACTGCTCCTGGCCGACGCTCGCAAGCCAAATCGGGCACCGAGCCTGACCGACCACTACGTCGATGTCCTGCGCACCCTCGGGCAGACAGCAGGGCCTCTTGGGCGACATCTTTGCGCAGGGCACATCTCGCGCTTCAACAATCCGGTCAACCTCAAGAAGCTCCTCAGCGCTCATCGACGAGACGGAGTGGACTGCGCTCGACGTCGACGTGAAGGCGGAGGCCTTCGAAGGACTGCTGGAAAAGGCGGCCAGCGAAGGCAAGAAAGGCGCCGGTCAGTACTTCACGCCCCGCGTCCTCATCAAGTCCATCGTCCGCTGCATGAAGCCCGACCCGCGAGCGCATGAGGAGTTTACGATCTGGGATCCAGCCTGCGGAACTGGCGGCTTCCTTGTCGCCGCCTACGAATGGTTGATTGAACAGACGGGCGGAGCGCTGGAGCGGGCGCTGTCGCCAAACGCGTGAAGCACAAAACCTACTACGGCCAGGATCTCGTGGACCGCCCGCGTAGGCTCGCCCGTTCGTCGTCGTTGGCGGAGGGCCTACCGGCGTGGAGCTGGCCGGGGCATTGATCGAGATCGCGGTCCACTCGATGGAAACGGGAGTTCCATGTGATCGACCCCGGGTCGGCTCGGGTGATTCTCGTGGAGGGGGCAGATCGGGTTCTACCCGTCTACCCCGAAGCGCTTTCGGAGAGCGCCCGACGACAGTTGCAGAGCTTGGGTGTGGAGGTTCGCACCAACGCCATGGTCGATCTCGTCGACGACTCTGGAGTGACTCTGGCTGGCGGTGAAGAGGATCGAGGCCGCGAAACGTTCTTTGGGCCGCGGGGGTCAAGGCTTCGTCCCTCGGGGGCGGGCCTTGGCGCGGGAGCGGGACCGGTCGGGGCGGGTCATGGTCGAAGCGGACCTATCGCTGCCTGCCCATTGGGAAGTGTTCGTGGTCGGAGATCTGGCCGTGGGTCCTGGAGTGCCTGGAGTGGCGCCGGCAGCGATGCAGATGGGACGTCATGCGGCTCGAGGCATCCGGGCGGACCTGGCGGGGGAGCCCCGGACCGGGTTCCGCTACCGCAACAAGGGATCTCTGGCCACCATCGGCGGGCGGTCTAGGGGGGTAGCTCATTTTCCCTGGCTTGACTTCTCCGGGTTCCCGGCCTGGTTTGCCTGGCTAGCCGTCCACATCTTCTATCTGATCGGGTTCAGAAACCGGATCCTGGTGTTGGTGTCCTGGGCGTGGAGCTATCTGACGTTTCGTCGGGGGGCAAGGATCATCACCGAGGTGCCGCCCACTCCGGGTGGAAGTGAGCCGTAGGGGGCTTGTGCGGGCGAGAAGGATTTGAACCTCCACGGACTTTCGTCCACTGGGACCTAAACCTGAACCGGGTCACCCCGTCCTGTCACGTCGAGTAGCGAGAAGTCAGCCAGAACAAGGGTTTTCGGAGACTCGTTCTGATCCTTATCCCGTCCTGTTGCGTTGCGTTATCTGTGGTTGGGTTAGCAATCGGGTTAGCAAAACCGCCGTGATCTGGCGGTCAGGCTCGCCCGCCTAGCCTGAAGGCGCTCGTACACTCCCCAATGGCATCAGGTTCCGAGGATCTCAACGAGCGGGAGCGCGCCCTTCCGGATTCTGAAGGGGACCTCACGTGCCGGCGATGCGGCAAGATCATCCGAGGGTCGGACGGTCCCACGCCAGAGGGTCGCAAAGAGGCTCACATCGTTCACTTCGAAACCCGCCATGCGAACGGATCGAAGCAGCGCGACCGCTCCGCATACAAGAGAGCCCAGGCCCACGACGTCGAAAGGAAATCGAGATCGTGTCTGAGGTAGAGGTCTTCAAGCGTGACTACTACACATGTCAGCTCTGCGGGAAGGGTCTGCTTCTCAATCTACGGCCCAGGCATCCCAAGGGACCGTCGGTCGATCACATCGTCTGGCTTTCACGTGGCGGCTCACACACCTTCGACAATTGCCAGACGGCCCACCTCGGATGCAACACACGCGAGGGCCGCCCTTACATGGATGGGGCCCAGCCCCCCGGAGCGGCGAATCGCGCTCGCCGGGACCGTGAAGCCCGGGAACGTCGAAGCAGTGCAGCCAGACTGCGATACGAACGCCGACGGCAACGG
Source organism: uncultured Actinomycetota bacterium (assembly GCA_963815975.1). Classification (GTDB taxonomy): domain Bacteria; phylum Actinomycetota; class Actinomycetes; order Propionibacteriales; family Propionibacteriaceae; genus Microlunatus. The sequence goes on from CAWFJC010000022.1 coordinate 355,967, forward strand.
GAGTTACTCACTGGGTGCATATGGATCGTTGTCATCCTGGTTGTAGTCATCGCGCTCTCGTTCCTTTCCACCAATTTAAGCAAGGCCGAGGGACGATCAGAGGTCTGGCGGCAGGATTCCTGTTGGTAGTTCGCCGGCGTGTCGGCTTCCGGTCCCGGTGAGTTCGCCGGACTCCATGACCCAACCCCACGCGGGTGGCCTGAATCCATTCAGGGGCCCGTCGCAGCCGGACCATGTCTTCTTCGGGGAGCGGCCACCGAGTGAGATGGTGCAGGAGGATCGCCATTCGTTCTGTGACTTCGACGCATGACATTGTGCGAGTGTGTCGGCCGTCTGTGACATTTCCCTCACGGGCGTGGGACCCTTCATCCGGTCTCCGCGGGTCGTGTAGGTTCGGATTGTGGGTCCGATGTCACAGTCAGACCTCAACAACGACCAGAAGCCCCCATCGACGGATCATCAATCTTTACTTGGGGGCTTCGATCGCGTCTATGGAGTAGGTTTGAGAGCACCGAAGGGGGAGGCCGGATGCGTCGTGTCATCACCGCAGTAGTGGGGATAGCACTCGTCCTGGGAGCCGCCCTCCCGGTCGGAGCTCAGGAGGGCTCGATCGGGATCGTTGATACTGCGACCGGACAGTGGTCTTTGCGCAATCCGACGACTGGTGCGACCACCAGCTTCTTTTACGGGAATCCTGGTGACCTTCCAATGGTCGGCGATTGGGACTGCTGACGGGACGAAACACCGGGGCTTTATCGCCAATCGGACGGTTTCGTCTATTTGAGGAACTCGAACAGTCAGGGTGTTGCCGACATCCGGTTCTTCTTCGGCAACCCGGGCGATGTTCCGTTGGCCGGCGATTTCAACGGGGACGGCTGTGACACGGTGAGCATCTACCGACCCTCCGAGAGCCGGGTGTTCATCATCAACAAGCTCGGAGCCAACGAGGGGGGACTAGGGGCAGCGGACTTCGCCTACTACTTCGGCAACCCGGGCGATAAGCCGTTTGTCGGTGATTTCAACAATGACGGGATCGACACGGTCGGTCTGCATCGGGAGTCCACCGGTCTGGTCTATTTCCGTCAGACCCACACTCAGGGCAACGCAGATTCTCAATTCATTTTCGGTGATCCAGGCGACAAAATGGTCGCCGTCGAATGGGCGAATCGCGGCGTCCCGGGACCGGAGTCGGTGGGCCTATTCCGGCCTTCCACCTGCACCAACTTCCTCCGCTACACCAATACTCAGGGGGTCGCCGACGAAACAATCGCCTACGGCCTGAGGACCGGCCTTCCGGTCGCCGGTGACTTCGGCGTCCTCCCCGGTGGAGGGAGCCCACTCTCGGATGCCCGGTCGCACCACCACCACCGGGCAGCTTTCAAGAATTCACAGTCAGCGGCGTTGGAAATGCTGTGCTCGACCTGTCGGTCCCAGGCGATGCTCCCGCCCTGATCGATCTGGCTCACGATGGATCGAGCAACTTCATCGTCTGGTCGTTGAATGGAGCTTTTGCTCACATCGACCTTCTCGTCAACGAGATAGGCAATTACAACGGCAGAATCGGTTTGAACACGGGGTGGTTCACTTCCAGCGGGCTCGACCCTGTACGCCATTTGGAGATCGACGCTGACGGCAATTGGACCCTCACGGTGCGACCAATGTCTCAAGCACGGGCTATGACAGGATCACTGAACGGGCACGGGGATGAGGTAGTCCGCTACCAAGCCGGGTCCGTCATGCATTCCACCCACGATGGCACGAAGTATTCTTCATCGTCTGGGCAGGAGGCACCAGGCGGACGGAAGTCTCATCGTCAACGTGATCGGCCCGTACAACGGCACCGACGTCGTGTCAGCGGGCACTGCATTCCTGGAGATCAGCGCAGACGGGAACTGGACCCTTGGTCCGTGACAACAGGCTTGTCGACGCAGAATGTTGCTCACAGTGGATGGTCGCAGCCGCGGCGGGCGAGTCCGGGCAGTTTCGACGGCGTAGGCGGGTGGGCTGATCCGCCGTCCAACCGCGATCGTGGCGGTTCGCTTCTCGGTGGTTTGCCGGTGAGTTTGCAGTGAAGAGTGGTGAGCGGATTGAATCGCCGCGTCGGCCACTGTTCGAGGTGTGGGGCTGGTCCGCGGCCCACAGTGACGCTGGTGGTTTCGGGCGGGCTGGTGCAGACCGACACGTCGAACAACCCGCCAACCATTTCGACGACTCGTAATGGTGGCTTGTTCGGGTCGGGTTCATGCCAGGATTCCCGGCCGACGGTGAACTTGAAACTACAGCCGAGCAAAATCTCCCGGTCGACCAGTTCGAATGTTTCGTCGCCGAGGGCGGTTTCGGGTACGTCGAGGTAGAACTTCAAGCCGTGGTCGTCTTCTCTCACGGTCAGGTTCCGGTTACGTCGACCCAAAATCAGCGACGAGTTGTGATCTCTCAAGAACACGGTGCTCGGCCCTTTGGAGTCCGACAATGCGAATCGGAACGCGCCTGGTTGGATCGCCTCGTAGAAGACGACAATCTCGCCGTCGACCTTTTCGACGATCTTGGTCGGCTGGTCGGAAACGGACGCGTAGCCCTCCAAGCGTCTACTCGCCGCCATGTTCGAGCCTCCCACTCCGAGAAGCTCGGGTCACGGTCGACGAGTGCAGCCTCGGCCTCTTGGCGGGCTCTCCTCGGCGAGCTGGTCACGCCTCGCAGCAGCAGCCTTCTCCGCACGTTCGGCCCGGGGGCGGCGAGTTCGCTTCGCGTTCTTCCGGTCGGCGGCCTTCTTCTCTGCGGCCCGCTTCTCGCGGAGGTGCTGCTTGTAGGACTCCAACTTGGATTGTCGGGAGGCGGCGGCCTGGGCGTAGTCGCTGAGAAACCTGGCGGCGACCTCCACGTCGACGGCGGCTTCCCCGTACAAGTCGACGCCGATCTCGTCGTCGAATCCGTATCGAGCCAAGACGACATCGAGGGGTGGTGCGATGATCCCGGTCTTGGTTCTCAATTCGCCCAAAGTGATCGCGTTCACGATCGGCCCTGGTTTGCTACTTACTCTTGCCATTACTGGCTCCTTTCGTTTGGTCGCGGACCGGTTCCGTCACAGATACGTCTCGATTCGTGACCGGCCCCGTCCGGTGAGCCGCCTGCCGGCAAGCCGCCGAACAAAACCGGGCGTCACGCCTCGAAGCCCGAAACTCCAACCCACAAACCACACAAACCCGCAAATACCGCCGATACCTAGTCACAGATCAACCCCCTCGTTTTGAACAAACAAAGACTTGGTGCGTCCATACGCATGGGGGTGTGGTCCCGTGTGACCCGGTCCCCCCCTCCCTCTGGTGGGTTTGGTTCATGGGATTCGGCTCATGGTGGACTGCGGATTTGAGATCGTCGAGGATGGCGGAGGAGTCGGGGTGTCATCGTTTGGTGAGGGTGAGGGGTGGGGGTGGGGGGTAGGTCGGCGGCTGGTGACGAGGCGGGCGGCTTTGAGGTGGCTGCAGTCGTGGCGTGGCTGGACATGAGCACCACCATTCGCCGGTCGTGTAGTTGAACGCGGTAGAGGCTGGTGCCGCGGGCGACCCCTTCGACGTGGCCGGGGGTGACTCGGGTGAGGAGGATGCGCCCCTCGTTCAGATAGCGGCGGCTCTTCTCGGCGGTGGTTTCTCGGCTCATGGGTGGGCTCCGAACGTTTCGGCATTCGTCCGAGGAGCCGGTCGAGGGCGTCGAGTTTCCGGTAGCAGCGGTCGCAGACGATGAACGGACCGATCCGGATCGCGGTTTTGAAGGCGCGGTCGCACCAGCAGCACCAGAGCGGCCAGTCGGTGTAGGTGCCGACTCTCATCGAGCCAGCTCCCACCGTTTCGGCATCCGGCCGAGCAGGAGGTCGAGAGCGTCCAGTTTTTCGTAGAAGTCGTTGCAGACGACAAAGGGCTGAGAACCAACAGCCGTTCGTAGGGGCTTGTCACACCAGCAGCACCACAGCGGCCAGGTTGCCGATCCGAATGTCATTTTCAGGTCACCTCGGTGAAGTCGATTCCGCCATCGTGGAGGTTCTGTTCGGCGGTGGCGAACGTCACATTTGGCGCTATACCCTGGGAATCCGTCACATCCGTCACATCCGCAACATCGCTTATGGGACGGGGGCTTTTTGTGTAGGGGTTTTCGGTTTGTGACGCTTGTGACCCTTGTGACGGAGTTTCAGGGGTATGCGTGTCCGATGTGTTTGAACGCAAGATGAGGACTGCCAGACCGGGTGGAGCGCATCGCGGTTGTAACCCTTGAGGTCGCCTCGTCTGATACGCGTATCGTCTTTGAGCGCACCTCGTACGGTTTCAGCAGGCGCGCCAGGTCACGAGGGTTGAACTCTCGGCCATACCAGTCGCGCCAAGGAGACTCCTCGAGGGCGTGCAACCGTCGCAGTATTTCCTCGGTGGGCAGATGCGCTTCGGGGTCCGGCTTTGGTTTTCCGTTGTCGTCGAGCATCCACACGGTGTGAAGGTCGGCGAGTAGCCGTTCCCCGCTGGATGCTTCGTCGGCCTCTTCGATGCTGAGTATCCGACATGCTCTCCGAGCCCGGTCGGGCCAGGTGCCTCTCGCTGCGTCAGCGACGACGCTAGCGGCTCCCACACGTCGGCGGCGCGGTCAGTCACCGGCAGGCTCGGAGTCTCGTATGAGTCAATCAACCCGAGGGCGAGATTGGTCGCATGGGCGAGACTGGTCCGCATTTTGTGAAGGTCGGGTACGTCTCGGCGCTTGAACTCGACCTTCGGGTCGGTGGGGGGCCGGCGCTGCATCTTGATGATGACGGCCCGGTCCTCGATCGTGTCGGGCATGTCGCCTATCCCCGAAATGCTCGCCATTGCGAACGTCGGACACGCTTCCGTAGCGCGGGCTTTCATGTCCCACCGGAGGTAGGGCCAGCCCCGCGAGAGTGGCCCAGGTTCAGAATCGCTTTCAGGTCGGCCGACTGGTCAGAGTCCTTCTTCCCGAACACCGTGTCGACTTCATCGAGGATCAGAGTCGGCGGGTCGACTTCAGTGATGGACCGGACAAGAGCGGCCCCGGAGATGGAGCCAGCCACGAGCGGGTTATGAACTAGCTCTCGGAGTATCTCCTGCAGGCGTGACTTCCCACAGCGTCTCACTGGCGACTTGACGACGAGACGGGTCGCATGCTCCCAAAGGTGCGTGATGCAACGGCAAGTGGCGGCGACCCACAAGGTGACAGCGTCCGCAGCTTCGGGAGACGGGAAACGGACGTAACGGGTCAGGTCGCCGTGGACGAGGTCGAGAGCTTCGCTGAGAAGGTCTGAGGGCGCGCTCATTCTTCGGACCCCTCGTCTGCGGTTCCGAGGATGCGTTCGAATGGGATACGAGGGATGACTAAACGCCGGCCCACTCTTATCACTGGAATCCCGGCCAGGGTGCCGGTCGCAGCCTCGACGCTGCGCCTTTCGACACGCCTAGCAAGGCGGCAGCCTCAGGAACTGTGAGTGTCGCTCTCACCGAGACTCTTTCGACCTTCGGCAACCCTGTCTATCGAAACGCCGAGTCCGCGGGCGATCCGTACGACGGTTTCGGGTCTGGGGTCCACCAGACCGTTTTCGATTCGGCTGACGGTGGCGATGTCGACCCCGGCGAGGTAGGCGACGGCCTCCAGGGTGAGTCCTCGGGCCTTCCGAATCTCTCGCAGCTTCGACACTCAAGCTCCTTGCGTCAGTTGGTCGTGCAATTCGCACGACTCGAATTTCAAACCATAACTTGCATCCGCGACTTCCGCTACGTATCTTGGTCTTGCACTACCGAGGAGCCGCATATGTTAGCAGTCCGAGCCCGCCCACCGGCCCGCAAGGGCACCAAGTACGTCAATCAGCTTGTGGGTGAACGTGTCGGTGACGTACGGACTCTCAGACGCCTGACGCTGACAGACCTATCGGAGTGCATGGTCCACTTGGGACATTCGTGGGTTCGTCAAACGGTCACACAGGTCGAAGCTGGGAAGCGGAACGTGACGGTGGACGAAAAACTGGTGTCGCTGGCGGTAGCCCTACAAACCACGGTTGCGTTCCTCCTCTCGCCCGCCCCCCTTTGGTCAGGACTTCCCGGCGAAGCAGAGGTGAAAGTCGACGTGGGCACGCCGCATTCACTCCATATGGACACACTCGCAGGGGTTTACGGGTTCTCCTGGCAGGTCTCCCCGGCGCCGACGACCACCTATTACGAATGGGACGGACCTGAAACCGAAACAGATCCACGCCACAACAAGCGTTAGGAGCAAGAAATGATCGGGACAGTCATCAAGAGGGGCAAGACCTGGACGGTGGTTATCGAAGGAGATCGGACACCAGAGGGGAAGCGGCTCCGCAAATGGCACGGCGGGTTCAGTACGAAGCGTGAAGCGGAAGCAGCGCGGGCGAAACTGGTGAACCAGATGAATGAGGGCACCTATGTCGAACCGACGAAGGGCACGTTGGCTGACTGGCTTGGACCGTGGCTCGAGAATGGCTGTGGGCTGGCTGGAGACGACGATGGAGGGTTATCGGTATGAGGTGCAGCGTCTGGTCAAGGGGTTGGGTTCGGTCAGGTTGAAGGAATGTTCCTGACACCGACCACGATTTCGGCGTTCTACCGTGGGCTCGACCTATCACCCAAGAGCATCAGGAGTACGCATGGCCTGCTTCACAAGGCTCTCGGCGACGCGGTGCGTCAGGGGGGCGCCACCGCGGAACCCTGCGGAATATGTGGAGCTTCCCCGCGCCGAACGTCCTGACACTCCGACCTGGACAGCAGCAGAGCGCCGCCAGTTCTTGGACTACGTCGAATCTCACCGGCTGAGCGCAGCCTGGGCGCTTGCCTGTTCGACCGGGATGCGGAGAAGCGAGGTGCTTGGGTTGCGGCGGGGAGTGTGGACTTCGAACAGGGCTCGGTTTCCTTGGTGGACACCCTGGTCCTGGTGAACGGTTCGCCGGTGCTCAGGATCGGAGAAACCAAGTCACGTCGGTCTCGGCGCAACATCGCACTGGATGGGCGCACCGTGGCAGTCCTGAGGGCTCATAGGGCGGCTCAGAGCGCCGAAAGGGTG